>NZ_JBXWSR010000041.1:0-23218 GCF_059613525.1 Ruegeria sp. SATB045 | reverse complement strand
AAGACGGACGCGGCGGAGCGACTGGTTCCGGTTCATCCGATGCTAGATGAGACGTTTCGGCAGTTACCCTCATCCGGTCCTCTGTTTCCTGACCTGACCGTGGCGCATGTCACCAAGGGGTTTGCGAGACTGAGACGGCGGTTGGGCTTGGAGCGACCGGGACTGGTGTTTCACTCGACCCGCAAGTGGTTTGTGACCCAGTGTGAGCGAACAGGTGTCCCTGAACACTTCACGGCCTCTCTGGTCGGTCACCAATCGGCACGGTCGGAGAACGGGATCACCTACGGTATCTATTCGGCTGGCATCAGTGACGAGCAGCGGCGGTCGATCGTGGATCAGATACGGCTTCCGGTATGAGTTTCCCCGACATTGATGCGTTCGAGGAGCGAGCTGCTATCGCTGAGTTCGATGGCGGGTGCACCCGTAAAGCTGCGGAAGATCTGGCTGCTCGTGCTCAGGGGTTTCCTGACGCTGAAGCCTATTGGAAATGGCTGGCTGACTATGTCGTCAACCGTAGACCACCCTGAATACCAACCCTCGGCGGCCCTTTGCGGGTTGCCGGGGGTGCTGACTTTGCTTTCTTTTTGTTGAACAGGATGTTGGTCCAAGGTGACTGAATGATCGAGTTGCGGACGAAGCCGTCGGTCGTTTGCACACTCTTTAATGACCGCTGCGCGTACAAAGCCGCTGTCCGATCACTGATGAACAAGCAAATACTTGGGATATTAAAGCTTCGGCATGCCTTTTTGCTGTGAAGATTCATCTTCCGTTACAACCGGACTCATCGCACCCTGGTGACTCTTGAGCCAGATCAAGGAAAGCATGCCGATTTTGTGCATGCTAGTTGAAAATTCCGAGATGGAGAGCGGATGCGTAAGTCAGCCATTTAGAAAAGCCGTAGGAGTGGTTCATGAAAGATATTATGCCAGTGCGATCATTTCGACTTTTCCTTCTTGGCGCACTGGTTGCTTGGTGCAGTTCTTGCGGTTCCGGAGGAAGCTCTGGAGGAGGAGGGGACGCACCTCAAGCTGAGCCCACAAGCCCGAAAGCCATGGCGTTCAAGCACTTCTATCTTCTCTCGTATGGAGATACTGAGTTGCAAGGTGAAGCGGTTACAGCAACCGTAGTTCTGAACGAGACAACGGGGAGGTACGAGTTCTCTGATCCATCCAATCCCAGAGCTGCCACTCTTCTGCTTACATTCGAACCTGGATATGACGCACTCAACCAATTCGGCCAAGAAATATACATTTCACCCCGCATCGACGGAATTGCAATTTCAGCAATAAAGCCAGAAAAGAAACTGGATAAGGGGCCCATTGATCTATCGTATCTATTCACGCCCGGCAAAAGCGATGCGGAAGGAAGAGTGTATCAGTATAACTCCCGCGAAATTGGCGGTAGCACCGATGAATCCACAGCATTGATAACCATCCTAGCCTATCCGGAAGCAACCCAGCCGCCATATGAGTATCAATCATTTGGCAACTGGGTCACTGGATACGGTGTGCCATCCCGCGCCGTCGGTGCAGGTTCTTTTGGGTCCCGCACAGCCCAAGATGGTATTCCAGTGGATGCAAACGCAAACTACTCAGGCGAGTTACTCGGACTAGCAGTACTAAAAGATGGACAATTATACAGCACAGTTGCTTCGGTTTACATCTCTACTGATTTCCAAACAATATCAATAGAAAGCAGGGACACAGAGGCTGTAAGAATATATAATGGAGTAGGCGAAACAAAAAGATGGGGCGGGAACGTAACAGTTTCAAAACAAGAAATGGACTTTGCAGGCTCTGGTCCAGTTTCCGGGACCAGCTTTACTGCGGATGTAGCAGGTGACGCCACTTCGGGGAAAGCAGGCGGTGTTTTTTATGGGCCAAACGCCAACGAAATTGGCGGCACATACCAACTCACTGGGCCAGGAGGAGTTTCCCACATTGGTGGATTTGGCGCTCGACAATAGCTTTCACGCAGAAGATTCAATGCATTAAGCTTCGAAATCTAAGGGAGCTATCGACCTAAGGGGCCATACGACTCTATTGTCGTCCGCCTTGGACTCGAAGCAATCCAAGGCTCGAACGACCGCTTCGCCATACCAACAAACCCCAAACTGGAATCACCAGCGACCACCCGTCAACCCCCGAAACGACTCGTCAGCGGTCGAGCTAGTGCTTGTGGTCGGTTGCTCTATTGGAAATGGTTGGTTGACTATGTTTTCAACTGAAGAACACCTTGGGAAATAACCCTCGGTGGCCCTAAACGGTTTGTCGAGGGGGAGGGCTCATTTTTGTTTACTCTTTGCCTAACAGGACTTATTTCGGGGCAGGCGTAACAACTATGTTTCATGCCAGAATAATTTGTCGATACAAAAATTAATTCGGTAAGCACTTAGAGGATTAAATTGGGTGACCAGGATGGTCTCTGCTTGCGGAGCATTCCGCGAAACGCAATATTTTTGATTTAACTCAGTAAATCTCCCTAACTAGAATTCGTTGGTCAGCCCTACTTCTATCGTAGTTTCGTGATAACTAAATGCGTCAATTCCACTTTTCACCCGATTGTAATTGCCTTCAACGTATGGAATCAGTCCGTTCCCTATTATTATGTCGCGCTTCTCAATTCTAAGACGCAGACCATACTGATTTTCGTCAGGATTGCCTAAGAAAAGTGGATTGGTCTCTGAGAACGATTTGACCGCAAAATAAACCTGAGGTTCAATGACAAATCCAGCACCGGCGTCAAAGGAGCCAAAAGCCTCCAGACCTGCGAGGTTATAAGTATCAATGTCGCGATCCGTTGATTTGGTTTCGGCAAAGATAGCAAATCCAACCGTGTTTCGCCCCAAAAAGGAACGCCGTGCCCCAAATCTTGCGTTAATTGTATGTCCACTGAAAGTGTCATCGAATTTATTGTCCAATTTAAACCCTGAAATCGAACCAAACACTGAAACGGCTTGCGAGTTTCTGGTCTCGAACGCAGTCTCTAAACCCAACCTGTCCTCAAAGTGTTCATCGGCAATGAAACGTGTCGAGGCTACTGGGCTAACAACAACTGTTGTCCGTGGAAAAACCAAACGGGCTCCGCCTCGCGCACCCAAAGTCACGTCGCGAAACGATTTCTCATCTGAAATATCTCCAAATGAGAACACCTCTGCGAAGCCAATAACCCTACGATCCTTTGTTGTAAGCCCATTCAGACCTTTGCGCCACAACGCCGATACAGAATACCCGACGCCATATGTAGTCTTGCTGGAGCGATCCAAAGTCGCTGGTATGGGTATCCCGAAGAAGTCTAATTCAATCTGGTCGGTGTCGTAGTTTCGCGTGGAACCGAGTTTTTTTAACCCAAACTCAAAATCCAACTCAAACCCTCGCCGCGCATCAATTTCTGCAATAAAAGTCAGAACTTTTTGCCGAACAGGTTCCGGAATATCACCTGACAGCACTTTAAAAAACTCGGACCGCGAACGGTTCCATTGTTCGCTTAGGAAATAAGCCAGCGCCAACTCCAAGCGCACACGTGTAAGGCTAGGATCTTCCGCAAGAATGCCAAGGTATATTGCAATTGCTGTACTGTAGTCACCGCGGTCAGTGGCGGCGAGCCCCGATTTAAACCTGGCATCTATAACGGCCGGGTCGGTGGTTGATGCATTCGCTCCATTGGAGGCCACGCAAAAGGTTAGAAAAAAAACTACGATCAACCGCCAAAAAGTCATCGCGACCCCATTAGGCAATTTTTTTTTCTGCGATCTGAATAACTTTCTGCGCGCCTTTTTGGGGACGGTGCCTGAAGTGTCCACATTCGCCTAACGACTGTCCGCAACGGAGTAGTATTTAGTTGGCCGTAGTTCAGCACTTTGGTCAATTTCCGCCAAACGCTCCCATATGCCAAACTCCACCCGGACCGGAGGTTGAATACGTGCCTCCAACTTCGTTGGCTGAGGGACCATAAAACTGCCCTTGCGCAGAGCCAGATGTACCCGTTCCCGTCACAGTTGCCGAGAACCCTGAACCGCTAACCGCGCCCGAACCGCTAAAATCCAGTTCCGGTGCACTGCTCGTTGCGGCTGTGTTGAGATTCACAGCTGCCGTGTTCGCACTATCGATGCTGGCAGTGTTGAAATCCGTGGATACTGTAACCGTGGATACCGTTTGGTATGGCTGGCCATCTGCACGACGAGCCACTCCCAAGCCCACGCCCCGGTATGTTGCGCTGGCTCCAACGGGAACGTCAGAAGCTTGTGTTTTAAGGCCGTAACTTCCTGCGCCAGCAGTTCCGGAACCAGTTCCAGCTCCAGTAACCCAAGCACCATACGTTTGGTATTCGTAGCCTGATTGTCCAGGATTGATAAACGTCGCTGAATCTTGACCATCTGCTGTTACAAATGATGTGGTAAATGGATCGTCTATCCTAGTGTCACCGTTTCTCGTGTCAAATGAAACGGACGACCCAGACGCATTAGCTGTCAATGCAACAGGAACACCGTTTCTGGTAACTACGCGTGTGGTGCTTTGCGACGGTCCAGAGGGGTTATTTATGGTCACATCCCCGGTGGCGGGATCGGCAACATAGCTCGCCGTAACAGCCTGTCCGTCTATTTCCGTGGTTCCATTATCCGGAATGTTCGAGAAACCTGTAAACGGTGTTACGGTTGACCCTGGGCCAATGCTTTCGTTGCCTCCACAAGCGGTCAAAGCCGTGCAAACCAATGCTGCGAAAACAGTACGAGATATGAATAGATCAGCCATCTCTTCCTCCTAAAAAGAAGCTCCGAAAGCACCCTAACATATCTTATTATCCGAATATCTTGTCATAGATCAAGCGAGACTCCCTTAGCTAACCTTTCAGAAACACACATTTAACCGCTAGGCGCGTGTGTTTAATTGTCCTTCAAATTTTTTAGTCGGTCGCCATAATACTTCGCAGTTTGTGTTGGTGGCCACAATCAGCAGTGAGCAGATGGAAGACTGCCTTGGGCTCTAAGCAATCATTGACTAGTGCCAATGGAACGTCCTGTCATTCAACTTCAAGGGTCTCGTCAACAGCCCCACCAGCACCAGCGACAACCCGTCAGCCCCCGGAACCAGTCGTCAGCGGTCGTCTCAGCGCCAGTGGACGGTCCTCTAGCGGTCTAGTCAGCAGCCTCTCTAGCAGCCAAAATGCCCCCGAAACCGCCCCAGTTTCTTATGCTTCGCCAAAAAGCCGATAACAATCATCGGACGGCAAGGAATCCTACCACCCCAGCCATGAAAATAAGGGCCTTCCGAGACAATCGGACGGCCCTTTTTCTTTTGGTGTCCAGCTTTGGTGTCCAAACGTCAGAATCGACACTGTATGCGCTAGGTGCGTGGCATCCCGCTCTGAATAGCCAGCTTTGCCCGTTCCAAGAACTCGCTTTCCGGTCGCCCTGTTTCTCTCCAAAGCTCCACAGCCATGTAAAGCAACTCCAGAGAACGTGTCGCTTCGCTCTTTCGCGGTCGCCCGCCCCGGTTGATATCTGACTTCTCGCTTTCCAGAGCCGCCTTGTTGAGTGCTTCTGCTAACCTGTAGGCGTCCGTCAAAGTCTCTGGCGATTCAGACAGAACTTCCCTTTCCCACATCGCCAAGAGCTTTAACCGTCGTGCCGTCGCGCTGCTGATGTTAAACCATGCCAATTGCTTTGCTTCTGACACGTTCGCTTGCAGGTGATGACCATCGGAGTCAATCACCGCCTGTTTTCTAAGTTCCAGCATGGCATTTCCCAGATTCATGGCGTTCGAAACCGTCTTGTCCATCTGGTATTTGGTCGCGAGGTCTTTGAATTGCTCGTTACTGTTCATTTGCTCTTCCCATGTTTCACTGTGAAAGGTATGGGGGTTTCACGGTGAAACGTCAAGGGGTTTCATTATGAAAGGGGAATTGCGGTCGATTCTCCTGAGCCGACGGTCAAATACTTTATACGATTGCGGAGCTACTGGGCACTTAGGGACGACCGGTCGATGCGAGAATTGACAAACCGGTCAGCAATCACCATGTCAATTCAACACTGGGAGGTAGTTATGACGATTTTGGTTGTTGCACTTGTTGTTGCCGAACTTTTTGCCGTGACGTTTCTGAAGGCGAGTCTTTTTGTAGGTTCTGCCATCATAGTCACGGGGTTGCTTTTCAAGATCGGCGCTGTTTTGGCAAGTGTAATCAAAGCAGCCGTAACCCTTCCATTCGGTGCTAAAGTCGTTGTTTCTCCGGCGATGACTTTTTTTTCAAAAACAGCCGCTGCGCTCACTTTACTAAAGGTGCTTAAGTAGTGAACCCTTGGTGAAGCACACTTGCTTCCCCTGTTGCACGAAGAATTAGCACAATTGTTATGAGACAATGGCCCCAAACAATCCCTGCAGACCTCAAAGCTGCGCTAGAAACGTTATTAGAGTTTCGCAGCGCACCATCAGTTCAAGATGAATGGGGCGTTATGTTCGAATGGCTAAATGAGCACGGCATCCAGCCACCGGACTACCCACTACCATCTGAGCCGGAGCAAATCGGGCTGGTCGGTCATCAGTGACGATCTAATCGGACCGTAAGCTACATGCTCGTACCATTATCGACGAAGTGGGATGTCAGATATTTTCACGCGATTACGGGCATCAGGAACACCAGCCTGAATCAACGCGCCACTAAGGGCATCGTGGATAGTAAGTGCCGATGCGGTCGGGCCGATTATTATTTCGTCCAATAGATCGGGAACTGTTGCACCGAAAAACCCCTCGTCCGGGAAATCCTGCAAGGGAAATTTGTACACCCGCTGGGGAACTCCATTCACGACTTCAATGTCGAAGTCTATTTTGTTGGACGGAAACATGGTCGGCGAAAAAATGACGCGCCACTCACGTTCTTCAGCAAAGCCGGGGTGTTTCGTGGAGAGTGCCGCGAAATGAAACATGCTCTCAAAAACACGTTTCACTAAGTCCCCGCCACATTCTCGCGCAAAACTCAAATTGGACTCCAGCGCGTCAACGACACGGCTGATTTCGGAAACAAAAGTGCCTACGTCCCCGTAAAATACAGGGCTGGTGAACGCATTGGTTGCAGTGGACTCTCTCAAAAATGGACCATTGTTCATGACAAGCGCAACGTTCGTGTCGCCACCATAAGCGCGCCACATCGAAAGCCTTCCAAATTTGTCTTCGTTCGTTACGCCGTTTCCGTGTTCGCTCACAGAAATCAAAAAACTTTCGCGATGCCGGTCATAATGCCGTTCGTTGAATGCCTCTTGAATCCTGAGGCTCAATCCGCTTTCGATACTTTCCAATAGCCCACGTAGACGTGCGCCTTGTGTTTCGTCATTCCATGCCGCTGCGAGGCAAGTTTGGCCGTGCTGTACTTCGGAGAAGTCATTCATCTCGGACGCGTTCCGCATCCAGACGGTTTCATTTTTGATAATGCTTAGCGCACTTGCTGCGCTTGTGTAGTGGACGAATTTAGTCCCGTTCGCTCGTACGCTGTCCATCTTCTCAACTGTGTAAGGCGAAAGCATAGACCATAGCCGTTTGTATAGTTCGTCCGTCACGTATTCTTCCCCTCACCTAAAAAATGCTTGGAACCAATTATTTAACGTGACTCTGGTTAACCCTCCCTTCCCTGATAAACAACCGAAATAGCTAAGGATCGCGACGGAAACGCCGCAATCCTAGGTAAGTTAGCGACCACCGCAATACGACGCAGCTACATCCTCGGGCATCGGTTCGTCTTCGGCTTCAACAGCCGGGATGCGGGATGCCTCGGCACCGTTGCCGTCATACTCGACAAAGCTCGGTACGCCGTTGTCATCAGTTTCAATCCCGACGCGACCACCTTCCAGATCGGAAGTCAGCAATGCACCAACTGAATTGCCTTCATCGTCTGTAACGGTTTGAGCGACGATTTCTTTCGAACGCAGACCCAGCCCGCCCTTGGTGACATTTAGCCCGTCCAGACGTGCGGTATCTTTATTGATCCTCATGGTAAATCTCCATTGGTTGAATGATGAGCCTTCACCATGAGGGGCGCATATTACGCGCGTCCAGATTGTCCCGCGTTGGTGCAATAATCATCGCCTTGACCTAGACTGGGACAATGACCAAAGAGAGAGCAAAAGAGCACCGACGCCGCCAAGGGGCATACCTGCGACAGCAGCGCGAGAAGTTAAATCTGACGATCCGAGACGCAGCATCGGCAACGGGTATTCCAAAGAGCGTCCTCAGTCGCCTAGAGAACGGGGATAACATTCGGGACATTGGCAATTGGCTGATCTACGCGGCATATCTGGCCCGAGCGGGTGCCGATTTCGGGGACAAGACATCCACATTGCGCCGTAGCGCGGCGAGCCGTGCCGAAGCCGCAGAACAGGCTGAAGCTGCCGAGTATCTGGCGCGTATTCGGGCCGTTGGGGCCAATGACGTTCCGCTTCAGACCATTGCTCCGGATAATGTGGATATTGCCGTAGTTGCTGCACCGTCAGGGGACAGGCTGACAGCCGTTGCTCTGTCTGCACGTGGACGGGCTTTCATCGGAGACCATGGCACGGATCGGTACGGAAGGGCATTGCTGCCAGCAATAATGGGAACGACCGTACCAGCACTTGCAGCACATTACCGGACAGCCGGGTTCCGGGTCTGGACCCTGACACATCCAGCCGTGTCAAAAGAGGTATTGGACTGGTCGGGGCTACAGCCAACGCGAGTGTCACGTCTGGTTGCGAGCATTATCGGTTAGATTTTGCTTCACCCATTCGAACAATCTCCCATTCATCTCTGCCCGTGTCTTGACGCTGTGGTGTCGATGACAAAGTGTCACGAACGGGCCGGTCCAGAACCGTTGCCGCCAGTCCATCGGGGTTACCCGTTCCAGACCCAAAGTATAAATTACATACCGGGCCGCTTCATCGTCATGACCGCATAAGTGATCGACGTGATTACCAGGTGATCCGCAGACCTGACAATCAGGTTGGTGTTTCAGGTGTTCGCGTCGAATTTGCTTCCACCGTTCGCTGCCATAATGATCTTTTCGTTCCTGTCGATCAGGCGTGATGTGCTCGGGGGCCGATGCGGCGCGGAACTGGGCCTCTGCGGCACGGACGCGCCCATTGGCCAGAGGTATGCGTCGTTTCATAACACACCGCCTGATCCGAAAATGGCCAACAGACCAACCAAGCTGCCTATCATGGCCTTGGCATCGAAGGTCTTCGGTCGACGCATCACCAGCGTGGCCGCTGCATCCAAGATGCCGCTTACCGGGTCAACTTTTGCGTAGGTGCTGCGCTTGGCAATCTCAACCACGTTGTTCCGTTCAATGCTGACGCAGTTACCAAAACACCAGTCCAGCATTCGACTGTTATCGAATCGAATGGTGCCTTCCTCTGCTTTTCGTTCCACGGATCGCACCGCACTGTTCAAACGGAATGCAGACTGGCCGATACCCATGACAGGGTGGTTGTCTTTGTCACTTTCCGACAGGGCGAAACCGGCGGCTTCCAATGCTTCGACCAGATCGATTGCCGCAGCAGGGTCAACACCAATGGCGTGCAGCTTTCCGGCATCCTTGACCCGTTCACATATCCTGATCATCGCCGGGATATCTTCACCCGGCTGGACGATGTGAAGATCACCGTCTTCAATGAAACCTTCCAGACTGCTGCCAAACTCGGTGTTTTCATCCACGGCCCGTTGCGTACACCAAGCACGGGCGGACGCCAGCCACCTGCCCGATGAGGTGACACCGATGGCACCCATGCCGCTGAGGTCACCAAGGCCACCCAGATCGATCCCAAGCGCGACGTGCTGCGATTGCCTGATCACGTCTTCGATTGTTAGTCGAACTGGTGACAGACCCGCGATAGCTTCGGCCAGAAACCAACTGTCTTCCTGAACGGCGCTGGATACTTCGACGTTGAAAAACTGGCTGCGTTCAACCGCCGCCTTGACCGGCCCAGCGCGCAATGCCGTTGCACACAATGTGTCATAGAACCGCTCATCGCCAATATGGGGATAACTGGGCAACAAAAACTGGCGCAGTTCCGGGTGATCCAGAACGTCCGGGCAGCCTTCCCATGGTTCATAGAGGATCGGCAAAAACGAGTCGTCGGTGATGATCCCGTCACGAACCGCCCGTGCCTGTTGCAGTAGGTCGTGAAACACGCCGGTGGGTGGGGCATCCGACATTGTGCTGACATAGATGATCTTGGCACCGGGATCGACGGTCAGCGCGCCTTTCATCTGGGTCTGTATCTTCGACCCGGCCTTGTGCTTTCCGCACAAATGAACTTCATCCAGCAGCACGCTGCCACGAATGCCGGTGATGGTTTCGAGACTGAAGGATTTAACGCTGAGTGTCGCATCGGTCCGCAGGAACGTTATGGTCTTCAGATGTTCCTGAACCCGGCACAATCCCGCCAGAACCGGATCGGCTTCGACTGCCCCGGACAGCAGGCTGAAAACAAGGTCACTGATAGCGATACTGGGCGAGATGATGGTGTAACTGGCCTTCGGTCGCTTATCCAACAGGAAGGCGGCAAAGAACCCCAAACCCAACAGGGCGCTTTTCCCGTTCTTTTTTGGCATCAGCATGAAGGCTTCGCGGATGTTGTTATCCCCGAAGATCGCCCGGATGCTGGTATCCACCCAGCCGATATTAGGAAGGCTTGCGAGTGTGGGTTTACCCGTCTTGTCGGTCAGGCGTAGCTGACCCAGTGCCTTACTGATGCGATCCGCTTCAGGCGTGTGTAACGGCAGAACATCCGGGTCGATTGGAACTTCCCGACGTTGAAGACGTTCGGCCCAATCTTTACAAACGGTCATCCCTCAAGCACCTCTGACCAGACACCGGAATCGCTTTCGATCAGGGTGGCACGTTCTGCTGCGGCAGCTTTAGCCATTTTCCCGCTGCGTTCCTTTGGCGTAACCTTCAACAGCGTCTGTGCAGACCGGACCGATGCGTAACACCGCTCTGCGGCTTGGCTGAACTTCAGGGATTGTTCGTAATCGCCCTCTGCGGCAGCCTTGACGGCCAGCCGATCATACATGTCACCACGCATTGTTGAGCGGACAACAGCGTCAATGGCATGCCCGTCAGATACCTGTAAACCGCTCTGGCGATGGATGATCCGGCACAAATCTTCGAATAAAACACTGTATGGCGGCACCAGATCGTGCGGGACGGGAAGACCTATAGTTTCACTCATAAATAATCTCCGCGCTCAACTCCCCTCGGCGGTGGATGTTCCCCGAAGCTCTAAAAAAAACACTGCCCCCCGCGCTCGCGTCATCGTCCCATCTCCACATCGAATGCATGATCACGTACACGGACGATCTCGGTCCGCAAACTTTCCACATCCGACTTGAGATTGGCGACAGAGCGAACGCGGTCCAATCGCGACAACTCGGTCAGGCAATCATCGACATCGGACGTGAGTTGATCAAGGCGGCGACGTGTTCGCTTGGCCACGCTGGACGATGAGGATATGGGCAGTCTTGGATATGTAGGCATGGCGGCATTGTCGGACCGACACGGGCAGTGCGTCAAGATGAATCTTTTAGCGATTACAGATACTTATATGATTATTGCTATAGAGCGTTGCTTCCTCAAGTTGGAAACTGTTTAACTCGTGCAGAAATAAGAGGACATCGTAAATGTTGAGACTGGTTGCAACAACTTACCTGGTGCTGGCTGCACAAGCCGGACTTGCACAGGAAGGTGTGATCGCACATTGTGGTCCATCCAAAGGCACAGCTTACTTTTTCCAAGATGATTTGACTAACGCAGACGGTCCGAATTGGTCTGACGACGGGATCAGTAAAGGCAAGATTGTCTTGGTCAGACTAGGCGAAGAATGGGACATCCAGTTTGACGACACTGCTGGCGCATATGGGTACCGACAGGACGGAGCAGAGGTAATTCCACTGGGCAGTTCAAAAGGCAAACTGTCAGTTGGGGCGTTTCATGCCAACTATGCGGATATTTACACCTTCAATTTCAAAGATGGTGAAGTTCTATGGACGTCTCACAAGACTGGAACTTTAGTATCCAAGGTTGCGATCTACAGAGCAGATTGTGCGAAGTAACAAAGGATACGAGATGGTATTAAAAGCACTTTCGCCACGCCTGTTGCTATCGACTTTTTGTATTTTGGCAAGCGCGCATTCAGTCAAGGCGGGACCTGATGAATTGTCAAAATGGCTCATGGAAGAACCTGCTTCGATGATGGATATCGGGCTTCTAAGATTGGATTTATTTCTGAGGCGAACTGACATCAACAAGCTCAGTCCGGTATATGCTTCTTACAATTGGGACGACGACAATATCGTTATTAGCTCCATTCAAGGTGCCAACTTTAATCATGACAGTGAATATGATGCACGCAAGGCATGCGGACACTGGTTTAAGGAGATGAGACGCGCATTCTTAGTCGACAGTGAAACCGGAGCTAACATGGTCGGAAGTATCTACGTCTTCTCGGATTTCTTTACACATAACGGTTTTTCTAGAGGAAAACAAAAAGACGATAGTTTTTTAGACGATCTGTCAAATAAGGCGGCACTACTCCTCACTGTTTATTACGAGGTCAATGGAGAGACCAAAACACTGGTTTGCTCCAAGCCTCTATACGCAACCAGTTTCAGATTTGAAATAAAAGACTAGGGCGATGCGCACACCGTGCAACGTTTGTGCTTTGGTCGTGGTCGGTTGCTGCATAGATCGATTTAACACCCGACCGCACGCTTGATCTTGCGTGGTGTATGAGGCGACCTGCACAAACCTTTTCGAACGCGCAGGAACACTTGGCCGTTGCACGGGTCCTGTTCCTCAAGCTGGCCGCTCTGTAAGCCTCGCTCCAATGCCTCTACCCGATGGAAATCTGCCTTGCGGTAATAGACGTAAGACTTCGGTTTCCAGAGCCACGGGTGTTCATGTTCCAGCAGGATGCAGGTGGCATCACACAGATCGTTTCGCCAAGTGGTCACGGACACAAGGATAACGCGACCATGATCATCCGGATCGGTACACACGATGTGGAGATGCTTTGTGTCTGGGTTGTGATGAGTACCGGTAGGCACCAGAAGCGTTCCGGCCTTGCGTGAGGGTGGGCCCTCAGAGGTTGTTGGTCACAAGATAAGAGACTGCCCATCACGAAAATCCGTACTGCGTGCTTAGATGCTGTTTTGTGATTTACTAGAATTGGGAACTTGACCTACGTCATGGCCGGTTACCATCTATTTTGGTATGAGTTGCACGTTGGACGCCAAATAAAAACGTGTCCATGAAAGGAGAGTGTGGCATGGCATGCGCGCGAGACATACTCACGTCCAAATCACCAGACCTTCACGATCTCAAACCGGAAAATACTGTGCTTGAAGCGCTTGAGCTTATGGCAAGTGAAAACATTGGAGCAATAGTGGTCCTTTCTGAAGGGTCTCTCGCAGGCATCTTCACAGAAAGACTGTACGCAAGGGACGTATTCCTCAAGGGTAGGGCATCCCCAGATACGTCACTCGGAGATGTAATGGTTACTAATGTGATTACCGCAACTCCGGACACTTCCGTCGAAGAATGTATGGCGATCATGAACAAGAAATGCATACGGCATCTCCCGATACTATGGGAGGGCAGTGTCGTTGGGATGATCTCAATTGGTGACTTGATGAACCGGATTATTCAGGACCGAGAATTCGATATTGAGCAACTCGTCGATTATATCGGCGGCTAGTATTCCGAAAAGGATCGAATTGATTGCTTTAATTGGTGCTTGGGTAGCTAGCGCATCTTGGCGATTTCGATCTAAATTGGGTCTTGCCCGGTGCCTACTATCGTCCCAGATGCGGTCGACTAGTATGGCCACCTCTGGATGATCCGACCAGCGGTGAACATCGATTGGCCGCGAGTGCCATGGGTTCTCTATCTCTCCCATAGCCTCCCCCCTCTCTTTCTTCTTATCTTATTATTATTAATAAGGAACAAGGATACTGGGGTTCCTCTATCCTCTGGTTTCTATTCATTACTTATACCTATTCCCCAGTCCCTTAGTACCCCAGTTATGGAGAACCGTGGCATGGGCCTTCAACGACCTCTGAGGGCCCACCCGCAACACCCGTAACACCCGAAACCACTGGGGCATAAAAGGGGGCATTTCCTGGGTCGGTGTGACCCAAGTGCCTGTCGTCGTTTCATGTGTGAATGAACTGGCTGGGGTGGTAGGAATCCTTGCCCTCCGATGATTAGACTCGGCTTTTCCCGCTGGCCTGACCAACTGGGGCGGTTCCGGGGGCATTTTGACCGCTAGAGAGGCCTTTAACGGGTGCTGCCTAGACCGCTAGAGCGACCGTTCTGGACCGCTGACGAGACGTTCCGGGGGCTGAAGACTGGTCGCTGGTGCTGGCGGGTGGTGGGTCGGAGCAGACGTTAAGGCGTGATGCAGCGAAGGACTGGTTAGAGCTCAATCTGTCTTATGCTGCGGAACGGCCGAATGTCCGCTTTTCTCCCAGGCGACCATCACGGCACGTGCCATCGCAATGACCTTAAGCCAGCGTGGAGTAAACCTCGGCAACTCGCTGAAAGGTCCAATAGCAGGCGATAGCCGCACATCCACCGGCTAAGCCCACTCGTAGGGACATCCACAAACTGGAGTTCACGCGCCGACACATTATCAAGGCAGGCCAGAGCGCAAGAATAATGGCGACCTGGCCAAGCTCGACGCCAAGATTGAAGGCAAGTAGGCTTTGCCAGATGTTTGGGGAGGTGACCTGCAAGATCTTGTGCAACACAAAGCTAAACCCAAGCCCGTGCAAGAGGCCAATCAGCGTTGTCAGAAGCACCATCGTGACTTCAGAGCGCGCATTGTCCCTAAAACTCATAAACGCTGCGACAGCTGCAAATATGATAGAAAGCGCTATTCCGGTTTCAACGGCAGGAACAAACCACGCGCCCGATGGTACAAACCCGAAAAACCCCAGCGACAGCGTTACGCTATGCCCAACGGTAAAACCGGTTGCACGCAGCAATAGCGCCCTGAGGGTCTGCGCTCCAATGACCAAACACACAACAAAAAGAACATGATCCAATCCTTCGAGGATATGTCGTATACCTTCCCAGACAAAACTCAGGAATCCTCCATACCCCTCTTGCTGAACCACCAATGGTTCAGTCATCAGGCCTCGAGATCGGAATATCTGCGGTGTGTCCGACGCGTAGTCGAGAATGAGGTTGGCCGTTTGATCCTGATCGGGCAAGCCGGGGTCCAGCACGTTGGTAATGCTGTAAGATTGGACCGGGCCGTCAGTGTCATAATGCAGGACGAGATCGACAATTGTGTCACCAACAAAAAGCGGTGGCGTTAAGGCCGTTTCGGTGTCCACGGCCTGTTGAGCTTCGGCCAAAGTTGCAAATCCGGGCTCATTTCCAACTCGATGCAAGCGAACCGACTTAACTGTTCCTCTTAAGCGCTGATTGTCGACCAACAGATGCAACCCACCTTCAGCGAATTGCCCCAAACCATTGGGATCGCTCACGACAGCCTGCAAGTCGACAAAGTGGACTATTTGACCGTCGCTCATGGCATTGGTCGTGAATGGTGCAGCTTCCGGTAAGGCATCACCATCCTGATCACCGACCTTGTCTGCAACCAGATAAGGCATGGGCGTACGCATGTAGACACGCAGGCCGCCTTCTGAATGATCGACATGCGAAATTCGAACGTTGAGATTAAGCAAAAAATGCGCCGAGGCTGACAGCGTCAGTGACAAAAACACACCGACAAACAGAGCGCCGAAAGCAAAAACCTTTGGTCTTAAACACTTATGCATTTGGATCGCGAGCCTCGATCACAGTTAATCCATCCAGCTTCCATTGCCCGGATTCAGGTACAACCTCGGCCAGCACCCGAAACGTAACGGCGCGCATGTGGGCATGCCCCCAATGACCGCCTTGGGCTTTCACTGTCCATTTGGCCAGAGTGCTAAATCCACCCGGCTTGAGGGTCGGGTCAACGCGCTCTAAATTCAGGTCTCTAATTTCGGTAACTGCAGCAAGCCTGCCTCCTGGCGTTCGGATCACGAGACCACGTTCAACCTCTGTTGCGATGTCACTCAGAGACGCTTCCGTCACAATGTGTGTCAGCTCTGCCTTTCTTGCTGCCGGCGATATTTCCAGGGTCACTGTGTTCAAGTTTTCGACCATCGAGCGCAGTATATCTTCCGCAACCTGTGGCTCAGGGTGGGTAGGCTTCTTCCAAGGTAATTCTGGCAAATATCCCGAAAACGCGACGGTTGCTGAAGCGGCGACAAGCATGGTTACGCAACTGGCGTGCTTTGCAACTCTGCCTCTGCACAGTAGGAAAAAACCAAGTGAGACGGCGCTGACAATCCCAGTGATCAAAGCGATTGCCGGGTACTGCTGCGTCTGCCGCTCAACTGGAACCTGAATGACAGATGCTTTTTCGTATTGGAGCAAGTGGTTCCGCCAGTGGAACTGTGGATCCGCTGGTGTCACAGCTCCAAAGAATGGCCCAGCGATATCGTTTGATATGGTCGCAACGCGGGAAATTTCCTCGTCAAACATATCCCATGTGACTGTCACATGATCGGGAAGTTCTGCCGATGAGAAAGACAGGATGGCGCCGATAAACGCATTGTTCACGGACACTTCCTTTCCAGGCTCGACAACCTGAAAACCCTGCGATGTTAGCTCGAGGAGTTTTGCGGTTGCGTTTGACGGTTGCACTGATTTGCCATCAATTGTCACCGGGTTACGTGAAGCCAGGAAGGACGCCGCCTGGTTTACGATCAAGGCGCTACGCTGTGGTGAAAGCGTTTGTCCCACTTCCATGGTTTCATCAATCCAAGGCGCCAGTTCACGCAAGCGGATCAGGGTCTCGTGCCGAACTTCTCGGGGTTCGATATAAAGAAATGTCGATGTCCCGTCCTGCGCTTTTCGATTCAGACTCGCAGCGGAAAATCGGGTTTCCCAAGGGTCAGGCCAGTGAATCTTTAACTCTGCTGGCTTTGACAAGAAGCGGAAATCCGTGACCGGAACCTCTCGGTCAAAAACCTGCATCCCGATTGTTACCAGTGGTTCGCCATCCTGCGATGGAGGCATTATGGTCAGCTCGTTGGGAACTGAGTTTTGAAACGGAAAGAACACTTCGACGAACAGAACACGCGGATCTTTTGGCGGGCTGGGAACAATTTTGCCCGAGAATGGATCGCGCTGACCTGCAAGCGGAGAGGCCCGGTCGATGCGCGTTCGGTATTCTAACTTTCTGATTTCAGCGTGTAGGTGCTGTTCGTCCCTTGCAACAATAGACAGCGCCCGACTTTCGGTTTGGGCAGAGCCTTGATTGGACTCCCGTTCAGCCTCCGGCTCACCCTCAACGAAATCCGATGACCAACCGATTGGCAACATATCCGCAAACAACGGAATATCTTCGACATAGATCTCAAGGTCGATGTAAACCCCATCATCTTTTACATGAAGGACAGCAATATTGGGTGCGACTTCCGAACCGTTTGTCAAAACGACATCTGCTGAAACGGCCAATGCACCCGAGACCATCACGCTCAGCATCAGGAATAGTCGGCACAGATACCGCCAAATTAGAATTTTGTTCACCCCTGAACGTTAATTTTCCGGCATTGGCGGTGGCGTGTAACCATCCCATTTGCCGGCTTGAACCTTTTCAGAAGGCTCTTTTTCTTTTGAACGCGGTGCATTGATGTATTCGTCGCTCACAGCTGGTGGCAGAGCATATTCGTCAACACTCGCTTCCCGAACAACGATCTGATCCTTGGTTACGTTTATCACCTGTAGGTCTCGCGCCAGAGTGAGCGGTCCATCGTATGTCGAACGGACACCTTCCAGGATTGCCTGATAGTTTTCGGGCGAAAGAACAGAGTGATACCCTAGGGCCATGCGTGGCTCGACAGCGGACATAACTTTGCCGAAAGCCGCAGGTTCCGTATGAACGCGCGTAGCTACATAAGTCGCCTGTTTCATGTCCCAGCCAAAATAAGGGGCTAGCGCATCCGGTGGCAGGAAGGCCTCGTGAGACGCGATGTCCGCCCCTTTGGCATATTCTACATACCATTTGTTCGGGTATGTATCGCCACCAAATACGTATTTCAGCCCATTCCATTCTAGAGAGTAGCTTACCGAGCCATCTAGGCTGTGGATCGCGGGCCAGGAACGGATAGTTACGTCGTTCTCCTGATAAACAATCTCGTTTTCCTGCATGTAATCGAATTCAGTGACTTCAAGCTTGGCGCCATCATCCGGCAGCGCGCCCGTTCGCGTGGCCAAGTCCCAGGCGTAAGCTTTGGACATGCCCTCAACATAGGCTTTGGTGCCCAGTTCATCTTCTGATCCGGACGGGCCGAAGATGCGGAGCGGGGTATATCTGCCCGAAAGCCAACCTCCAACGTGGAGGCCCATGAAGTCTCCAACGTGATCAACATGCAAATGGCTGAAGAAGACCTTGTCGATCTTTGCGAAGTCCGGTCGCAGCGAGAACAGGTTTCCCGTTGCGCCAGTTCCTACGTCAAACAGAAAGACGTCCCCATTCCCAAGTTCCACATAAAACGAAATCGAAACGGCTGCCTTGGTTTGGTTTGGCATCCCCGTCCCCAATGCCGTGATACGCATCTCATCCTCGCCGAGGATTTCAGTGTTGGGAAAGTAAGACGCAGGATATACACCGTTTTCGATTTCAGTGGCACTCCGACCTGTCGGCAAGGCGTTTTGCGCCGTGGCTGTGCCAGCCAGCGTCATGCCTAATGCCATCAATGTACCGGCTGCGGTTTTCATTAAGTTATTCATTGATCCCCCCTTCAAAGCGAAGCCTCGTAAGAGAACACGAAACCGTGAACCTCTCGTTCACCATAGACTTCTCTACGGTAATTCCATAGACTGCTCTATGTCAAATAAAGAATGCTGTAATCTGAATGTCAGAAACTGTCACCCGAGCCTCACCCAAAAACGCCGCGACCAAGGAAGACTGGATATTGCTGGCCTACAAAGTTCTCAACGAGGGCGGCGTTTCCGCGATAAAGGTCGTGCCAATGGCAAAGCGAATGAACCTGACAAGCGGCAGCTTTTATTGGCATTTCAAGAACGTCCGTGAGCTTTTGGATGAGGTTCTCAGATATTGGGAGCAGGAACTGACTGACAAAGTGATCACACAAGCAAAGACATTTGGCGGTCCCCCGGAAGACCGCATTCTTCTTCTCATGAAAAAGGTCATCGAAGAGGACGCCGCGTTGCCAGATCATGCTGTCTCAGTGTGGGCGAATACCGATGAGAAGGTAAGAGAAGCTTATCAAAGAACCATCGGCAAACGATTCCAGTTCGCCGCCTGGATGTTTGAACAGGCCGGGTTTTCGAAAGAAGAAGCGAAAGCGCGTGGAAGGTTGATGGTTACTTCGCTAATGGGAGACTCTTCGACAGGTCTGAAAGCGCGAGGCGATTGGGAAAAGGTTATAGAGCGGGAATATGCAATTCTTGTCGGAAAGTAGAAGATAGAACAAGAAAGTTGCCCGGCATTGTAAGTTTGCTCGAAGCGGACAGCCAGTTTTTAATTGCCCTGTAGAAATAGCTCACGCAACAATGCCAGAAGCCGACGTTCAGTCTGTGACCATCAAGGTCCGCTTCGTCCCGCAACCCAGTCATTGATGCACAGCGCAGCGAACGACTGCTCTGAGCTCTTCCTGTTCGCTCAAAATACTGCAGGGAAAGTCAGCTTTTGGCGTAATTTAGGATTTCCGATGCGCAATACTTTTCATTCCGGAACCCCGCTCCAACGAGCTCGTTGCGCAAAGATGCATTTACGAGTCTATGGCTGTAAAACTTCATCCATATCGGTCTACGGAAATCCCGCACGCATGTAGGCGATGATTTTCCAGATGTCGTCCTCGCTCAGTTTTTGCTTGAACGCCGGCATGTCAGTTCCAAAACGTTCACCGCCCTCGGAAACTGTCCAGAGCAGAAATTCGTCTCCCGACATCGGCATTTGGACGAACCATCGAAGAAGGGCTGGAGATGGCACAAGAGAGCGACCGGCTTCGCCATCTCCCAAACCCGCAGTCCCGTGACAGCTTGCGCAGTTCTGCGAATACAGTGCGCGGCCCTCTGCAACGACTTCTGGCGTTGCGCGAACGGTACTTCGCGCTCCCCGATAAGCCGCCGGCACGCCTTCGTTCATATAAGTCCAGTGTCTCTGCATCCGTTGCTCTTGGCCTGGACCCATGTTGCCCCAGCCCCAGCCGTGCATGTGGTCGGAAGACATATGGCCCGAACCCATCGGACCATGTCCCCACCAGTCACCTCTTTGCTGCTGAGCACACGCAGCAGCGACTGAGACTGCAACTACAAGGACCGCGGTCAACGCTCGTGGATATATCTGGATCATCCTCAGATCCTCCAAATTCTTCTGCTTTTCAACATGCAGACCACAGTACCACACAGTCAAATGTACCGCCAATTTCCGCTACTCGGCGCTTGGGTGTGCGAGTGCCGCGTCTCACTTCCCGCGTGGCCAGGCGCTTGACTGGCGAACGTCAGAGATGGAACACGTCCTTATGGCAACTGCTCTAAGCTCCAAGATCAAGAGAGTTCGTTATCGGATATCCGGTATGGATTGCTCCAAAGATGCGGCTCAAATTGAGAGGGCTGCGCATTCGGCAGAGGTTGCACCGGATGCGGTGAAAGTGTCTTTGGCCACCCACATCATGACCCTGAAGGTTCCTGAAGTACTATTGCCTGACACAAGATAAGAGACTGCCCATCACGAAAATCCGTACTGCGTGCTTAGATGCTGTTTTGTGATTTACTAGAATTGGGAACTTGACCTACGTCATGGCCGGTTACCATCTATTTTGGTATGAGTTGCACGTTGGACGCCAAATAAAAACGTGTCCATGAAAGGAGAGTGTGGCATGGCATGCGCGCGAGACATACTCACGTCCAAATCACCAGACCTTCACGATCTCAAACCGGAAAATACTGTGCTTGAAGCGCTTGAGCTTATGGCAAGTGAAAACATTGGAGCAATAGTGGTCCTTTCTGAAGGGTCTCTCGCAGGCATCTTCACAGAAAGACTGTACGCAAGGGACGTATTCCTCAAGGGTAGGGCATCCCCAGATACGTCACTCGGAGATGTAATGGTTACTAATGTGATTACCGCAACTCCGGACACTTCCGTCGAAGAATGTATGGCGATCATGAACAAGAAATGCATACGGCATCTCCCGATACTATGGGAGGGCAGTGTCGTTGGGATGATCTCAATTGGTGACTTGATGAACCGGATTATTCAGGACCGAGAATTCGATATTGAGCAACTCGTCGATTATATCGGCGGCTAGTATTCCGAAAAGGATCGAATTGATTGCTTTAATTGGTGCTTGGGTAGCTAGCGCATCTTGGCGATTTCGATCTAAATTGGGTCTTGCCCGGTGCCTACTATCGTCCCAGATGCGGTCGACTAGTATGGCCACCTCCAAGTTTGAGCAACACTCCACTGGTATTGCCGGTTTGCAGGGTGCGCGCCTCGTCGTCGGCTCCGAACTGCCTAAGGGTAAAAGCTGGGATGAAGCGACAATCAAAGATTTGACCGGTGGCGACAAGCTGACGGCGCGCCTGATGAAGCAGGATTATCTCGACTTCGAACCGCAGCTGACGCTCTTCATTGCCGGAAACAATATGCCATCCTTCGCAGGTATCGACGAAGCGATCCGCGCCCGCGTCGTACTGGTGCCGTTCACAGTGACCATTCCGCCCGAGAAGCGCGACAAGGCGCTACCGGATAAACTGCGCGCAGAAGCACCTGCTATTCTGCGGTGGGCGATCGACGGGGCGCTGCAATGGCAGCAGATTGGGTTGGACGTACCGGCCAGCATTACCGCGGCATCCAACGCGTATTTCCACGACGAGGACATTCTCGGCCAGTTCCTCGAAGACGAGACCGACGCAGACACGGGCAGTTTCGTCACAACCAGTGCCTTGCATCATCGCTTCATGCAGTGGTGCGAACAGCAAGGACTGCAGCCCTGGACACAACGCACGCTGCAAAAGGAGATGAAGAGCCGGCAATTTGTCACTACGCGGCGCAACACCGGGCGCGGGTTTCTGCACCTCAAATTGAAGTTTGGGTGACGAAAGTGACGGAAGTGACGCTTTTCCCTTTATGCGACGTACGCGCGAGATTCCGGAAAGACTCTCAGATACGTCCTACATAGGAAGAAGCGTCACTTCCGTCACTTTTGCCAAACATTGGAGAATGGACGATGAGTGAAATTGAGAAAGACAATCGACCTGAGCACGATCTGTTCACCTTCCGCCAAGACGAAGATGGTGGTTTGCACGTGACGCAGTACAGGGAAGATGCCCTGACCAAGATCTTCGGCAGTGACAGCCCTGCGGTGAACGAGGGCCTGTTCCTGCAGGCCTATAAAACGCTCAAACCTTCTGAAGTTGAAGATGGATCAGAGGACATGCGGGGTTTTATGCCTGCGATCGTCAGAGAGATTGCGCCGCGTGACGGTGTCGAGCGTATGTTGGCGGTGCAGATGGCAACAACGCACGTGGCAATGATCCGGCAAGGTGGCCGCATGGCGAATGCAGAGCAACTCCCGCAATTCGAGGCGCATGAGCGCGCGTACAACAAACTGGCACGTACGTATACGGCTCAGGTCTAGGCGCTCCGCAAATACCGAAATGGCGGAAAGCAGACAGTTACCGTGCAGCACGTCAACGTCGAAGATGGCGGGCAGGCCATTGTCGGCAACGTCGAGGCCCGGGGGAGGGTCGCACATGAAAAGTGACGACAACCCCATGAAAAGTGCCCACGCCGCGCCAAGATGTACAGCGAAGTCAAAACGAACCGGAGAGCGCTGCAATGGCCCGGCCGTGAAAGGGTGGACGGTGTGCAGGTTCCACGGTGCCTGCGGCGGTCACGGCTCCGGTAAAGCCAACCCGGCTTACAGGCACGGCATGCGGACGCGAGAATGGCAAGAAATGCGCAAAGCGATCAACGATCTGGTACGAATGGAAAAGGAGATCGAGGATTTGATCTCCGATTGATCGCGATCTCTCAATGTCGGCTTAGCGCTCCAAACCAGTCATCTGACAAAAATACTCAGATGACTGCTTTGGGCTGATTGTGTTGAAGAAGTCGGCTTTTGAGACGCGTTGATATTGCGGTCGCGTTCGCTTGATCTGCGAA
>NZ_JBXWSR010000040.1:0-1416 GCF_059613525.1 Ruegeria sp. SATB045 | reverse complement strand
AGGGCACTTCAGCCAATCTGTCACAAATGACAGATATCAGACCTGGGATTGCAGTGCTTCCATTCGACAATATGTCTGGTGATCCCGAACAGGAGTTCTTTGCAGACGGCATCACCGAAGACATCATCACAGAATTGTCTCGTTTCCGCTGGCTGATGGTTGTGGCCCGAAATTCGTCCTTCACCTTCAAAGGTAAAAGCACGGATATACGCGAAGTCGGTCGCATACTGGGAGTGCGCTATGTTCTCGAGGGTTCAGTCAGACGAGCAGGTCAACGCATCCGCATTACAGGACAGTTGATTGATGCGGAAGACGGCAGTCATCTCTGGGCAGATCGCTTCGACGGCGTGCTTGATGATATTTTCGACCTTCAAGACAAAGTCACATTAGAGGTTGTAACGGCGATAGAGCCATCTCTAAGGCACGCCGAAACCAACCGTGCGCGTGCGAAACCTACGGATAATTTGGAAGCTTATGAACTTTACCTTCGAGCGCAGTCGCATTTCCATCTTTTAACGGATGAAGACAACCGAGAGGCCATACGTTTGACGACCCTCGCATTGGGTCGTGACCCAGACTATGCGTCCGCATCAGGGTTGTTGGCTTGGTTACATATTCAACGAATGGTTCAAGGGCTTGAGCCTATTGGCGAAGGCCCGAAAGAGGCCGTAAAGGCAGCCGAGCGGGTACTGTTGAGCGATCGTGCAGACGGGATCGCGCTGGCGTATGCTGCGCATTCGATCTCAATGCTGGCGCGGGACTTGCCACGCGCGCGGGTTGCTTTCAAACAAGCTCTCGAGCAAAACCCAAACGCAGCAACAGTTCACATGCTGGCATCCATCAACCTTTTTCTTCTTGATCGGCCGGAGGAGGCGCTAAGTCACGCGATTCAGTCTGTCGACCTGAGCCCGCACGATCCGTTGCGCCATGCGGCTTACATTGCTCAGGCAAGCGCACTCTTTCATCTTGGGCGCTACGAGGAATCGGTTAAGGCTTGCCGAGATGCCTTATCTGTGCGTTCAAGCTTCGTAATGACTCATCTCATGCTGATTGCTGCTCTGGGACACCTCACCGATGATGCTGCGGCTCGCGAAGCGGTTGCAGTTCTTCAGACGTTGCGCCCAGGGCTGACCGTAACCTCGGCACAGACTCAATTACCAATATTTACTGTTCCATCTTGTGCAAACAATTGGCGTGAAGGTTGGTTAAAAGCAGGGTTACCTAAATAGGTGACTGGTAAAGTTGATAACCATAGATTCACGCCACTCCACGCGAAGTTAGCGAAACCTCAGAAATGTGAAACCAAGAAAACTGAATCCCCGCAGTAAAGGCTTTTAACCTTTTGCAACATTCAAAATCCTTACTGTCCCGCGTACCAGACATTCACTGAATTCTGCCGAACGACTGCTCTGAGCC
>NZ_JBXWSR010000039.1:0-97177 GCF_059613525.1 Ruegeria sp. SATB045 | reverse complement strand
TTCGCAGATCAAGCGAACGCGACCGCAATATCAACGCGTCTCAAAAGCCGACTTCTTCAACACAATCAGCCCAAAGCGGTCATCCGCATTGTTTGCTCGCTCATCAGGTCTTCCAACGTCGGCATTGCGGACAACCTTGCCATCCGCTTCATTTTTCTCATTGTCTGCTAGTGGCGTACGACCGACATCTACGCTTTCCCCGAAAAAGGGGATGGTTCTTCTGCTGCCATTTGGTGCAAAGAAGGACGTCTTCGCTCCTACTGACGGATTTGCAACGTGTTGAAGCTCATCAAGAATGCGCGCCTCTATTCACCTGAACCTGTTGGTTTGGGCCATATTCTCACTGCGGGTGAACGCATCATTTACCTCGGCAGCAATAAACCCGAATTGCCTGACCAGCTTCAGGCAGAGATCATTGACGTCGAAGGCGCAGCGGTTGTTCCGGGTTTTATTGATGGGCATGCGCATATAACTGGCGGTGGCGGTGAAACCGGACCAGCCAGTCGGGTGCCGCCGCTTGTCCTGTCCTCTTTCACGCGTGCCGGTGTCACTTCAGTCGTTGGAGTATTGGGCACGGACGATCTGACCCGCAACACGCAGACGCTGGTGCAACAGGCCTATGGGTTGCGCGAAGAAGGACTTTCAGCCTGGTGTCACACCGGTGGCTATCACGTCCCACTGACCACCCTCACCGGTTCAGCCCGTGGAGACATTGTGTTCCTTGATCCGGTCATCGGTGTTGGGGAACTGGCGATCAGTGATCACCGGTCGAGCCAACCGACATTGGACGAGTTTCTGCGGATCGCAAGCGAAGCGCATGTCGCAGGCCTGATGACTGGCAAGGCGGGGATTGTGCATTGCCATATGGGAGATGGCGAGCGAGGGCTGTCAATGTTGGAACAAGCCATCGCGACCTGCGAAATGCCCGCACGCGTCTTCAATCCAACCCATGTCAATCGCAACAAACCACTCTTCGAACAGGCCGTGGCGCTAGCACGGCACGGATGTTACATCGACGCTACCGCATTCCCCTGCGGACATGTCGAGCCGGGCATCTCTGCTACTGAGGCCTACATTCAGTTTCGCGATTTGGGCGGTCACGCCGACCGGTTCACCATCAGCTCTGACGGTGGTGGATGCCTGCCCGCCTTTGACCATGAAGGCAATCTGACACGGTTTGGTGTGGGTTTGTCGGACACTTTGCCGGACACGCTGCGCGAACTCACCAACAGAGGAGTACCAATGCCCGAAGCGCTGGCTCCGCTGACCTCAAATGTCGCCGACCTGCTGAAGCTGCACCAAAAAGGTCGTCTGAACGTGGGTATGGACGCTGATTTGGTCGTTCTTGACGAAAACACTGCCGTGCGGCATGTGATGGCCCGGGGGGAATGGCATGTACGCGACGGCCAGATAGCCCGACGCGGCATGTATGAACAGGTTTGAGCGTCCGCGCGGTCCCCGGTGGCTGCCCGCTATAGCACCGGAAGGTAGTTAAGATATGTGCCCTGCACCCGTTGATGCAGAAACCCCGCGCGGGTTCATCATTCCGATCGGCGGCGGTGAAGACCGCGTCAAGGAAATGCAGATTCACCGAAAGTTCGTAGAGCTGTCCGGCGGTGCCGACGCTGATATCGTCGTGATCCCAACAGCCTCGATGCTGGAAGAAACCGGACCGGACTATAACCGCATCTTTTCCGAGCTTGGTGCAGGCAAGGTTGAATTCCTGCCTATCTCGCGCCGCGCCGATTGCGACAACCCGGATTACGCGGGGATGCTGGATCGTGCTACCGGAATTTTTATGACCGGTGGGAACCAGTTGCGCCTGTCAGCGATTCTTGGAGGCACGCTGGTCGCCCAGAAAATCCGGCGCCGAAACGCGGCAGGGGTGCCGGTTGCAGGAACATCGGCCGGTGCTTCGATCATGTCCGAGCATATGGTAGCAGGTGGCAGCAGCAACTCTGGTCCAGCCGAAGGTAACATCACGCTGGCTCCCGGTATGGGTCTGACCAACGCCGTCATCATTGATCAGCACTTCACCCAACGCAACCGCCTGGGTCGATTGCTAACCGCTTCATCTTTTAACCCTTTTCTAATCGGATTGGGCGTTGACGAAGACACGGCGGCCTTCATTGGGCCCGATAACGTCTTTGAAGTAATCGGCAGCGGAACGGTTACCGTGGTGGATGCCAGCCATTTGACCCATTCTTCGATGTGGGATGCCCGTCGCGGCGAAGCACTCAGCCTTCTTGGACTTCGGCTTGACGTTCTGGGTGAAGGGTGCCGTTATGATCTGACGGCTCGCCAGGCTTTTCCGCCGGATGAGCATATGGCGTTCTGCACATTGCCGGATCTGTCCGAGGATGAGGCCGCCAGCGGGGGAAAACAATAAGCTTACCAACGGGGAGCCTCATGAAAATAATCTCGACCAATGTCTTTGTCGGCCCGAATGTCTGGGCAAGTTTTCCGGTCATTCGCCACGTCATTGATCTGGGCGTTCTGGAAGATTGGCCTTCGGCCAAAATTGGTTCCGAGTTTATTGATGCATTGACCCAGGCCCTTCCCGGTCTGGCGGAACATGGCTGTTCCTACCGCGAACCCGGTGGTTTCATCCGCCGATTGCGCGAAGATGAAGGCACTTGGCTTGGTCATGTTTTGGAACATTGTGCCATCGAAGTGCAGAACGTGGCCGGTTCGGATGTAACCTTTGGCCGCACGCGCGGCACAGGCGAACCCGGCCAATACAACATGGTTTACGAATACCGCCAGCGCGATGTTGGACTGGACGCAGGCAAGCTTGCAATGCGGCTGCTGATGCATCTATTGCCGCAATCCCTCAAGGAACAGGTGGACTACGACTTCGACCCGGAATTCAACTGGGATGACGAGTTGCGTAGCTTTGTGCTGCGGGCACAGCGCAAGGAGTTTGGTCCCTCAACCGGCTCATTGGTTAAGGCCGCGCAAGAGCGTGACATCCCTTGGATCAGGCTGAATTCTGGGTCATTGGTTCAGTTCGGGCACGGCAAATACCAGAAACGCATTCAGGCAACCATAACCTCTGAGACCAAGCATATCTCGGTCGAGATTTCCTGCGACAAGGAAGACACCCACAATCTGCTGAACGATCTGGGCCTGCCTGTGCCGCAGCAACGCATGGTCTATTCCGCGCGTGAAGCCGTGCGCGCCGCCGCACGGATCGGGCACCCGGTGGTGGTCAAACCGCTCGATGCCAATCATGGGCGTGGTGTTTCGATCAACCTGAACTCGGACGAAGAGGTCGAGGCAGGCTTTGCCGAAGCCAAGGAACATTCCCGCAGCCGCGCCATTCTGGTGGAAAGCTTCATCACCGGGTTCGATCACCGGATGCTGGTGGTGAACAACAAGCTGGTCGCTGTAGCCAAGCGCGTGCCGGGCCATGTAGTAGGCGATGGCACGCACACGATTGCCGAACTGGTCGATATCGTGAACGAGGATCCGCGCCGCGGCATCGGGCATGAAAAAGTGCTGACCATGCTGGAGATCGACAATCAGGCCAACCGCCTGATGGAAAATGCTGGCGTGACGGAAGAAACTGTGCTGCCTGACGGCGAGGTCTTCTATCTGCGATCAACCGCGAACCTGTCGACTGGCGGCACGGCCATTGATCTGACGGATGTGGTGCACCCAGACAACCGTGACATGGCCGAGCGTGCCATCATGGCCGTCGGGCTGGATGTGGGCGGCGTCGATTTCCTGATCGACGACATCACCAAATCCTACAAGGATATCGGCGGCGCGATTGTCGAGGTGAACGCCGCCCCTGGTTTCCGGATGCACGTGGCACCGTCCGAAGGTCAGCCGCGCGACGTGGCGGGCAAAGTGATCGACATGCTGTTTCCGGCCACCGAGGAAACCCGCATTCCCATCGCGGCAATCACCGGAACCAACGGCAAGACGACCACTTCAAGGATGCTGGGGCACATCATGAAAACCAGCGGCAAGACCGTTGGCATGACCTCGACCGATGGCGTTTATGTTGACGGCAAGCTGAGCGTGAAGGGCGACATGACGGGACCTAAGTCGGCACAGATCGTTCTGCGCGACCCGGCTGTCGATTTTGCGGTGATGGAAACCGCACGCGGCGGACTTGTGCGCTCGGGTCTGGGCTATCAGCGCTCGAACGTAGCGGCCTGCCTCAACGTCTCGGCAGATCATCTGGGTCTTGGCGGCATCAACACGGTTGAGGAACTGGCCGTTGTCAAACGCGTGGTGGTGGAAAGCGCCACCGACACGGCAGTTCTGAATGCCGATGACATCAACTGTTTGAAAATGGCCGACTATGCCGGTGCGGATCAGATCTTTTATGTCACCACCAATCCGGGGCACAGCCTGGTCAAGGAACATATCAAGGCGGGCGGCAAGGCCATTGTGCTTGAAAAGGGCATGAATGGTGACATGCTGACCATTTATGACAACGGTCTTCATATCCCGGTGCTGTGGTCGCATCTGATCCCGGCGGCATTGGAAGGCAAGGCCATTTTCAACGTCCAGAACGCGATGTTCGCCGCCGCGATGGCCTATAGTTTCGGAGTGGATCTGGACAATATCCGCCATGGGCTGCGCACCTTCGACACCAGCTATTTCCAGGCACCCGGGCGGATGAATGTCTATGACGAGCATCCCTTCAAGGTGATCCTCGACTATGGCCACAACCCTGCCGCGCTCAAGGCGATGGCGGCTCTGGCCGATCAGTTGGAGGTCAAGGGCCGAAGGCTGTGCGTTGTTGCGATGCCCGGCGACCGGCGCGATGAGGATATCATCGACGGGGCCGCCGCATTGGCCGGGCATTTTGATCATTTCATCTGCAAGGCAGATGACCGCCGCCGGGGCCGTGGACACGACGAAGTACCGCAAATGATGCGGCAGGCCCTGATCGACAACGGCGTCGATGATGCCGCGATCACGATCATCCCGGATGAGGTCAAAGCGGTGACTGCAGCGTTGGAACAGGCCGCACCGGGCGATCTGCTGGTGATTTTCGGTGATGACACAACGCGCTGCTGGAAGCAGATCATCTATTTCAACTCCGATAGCGAAGCGCCGGTCACAGAGGCTGCGCCGGTGGCAAGCCCCATCGACACCTCGTTCGAGGACATGTTCGAAAGCGACCAGAACCTGATCCGGGATGCGCGCGGCGTGCGCCTGGCCCGCGACATCAGCGAAGACGCGGATTAAGCGGGGGTACCGGAATGGACCGGATCGAAGAGCTTGAAAACGCGCTGACAATTGAAAGCGCGTACGCCGATCATATCCGGGTAGACGATGCCCGACGCTTGACCGGGCCGGGACTGTTGTGGAACCGCCCCGGCGCGGTGATGGATGTGTTTTTCACCGATACCGGCACCGCGCAGGTCACTGCTTTGTGGGAAAAACACGCGCGCCGCGTGCTGGACGCACTTGGCTGGCAGGATCAGGACGTAACCCACCGCAGTTTCACCGGTGGCGTCAATCTGGCGATTTCAGCACCGATGGATCAGCTCTATTCCGCGATCTTCGCGGTGCAAACCGTCTGGCATTTCTGTGCTGCCGAACTGTTGGCATCCGAGCCCGGCGATTTCGATCAGATGGTTGCGGATGTCAAATGCGTTATGGAGAAGGAAGCCAATCCCGCGCTGATCGCCCTGATTGCGGCAGCAGAAGCGCATGGTGTGGATATCCTGTGCGATGATGACGAAGTGTCGATCGGGCACGGTACTGGCAGTCAGACCTGGCCGGTCGATGCGCTGCCTACCCCCGATGACTTGGACTGGTCGGCTCTGCACAATATCCCGGTGGCCTTCATAACCGGAACCAACGGCAAAACAACCACAACCCGTTTACTTGAGGCGATCGCCCGCGCTTCGGGCAAGGTTGCCGGGCTGACCTCGACCGAATTTGTGCGGGTGGGAGACGACATTCTCGACCGTGGCGATTATTCCGGCCCCGGCGGCGGGCGAATGCTGTTGCGTGACAAAAGGCTGGAGGTCGCCTGTCTGGAAGTCGCGCGCGGAGGTATCCTGCGCCGGGGTCTGCCGACCCGCGCGGCAACGGCAGCGGCGGTCACCAATGTGGCAAACGACCATCTGGGGCAATACGGGGTCAACACGGTGCCGGAACTGGCTCAGGCCAAATTCGCCGTGCATCGCACGCTGGCCGAGGGTGGCGTGCTGGCACTGAATGCCGATGACTTGTATGTCCGCGCAGAAGCGGAAAATACATCCGCAAATATCTGGTGGTTCTCGCTGGATGCGCAGAACAACCTTGTCCGTCAGGCGCGTGATGCGGGCAAGTGCTGCGCCTATGTGCAGGAGGGAGATATCGTCTTTTTCGACGGTGCGGTCGAACAGGTAGTCATTGCAGTTTCCGATGTTCCGCTGACCATGGGCGGCGCTGCGAATTACAATATCCTGAACGCGCTGGCGGCCCTGTGCCTTGCCTTGGCACTGGACTTGCCCGTTCAGGGGGCTCGGGATGGGTTGGCCGGGTTCAAACCCGACGCCAAGGACAACCCCGGACGCTGCAACGAGTTTAGTTACAATAATGCGCGTGTTTTTGTGGATTTTGCGCATAACCCGCACTCGATTTCGGCCGTTTGCGATGCGCTGTCAAGCCTACCGGCGAAACGGCGTTACATTATGCTCAGCCATGCTGGCGATCGGTCGGATCAGGATATTCGGGACGTTACCGCGACGGCGTTAAATTTCCAGCCCGACGTAGTCGTCGCAGCCGAACTGGAAGGGTATTTAAGAGGTCGCGAATTGGGAGAAATCCCGGACCTGATCAAAAAATCCGCCTTAGAACAGGGATATGACGCGCAACAAATCCTGAGAGCATCTTCGCCCTCTCTAGCTGCCTCGATGATATTGGAAAAGCTGGAACCGGGTGATCTTGCCTTGCTGTTGGTCCTGTCCGAACGCGACGCCGTGCTCGCGATGCTCGACGGATAAACAGAGCCGGGTGCCGGTGTCACGCAGTTGTAGCTAGCACACGGCGATGTAAGCGCGCGCAAATGCAAACAGGCAGGGAAGTATGCACCAAAAATGTTGCACCTTCGAACTAAGACCGATCGGAGGCGGACTACGGTGCAGAACCCGCCAAGTGATCGTTGCGCAGTATCCGGTACTTTGGGCTCAGTGGAGACTTTGAATGAATTCCACTCAACGACCGCAGTGCGGACGAAGCGGTCGTTGCCGATTTTGGAAGAACCTCACTAGTAGGGTGATCGTTGGGGACGGATCACTATTTCGGTCGGGCACGCACTTGGAGTGGTTTGCAGGATATACCCAACTGCGTCAGATATATCTTCTGGCTGGATCATCAAATCGGATTGAAGCCTTGGTGACGCAGACATGGCTGTAGCGACGAATCCGGGCTGGATCACGCTAACCTTTGTTCCGAACTCACGAACATCATCGAAGAGTGTCTCACAGAAACCAGTGAGTGCACGCTTGGCCGCAAGGTTCATCCCTGCACCGGCATGGGCAGGAGTGATCGAACCTATCGCTATGACAGCGCCGCGCCCGGATGCATTGATAGGATCAATACCCGCACGGACCAGATGGACGAATGAACGAAAATTCACATCCAAAACGTGATCCCAGCTTTGAAGGTCCGCTTCCGTCGTCCGACCTCGTACGTGTGCGCCGGCACAAAAGATCAGTGTATCGAGGCCGTCCATTAACTCGACGGTCTCATTCATACATTTGGCACAAGAATCCATATCCCCGAGATCAACGGTCAGGATTCTTGGCTGTTCGTGTTCGTCGCCGATCTTTTGAGCGACCTTCGACAGCTTCGAGTGATCCCGCCCGATCAGAGTAAGGACGTCCCCTTGACGTGCCCGCTCAAGAGCCACGGCACTTCCCATGCCGCCGGTCGCACCCACGACCATCGTTTTTCTTCTTGTGTTACCAGCCATGAGGCTACATTCGGATTTTTCGCTCTTAGCCGCAAGTTTTGTCCGCTTCGGGCTCGGTTCGGTCATTCGTGAAATGACTGCGCAGCGGACAAAGCAGACTTTGTCATCCGCAACAACTATCGCCATTCTGGATCGGCGGGCAAGGCACCGTGGCATAGGAGCAGTAGACACAACAGTCCCCTTCCAACGGCTTCAAGACCGCTGCGCAAGACTTGCATTCATAGAACCACTGGCAAGCATCCGTCGGCATTATTTCGGTTTCGCTGTGACCGCATTTCGGGCACGTCAGGGTGCTTTCAAGCACTACAGTTTGCTCTGTCATTGTTTCACATCTGCATTATCAGGTAATCGTTGATCCGGGCCTCGTTAAAGACGACGACCCAAGCTAACGCGGTGATTGCGGTCGTCCCCGAAAGCCACCATTTCAATTTTGTTAGGGAGCCGCGCTGATAAGATACAAGCCACGATATAGCGACAAGCGCCGTCGAAATCGTCAATACGTAGTAGCTTGCCGCCGCGATCTTTCCGAAAATGGCCAGCCAACTGCCCCCTAGTCCCAGCAACATCATAGTCATGGGTAATACACAGCAAGTCGCGACGCCGAGTGCTGACAGTGATCCCAGATAACTAACGCTAAGGTACTTCTGCATTTCTTTCCCTTGACTAGTTGGAGTTGTCGAAGTGTCAGCCTCTCGTATAATTCCTGTAGTCACTACAGGATCAAGACGGGAAAACTCACATGTTTGCGATTGGGGAAGCATCCCGGCAAAGCGGTGTCGGCATTGAAACGATCCGCTACTACGAGCGCGAAGGGATCGTGCCCAAACCAGAACGGGCACCTAATAACCGGCGAATGTACTCCGCGCACGATGTTGGAAGGCTTCGTTTCCTGAAAAAATGCCGTGATTTGGGCTTTCCACTAGCCGATACAAAGACGCTTCTCAGCCTGTCCGAAGGCGACGGAGAGGATTGCCGATCCGTAAAAGAGCTGGCTGAGCTTCATATCTTCAATGTGCGGGAAAAGATAAACGAACTGAAGCGCTTGGAAGCGGCGCTGAACGAACTCACAGTCAACTGCGACGGCGGGAATGTCTCTTGCCCCATGCTCTCAAAACTGCGTACCGACTAGTGAAACCTTGGGCTCGGTGCTGTCGTTCGTCGAATTGTGGTGAGTAACCGCAATGCGGACTTTGCAGACATCCTCAGTATTGCTCCAAAGGACCGCAATCAGCCCAAAGCGGACCTTCAAAACCGAGTTTTCAATGTCCGAGAGGCGAACAAGTCCGTTCATTCGCATTTAGCGCTGCAATACCTGCAACCGGCCCGGCCGGGCATTTTCGGCCAAAAGTCCATTCGAACAAACCTTAAAGCAGTTTGTTAATTGGGTTTTGAAACAAATACGCTGGTTTCTGGGTTTAGATCATCATTCGGATCCGTGAAAATGCCAGCTGGAAAGGAAACCGAAATGGATCGATCCTTTGTATCAAGGCAGAGCATGTGGTTATTGTCCCCGTCACCCAGATCGGCAAGCGCCGCGGGAGTTACTATGCGTTGAGATCCATCCTCGGCCTCTACGATGATCCTGTACAGATCACGCTCCGCATCGCCAGGTTCCTTGCCGTTCGCCAGCGTGACGCCACCCGCCCAAGTTACCCGAATGGCCTGTACGATGTTGTCACTTGGACAAAGGCTTCCTCTGGTTCGGCGTGGCCCCAAGTTTCCGACCAAAGTCCAATCTTCAACAACCTCGGCAAAGATCATTGACGGCCCGTCTTCCAGCGGAGTCACGGCTACAGTGGCACCTCGAAAATCAAGTGTTCCATCGATGGAATGAAGGTGTCCAATAACCTCGACTTGAACCGGTGGATCCTCGGAAGCGTTCCCAAAATCCCCGATGAGAAGCACCGTGCGCAATTCACCGGGATCGGTGGCAGGCAATACTGATGCGCAATGCATTGTTCCGATCTGGCCTGATTTTGTTACGACTCTGAAGTCGCCAGCTTGCAAAGTTTCCAGATCTACCTCGGCAGAAAAAACAACAGGCATCCCATCTTTGCCCCTAGAACCTCTGCAAATGAGATTTGCTACTCGGGGCAACGCCTCGAGCCCATGGAACGCAGAAAGCAACTCGGCATCTTGTCCTCCAGCTGAACTCGGCAATCCGAGGTTTGGGGTTGTGTCTTCAAGTTCTCGACTTGAAACGTCCTGCGCGCGCACAGCCGTTCCCGACAGGGCAATCGCAGTGGCAAGTGCAAGCAATCTGATCGCTTGGCTCCATTTCCTAAACTGCTTAAGCAATAGGGTATTTCTCCACTTTTGGTCCTCAGCGCTGTGGGCTTTCGAGCTGTTACGTGTTGGAATTCAAGAAAAACACGCAAACAAGTTTGGTCGAACTTGCCGTTATGCGGTTGCCAACAACGCATCGGAAAGCTCGTATTCCGAAAGTGCCCCAGGTGCACCTATTGCAACAAGCCTTGTTTCGGGTTTTCGGTGGCCCCATGCGCCATCCCTTGCGATGTCCATGCGCTTTCCGACAACCTGTACAAGAATGCGATGATCCGGATCCTCCTCGCTAAAAACAAAGCCCTTGAGGCGATAAACGTCGCCCGGAAGATTGCGAATTGCACTCCGAAGAGAAGACAAGCTTATCGGGCGTTCAGCTTTCATCATTGTTGTTGAGAAGCTGTCCGAGTGATCAGAGTGGTGGCAACCACAATCCGGTCCATGTTCGTGATGATCGGGTATTTCTGTTTCGAGCTGTTCGGCGGCAAAGCGGCCAACAGAAAGAAGTATATCCAGTGGGACATCTGCGTTGACGGCTTCGACCAGACGATATCGACGGAAGCGAGACCCGAGCCAATCGTGCACCCTTTGAACAGCCGCCCTGTCGACGAGGTCGACCTTGTTCAAAATAACCATGTCCGAGAACGCGATTTGACGGAGCTTCAGTTCCATTTGTTCCGGCGCAGAAAAGAGCTGTTCCGCATCGACCAGGCACATGAGGCTGTCCAAGCGGATCATGTCCCGAAACTTTTGATCGGTGAATGTCATTGCAATTGATGACGGGTCCGACACTCCACTGGCTTCAAGGACGATGTATTCCGGTTTCTCAGGCCGGGCGAGAACAGCCTCTACCGTTTCGATCAGGTCATCTCGGATCGAGCAGCAAACGCAGCCATTTGCCAGGCTCATCACATCATCTTCGAGACCGACGACCAAGTCGGCGTCTACGTTTATTGATCCAAAGTCATTCACCAGAACCGCAACCCGCAACCCGTGATTGCCGGTCAGGATGCGGTTCAAAAGTGTTGTCTTACCGGCTCCAAGAAAGCCGGTAAGGATCGTTACAGGGATTGCGGAAGTCGAACCGAATTCAATCATTGTTCAATCTCTCCTCAGTCTTCATCGCGCGAGCCGATTACATCCGAAACTTTGATGGTAAAGTCCTGTGGCCAGTCCCCGCCGGGCGCTCGGAAAACGTCGGTTGGGTAATACTCACGTGGATCAATCTCCATATCTCGGTATTTCTGATCTTGCTGATCTGCTCGAGTGAGCCTTGGGTTAGGTAGTGTGACTTCATCAGGAAGCTCAATACGCCCAGCCTCGGCTGCTGCAGCCAGTTCGCGAAATGGTGGGACAGTACCGGATTTTCCGGGCAGGGCAGCTTTCCTGTACCAGATCGCATCCTTGGTCACGTTTACAACGGCTACATCGAGACCCCATTGGAACAGACCGTCATAGTGGGCGCGAATTCCAGCCAGCATTTCAGCGTCGATGTCTTCGTCCTGAGTATAGTGCGTCACCATTCCCAAACGCGGCCTTGCGTCAGCAAAGAGCTTACCCACGGCATAGTGAGAGGTATGGTGCGTATCGATTGTGTAGTTGAACAGATCCTGTGGGATACCGTATTTGTAGGTCATCAGCTGACCAACATCCTGTCCCGACATTTCTGTTACAAAGACATCAACACCTTCGCCGTATTTCCGTGAAAGCTCGTCTGGTCGGCCATCGCCTGTCCATACAAAGCTCAGACCATTCCAATCCAGCCGATACCCAACTGCGCCATCCTTGGCGTGGCTGCGCGGCCAGGACCGAACAGTCACACCGTCTTGGTCGTAAACGATGCCGCCTTCTTGTCGAAAATCGAACTCGTTGACCTCGATCTCATAGCCGTCACCAATTGGGAACACGTCAAATGCTTCAAGGTGCCATTTGAGCATCTGCTGCATGCCTTTGACCATCCCGGCCGTTCCAAGCTCGGGTGTCCGACCAGAGGGACCGTGAATGCGCAGCGGCGTGTACCCTCCTGACCAAGCCCGGAACGGGTAGATGTAAGGGATGTCGGCATAGTGGTCGACATGCAGGTGAGAGATGAAGATGTCGTTGATCAGCTGCCCCGGCACCTGCATGGCAATGATGTTACGGACACACCCGGATCCAAAGTCGAAAAAGAACCGTTTTCCATTTCCCAACTCTACCATGATACAAGTACCCGCCTGATCTTCGCGCGGCGGATAGGGTGTTGAACCACAGAATGAGATGCGCATCTCATCTGGACCCAACTCCTCGCTAAGTGGGAAATAATTCGCGTTAGAACCCGTCATGTATTTCGTCGGGCGGAAGTACTCTGGCAAAGAGATGCCGCCTGCGGGCCGACCACCGTATGGGTTCTTGAGCGTTTCTCCCAGTGGGCCGTCTCCTTCGTGGGCCTCGGCACTCCCCGCCGCAAACCCAGCTGCCCCCGTTGCGGCTGCTCCAGTGGCTAAACCCTTAAGAACATTCCGTCGCGAGGGGTCTTCAATTTGGTCTGTCGCTTGAACCTGTTTGTTCTCCAGGTCTTTCCCATTGTCTTCCTTGGTCATGGATAGGTCCTCAGTTAGGAGTGTTACGAAGGTTGCGCTTCACCATCCGGCGAAGCTCGTTCACGAGTTCGGATCTGATGTGGTCCCATTCCGCGCGCTCTGAGGCTGTGATCGATGTGTCATCCAACAGCGCAGTAACTTTCTTTAGGTCTTCAATTGCCTCGCTGAGCAACGCATCCGTTCCGATACGCCCTGAAAGCGCATCGGAAAGTTCTGGAAGCTCGTCACTCAGTTCCCAAGTCACTGGATAATCCCCGGTTCCCACTATCTATTCTCACATCAGGATGAGTGCGGTTGACGACATGCGCCAAGTGAGTCACCGTGAGTTGGGGGTGAGTTTGCTTTGAACCAAGCTAATGAATTGCCGATAGATCAAGATGTTGCACCGCCATCGCCGGAGCTTGTCCGACAGGCACTTCAGAGCGTTGTTTCCAGCGTCGCGTTCCAAGCTTCGCCTCGACTTCAGCAGTTTCTTTCTTACGTGGTCGAAGAAACTCTTGCAGGTCGTGGTGCTCAGATTCGTGGCAAAGCAATCGCGGTCGAAGTCTACGGTCGGAGTATTGATGGCACTGGTGGTCGAAACCTTGTCCGCGTCGAAGCCAGACGGCTGCGACGACTGCTAAATGAGTTTTATGAAGATCAATGGGACGGTCAGGGAATTCGAATTTTTGTTGATTCCGGCGGATACAAGCCACGGTTTTCGCAAGGAAGTACGACAAGAAGCGACAACTCAAATGCTCAGGACAGCGAATTGCTTGGCGGGCATCGACGTCTACAGCAAGTGCTGCCACTTGGGCTGGGTTGCTTGGCGTTGATTGTGGTGACAGGCTTTTGGTTCACTCGGGATAACAAGGTGGTCTTGCCCACAACTCAATCCATCGAACAGGCTGAGCGAACTGCTCTTGGCGAGCAGTCTTTGACAAGGCTTCAAGCGGCTAATCTTGCGGATCAGGCCCGAGGAATGTTTTTTCCTGTTTTTGACGTCAAACGCCAGCAAATAGCACTGGGAATGTTTCAGCATGCCGCGGAGCTCGACCCCGCGCTCTCGGACGGTTATGCCGGATCGGCACAGGTCCTGGCGACTTTGGCCATGCTGTCCCCTGATAATGCACAGAGAGATGACCTCTTTAGCCAAGCTTCCGAGATGTCGAGAAAAGCGCTTGATCTATCTCCCACTGATGCGTGGGCAAACGGTGCAAATGGTTGGGTATTGGCCATCCAAAACAAACCAGTCGAAGCTATGAAATACGCAAGAATGTCGGTCGAGCTTGCGCCGAATGATGGTCATATTCTGGATCTTGTCGGCATCACCGCCATCATGGCGGGTGCCCCAAAACTTGCGGCTGAGGTTAGCGATCCAGAAAGATCAAGGTCAGGATCGGGCCGCTTTGGCGCACGAAACATCTGGGGTGTATCGCAACTGATGCTAGGGAAATACGAAAAGGTAGTAGACGCCTTTAAAGGAGCGCCCGCAGCCGGTGCGCCTGTGAGTGCTCCTTCTCTCCTGTTCCAAGCCGTTGCGCAGGATCAGTTGGGACATGCCGAAGAAGCTCAGCGACTTATCACCGAAATGCGCAAAACGTGGCCGGAGTTTCCATCTGAGTTTCTCGCCGGCAGGATTTTCCAGAATGATGACGCAACGCGGCAAGCGATAGTGGATACTCTGATCAGATACTGATGAAACGCGTCGCATGGTTGTCGACGCAAAGTCTGCTTTCTACGCATTGCTATCATTGGGCAACGCGCAGCACCGGCCAAAGTGGGCTCTCAACAGACTTTGGCCGTAGCTTCAATGAATGGCGGCTACTGGTATTGGGTCAGAAATGCTTGACGTATGGGTCGGAATTGAAAGACGTGGTTGACCGATTTATTGAGGTGGTGGCTGTCGATTGAGTCAAATATCAGTGACGTTCCACATATCCATGTAAAACGCCAAGGATGTTTGACTTTTCCGTCACAACATTGACCCAACCGCCTGTTAAATCTGACAAGGCATGGGCCGGTCGCTTCATCTTGGTAGCAGACGCAGATACGGCGGAGAGACTGCTGCGATAGGGCGATCTAAATTAACTTCTACGAAGCAAGCACGGGCCTTGCTTAAATTTCTCATTATCCGATCAGTTCCAGTTACTCGTCGCGGCTAGGGTTTGTTTTCCTTTTGTGTCGGAGAAAAGCTGAGGGAATATTTGCTTGAGTTCGCTTGCTGCCATCGCATGCTTAGACCCTAGCCAGTACATCTTTTATTCAAACACACCGATTTGATCTCTCTCAGGTGACACCCAAGCATCAAAAGTGCTGGCCATAGCAAGTAGGTTTGGATCTCAATATTCTCTCCAAAAGTCAGCAGGAGTACAGTGAGCATTAGCCCAAGTGGCAGCCTCCCTCTTTCCGATTTGGTGGCGTCCAGAGCGACGATCGCAAAATGCATGAGGAAAGGGATCAGGAACGCTGCAAATCCGGTCAACCCTTTGACAAATAACAAGCCGTACCAAGTGTGATGGCTTCCAATCGGCATGTATTCAACAAGATGCGCTCCGGGCCTGACTGTGCCGTGCCCGAAAACCATCGCATCCGATTGCCAGCGTTCATACGCAATGCGCTGCAGAGTTTCGCGTACGCGTGTACTGTCGGCGCGCGCGGATTTGAAACTGTAGAGGGCTCGGTGCCCGAACTCGGCAAAGGTAGTGCCCCAAACGGCTATGGCTGTGGTGGCTGTAGACAATAACAGCCATCCCAAGCTGCGAGCGACAAGCGGCAATAGGCGGGGTGACAGCGAGCAGACTACTAATCCAACCAAGCCCATACGGGACTTGGACATCAGGATCATCAGAACTCCGGCAGCCAAGCCGATGGCGCTCCAGTTGCGGTGTTTTTCCTCCAACGCAAACAAGACCATACAGACGCCCAACAAGGCCACGAATGGTGACCAGGGCGCAAAGAACTGCCAACGCGGCGTTCCGCTGGCGGGGTCGATTGTATACAGGTAAACCGAGAAATATTCAGGTCCCGGACCGCCCACCGCTTTCAACGGAGACGTAAACAGCAGATGCGGCAGACCGGCATAGGGGGCGAAAACTAGCAGCGGCACAAGGCACAGGGTCCAAAGGCCCAGCATGCATTGCCCTCGGACCAGAACCTCGCGACGGATGGGCAGGACCGCTCCGGCAAGGACAAACAACGGGATCAGTGCCCAACCCTTGGCCCAACCGATGCTTGATTTGATCGTTTTGGTGGTGCCGAGGTTCCAGTCTGCATGGCCTGCCCAAAGTGAGATCAGCATCACCAGCATGCCAACGCCCCAGACCCAGACCAAGGTGGGGACGGGGCCCGTTGCGCGCATATCCGAGCGGATCGCCGGGCCGAGATAAAGGGACAAACCGGCCATCGCAGCCAACATCCAACCCAGTACCGGACCGACAACATAAAGCGCGCCCATCCCGTAGAACGGCCATGTGCAGATCAGCGTGTACCAGACAATCTTTTCGGCCGGGCGTTGAGGGGCCACATGCATTAAACTGCGGCCTCTTTCTGGTCTTTCAGAAGCTTTGAGATCAGCGGGTTTCGGATCCATGCCAGAACCAAACCCATCAGCAGCATAAGGCTTGCAACGATCCCGGCGGCAATCGAGATTTTCTTGTTCGGCGAAGACGGGCTAGTCGGCAGAGACGGGTTCTCCAGCACTTGGATCAAGGGATAGGAGGCATAGACATCGGTCTTTTTCGACTCGGACCGCGCGATGGCAGAGGCGAACACGGCTTCTGCCACGGCGAAATCTCTCTGCCGGTCCTCCAATTCAGCGGCGATGGGGGCGAGGTCTGACAGGCGCAGGGTTTCCAAACGAACTTGCGCGCGCTGTGTCGCGACAAGCTCTTCCAATCCGGCGCGCAAGGCATCTTCGCGCACCAACTCGCTGAGCAACTGCGCCCGTTGCCCTTCCGGCGCGCGATCCAGTCCACCGAGCTGCTCGAACTCAAGACCAGTCACCTGCGCCGCGCGTTTTAAAGCAACCGAACGCGCCCCTTCATATTCGTTTTGGGCATTCACATAGATTGGGTGGCGCGATCCGTAGGTCGCGTCGGCTTGCGCCAGCTTTGCAGCCCCCGCCGACACATCCGCAAGCAACGATAGGTACTGCGCATCAGCATAGAGTTTCAGCGTTGCCGCCGCTGCGTCAGAGGGCAGATTCAACGCGACTTGAAGCGCGGCGACACGTTCCGATTGGCGTGCCAGCTCGCTCTCCTGCGTTCGCAGCTCCTGCTTTGCACGGTCATTAGCGGCGACCTGCTCTTGGTATTGCGCGACTGATATCAGACCGCTTTGCGATTGCAGCTGTTTGATCTCGGCCCGCGTGGCCTGAATTGCGCTCGTGTAGTCTTCGATCGCGCCGGTATTGCTGGCCTCACGGGTGGCAATTTCATCGGCGCGCAGGGCGTCAATCTCAGCGAAAAAGGCGGCCACCAAGGCGTCTCCATATTGCTGAGCGTCTGCCGGAGAGGCCGCCTGAAGCTCGATATGGATCAGGCTGGTTTGATCGACCAGTTGCACCCGCGGCTTTCCAAACGCGTCCCGGTCAGCCACTACCGCCTTGGCTGCCGCGTCGAGTATACGGTCGGCCGACAACAAACGTTTATACGTCTCGGTCGGGCTGATTGACCCGTTGGCAAAGGCGGAATTCGCGTATGAGGATGCCTGACCGATATTGGCCAGATTGACCGATGCCGAAGCGCCAGATCCTGGCAGGATGAATGATGCGTGAGAGGTGTATTTGACAGGCGCGGTCGCCAAATAGCCGCTGATCGGGGCCCAGATGCAACTCGCCCCAAGAAGGTATAATGCCACGTAACGAGGCAGGCGGCCTAGATCGCTAAGGCGCCCACCCTTTAAGATGCGACGCCACCCCAGCGTTCTAAAATTGGATCGGGAAATGCGCACCCAATGCAGAAATTGCATGTCGCGCGTGGAATCAGAGAAGTTCGAAATCTGTTGCGGCATGGAAAAACCCTTTCTTGCAAGGGTGATACACCGCATCTGAACGCTGATCATTCGCTCAGCAGGTTAGGGGCCGAGGGGATTGGGAGCGCCCCCTATCCCTTTGGATAGTGACGCTTAGAACAACCCCGCCTCGCGCGCGGCCAAGGCGGCCTGGGTTCGATTGCTGACACCAACTTTGCGATAGAGCGTCTTCATATGTAGTTTGATTGTCGGCTCGGACAGCTCCAGATCACGAGCGATTTCCTTGTTGGATTTGCCCTCAGTCAGCCCTTTCAGAACCTGCCGCTCGCGCTCGGTCAGTTTTTGAGCCATGGGATGGGAGTCTTCTGGCTGCTCTGCGTTCATGAAGCCCGCAGGAAGATACTGTTCCCCCATCGCCATGAAGCGGATCGCATTGACCAGGGATTTGGCCGGTAGAGTCTTGGGGATGAAACCTGCGGCCCCAAGCTCCAGCGCGCGTTGCGCCAGATCGCGCGAGGTGTCGCCGGTAAACAGGGCCACATGCTGGGCGCCGTCCATAGCGATGCAGGTTTCAAGCCCGCTCAACCCGTTCATGCCGGGCATGTTCAGGTCCAGAAGGACCAGATCAAAGGCTCCGTCGTTCTCAATCAAATTTTTCGCGGCGGGGAAATCCGGCGCGGTCTCAACCTCAATCCCGCCTGCGGCGTCAATGAAGGCGACGAGGGTATTTAAAATAAGCTCGTGGTCGTCAGCAATAAGAATTTTCATCTCAAATCTCCGTCTGTCCCCAACCACACGCAAATGCGTTAATAAATCATTGAAGGCATGGCATGAAGCCTGCCTTACGGACAGGTGAATATCCAATCGGATAGGTCAGCGGGCCGTTTCCGCCACGCTATGTGCTGCAGGGTCGTTTGAATAGACCTATTCTCTGATCTTTCTCCGGATGCTCGCCTATCGGTTGCGGGGTTTCGACGGCAGACTGAAACCACAGATTGTCATCGTTGATCGGAGAGTCCCATGCAGTTCCTGCCAGTCCAAGATATGTACAAAGGTGCGCAGCCAACCCTAGGGCCATCGCTTAAAAAGACCGAGATTTTGGGTTTGCCAGTTGTGAATGCCCGATCCGGGCAAGTGATCTCAAAACTGCTGGATGGGACCCACCAGACGGTATTTTTTCTGAATGCACATTGCGCAAACATACGGGCTCGTAACCATACCTATCGAGCAGAATTGGCCCGGGCAGATATGATCCTACCCGACGGAATTGGGGTAGAGGTCGCGGCAAAGTTGCAGGGCGTCCAGTTGGCCGAGAATCTGAACGGCACGGATTTTGTGCCCAAACTGCTGAAGCAAGCAGCGCGTCTTGGGCAGTCGGTCTACCTTTTGGGGGGACGTCCCGGAACAGCTCAGGCAGCGGCGGCGCGGTTGCAGCACATGACCCCCAATTTGGTCGTGGCTGGTACACGCGATGGCTATGAAGGTGCCTCGCGGGTTGATGAGGCGATCGACGATATCAACCAGTCCGGCGCAGACATCTTGTTGGTCGCGATGGGCGTCCCGCTGCAGGAGCTGTGGATCATGCAGAACCGCCGCAGACTGAACCCGCGCATTACGCTTGGCGTAGGCGCTTTGTTCGACTTCCTTGCCGGGAATGTGCGCCGGGCACCGCGGATCGTTCGCCGCGCCCGGATGGAATGGGCATGGCGGTTGGCGATGGAGCCCCGCCGGATGGCCCGCAGATATTTACTGGGCAATTTCGAATTCCTCGGGCGTGCCGCACACAATGCGCTTCCCAAGTTCTCAGCATGTCGCCTGCTGGACCTCACTTTGGCGGTGGTCGTGATGTCGGTTTTGGCCCTGCCCATGGCCACAATCGCCGCAGTGGTGCGATTGGACAGTCGCGGCCCCGCCTTTTTTCGGCAGACACGTATTGGTCGAAACGGGGTGCCCTTCACGATGTACAAGTTCCGCTCGATGACGCAGGACGCCGAAGCGCGGCGTGCCGACCTGCTCGCCCAGTCAGATCGTGAGGGCGTGTGCTTCAAAGCCAAAAACGACCCGCGCATCACCCGTGTCGGGAAAGTTCTGCGTCGGCTTTCATTGGATGAACTGCCGCAAATTTTCAACGTGCTCAAAGGAGATATGTCGTTGGTCGGCCCGCGCCCAGCCTTGCCCGAAGAGGTTGCCACTTATCCAGAACAAGCACTGGAGCGCCTGCAGGTGCGTCCGGGTATCACCGGCCTCTGGCAAGTTTCGGGCCGCGCGGGCATTGGCTTTGACCGCATGATCGAGCTGGATACGGCCTATGTCCGATCCCGTTCGCCCCTTTTGAACGTCATCCTTATCGCAATGACCGTGCGCGCCGTTGTGTCGGGTCGCGGTGCTTACTGATCAAACCTAGGAGTATTGAAATGACACGTATTCGCAAAGCTGTTTTCCCGGTAGCGGGTCTGGGCACAAGGTTTCTGCCCGCCACCAAATCTGTGGCAAAGGAAATGTTGCCGTTGATCGACCGCCCCTTGATCCAATACGCTGTGGACGAGGCTCGCGCCGCCGGGATTGATGAATTCATCTTCGTCACCTCAACCGGCCAATCCGTGCTTGAGGCGTATTTCGGGCGCAACTCGGGGCTGGAGCGCAAACTGAAGGATGGCGGCAAAACCAACCTGCTGAACCGTTTGCGCCGATCGAATCTTGATGATGAGACATACAACTTTGTCCAACAAGACAGCCCACTTGGTTTGGGCCACGCGGTGTCTCTGGCGCGCGACTTTGTCGGTGACGATCCCTTCGCGGTGATACTGCCGGATGATGTGATCCACGCGCGGCGCCCGGTCCTGGCGCAAATGGTCCAGAACTTCCAAGGCAGCCACATGATCGCGACAGAAGCCGTTCCATCCGACCGGATCAGCGCCTATGGCGTGGTCGATATCGCGCATGGGACAGGGCAGGTACAGCATCTGAAAGGGTTGGTGGAAAAGCCCTCGGTGGATCAGGCCCCGTCGGAGTTTGGCATTGTCGGGAGGTATCTGCTGCACCCCTGGATCTTCGATCAGCTGGACGGTTTGGCACCCGGCGCTGGTAATGAAATTCAACTCACTGATGCGATTGCGGCGGATATCGAAAGGACCGGATGCCAAGGCTTCGCCTTTCAAGGAGAACGCTTCGATTGTGGGTCAGTCGCCGGATATCTTGAGGCAACCACCGTCTTTGCGCTGGAACGTGCCGAGCTGCGTGACGGTTTCAAATCCATGTTGCGTCAGCGCATGAACCTCCTGTCTGCCGCCGCATGAGATCGAGGCACCTATCCGTTCGGATAGGTGCTTATCCCCATGCCCATCTGTCATTACAGACCTCTTTCTGGTTTCTTAAGGTCAACGAAATGGAGACTAAGATGCGTCTGTTTTTTGCGGTTCTCACAGCGGTGTTCACCTTTTGCCTGACGTCTGCGCAAGCCCAAGACTTGGCAACCCCGACAGGACAGGTCATCCTGACCATTTCGGGCAACATCGGGCAGACCGGGCCTGAAGGTACGGCACAATTCGATATGGAGATGCTGCAAGCCCTGCCACAGCGCAGCTTTGAAACCTCGACAATATGGACTGAAGGCGAAACCAGCTTTGTCGGCGTCCCGCTGTCGGTTTTGCTGGAACAGATAAACGCACAGGGCGAGACGATCCGGGCAACGGCGATTAACGACTACGCGGTTGAGATACCTTTGAACTCAATCTCGGCGCTGGACCCCATTGTCGCTTATGAGATGGACGGCGCAGCGATGTCCAGACGGCAGAAAGGTCCGCTGTGGATCGTCTATCCTTATGACAGCGATACCCAGTACCAGACCGAGGTGATTTACTCTCGCAGTATTTGGCAACTCGACAGGTTGGAAATCGTTAAATAGCGTTGGGTTACACTACAGCATGAAGTGGGTGATACGGGCCAGACTTTGACAAGAAATTACCAATACCACTCGCGGCGCCGGTGGGCTTTCGGGCTCATCGGTATCGCCGTTATGGGTGCCTTTGCCTTGGTCGTGATGCTGTCCGTCAAGGTGATATCCGACCTGCGCGACCGGCAGTCAGCCCGGACAGATAACGTGCAATGGACGCTGACGCAGGTCGAGGTCGAATTCCTGTTCTACCTCAACGCGCTTGAGGCGGGTGTTTCGGATGCGAGGCCAAGCCCTGAAAATCTGGACCTTGTACGACGCCGATTCGATCTTTTGTACAGTCGGATTGATATTTTGAGCACCTCGCGCTTGTTTGAAACGCTGCGCAGTGATCCGAAATTCGCCGAACCCCTGAACGACGTTTCCGCCTATCTGGAGGCGTCCGTTCCGACAATCGACGCCGGAGATTCTGACCTGATTGCGGGGTTGCCGGATCTCTATGAGACGGCCCAAGAGATATCTACGCAGGTGCGTGAGCTTTCGGTTTCGGCAATTTCGTACTTCGCAAGCCAGTCGGATCAGCGGCGTGAGGAAACCGCGCTCAGCCTGTTTCAACTGGCCGTCTTGTCCGGTGGCTTGTTTCTGACGCTGACCGCGGTCAGCGCGTATCTCTTGGTGGTCAACCGCAAAGCTGATCGGCGGGGGCAAGCGATCCGGCAGGCAAACCAGCGTATGAATACGATCCTGTCGACCTCATTGGACGCCGTCATCGTGGTAAACGCCGCCGGAAAAGTGCTGGAATTCAACGCGGCTGCACAGGCGATTTTCGGGTATTCAGAGGATGAGACCAAAGGGCATTCGATCGGTGAATTGATTGTACCTTCGCATCTGCGCGCGGCCCATAACGAAGGCATGCAGCGGATGCAGAACGGAGGCGACCGCCACGTCGTCGGCAAGGGCCGCGTCCAGCTTGAGGCGATGCGCAAGAATGGTGATGTCTTTCCCGTCGAACTTGCGTTGCAATCCGCCCAAGCCGGGGACGAGGAAATCGTCATCGGTTTTGTCCGCGATATATCGCAAAGCGTGTCGGATCAGAAAGAGCTTGTTTCGGCCCGCGACCGCGCGCTTGCCGGGGAAAAGGCCAAGTCGGATTTTCTGACGGTTATGAGCCATGAGATCAGAACGCCATTGAACGGGCTGCTGGGCAACCTCGCCCTTCTCAAGAATACACGCACGACCAAACAGCAGTCTCAGTTTGTCCGAAACATGGAAATCTCGGGCCAAATTCTGCAAAACCATGTGGACGCGGTTCTGGATATTGCCCGGTTCGAGGCCGGCAAGCTGTCGGTCGCGCACGAGCCAACCGACCTGAACGCGATGCTGCAGGACCTGGTGGATGGCCAAAGCGGCAATGCGGCCTCGCGCGGCAACTCAATCTCGTGGCAATGGGTGGGCGGTGCCTATCCGCATGTCGCGACGGATGCGCAAAGGTTGCGGCAAATTCTGCTGAATCTTGTGGGTAATGCGATCAAGTTTACCGAAAATGGCCGTGTGTCGATCGAGGTCGAAAGATGTGAACGTTCGGGTCATGGTGATGCACATGTCTACGAAGTGCGTGTGATCGACACCGGGACTGGCATCGCCGAGGATGAGATCGACGCCATCTTTGATGACTTCTACACCAGCGATTCCTCAATCGGTCGCACGGCCGAGGGGACTGGGCTTGGCCTGGGAATTGCCCGCAGGTTCGCGCAGGCCATGGGCGGTGAAGTTGGGACGGAAAGTACGTTGGGCGAAGGCAGCGTTTTCTGGCTACGGATACCGTTGCGGCCGTCAGCGCGCGACCAACTGCGAGAAGCTGCTCAGATCAATACCGAGATCGCTCTCCCGCTGAGCTTGTTGGTGGTAGAAGACAATGAGATCAACCGCGAGGTCATCTGCAACATGCTGGCGCTGGACGGTCACCGTGTCACGACAGCGGAAAATGGGCAGGTTGGCGTCGATAAGGCCAGCAATCAGCGGTTCGACGCGATCCTGATGGATATCAGTATGCCGGTTATGGATGGGCCAACCGCTGCGCGGCATATTCGCAAGGGTCGGGGGCGGTCGGCAGATGTGCCGATCATCGCAGTGTCGGCCAATGTCCTGCCAGACGCGGTTGAAACCTTTCGCGCCGCTGGCATGACAGCTTTCATCGGTAAACCGATCTCGGTTGACGCCCTGCGAAAGGCGCTTTCGGTGGTTACGCATACCAGGGGGCAGGTTTCGCAAAGCGTGCCGCCTAATTCCTTGTCAGAGTTGAGAAACAGCGTCAGGCCCGAAGTTTTTGCCCGCTTGTACGCCAAGTTCATTGCCGAAGGGGATGAATTAGTTGGGCAGTTCGAGGCCGGTGCATTTGATCAGTCAGAGTTGTCCGAGATCGCTCAGGCCTGTCATAAACTGGCTGGCAGCGCGGCGACCTTCGGGGCGGCGGAGTTTCGAGAGGCGTTAATTGCGGTAGAGACTGCAGCAAAGGAAAACCAAGATATCAAAGACAAACTCGCTGCAGTCTCCGCCGTTTGGGCACAGGCGAAAGCGTCACCCGCTGGGGATTGATTCAGGGGGCCAGCAGCGCCGCTGCGCCGACGATGCCAACCGCACGGGCGACCTCGGTAAGACCGGTCACCTTGCTGTCGTAGCAGGCAATCGCGTCACCCGGCAGAACATAGGGGTCATAGTCATCCCGATCCCCGCGCCGCAGCAGCTTTTCGATGTTGCGTTCAATGACGATCGAGTTCCCAGTCATCGGGTTGCGTGTAAACAGGACCGCACTGCGATTGGCATTGGTCGTCTTGGCCCCGCCGACGCAGTTGGTGTCGACCACGGCCTGTAGATAGCGCGTGCCATAGGGAACCTCTCGCACGTCGCGTCCAATAGCGGATTGCGCGTTGCCCGTGGCTGGTTGCGTAAGGTTGGACATGTACAGCGTCACACCGGGCGGGCTGATCGGGCTGGGTCGCATCAGATCGTCCTGAAAACACCCGCGGCTATTGACCACGATCTGGTCCCCAGTCAGCAGCATGATGTCGGTCGGGTCCGAGCCTTCAAACACTCCGCGCAGGTCCATCCGATAGATCGTGCCCTGCCGGTGCAACTCGACCGCTGACAAATCCGCATCCGGGCGTACCCCTCCGGCGGCGCGAATGGCGACCGATAGATTGCGCGCCTCGGTCGAGGCCCCCAGCACGCCTTGGCGCCCTTGATCGAGCGCATCGCCGGGGGTGCCTCCGATCTCGACCGAGTGGGGTTCGAACACTGCGCCTTTCACACCGACAGTGACCGAGGCGAAATCGCTGATGCGTGCCGTGACGCGTGGGGAGCTGTCGTAGAACTGCGCCGCCACCAGAACGCGGGCGACGTCCCGCTCCACCTGTTCGGTTGTTCGGCCCTGCGCGCGCACCGGCGGCAGGTAGGGCAGTTTCAGGTCGCCATCGCGGGACACAACATAAGTGTCGCTAAGAAGCTCATCCCCGTCGATGGTAATCTGGACCATGTCATTGCGCGAAAGCTTCTCGCCCAGCAGAGGGCTCAGCGTTGGCTGTGACCATTTGGCAAAGGCGTTTGCGCCCTGATCCTCGGTTTGAGGCATACAGGCGCGCCCGTTCAGATTTTCCGCTTGCAGCAGGGCCGCATTTGCCCTTCGCCGCGATAGGGCACGGTACTGCGCCTGATAACTATCGCCTTTCGCGACGGGTTCGATGTTGCGCGGGGTTTTCATACTGCTGCAACCCGACAGTGCAATCGCGCTGACGGCCCCTAAAGCCAATACTTTGAAATGTCGTGTCATTTTGAACTCTCCTGAACTGCATCCACAGATACAGCAGTGTCTTGACGTGCGTCAGACCGGCATCGGGATTGCCGTTTATCCCATTCGGATAGGTCGCTCGCCCGATGGCCCGGCCGGCTGTCCTCCCGCGTCTGGGACAGGGATATCGCGGCCAATTAGAACTGATCCCGACACTGCTTTGGACATTTGGCGACATGACTCAGCGATTGGCACATACCAGTTTCTTGCGGCACCTGCTGGCCTATGCTGCGTCCGAAGTGGCTGCAAAGGCGTCGCGTCTTGTGGTCGTTGTCGTCGTGGCCCGCAGCCTCAGCCCCGAGGCGATCGGTCTGGCCGCCGCTGCCCTTGCAGCGGGGGAAATTCTAAAGGCTCTGACCGAAAACGGCGTGGGGCAGATGATCATCCAAGCCCCGCCGGCCGAGTTGGAACAACGCTGCAACACCGCGTATCGCATCTTCTGGGTCTGGTGCGGGGCGCTGTTTTTGTTGCAACTGGCTATCGCTGCGTTCCTCTACGCGATAGGGCACGAGACGCTGGCACTGTTGCTCGCCATTCTGGCCGGAGAGTACTTGTTCATGCCTGCCGGTCTGGTGCAGGCCGCGCTTGCGATGCGCGAGGGTAAGTTGCAACAGACCGCCGCCATTGCCGGGGGGCAGGTGGTTGGTGCGAATGTCACGGCGGCGCTACTGGCGCTGCTCTGGGCCTCGCCATTGGCTTTGGTACTGCCCCGTTTGCTGGCCGCGCCAATCTGGCTGGTCCTGATGCGCCGCCTGCGTCCCTGGGCACCTGACGCCAAACAAGGGTTTGCCGCCCTTCGCCCCTTTGTTGGCTTCGGCTGGGCTGTACTGGGGGTTGAGCTTGTCAAAGTTCTGCGTCTGCAGGCTGACAAGCTTGTGGTCGGCGTGATGCTGGGGGCTGAGAGCCTTGGTATCTACTTCATGGCCTTCAACGCCGGGCTCGGCTTGGCGACTTCGTTCACCCAGGCCTTTTCAGTCGTTCTTTTCCCACATCTGTGCGCAGCCCCGGACAAAACCAAGGCTCTGCGTCACGGGCTCGGCACGTCCCTCCTGTTGCTGAGCCCGCTGGTTTTGCTGCAAGCCGCGCTCGCGCCGGTCTATGTGCCACTGCTGCTGGGAGCCGAGTGGCAGCAGATTTCACCCGTGGTCTCGGTGCTGTGCCTTGCCGCATTGCCCAGTGTTATCTGGTCCGCCGTGGCCGGTTGGCTGCGGTCCGAAAACCGCGCGTTTATCGAGCTACGGGTCAGCGCAGCCTTGGCTTTCGCACTGATCCTTAACACCGCGATCATGGCGCCGTTCGGGCTGATGCCAGTGGCGATCGGTAACTTGCTAACCAGTGCTGCCCTGATGCTGACTGCCTCATGGATGCTGCTGCCTCGGGATCACAAAACAACAGAAAGGCTCGGCTTCCTATGACCCGTTTTACGATCATCGTGCCGTTTCACACCGACGCGGATACAATCGCCGACACGCTGACCAGCATTCGCGCGCAAAGCTTCGCGAATTGGGAGGCGATCTGCGTCGGCGATCGTCCCTCAAGTGTGTGCTTGTCCATCGTGTTGGAGCAGATCGCGCAAGACCCCCGTATCCGGGTCGTAAGTAACCCCTTATATGGCCCAAGTGCCGCGCGTAACTATGGGGCGGAACTGGCCAAGGGTGACATACTGGCATTCTGCGACGCGGACGACTTGTGGCACAAGGACAAGCTGGCGCAACTAAACGAAGCCTTCCAACCTTCCTCTACGGACGCGGTTTTCGGACAGATCCGGTTCTTTGCCGATCAGCCCGGAGATTCTCAGACATACTCGACCGTTCCTGGTGCCCCCCTGACCGTTCAGGACCTGTTGGCGGAAAACCCAGTCTGCACCATGTCAAATCTTTCGATCCGCGGTGAAGTCTTCAACGCAGTGGGCGGTTTGGACACCAGAACGGTTCATAACGAAGACTTGGAGCTGTTGATCCGCCTCGCAGGCGAAGGGTTCACAATCAAAGGGGTCAATCATTTTCAGGTCTGGTATCGCACCAGTGCTGGGGGATTGTCTTCGGATTTGGCCGCAATGCGCGCTGGGCGGGCCTACGCGGTCAAAACGGCTGCGTCTTATGGCGTGTTCCCGTCCCGATCGTCCGAGGCCGTCTATTTGCGTTATCTCGCGCGTCGGGCATTGCGGCTGGGGCATCAAGATCAGGCCCTGTCTTACACACGCAACGGTTTGAGTCTGGATGCGCGCAGTTTCCTGCTGCCCCTGCGCCGAGGTCTGCCCACCGCAGCAGGGGCCGCACTGGCTCCGATCCTGCCGCAAGAACTCAAAAGCGCGTTGTTTTCATGAGAATTCTGAAGGAGATCACCATGCCCACAGTATCTATTGTTGTACCTGCCTACAACGCCCAAGCAACACTGGCGGACACGCTCGCCTCACTGCAGTCGCAAACCTATGACGATTTCGAAATCGTCATCGTCGACGACGGATCGCAGGACGGGACCTCCGAGATTGCCCGCGCGCACCAATGCGACCCACGCGTCCGACTAGTCCAGCAAGCCAATCGTGGGCTGGCGGGGGCCAGAAACACCGGCATCGCTGCCGCGCGTGGTACGTTTATAGGCTTTTGCGACGCCGACGATCTGTGGATGCCCGAGAAGCTGGCGGCCCATATCCAACATCTCAAGGCCGAACCGGATGTGGGGATTAGTTATTCCGGCAGTGTCTTGATCGACGAGGCGGGGTGCATGATGGGGATCAAGCAAGCACCCCGCCTGAAGGATGTGACCGCTGCCCATGTTCTGAACCGCAACCCAATCGGCAACGGATCGGCGGCCGTTATTCGAAAGACGGTGCTGGAAGCTCTGGCTTACCGCCCGAGTTTTGAGGCCGAGCGGGATTGGGTCTTTGATGAGACCTTCAGGCAGTCCGAAGATATAGAATGCTGGATGCGGTTGATGTTGAAGACCGATTGGCAGATCGAAGGCGTACCAGGGCTGCTGACCCATTACCGGATCAGCGCAGGCGGGCTGTCCGCAGCGTTGGATCGCCAGTTAGAGGCGTGGGAGCGGATGGTCGCGAAACTACGTCCGCTGAACCCTGAATTCTTCGCCCTGCACGAACCCTCGGCCCGCGCTTATCAGCTGCGCTATCTGGCGCGGCGGGCCATCACCAACCTCGACCGGGAAACAGCTTGGGATTTGTTTGCGCGAAGCGTCCAAGAAAGCCTTCGCCCGGTGTTGGAGGAACCTATGAAATCGTTGAGCACCTGCGCCGCAGCCCTTGTGCTGAAAACGTTTGGTCCGGGCCCGATCACCCGGCTGGGGCAAATGAAATCCAAAGTGCAATCGATCTGAGAAGGAGATAATCATGGAACAGAAAAAGATCCTCCATCTTGTAGATGACACTACAGCGGGCGGCGTAATGCGAATGCTCGACCATCTTTTGGCGCGGTCAGACTTGTCCGCCGCAGTCGAACAAGAGGTGCTGAAGGTCAAACGGACCGCGTTTTCGTGGGGCAAACTGAATGCGGATGTCATCGTGTCCCACGTCGTACCAAGCTGGAGAAGCTTACCCGCGTTCTCGGCGCTTCGTGCAATGCATCTGGACACTCGACTGGTCCATGTCGAACACAGTTACACCCGAGCATTCACCACTCTGAATGTCCCACACAAACGTCGGTTCTTTGCAATGCTTAGGGTGATCTATTCCTTCTTCGATCAGGTGGTCGCGGTCAGCCACGCGCAGTCGGACTGGATGCAAGAACGCCGTTTGGTCACTTCGGAAAAGCTGACAGTCATTCCTCCGACCGTTGATCTTGAGCAATTGTCGCGAAAGACGATGCTTCCCAAGTCAAAGACCACAATTGGTGCCATCGGGCGTTTGGAGCGGCAGAAAGGGTTCGACATCCTAATCCGGGGCTTTCGGTCAACCCATATCCCCGAGGCCCGCTTGCTGATCTTTGGCGAAGGCAGTCAGCGCTCACACCTAGAGGAGCTCGCAAAGGGTGATCCGCGTATTGAATTTCGCGGCCACGCGGAAGACCCGGCAGATGCCTATCAAGCTGTTGATATAGTCGCAATTCCGTCACGGTGGGAGGCCTACGGGCTTGTGCTGGACGAAGCCCTTGCCGCAGGGCGCGCGGTCATCGCCAGTAAAGTTGACGGGCTGAGTGACCGAGAAGGCGATGCACGCGTATCATTCTGTGACCAGGACTCGGCATCTTGGCGAAGTGCCATTAACGAGTGCTTGCGACCTGCGATTGCTGCGACGCGCAACTGAACCCGTGCCGGTTTTGCGATGTTCACGTTGTGGCCGAGGTATGCCAAGTACGGGCTCTCAGCAGACCTTAGCCGCAACGTCAATGAATGGCTGCAATCGTTATTGGGTCAGAAATGCTTGACGTTTGGGTCAGAATTGAATGACGTGATTTCCCCATTTATTGGGTTTTTGTGCGTCGATTGAGTCAGAAATTAGTGACGCTCCATAGTGATTTGTCAGGCGACACATATTTCTGCCACCAGCGACAGAACCTTGCCATTTTCGCCTCACTTCCTTCATCCAGCACCTTACCCCTGATGGCCAGAGGCGTTTGGCTCGTCCAAATCCAGCTGGCCCTAAAACAAGTGCGGCGGAGCAGGCTGCGCCGTTACTTTTCCGCCACAACACGTTGCTTTTCAAAAGTATCGTAGGCAATTTCCAAAACGGGGGCGGTCGGATGACAAAAAGTGACGACAACCTCATGGACCCTACGAAAAGACTCAATGATGCACCCAAGTGCACAGCAACGGCACAGTCCACCGGCAAGCGGCCAAAGCTCCGGCGGTTCGAGGCTGGCGTGTTTGCCGAGTTCATGGTGTAGGCGGCGGGCATGCATCAGGACCTGACCATCCGTCCTGGAGACATGGACAAAGGTCCAGAGAAGCTGAGGAACTGCGCAAGACCATCAATGAATTGATCCGAACAGACAAGGCGCTGCAGAAGCTGATCCATTGATTGGGCAAGGGCTGGTAACCGACACAAAGTAGTCATTCGACAGAACTAGTCGGATGTCTGCACCGAGCCCAAAGCGGTAAAAAAATACCGTCGTCCATCCACGAGATTTTACCCTTTGGAGCGCACGTCAGGCGATTTCTCTTTTGCGCGGCACGTCGCCTGACATGCCAATCATTTATTGTTTGGTCGAACAGGCGCATGCTACTCGTAAGAGGGACGGGGGAGAAAACTATCATGACCTTTTCAAAATCAGGTTTTCTGGTCGCTCTTGCAGCCAGCGTTTCGCTAACAGCACTGGAGGCCACTGCGCAGTCGGACATTTCCAGTGCATATGCGCCCGGCGAATTGCCTGCGATGATTTTCGACGCAGAGCGGCCTGAGAAAACGCTTATTACAAACATCAATATCTTCGATGGCGTTAACGATGGCTTGAAAGCAGGAAGTGTGCTTGTCGAAGGCAGCCTAATCAGTGAGGTTTCAGAGGGAACCATCGATGCACCGGATGCTGTTGTCATCGATGGCGGTGGTCGCACTCTCATGCCGGGTATGATAGATGGCCATGCTCATGTCATGATCAACGATGACTTCGGGCCAGTAGAGCGCGACCTCGACATTACTGACATCAGCTACAACGCGGTCATCGTTTCTGAACGTTTTGTCAGAGATGGGTTCACGACCGTGAGGGACATGGGAGGTCCTGCGTTTGGCTTGGCCAGAGCAATAAATCTAGGTCGCGTAGTCGGCCCGCGCTTGTATCCATCTGGCGCTTTCATCTCACAGACTTCTGGTCACGGTGATTTCCGTGACCGCGCTGACGCAGGTTTTTCGATCAACGATGCTGGCGACCTGTCGAATTTTGAACGTATGGGTATTGGTAATGTTGTAGACGGAGTTCCCGAGGCTCTGAAGGCCACACGCCTGAACCTGCGTAACGGTGCCACACAAATTAAGATCATGGGCGGCGGCGGGGGCTCATCGCGTTTTGACCCAATCGACACGACGCAATTTACCGAAGATGAAATCTGCGCAATTACCGGCGCGGCGGCGGATTGGGGAACATACGTCGCGGCACATACTTTTACTGACCGCGCCGTTAACCGACTTCTTGATTGCGGCGTCAAAACTTTTGAACACGGGTTCTTCATTTCCGAAGAGACCATGCAGCGTATCGCAGCGGAAGGCGGGTACATGGTCCCACAAATGTGGGGTATATCTCCTGACCTTGCACGCAACCCTCTTATACCAGCAGATAAAATCCCGTTGGTGGAAGAACTCGGCCAACAGTACGCTGATTTTGGTCGCAACCTTCTCAAGAACGGCGTCAAAGTCGTCTTTGCCTCTGACTACGTCGGCAAGTTCGCCGATGCAGAACGAGCGCGACGCTATGAAATCTGGTGGCGGACGCAGACATTCGACAGCAATTTTGAAGTGTTAAAGCAGTTGACCTCGACCGCCGGGGAAATGATCGCCATGTCTGGGCCAAGGAACCCATATCAGGCTGGTAAGCTCGGTGTGATCGAGGCTGGAGCCTACGCTGATCTTATTCTGGTGGATGGAAACCCGCTCGAGGACATCACTGTAATTGGCGGTACTGATCAATGGTTCGACGCACCAGAGGAATGGGAACCAATCGACACGATTGACTTCGTCATGCTCAATGGGGCGGTGTACGTGAACGAATTGGATTAGAGTGTCCGCCGACTGACCAATTTGGTGGCGGTACGCAGCCTGCTTTCACTTCGATTGTATATGGCTGTTTTGTCCGCAAAGCAGACAATGGAGCCCGATGCAGTGAAGGTCAGCTATGCGGACAAAGCGGACATATTCTTGCGCCGAATCTTGTCATCCGTATGCTCATTTTGAAGGCAGAAGAAACGGAGCATGCGCCTACATGAAGTTTTTCTCCCGCAGATCTTTCTGGTCAATCTCAATGGTTTTGGTTTCGTTGACGACCGTACCAAGCCTTTCATTCGCACAAGTTTCGGAGAGTGTTACATCTCAAGTCATCTATGTTCCCTCTTATTCGCGAGTTTTCACGCAGGAGGGGCGCAGCGAACCGCTCGCGTCTACGCTAGTTGTACCCAACATTAGTCTTCAATCAGAGATCAAAGTTGAGCGTGTCGAATATTACGACAGAGCGGGGCAACTTCTGGAAACTCTCATAAATGAGCCCGTTCAATTGATGCCATTTGGGTCGATGAGTGCGCTTGTACCTATTGGTAGCGTCGGAGACGGGATTGGCGCGAATTTCATAGTCACCTGGTCGGCAGAAGTTCCGGTACTACCCCCTATCGTAGAAGCGATCATGGTTGGAGGAAGCGGCACTCAAGGAATCTCGTTTACAAGCCGAGGTCAGGTGTTGACTCAAAAACCCTAACACCGACCACCACTTTGCTTCTATGTATCCAGCTCAATCATCAAAGTAATACTCAAGCACCAGTAACTGGCGTTGGCTTTGGGTTCCAGGCAGACATTGGTGCATTTACTCAGAGGGCTATTCAGGACGGAAAGCAGTAAGAGCAGACCCAGGCAAAACAATAAATTGATCTGCTCCTTTATCGCCTTACGCTGGAAACACGGAGGTCAAGCTCATGTACCGCACATTTGTTTCTGCAATCTTTGTGGCTATTGCCACGACCTGCTCAGCGCAGGACTACGATATAGTCATAACGAACGGGCGGGTCATCGATCCGGAGACAGGTTTGGAGGTGCCGTCAGACGAATTCGAACCAGTCTCAGTTTGCCGCGGAAACTGCGAACCTATCCGGAACAAAGTTGACGCCACTCGGCGAGAGCAGCGCTGCGGGTCAGCTTGAAGATGTCTCGGCTGGTGAGTGATCGTTCCTGGTTGAAGTGATTGTAGACGGAGGAATGGACGGAGGCGAATTTCTGTAAACTTCGCAAGCACCTGAAACGCTGAATCGCGCGTTCGTGTCGTCGGAAAGGTAGGTGCGAGTTCTCGACGCGGTTGTTGAGCCACCTGCCCTTCTGCTGTTTTTCCAGAGCGCCCAAATCTCTGAGCGCCGCCTTGTAGGATGCTAAGCGATCTGTGACTACTTCTTCAGCTTTGCCGTGGCGTTTCACTAATTTCTTAAGAAATTTCAACGCTGCAGCTTTGTTTCGGCGTTTTGTAACAATCGCTTCCAGCACTTCACCTTCGTGATCGACCGCACGCCAGAGATAGTGGCGTTTGCCATTCACCTTCACAAAGACCTCGTCCACGTGCCACTTCCAATTCGAGAATGCGCGCTGTTGTTGAACACGCGTTCGTCGGATCTCAGCGGCAAACACCGGCCCGAACCTGCGCCAAGAATATCGGACAGTTTCATGGCTGACATCGATCCCGCGTTCATGCAGTAGGTCTTCAACATTCCGAAGCGAGAGCGGAAATCGGATGTACAACATCACCGCAAGGCGGATGATCTCAGGGCTGGTTTTGAAGTATTTGTAAGAGGCAGGTCTGGTCATAGGCAAAAACTACGAGAGCCCCCTACCCGTCTCAACCTAAGTTCTTCTGACAAGACCCTTCAGGTTGAGCGTAGCGGTTACGGGCTCATCATCCCTATCGCGCCGGAACCAGCTTTGATCACCTGCGAAAGGAGTTTCAAAGCTGCCCTCATCATCGGTTTGACCGCGCCTTTTGCGCCCATGATAACTCCATACAATCATTAATTGAAGCGCATGGAGCATACCCCTCAAAGAAACTCTGTGACTTCTATGGTATGCCATCTAAACTCTAATCGCGTGTGTTTTATTAGTTTGCTTGGGAGCGGAACGCGGGTGGCTAGAAAGAAGGCATCGGGAGGAACTACCGGTTCAGTGCCGTCGTCCGTGCAAAGTGCCGGGCTCAGCGCGGATGATCAACAGGCGCGGTTCGAAGCTACTACGCGGATTTTGCAAGCAATTTCTGAGACCAAGGATGACGTTCAGCCAGTATTCGACCTGATTGTTACGCTGGCAAAAGATCTCTGTGACGCTGTTTTTGCTGGTCTGGTTCTCGGACGAGAGGGGGATACTCTTCAGCGACTGATTGCCAGCGTCAACCTGCACCCGGATATTCAACAGCTGTGGCTGGACGGCAAATACACTATGGAGCCAGGCAACTCCATCGTGACTGACACTATTCTAAGTGGCGAGACAAAACGTGTTGTCGACATGGGCAATACCGATTTTCATAAATCGGGAGATGAGCGCTTTAAACTCATTGTCGACACGCATGGGTGCAGGAGCAATCTCTTTGTCCCATTGAAAGTGGGTGGTAGCGCAATCGGATGCCTGATGTTGGCACGGGATGAGGTGCGACCTTATTCCGACGATCAGGTCCAGCTGGTTGAAACTTTCGCTGCACAAGCGGTCATTGCAATCGAGAATGTTCGACAGTTTAGCGAGTTGCAGGTTCGTCTGGCGCGTGAAGGTGCCACGCGTGATGTTCTGGAGACGATCAGCCGGTCTCGGGATGATGAAGCGCCGGTATTTCAGACGATCTTGGAAAACACGGCCCGGCTTTGCGAAACAGATGTAGCCACGTTGAGCCTGCTAAATGAGGCAGGAACATATTTGGAGTACGCGGCCCATTTTGGTGATCAATTGGCTACATACAAGGTTGGCGTGGATCGCTGGTCTCTGGACTCAAATTTACAAATTGCCGAGTCTGTGCGGGAAGCGCGCGTCATTCACAACGTCGATTTGCGCGAGACAGACCACTACATCAACGGGGATCCCTGGCGCCGGCAATTGGTTGATGAGGAAGGTGTTCGTTCCTTTCTGACGGTTCCTTTAATGTCAGCAAATGGTGACCCTGTAGGTGTCATCGGGATCTACCGGCGCGAAGTGCGACCCTTTTCCGATGACGAGATTTCTTTAGTCGAGAGCTTTGCCGCGCAAGCCGTCATTGCCCTCGATAACACTCGTCAAATGAATGAGCTGCACACTCAGCTGGAACGGCAAGCTGCGACGCAGGAGGTTCTAAGTGTTATCAGCAAAAGCCGGGACAATGACACACGAGTCTTTGAAGCCGTGCTTCAGCAGGCCACTGAAATCTGTGACGCAGATCAGGCAGCGCTGGTTTTGGTCAACGCTGCGGGAACCCATATTCAATTGGCCGGAGCATGGGGGCACGATAGAACCGACGTCGAATTGGGAGAAGAGTGGCCTCTTGATGGTTCGGTCACGGCGGCGGCGGCGATACGAAATTGCAAGGTTGTACGCGTCGAAGACATCGCCGATACTGAGTTCTACCGCTCGGGTGATCCTACTGCTGTTACAATGGTCGAGGTAGAAGGCATCAGGTCGCGCGTTGTCGTCCCGTTGATGCAAGGCGAGCAGGCGATAGGTGCTATTGCGGTTAGCCGCCGCGAAGTCCGCCCGTTTTCTGATCCCGACGTGCAATTCATCGAAGAGTTCGCCAAACACGCAGTCATAGCGATAGAAAACACGCGCCAATTTCGAGAGGTTCAGGAACGACTGGAGCGCGAAAAAGCATCGCGAGAAATCCTCGAAGTCATCAGCCGTAGCCGCGACGACGAAAGACCTGTGTTCCAAAGCATTCTCGAAAACTCCAGCCGCTTGTGCAAAGCCCCGCTCGCTTTTTTATGCGTCGCTGATAACGAACGGGGGCTCGCAACGATCCCGGCCAATATCGGCGCAAGAACCGACTTTGACGAAGCGCTCAAAAATTTTGTGGAGCCGCTAACACGAACGGAATTAGTTGCGATCAAACCAATGATTGATGGCGAGGTCATTCGCCAAAACGATATCGCGGACGATCCACTGTACTTCAGGGATCGTGACCCGAAACGGGTTCAGATGGTTGAGATTGAAGGAGCCCGCTCGGTTCTGGCAGTTCCGTTGATGAAGGATGGCCTAGGTCTCGGTGTAATTGTCCTCTACCGCCGTGAAGTTGAACCTTTCTCTGACGACGATGTCGCTTTGGTTCAAACCTTTGCAGCTCAAGCCGTGATCGCAATGGAAAACGTCCGTCAGTTCCGCGAAATCCAGGATCGTACAGCGGAAGTGACGCAAGCTTTAGAATACCAGACTTCTGCGTCTGAAGTTCTGCGGGTTATTTCAGCGTCACCAAATGAGCTGGCACCCGTTCTCGACGCTATCCTCCAAGAGGCCTCCCGTATCTGCGAATTGCAGGATGCCTATGTTGCGATGCTGAACCCTGACGATCAGCTTTTCCATGTGCATTCGACGCTCACGCAGGACACGACTTTTGCGGAATATGTCAAATCTCACGCTATTTCGCCAAGTCAGAGCGGTGTAAGTGGGCGGGCTATTCTGTCGAAACGAACGATCTATATTAAAGATGTTGAAGCGGATTCATCCTACACATGGATGGAAGAAAGCGGCGTCGGTGAATATAGATCTTTGCTCGGCGTGCCGCTGCTAAAAAACAACGAAGTCGTGGGGGTGATTTCTCTAGGGTCACCCGATGTTTCGGGATTTTCCACTAAGCAGATTCAACTGCTCGAAACATTTGCCGATCAGGCCACTATCGCAATTACGAATGCGAACCTTTTCCACGAAGTCGGGAAACGGACGGCCGAAGTAGAACAATCACTCGAATACCAGACTGCCACCTCTGATGTCTTGTCGGTTATTTCCCGGTCTCCGAACGAGCTGGAGCCGGTTCTGGAAGAAATCTTGCGGGTTGCAAGCCGGATTTGTGAACCAAAATACGCTGCGATTTCGATCCTAAATCCGGAGGACAATCTTTACCACACTGACATCATGCTAGATTTTGATAGTGATTTCATGAAATTCATGAAGGCTAACCCTGTTCCAGCCGGTCACGGGAGCGGAATTGGCCAAACCGCAGCACGAGGAGAAACAGTATACTACGAGGATACAGAGGCTGGCGAGTATGCATGGAAAGAAGCGGCCCGCATTGGAAAATATCGTTCGCTGTTAGGTGTCCCTCTGATCAAGGGCGAAACAGTAGTTGGTGTTATAGTCCTCTGCCACGACAAAGTCGCACCATTCAATTCAAAGCAAATTTCACTCTTAGAGACTTTTGCGGCTCAGGCCGTGATTGCGATCAACAACACTCAGTTGTTCAAAGAAGTTCAAGCCCGTACAGCCGAAGCTGAAGAGACATTAAAGTATCAGAAAGCAACGTCTGAAGTCCTGGATGTTATCTCCCGTTCGCCAAATGACCTGCCGCCGGTGTTGGACGCCATCCTAGAGGTTTCTTCGCGCATCTGCGCGCCGGAGTACGCATTCTTTGCTATGCGGGATGCAGAGGATGGGCTTTATCGTGTTGTGATGTCTCATAACGTAAGCGAGGCGTTTCTGAAGTTTCTGACGGACAATCCCATAGCTCCCGAGGAAGGCTCGTGCATCGGGCGAACTGCGTTGCATGGAAAGACAGTCTACATAGAAGATACTCGCAACGACCCAACATACACCTGGAAACAGGCTGCTGAGATAGGCGATTACCTCACCACTCTCGGAGTTCCGCTTGTCAAAAATGGTCGCACGCTTGGCGTTATCGTCATGGCACACCGGCAGGCCTCGGCGTTTAACGATAAACAAATCAGCCTGCTGGAAACCTTTGCGTCGCAGGCTTTGATCGCGATCAATAACACGCGGTTATTCGAGGAAGTACAGAAACGAACCGCCGAAGTTGAGGAGTCTTTAGAGTACCAAAAAGCCACAAGCGAGGTACTCGAAGTTATTTCCCGATCTCCTGACGCATTGGAGCCTGTACTGGAGGCGTTGCTGGCCGTTTCGTCCCGCATATGTCGCCTGCAGGATGCCTTCGTGGCGCTTAAGACACCCGAAGACGGGAAGTACCATTATTTTGCTGGGCACAATTTGTCGGGCAAATTCGCGGATTTTTTGAAGGCGCATCCTTTTGAGCCCGGGGAAACTTCGGCTACGGCACGTGCGCTTCTGCATGGACGGGCCGACTATGTTGAAGATACGCAAGCTGACCCCAACTACGATCCGCTGCTCAAATCCAATCTCGAAGGTTATCGATCCGTCCTTTCCGTGCCACTGATCCGAGATGGTGACACAATTGGCGTTATCAGCATGGGAAGCCGAACCACTGCGGCTTTTGACGAAAAGCAAATCAAGCAGATGGAGACTTTTGCGTCACAGGCGATAATTGCAATTCAGAACTCGCAACTCTTCAACGATACGCAAACCGCACTTGCCCGCCAGACCGCCAGTGCGGACGTTCTAAGAGTTATTTCTGAATCCCCAACCGATACGAAGCCGGTTTTCGAGAAGATTGTCGCGCTGGCGACGACCCTCATAGATTGCGACCTGTCGATTGCTATTCAGGCGAACAAGACTGAACTCTGGCAAATCGCCGCCGCGACGCCCGATGGCGTCGAAGAAATCACGTGGACCGAGCGCCTGCCAATTGATCCCGAAGACAATTTGCCGTCCAAGGCAATCAAGAATGGCAAGACCTTGCATTTGCCCGAGTGGCGGTCCGATGAGCTACCCCCGCGCGATCAAGAAATCATCCGCAGGAAAGGGTTCAAGTCTTCGCTGACAGTGCCTTTGATGCGGGGGACGGAATGTTTCGGTGCTTTGGTGTTCATCCGAAAAACGGCCAAAGTTTTCAGCGAAGATGAAGTCGCCATTGCCGAGTCCTTCGCTGATCAGGCCATCATCGCGCTGGAAAATGTTCGCCTGTTTAATGAAACTCAGGCGTCCTTGGCACGTCAGACTGCGAGCGCTGATGTATTGCGGGTGATCAGCCAATCGCCCTCGGATACAACGCCTGTTTTTGAGGTGATCGTAGATTCCGCGACACGGCTTGTTTCGTGCGACATGGCCGGTGCGGCGTTGTCGGATGAGAGTTTCTGGTGGCAAGTGGCTTTGGCCTCGCCCAAAGGGCTGATACGTGATTTCGGAAGAACCCGGCACCCGCTGGATCCGCACGACAATTTTTTGTCGTCCGTATTACTGTCTGGAAAAACCATGCATGTGCATGATTTGTCGTCGGGTGACCTGCCGCGGTTGGCAAAGAAGCTCCACGAAGAAAGCGGGTTTGAAGCTTTCCTAGGCGTACCATTGATGCGCGGAGGCAAGTGTCTGGGCGGCCTCTATTTCATCAGGAAATCCAAAACACCCTTCTCGGACGACGATGTTGCAATGGCCGAGTCATTTGCCGATCAATCTGTTATTGCCATCGAAAACGTACGCCTTTTCCGCGAAGCTGAGGAAGCGCGCGAGGCTGCTGAAACTGCCAACGAAGCAAAAAGCGCATTCCTTGCCACCATGTCACATGAGATCCGTACGCCGATGAATGCGGTAATCGGGATGAGCGGCCTGTTGATGGACACAGAGTTGGATGCCGAGCAAAGCGACTATGCAAACACCATCCGCGATAGTGGTGACGCGCTGTTGGGTATCATCAATGAGATCCTCGACTTCTCGAAAATTGAAGCGGGGCAGATGGATATCGAAAACCATCCGTTCGACCTGCGCGAATGCATAGAAAGCGCACTCGATTTAGTCAGCGGTAAAGCTGCCGAGAAACAGCTCGATTTGGCTTATGAGTTCGATGACACACTGCCCCTGGCGATTAGCGCAGATCTGACCAGATTACGGCAAATTCTGCTAAATCTCCTTTCTAACGCAGTGAAGTTTACCGAAAGCGGCGAAGTGGTTCTGTCTGTTGAACAATCCGCCGAGGTACAGGGATCGCTCGAACTGACGTTCAAAGTTCGAGATACTGGAATCGGCCTGTCCCAAAAGGGTATGAGCCGATTATTTCAGTCTTTCAGTCAGGCAGATAGTTCCACGACAAGAAAATACGGCGGCACTGGTCTGGGTCTTGCGATCTCGAAACGCCTCTCCGAACTTATGGGTGGGACCATGTGGGCTGAAAGCGAGGGCGAGGGGAGCGGTTCCACCTTTGTTTTCAAAATCCAGGCAAAACCTGCAAAGCCAGTTAAGTCTTCTTCCCGCAGTCTTGTCGGCGTTCAAGCTGAACTCGAAGGCAAGCGAATTTTGATGGTGGACGACAATGCCACCAATCGTAAAATCCTTGCTCTTCAAACTGAGAAATGGGGCATGCAGACCACGACGCGTGAATCTCCGTCAGAGGCGCTGAGCATACTTGAACAAGGCGTCGAGTTCGATTTAGCCATTCTCGACATGCATATGCCCGAAATGGATGGAGTAGAGCTCGCCACAAAGGTTCGCGCCAAGAAGCTGGGTTTGCCACTAATCCTTTTCAGTTCAATTGGCCCACGCGAAGTAGATCTGGAGGAAGAGCTCTTTGCCGCAAACCTTGCCAAACCTTTGCGCCAATCCCACCTGTTCGATACCTTGGTTACAGTGTTCGCGACTGAAAAAGTACGAGCAAAGCCGTCCAAACTACAGGACAAACCCCAAACAGATCCGGATATGGCAACGCGACATCCACTGCGAATTTTGCTGGCCGAGGACAATTTGGTAAACCAGAAACTTGCACTCCGGCTGCTTGAGCAGATGGGATATCGCGCGGATTTGGCCAGCAATGGTGCTGAGGCAGTCGAAAGCTTAAACCGGCAAATATACGATGTCGTTTTTATGGATGTGCAAATGCCCGAGATGGACGGTCTTGAAGCGTCTCGCCGCATCAACAAAGCGCATTCGGATGGAAGTCGCCCTCGTATAATCGCGATGACCGCGAACGCAATGCAGGGGGACCGTGAGATGTGCCTGGATGCAGGGATGGACGACTATATCACCAAACCGATCCGCGTACCTGTCCTAATCGAAGCCCTTTTAAATTCCCCGAGAATAAGAAGGTGATCCATGACAGACAGCCCAATTAATCAAGAAATATTCATGGAACTAAAAGATGCCACAGGCGAAGACTTTGCAGCTGAGCTTGTAAACACCTTTCTCGATGAAGCGCCGAGTATGATAGTTGAATTGAAAGCGGCCGCGGGAGCAGCCGATGCCGACCGATACCGCCGTGCTGCACATTCTATCAAGTCGAACGCTAACACATTTGGTGCGACGGCTCTTGCCGAACTGGCCAGGAACGTCGAACTCGGAGAATTGCCTGAGGCCGGAGATCTGACAGATGCGACGGCGCTGGAGGCGGCCCTTACCACTGCCGCCGCGGCTTTACGGAGTCTGATTGATGACTGACGCCCGTGGCCACCTGCTCATCGTCGACGACAACAAGGTGAACCGATTGCTTTTGTCACGCAGCGTAGAACTATTGGGTCACCAAGCATCTGTCGCGGAAAACGGCCGGGTTGCGATGGAGATGTTGTCTAACCAGCCGTTTGACTTGCTTTTACTGGATATCGAAATGCCGGAAATGGACGGTTTCCAGGTTCTGGAGGCCGTCAAATCGGACACTGAACTGCGCGATTTGCCGGTGATAGTGACGTCATCCGTTGAGGGCCTGGACAATGTCGTGCGGTGCATTGAATTGGGTGCAGAAGACTACCTGCCAAAACCAGTCAATAAGACACTTCTCAGTGCGCGCGTCTCCAGCGGCCTTGAAAAGAAAAGACTCAGGGACGAGCAAAAGCGACTGCTGGAGCGCTTTGCGACAACTGAGGTTGCTCAAGACCTGCAAGAGTCTGGCTTTGCTATAGGTGGCAAGCGTGCCAACGCTTCGGTCCTCTTCTGTGATATTCGCGGCTTTACGGCCCTATCGGAGAACCTCGCTCCCGAGGAAACAATTGACCTTCTCAACACCTTCTACACGTTGATGTTCGAGGCTGTTACTAGCAACGGCGGAATTGTCAGCCTGATGCTGGGAGACGGTTTGATGGCTCTTTTCGGAGTTCCGCAACCGCTGCCAAACTCCGCGCAAAGTGCGGTGGCGGCAGGGCATGAAATGCACAACATGATTGAGATTTTGAATCTCGAACGGCGCTCAGAAGGGAAAAGTAACCTAAAAATCGGTATCGGAATAGCTACTGGAGAAGTGGTCGCCGGCTATGCCGGTACGGACAATCGAGCGACGTATACTTGTATCGGATCGACCGTGAACCTTGCTGCTCGCCTCGAGGCAGAAACGCAGAAAAACGGAAGCCGTATTTTGATTGATCAAGAAACCTTCGATCTGTTGGAAGGGGCAAATGTGTTGGAGACATTTGGTAGAACAAAGATCAAAGGTTTCTCCGATCTGTTCGATATCCATGCACTATGACCATTCGTGCAACCTGACAAGCGCATCTACATCGGGCGTAGTTGCGCTCGTTGCTTTGCTTTTCGCCCGATGATTTTCGTTTTTGACTCAGGGCTTGGAGGCTAGATATTGTCAGACTTTGCAAAATCCACTTTCTGCGCATTGCTGTAATTGGGGTATCGCGCAGCATCGGTCAAAGTGGACTCCGAATTAGACAGTCGCCGCACTCGGTGTGAGCGACTGCTATGCGGACAAAGTAGCCGTTTGGTTTCGCCACTCACTGACTACCTTTCGTTGAAATGTAACTAAGACCTTTCGAAGAGCACTTTTCCATAAGTTGGGGGATGGCCCACTCACAAACCACCCCCCAGCCGCACTGGACTGCAATTGTCCAGGACGGTTGACTAAAACCCTTCAATTGCGGTTTCGACCTGGCCACAAAACTTATCAATATCGCGCTCAAGCATATCGCTTTCTCGGGTCTCATCTCTGACCGCAGATAGTTCATCTACAACAGCCAGCAAATCTTCTTCTGGAGCTGCCTCTGCGATGCGCACCAAAGCGCGAATAAGGGCGGCCGTTACGAGGCCATTACCCCGGGCAGCGCGTCTTAGAGCTGGCATAGAGTCGTGAAACAGTGCCTCAGCCGTGATGGACGGGTAAACCACCCGTACGTTTCCGTCATCATCCCGATACACACCCGTGCAGAGCTTTGACGACCACGCTCGAGCCAGAGACGCCGACAGTCGGTCGATGCAGACTATTGCGGTAAACGTGTCGTTGACACCCGGTGACAACGCCCGAAGTGCGATTTCAACGAGAAGATGGACAGAAAAGCGGATATCGCCATTAGGATCTCGCGCGGAGATTAACGGAGCTGCCGCTTGCACCAGATCATTAAGACTTTCGTCACTATCACCATAAACCTTGGCCAAAGTGTCCGATGGAACCATAAAGTCTCCTGGCTGCACATCAAAAACGACGACTGCTCCGGCTTCCTTGGCCGCACTCACTAGACCTTCGGTATTGATCGAATTCACATATCCAGTGCCCGAAGCCAAGACTTGGCGCTTGTCTCCCTCCTCAGGGACTGCCTCTGAAGATGGAGTATCTGCGCTGTTTTCGATTGCGGTGCTGACTTGGCGATCCAAGGCCTCAGAAATCCGCGCCGCCTCCTGATCAATGGTTACGCGCGTCGATACTGTATGAACGAAGAGCAACAGCAAAAGAACTGAGATGATCGAATAGACTATTCCAATCGCAACGGCCAAATTTACGGATGTGTCATCGCGTATCAGCCACAAGATCAACAAGCTGTATAAAAACGTCGCTCCAAGTGAGCCAACTGCAATCTGATTTACCCTGTCTTCGCCAAAACGCTGCAAGAGCCTGGGCCCAATTGATCCGGCTGCTAAGGTGTAGACCAGCAAAACAATGGAATAGACCATGACCAACGCGGACATGGATGCTGCCGAGATTGCGCTTAGTACATCGCTCGCAGTACGATTAGAAACGCTCAGCCAATCGGAAGCGGACCAACCCCAACTCGCGAGCGCTTGCTCCGTCTTGAAGACAATCCCAGCCACCAAAAGCCCTGAAAGACTAATGGCGGCAGGGATAGTTAGGAACCCACGAAAGTACCTCACTAATTCTCTAGGTGTTTGCATTCCTGTCTCCATTTACGACACGAGCTTTGTTCACAAACACAGCTCTACGAGAACCGGTCGGCCGCTTTTTTCAAAGCACTCTGCATATCGCCCCATGCAGCCTCGTAGCCCTTTTTGACATCTTCCCAGGCCTCGTCGCTAGTCGACTTCAAATCATTCAGTTGAGCCTCTGCGTCAGATCTTGCCTTGTAGAGCTTGCTGAGCTGCTCCTCGAGCTCGAGTTTGGCGTCCGCTTCGGCCACCTTCAGCTTGGCTTCGAGAACATCAATCTGGGCATTCCAACTATCCAGTTGCAGCTGTGCCTTTTTCTCGTACCCAACACGTGTCATCGTTTTTCCTTTCTTCGCAAACCTTGGTTCAAATCGAGGGGAGCCGCCAATTAGGCCGCAACAATTGCCTTGAGCATCCAGACAGCTTCCTCATGCTTCGCCATCCTGGCGTTCATCAGATCCTCTGTAGCTCCATCGCCATAACGGGCTGCGGTCGCGGCAGTCTCACGCAGGTTCCGAGCAATCGCTTCGTTGTCTGCGACCAATTGTTTGATCATGCCCTCTGCATCTTTAACCGTCTCTTCTTCGGTCAGCTTGGCTTGGCTAACCATGTCCGTGAACGAGATCGGTGCCACCTGACCCAACGCACGCACACGCTCGGCCAATTCATCCGCAGCTTCGAACAGGTCGCGATACTGACGCTCTGTTAGTTCATGGATCGGCAGGAATAGCGGGCCCACGACGTTCCAATGTGTGCCTTGTGTTTTCACCATCAGGACCATGGTATCGGCCAGTACTTCCGTCACCGCGTTGGCGATCCAGGCGTTCTTGTCGATGCCTGTGTCGTTGGTTTCTTCCTGAACTTCAGACTTTAAGACTTGCTGTATCATTTTCACTCCGTTTCGTTGCTTGCGGAGTAAACCTAAGAGCGATTCATAAAGTTTCAAATAAAATCATATACTTAATTTAGGTATCCGACACATCATGGGGCGCTTCATGATCCTGGGTATCCGGCACAACATGCCAAGATTGATGTAGACACACAGGCCCATTGCCATACATGCTTGGAGTAACTGACGTAAGCTACTGAGGTCATGCCAGTGTCTGATCAAAATCGACCGCCAAAGCGCACGGAAAAACTGCAACTGATGCTCGACCTCGAAGAGCTTAAAGCCATTGATGATTGGCGGTTCGAGAACAGACTGCCATCCAGAGCGGCCGCCATTAGAGAACTCATCCGCCGCGGTCTGATTTCCAATGAGTTTGAGGAACCACCTACTGATGCGCCTTCCGGTGAGTTTCGTGTTGTGGACGAGTGAAAAGACTATTCGCAGAACATCCCAGCGAAGTCCCAGTAAGGTTCGCTGTATCGCGCGCTCGGTTTTTTTGGATACCGCATAATGCTCGATCTTCTTTCAAAGAAACTGTGTCCGCTTCGGGCTCTTTGCGGTCATACACTGCGCTGTTCACGAACGTCGGGTATGCTGATGAAACCTGCCATTTGGCTCCTTGGTAGACTCAGTTAGTCGACATGGTGTCGTTGCCTGGAGAGGGAGGGAAAGATGGAGAACAATCGATGTCAATTACTGCCATCACACCGAAACGCCCGCCTTGGAACAAAGGTCGCCTGACAGGCCAGAAACGCGCGCTTCTGGCGAAGCAGGTCTGGGCTGCGCAGGTTGAGGCAGTCGGTTAGCGACTTCCGTAGTACAGTTTTAGTTAACCTGCTAACAGTATGGTTTTTGGGGCGCGCACAGACCGCGCACTCTCGCGAAAAGTCCTCCTGATATACGCCCAGAACTTCAAGGGCTTTTTCCCTAACAGTGAAACCGAGTTTTCGGATACTTATCAAAATGTACGAAGAGAGTTCTTCGGCAGCAGCCCAGCGGACCGGAGAGATGTAGTGAAAAATAGGGAATTTCACCCAGCGCAGTTGCCTCAGAGTTGCCTTAGGGCGCAACACCCCAAAATAGTCAAGAGGTCGATGCGCCTCATGATTTTGTTTTTACAGGAAAACCAGTGGCGGACCGAGGAGGATTCGAACCCCCGACCCCTTGATTCGTAGTCAAGTACTCTATCCAGCTGAGCTATCGGTCCGCGTTGGTGAGGCGGTGTTTAGACCCGGCGTTAGATACGTGCAAGCCGATTCTGCAAAAAAAAATCAAAAAGTCACGTCGCCCCGTGGGAGACGGATTTCAAAGGTCGTTCCCATCGGTCCGGTTTCGGATAACAGCAGATCTCCACCGTGTCCGCGCACCAGCTCCTGCGAAATCGCCAGACCAAGCCCCGATCCTCCTTTGCGCACGCCCCCCTGAAATGGTGTAAACAGGTTTTCACGGGCCTTGGGTGGAAGACCGGGACCGGTATCTTTGACCTCGACGCACCAGCTGTTCTCATACTCACAGCCCGAAATCGTGATTTTCCCGGGCTTACCCGACGCCACAAGTGCCTGACGGGCATTTCGGACTAGGTTCATGATAACTCGGAAAATCTGTTCTGGGTCTGCTCGCGCAACCAAATCTTCAGGCAAATCGTTTCGGATCTCAACGCAAGCGTCCGCCACAGCCAACTGTTCGCTGGCTACGACGTCATCGGCGATAGTATGCAGGGGGACCATCGTCAAAGTCGGCGCAGGTTCCTCAGCCCGGCCAAACGCGAGCGTCCCTTCACAGAGAGAGACAGCACGGGTAATCGAATTCACCAGTTTAGGAGCCATACGGCGCACAAGTGGGTCATCACTGGATTCGATCCTGTCCGTGAACAGCTGAGCCGACGTCAGAATATTCCGCAGGTCGTGGCTGACCTTGGCCACCGCACCACCAAGTTGAGCAAGGCGCTCGCGTTGCTTCAGAGCCTGGGTTAGTTCGGTCTGCAACTGTTGCAGCGCCTCTTCCGCCTCGCGCAGCTCGGTTACCTTGGAGTTGGGGGAAATGATCCCCCGCGCGTCTTCGGGCGCACCCGCGTAGCGCTGCATGTATCCGACGACGCCCTTAATCGGACGAACCAGAACCACCCGCACGGCAAGGAACAAGAAAAACGCAGTAATGATTGAGATTACAAAGGACAGGCCAAGTATCCGCAGGCCGTAATCCGTCATCGCCATGTGTAACGGCTTGCTGTCAGTGGTCACCTCGATCAACAAACCCGCCCCTTTGACAGGTTCTCCGATCACTCGGATGATCTCGTTTTCCGGCGTGAACAGGCGCGCCACGGCGTCGCGGATCAAAACCCAGGGGGTCGCGTCACGCAGATCAAATGTCTTGATGATCTGTTGGGGGATTGGCGAGGACAGCATCAGTTGCCGCACCTCATCGCGCCGCAGTACGACGTTATAGACGCCCGCATTGGCCAGCAGTTCGGCCTCAAGATCATCGGCTAGCATGTCATCTGCCAGCAGCGCCAGCGACGCAATTTGGGCGCGTTCAAGCCGGTTGAGCAGAAAGTCCTCGCGAAACCGTGCAATCGAGGGGACAAAGATCAGGATCTCGGCCAACATGACGAAGACCGTGGTCAGGATCAGAAATCGGCCCGACAACGAGTTCACTTTGCACTCTCCTCCCAGTCAGGGCATCCAGCGCTGGACGAACCTGACCACTCGTTTAACTGTCTGATTCTCAAACAGCCTTGGCGAGAAATAGGCACCTGCCACGCGTTTGTTAAGCTCTCCGATCGTCGGATAGGGCGAAACCATCGCGGCTATCTGTCCCATCTTGAGGTTATTAACCAATGCCAAAGACCACAAGTTGATCAATTCACCCGCCTGATGGCCCACGATTGTCGCACCCACCGGGCGCCCTTTTACAACCATGACCTTAATGAAGCCTTTCGTCTTGCGCTCAGATATGGCGCGGTCGTTGTGGTGATAATCAAAGCGCGCGATTTCCATCTTGTCGCCATGTTGGTCGCGGGCCTGCGCTTCGATCAGGCCGACCTGAGCCAGTTCGGGGTCGGTATAGGTGGCCCATGGTATATGCGCGTTTTTCGCCTTGGAGGGCAGACCAAATAGCGCAGACCGGATGATGATGCCCGCGTGATAGCCCGCGACATGAGTGAATTGCAGTCCGCCCGCCACATCGCCGATGGCATAGACTTTCTTATTTGTGGTGCGCAGCGCGTCATCCACCTTGATACCGGTGCGCGTAGGTTCGATCCCCGCCGCCTCAAGGTTCAGCCGGTCAGTATTGGCTTTGCGCCCCGCGGCCAACAACAGGTGCGAGCCCGAGTAGATCTGGCCGGTCTCGGTCACAACCTCGACCTTGCCGTCCGCGCCGCGAATCTGTGCGACCATGGCTTGCTCGTGAATCTCGACACCTTCGGCGCGCAACGAGTCCAGCACGATCTCTGCCGCCTCGGGGTCGTCCTTGCCCAGCGCCTGCATCCCCTCGATCACGGTGACTTTGCAGCCCAGACGGATATGGGCCTGCGCCATCTCCATCCCGATCGGGCCGCCGCCGATGATCAGCAGATGCTCGGGTTTGTCGCGCAGATCGAAGATCGTCTCGTTGGTATAATAGGGCACCTGATCCAAACCGGGGATCGGCGGCACCAACGGCGACGAGCCGGTCGCAATCACCACCCGGCGCGCGGTGATCAGATGATCGCCGGCCTGCACCTGCGTGGGCGACACGAAGTGACCATATTCGCGGATCACTTTGACGCCGAAACCTTCGAACCGTTCCTGACTGTCCATCGGCTCAATCTGCGCGATCACATCATGCACGTGATCCTTGGCGGCGGCATAGTCCACCTGCGGCACCACATCGGCCACGCCCAGCGCGGATGAATGCGCCTGCCCATAAGCCGCCTTACCGCTGGCGATCAGCGCCTTCGAAGGCACGCAACCAAAGTTCAGGCAGTCTCCACCCATCTTGTGACCCTCCAGCAGGATCACATCCGCGCCCATCTGGCTGGCCCCGGCCGCAACCGACAGGCCACCCGACCCGGCGCCGATCACCAGGATATCCGTCTTCAATTCTTGCATAAGATCAGGCGTCCTTTTTGCCGCGCACAGCTTTGATAACGATGGGCAATGCCGCCAGTACACACAAGCCAATGATAGGCCCAATCACGAACGGCTCCCACAACAAGGACACATCCGGTGTTTCGCCCCGATCGAACACACCACCCAGGCCAACGCCGATCCAAGTATAGACGATGCCGCCCGGAATAATGCCCAGCGCGGTGGTAAACAGGAAGTTACGGAACTTCACCCCCACCAGTGCCGGCACCAGATTTGCAACAAAGAAAGGCACCACCGGTACAAGGCGCAACAGGAACAGGACCGAGATTTCGTTCTCGCGAAGCCCGTCCTTCAGCTTTTTGACCGTTCCTTCCGAGGACTCCAGTTTCGCTGTCAGAGACTCTCCTAACCCCCAGCGCGCCGCCAGAAAGATCGCCGATGCGCCGATGGTGGCCGCGAAAACGTTGAACACGGTACCCGCAAACAGGCCAAACAGGAACCCGCCTGTCATCGAAGCCACGGCGGCACCGGGCAATGAGAATGCGACGATCACGATATAGATCGCCACGAATGCAACTGCCATGGCCCAATAATTCGCATCCCGCCACGCCAGCAGGGATTCGCGATTGTCGCGCAGGGTCTCAAAGGTCAGGTAGTCGCCCAAAGTGAAGAACCCCGCCACGGCTACGGCAAGAATCACCAACAATGGAATATGGCGCGCAAGCCCGCTACGGGGGGCCTGAGTTGTATCGCTCATGTCTGTGTCCGGTTTTGTGCGTTTCATCTACGCTCAACATGCGACGTCGCGCAGCGCTGCAACAGGGGCCTCACGCCGCCTTGATGTTTACGGTAGGGAATGTGAGGGTTTCAGGCGGCAAAACCGTCAAATTGAAACTTTTCAACTGTGGCGGTTACAGAATTGTTGCAAAAGGCGGCAAAACCCCCACCTAGGGGTTTGACTTACCCCCCGCCACCCAGTAGAGGACGGGCTTCGAACACTAGGGCAAGGCGAATCTGCGCCGCACCCGACCGCTATAGATTGGAGACGGAGCGATGAAACGCACCTATCAGCCTTCGAACCTGGTTCGCAAACGCCGCCACGGTTTCCGCGCGCGCATGGCCACCAAGGCCGGCCGCAAAATCCTGAACGCACGTCGCGCACGCGGCCGCAAGTCGTTGAGCGCGTAAGCCGCTCGACCCTTCAGGTTATGAACATGACGCCGCCGGAGGCCCCTGAGGATGGTTCACACCAGCCCAGCAAGCCTCCGGCGGCGTCCGTTTGTGTGTCTGAACCTTTGATCATCCTCAAAAAGCGATCCGATTTCCTGAAGGCCGCCCGCGCGCGGCGGCAGGGGACGTCGTCGATGATGGTGCAGGCCCGTAAACGCGCCCCGGACGAAGCATCGGGGATTCGCGTGGGCTTTACCTGTTCTAAGAAAGTCGGAAATGCCGTCGCCCGCAATCGCGCCAAACGCCGTCTGCGCGAGGCTGCGCGCGCCGTTCTGCCGGTTCAGGGTCACGACGGCTGGGATTACGTCCTGATTGGCCGGGCCGAGGTCACGGCGGATCGCGCCTTTGAGGCGCTGCTGGGCGATCTGCGCTATGCGCTGCGCAAAATCCATAGTGAACGGAAATGACCCTGCTGGCGCGTGTCTTTGCCCTGCCCGTCAAGGCATACCGTCTGATCTTCAGCCCTTGGGTCGGGCATAATTGCCGCTATCAACCCACCTGTTCTGCCTATGCGTTGGAGGCGTTGGAAAAGCACGGCGCCATCAAGGGCGCATGGCTGACCGCGCGCCGCATTGGCCGATGCCATCCGTGGGGTGGCACGGGCTATGACCCGGTGCCCGACGATACCGACGAGGGTTGACCGCGCGCGACCCCGGCCTGACACTCGGCCCATGACCACACGCGCCCGCGACACCCTGCCGACACATGACGTTCTGAACCAACCGCCCGAGCGCGGCGATATCGACCTCTGGACTTCGGACCCGGTACTGCAAGGGTGCGTGAACCGCGCGAAGGGGCGCGTTGACCCGCTGGCGGCCTATGGGCGTGCTCTGGGAACAGCCCAAACCCAAGAGGCCGCGCACGATGCGAACCGGAATGCCCCGGAACTACGCCTGTTCGATACCGGAGGGCGGCGGTTGGACGAAGTGCGGTTTCACCCCGCCTATCACCAGTTGATACAGCTGAGCCAAAGCGCCGGATACGCCGCGCTGCCGTGGGATAGTCAGCCCGGCGGTCATGCAACCCATGCTGCAATGGTCTATATGGCCAGCCAGATCGAGCCCGGCCACTGCTGCCCTCTGACAATGACCTATGCGGCGGTGCCTGTGTTAAAAGCCGACGCCAATATTGCCCAGCGCTGGGTGCCTAAACTGACCGCGCATACTTACGATCCCGCTATCCAGCCCATAGCGCACAAGCACAGCGCCACGCTGGGCATGGCGATGACCGAGAAACAGGGAGGCTCAGACATCCGCGCCAATACCACCACCGCCACGCGGGACGGTGATCATTGGCGGTTGCACGGGCATAAATGGTTCTGCTCGGCCCCGATGTCGGACGGGTTCCTGACGCTGGCGCAGGCCCCGGGCGGGCTGACTTGTTTCCTTGTGCCACGCTGGCTGGAGGGCGAGCGCAACGCCATCCATCTGATGCGCCTGAAAGACAAGCTGGGCAATCGTGCCAACGCCTCGGCCGAGATCGAATATCACGACGCTCTGGCCTATCAACTGGGCGACGGAGGCGCGGGCATTCGCACGATCCTTGAGATGGTGCATCACACACGGCTTGATACCGCGATGGCCCCCGCCGGGCTGATGCGCGCGGCCCTGTCCTCGGCGCATCACTGGGTCAGTCACCGCAGCGCCTTTCAGCGCCGCCTGATCGACCAACCTCTGATGCGCGCCGTGCTGAGTGATCTGATTCTTGATTGGGAGGGCGCGCTGACCCTCGGGATGCGCGTTGCGCAGGCTTTTGACGGGCAAACCCCCGAGGACCGCGCCTTTGCCCGTATCGGCGTGGCGCTGGCCAAGTTCCTCAACAACAAACGCTGCCCCGTGGTCGTAGTCGAAGCGATGGAGGTTCTGGGCGGCATGGGGTACGTCGAAGATACGCCCCTTCCCCTTCTCTACCGCGAGGCACCCCTGAATGGCATCTGGGAGGGATCGGGCAATGTGATCTGCCTTGATATCCTGCGAACGCTGGCACGTGAGCCTTTGGCCGCCGAGGTTTTGCAGGCCGAACTGGAGACCGCGCGCGGCGCAGACCGCGCTTATGACGCGGCCTTGCAAACCTATCGCGACCAATGGCCCGGCCTGCCCTCTGAACCCGAGGCGCGCTGGTTTGCTGAACGTACCGCTCTGCTGCTAACGGCTTCGCTACTGTTGCGCAACGCCACATCCGCCGTGGCCGACGGGTTCATCGCGACGCGCCTGACAGGTGACAGCGGGCGGGTGCCCGGATCAGTACGGGGGCTGGACACAGATGCCTTGCTCGCACGGATGGGCTAAGCGTCACCCTTGCCCGGTTGCGCCAACTATTGTAGGGGCTGCGCATGTTTGACGAAGCTGACGATATCCACCCGCTCTTTGCCGGCGCGCCTTCGACCACCGAATTCAAGAAGCTGCGCAAGCGCATTGTGCGCCAAACTCGCGAAGCCATCGAGCAATACGGGATGGTGGACCCGTCGGCCCATGACAAAGACGGCAAGCCTCCACGCTGGTTGGTCTGCCTGTCAGGCGGCAAGGACAGTTATTCCCTGCTGGCAGTGCTGTATGAGCTGAAATGGCGCGGTCTTCTGCCCGTCGATCTGCTGGCCTGCAATCTGGATCAGGGGCAACCCGGTTTTCCCGCCACTGTCCTGCCCGAGTTTCTTGAACGGATGGGCGTACCCCACCGGATCGAATATCAAGACACATATTCTATCGTGATGGACAAGGTACCACAGGGCCGCACCTATTGTGCACTTTGCTCGCGTCTGCGCCGTGGCAATCTCTATCGTATTGCGCGTGAGGAAGGCTGTTCCGCCGTCGTTTTGGGGCACCACCGCGACGACATCCTCGAGACGTTCTTCATGAACCTGTTCCACGGCGGACGTCTGGCCACGATGCCGCCGAAACTGGTGAATGAAGAAGGCGACCTGTTCGTGTTCCGCCCTCTGGCACATGTGGCCGAAGCCGATTGCGAGAAATTCGCCAACGCAATGAGCTACCCAATCATCCCCTGCGATCTGTGCGGCAGTCAGGACGGGTTGCAGCGTCAGCAGGTGAAACAGATTATCGACCAGTGGGAAAAGAACAGCCCCGGTCGGCGACAAGTGATGTTCCGCGCTCTGACAAACGCGCGGCCGTCTCATCTTTTGGACCCAAAATTGTTTGATTTCGCAGGGCTTTCTTTAGAACCCGGCGAAAAAGGCAAAATTGCTGACGAAATTCCACATCTGCGTTAACGTCTGACTCAGATTGCTTTTCTAGGGTTGACCACAGCGTGCGACGCCCAAGAAAAAGGCCCGTAATCTGATGTGGAAAAATATCTCTGTCAGCAGAGTTCTGAATGTCCTGACAACCGTACTCAGCGGCCCTCAGGCCTTGGCTTTCATCCCTGCGATCAGCCTCGCTGCCTTCTGGATCGGCGGGGAACGCGCCCTGGTCATCGTGGCCCTGTCCCTACCGGTTCTAGTAGCAATCATCCTGACGGCTGCAGATACTGCTAAGTCACACGCAGACCGAAGCGAAGCCAACGGCCTTAAATCTATCGGCAGTTTCGCCTCGGAAATCGAGGGGTTCTATCAAACGGCGCGCAATATCCGCGAAGAATCCGCCTGCCTGATCGTCGCTTTGGACAACTTCGACGAATTTATTGATCTGCACGGGAATGCGGCGGCCAACCATATGGCCGAACAATTCTGTGCCCGCGTTTTATCTGCCATCCGTGCGCAGGATATTGCCACGCAGCTGGACCCGCACAAGATTGCCATCGGGTTGCGGCCGTCAAAGCACCTTGACCTTGAGGCTTGCATTCAGATGTCCGGTCGTATCCAATCTGCCATTGAAGAGCCCTTGACCCTCAATGGTTCTGGAATCTACGTCTCATGCTCGATCGGGTTCAGCTTGCTAACCTCTTTACGCGACGACGGATTTGAGACTTGGATCGACGCAGCCTCATCCGCGCTGGAAGAGGCGCAAAGAAATGGTTCCTCGACTATACGCGCTTATTCCAACGAAACGCGTCGTCGATCGCGCATTCGTGCAAATTTACGTAAAGAGTTCGACGCGGCTCTGGACAGCGGAGAAATCCGTCCATGGTTCCAACCGCAAGTCTCGACCGATACGGGACGCGTGACCGGATTCGAGGCGCTGGCCCGGTGGGAGCATCCGCAAAAGGGCGTGCAGGGTCCGAATATCTTCTTACCCTTCGCTGAGCAGGCCGAGCTGATGGAACGGTTTGGTCAGGCCATGCGCCACCACGCGTTCACAGCGATGCAAAAATGGGATCGCGCCGGGGTTATAGTGCCGCGGATCGGGATCAACTTTTCATCGGACGAGTTACGGGATCCTACACTCATTGATCGGCTAAAATGGGAGTTGGATCAGAATGATCTGACCCCGGACAGATTGGCCGTCGAAGTGCTTGAGACAGTGTTTTCTCGCAGACCGGATGACGTGATCACCCGCAACGTGACAAGTATGTCAAAGCTGGGCTGTTGCATTGACCTTGACGATTTCGGTACAGGTCATGCCTCGATCACGTCGATCAAACGTTTTGACGTCTCGCGCATCAAGATTGATCGTTCTTTCGTGACAAAGGCGGACAAGGACGCCAGCCAGCAGCAAATGGTCAGTGCCATTCTCACAATGGCGGAACGGCTGAATTTGGAAACTCTGGCTGAAGGTGTGGAAACTCCGGGAGAGCATGCATTGATGGCCCAGTTGGGATGCGATCACGTTCAGGGTTTTGGGATCGGAAAACCCATGCCATTCGAAAAAACGCTGGACTGGATCGCAGCGCATCAGAACAAGGTGAATGGAGTTCCCAAGATAGGGCGGCAAACTGGCTCTTGATCGGCCAATTCCGCATGAAAAACCCAATCCGCGACGGTTTGACGGGCGAATCCGCTTGACCTTTGGGGCTGCACTCTGTTGAACCCACCGGGTGTGTTTCACTGCTTAAGGTGGCTGTCCCAGATGGACGATCAGAATAAGAATCTCATCCTCGCAACCGCGCTCAGCTTTCTCGTGATCCTTGTTTGGTTCGTGCTGTTCCCACCGCCGGAACAAACCGCGCTGCCCGATCAGGCTGAAATCAGCGCCACCGACGCGACCGAGGTTCAGACGCCCAGCGCCACAAACGCCGGCACGACCGGTGAGGCGACAGCTGCTGCAGAAGAAACGCTGCCCGATGCCGAAGCACCACGCATTGTGATCGACACACCTCGTCTGGAGGGCAGCCTCTCCCTGTCAGGTGGCCGCATCGATGAGCTATTCCTGAAGGATTACAAAGTCTCGATCGAAGAAGGCGCGCCGATTGTGGAACTGCTGTCCCCGGTCGGATCGGAATCGGCCTATTATGCGCTGTACGGCTGGGCACCTGGCGCAGGTGTTGCAGGCACCGATGTCCCGGGCCCGAACACGTTGTGGACTTTGGAAAGCGGTGAGACGTTGGGCGTCGACACGCCGGTCACGCTGAAATGGGACAATGGCAACGGCCTGACCTTCCGCCGCACAATCTCGGTGGACGAAAACTATATGTTCGACGTCACCCAATCGGTGGAAAACAACACGCAGGCCGAGGTGGGCATGGCCCCCTATGGCATTCTGGCCCGCCACGGCATCGGTGAAGACGGTGACCTGCCCGACCTGAAGAATTTCTTCATCCTCCACGAAGGGGTCATGGTTATGGCCGACGGCGTGCTGGACGAGATCGACTATGGCGACGTCCGCGACTTTGACATCGACCCGAACGAACGCGCTCAGGCCGAGGTGTTTCAGGTCAAGGAAGGCGGCTGGGTCGGCTTCACTGATCACTACTGGATGACCACTCTGATCCCCGAAGAAGGTGCGACCTTCAAGGCTGCTGCGAAATACGACGCCCGCCGCAAGATTTATCAGACCGAGACAGTCCTGCCCACACTGACCGTCGCCCCCGGCGCGACAGAAGAAGTGACCACCCAACTGTTCGCAGGCGCAAAGGAATGGGAAACCATCCGTGAGTATCAAGCCGAAGGCGTACAGAAGTTTATCGATAGCATCGACTGGGGCTGGTTCTATTTCCTGACCAAGCCGATCTTCTGGCTGCTGCACAACATCAACGTTCTGATCGGCAACATGGGCTGGTCTATTATCGGCCTGACCCTGATCATCAAGGCGATCCTCTTCCCGCTGGCATTCAAATCCTACGTCTCGATGGCGAAGATGAAGGAACTGCAGCCGCAGATGGAAGCCCTGAAAGAGGCCGCTGGTGACGACCGCCAGAAGATGCAGCAAGGCATGATGGAGCTGTACAAGAAGGAAAAGGTGAACCCCGCCGCAGGTTGTTTGCCGATCCTGATGCAGATTCCGATCTTCTTCTCGCTGTATAAGGTGATCTTTGTCACGATCGAACTGCGTCAGGCCCCGTGGTTTGGACCATTCCAGGACCTCAGCGCGCCCGACCCAACCTCGATACTGAACTTCTTTGGCTGGCTACCGTGGGCCGGTCCGCAGCCCGATACACTGATGGCGCTGATCTTCATCGGTATTCTGCCGCTGTTGCTGGGTGTTTCAATGTGGCTGCAGCAAAAGCTGAACCCGGCACCAACTGACGCGACCCAAGCGATGATCTTTGCGTGGATGCCGTGGGTCTTTATGTTCATGCTTGGCAGCTTTGCCAGTGGCCTGGTGGTCTACTGGATTGCGAACAACACGATTACATTTACCCAGCAATACCTGATCATGCGCAGCCAGGGCTACAAGCCGGACGTGTTCGGAAACATAAAGTCAAGCTTCAAACGAACACCGAAGACGGATGACAAATGACAGGTGAAGTAACCAACCTCTGGCGACATCCGATCAAAAGCCATGGCCGCGAGGCCGTGCAGACCGTCACTTTGAACCCCGGGCAAACCATGCCCGGGGATCGTGTTTGGGCCGTCGCGCATGAAGCGTCGAAAACGGATGGAACCGAATGGGCACCTTGTGTCAATTTCAGCCGCGGTGCCAAAGCACCGTCGCTGATGGCAATCTCGGCCCGTACCAAAGGTGATACGGTCACACTGACCCATCCCGAACGACCCGAGCTGCACTTTCAGCCCGACACGCAACAAGATGCCTTTCTGGATTGGGTCAAGCCGCTGATGCCTGCGGATCGTGCGGCCTCGGCCCGCATCGTCCGAGTGCCTGGACGAGGGATGACGGACAGCGATTTCCCTTCGATTAGCCTGTGCAACATGGCCACGCATCGCGCGGTCGAGCAGAAGTTGGGGCAAGAACTTTCCCCAGTACGCTGGCGCGGCAATATTTGGTTCGACGGGCTGCCCCTGTGGGAAGAATTCGAATGGCTGGGCCGCGAAGTACAGATCGGGCAGGCTGTGTTGCATGTCCGCGAGCGTATCACCCGATGCCTTGCGACGACTGCCAACCCCGATACAGGTGCGCGTGATGCCGATACTTTGGCGGCGCTCAATACCTGGGATCATCAGGATTTCGGTGTTTACGCCGAGGTGATAAGGGGTGGCGAGGTCAAAACCGGTGACAAGGTTCAACTGCTATGACCACCCTGCCCTTTCCCTTAGCCGAAACACCGGATGAGTTCGCGCAAGAGCGTGGCCGCAAACTGTTTGCCGGCGAATCCGAGTTTGTCAAAGGCGTGGTCGCCATGAACGGCTTACCCGCGCCAGACCGGCTAGAGGTGTGTTTTGCCGGGCGTTCGAATGTGGGCAAGTCCAGCCTGATCAACGCGCTGACCGGCACCAAGGGATTGGCGCGTGCCTCGAACACGCCGGGCCGCACGCAAGAGATCAACTTTTTCACCCAAGGCCCCGAGTTGTATCTGGTCGACCTGCCCGGCTATGGCTTTGCCAATGCGCCGGTCAAGGTTGTCGAAAAATGGCAGCGGCTGCTGAAACAATACCTGAGCGGACGTCAAACACTGCGCAGGGCCTTTGTTCTGATCGACTCGCGCCACGGGGTGAAGCCTGTCGATGCCGAGATCATGAAGCTCCTGGACACCAGCGCCGTGACCTTTCAATGCGTGATGACCAAGGCCGACAAGGTCAAAGCCAACGAGCGCGAAAAGGTTCTGGATCAGGTACGCGGAGCGCTGTCGAAACACCCTGCCGCCTTCCCTGAAATCGTGCTGACCTCGTCGGAAAAGGGCGACGGGATTCCCACGCTGCGCTCTATCATTGCGCATCTGGAATAGCTTGCCCCTTGGCAGCACCGGGCAAAGGCCCTAACACGGAATGCCAGAGGGACAGCAGCCATGAAGACAAGAGATATGAACCGGGACTGGATCGCCACCGCAGCCACCTTGAATAGCGCTTTGCCGTATCTGCAGCGTTATGACGATGCCATTGTCGTCATCAAGCTGGGCGGACACGCAATGGGCAGTGACGAGGCGATGGAAAGCTTTGCCCGCGACGTCGTGCTGATGCGTCAGGTCGGTGTGAACCCGGTGGTCGTCCACGGTGGCGGCCCGATGATCAACGCGATGCTGGGCAAGCTGGACATCCAGTCCGAATTTGTAGGCGGCAAGCGTGTCACCGACAAAGCCACCGTCGAAGTGGTCGAGATGGTCCTGTCTGGCCTTGTGAACAAGCGCATCGTCCAAGCAATCAACGATCAGGGCGGAACAGCCGTGGGCCTGTCTGGTAAGGACGCCAATCTGATGGTCTGCGATCAGGCCGATCCGGCTCTTGGCTTTGTAGGCTCTCCGGCGGACATGAACCCGAAAATCCTGCACGACTTGTTTTCGCATGATGTGATCCCAGTGATCGCGCCACTGGGTGCAGACCGGAACGGAGAGACGCTGAACGTCAATGGCGATACCGCCGCAGGCGCGATTGCCTCGGCGCTGAAAGCGGATCGCCTGTTGCTGCTGACCGATGTTTCGGGCGTCAAGAACGCTGCGGGCGAAGTCGTAACCGAACTGAAGGCCGGTCAGATCCGCGAGATGACCATGGAAGGTACGATCGCAGGCGGTATGATCCCCAAGACTGAAACGGCGCTGGATGCTTTGCACAGCGGCGTACGGGCGGTGGTCATTCTGGACGGTCGCGCGCCCAACGCGGTGCTTTTGGAACTGTTTACCGAACACGGCGCAGGGTCACTGATCCGCCCCGACTGAGCCCCCCACAGCGGAGAAGAGATGACGCGACAAGCCCCCGCCTCAGCCTATAAAGCGGCTATCAGCTATGGCTGGGTGGGACGTGTCGCGCATCAGGCCGGGTTAATCACCATGGGCGCGACCCATCCCCGTATCAGCGGAGCCAAGGGACTGGACGGTGGCACTCTGGTTCTGTTGGGCGCGGGGCCAGGCTTTTGGCCGGTCCTGAAAGCGGCCCCGGAATGGAACGGCCCCGATCCTGTCGACCGGTGGTCAACCCGCGTAATCCGACAGATGGCACGTGATCTTGGGGCCGAAGCGCATTTTCCCTTCGGTGGACCACCTTATGCTCCTTTCATCGACTGGGCGTTGAAATCCGGGCGCACTTTCAGCAGCCCGGTGGGCGCGCTGGTGCATGACACCGTCGGTATGATGATCTCATACCGGGGCGCGCTGCATTTCGCACAGGAGTTCGAGATACCCGAGGCGGTAGCACCCTCGCCGTGCACCACCTGTGCCGCGCCCTGCACCTCGACCTGCCCCGTGGGCGCGTTGAACGATCAGGAATTCTATGACGTGGGCGCATGCCATGCGCACCTCTCCACAGACGAGGGCCAAACCTGCATGACCGGAGGCTGCCTTGCACGTCTGTCCTGCCCTGTCAGCGCCGGCGCCAATCGCGACCCCGAGCAGTCCGCCCATCATATGAAAGCGTTCCACCCATCATGAGCCTGACTCTGATCCTTACCCGCCACGCAAAATCCAGTTGGGGCGATCCAACGCTCGAGGATCATCACCGCCCCTTGAACAAACGCGGCCGGAAATCTGCACGCGCCATTGGCAGGTGGTTGAATGAACACGGATGGACGCCGGACGAAGTAATCAGCTCTACGGCAATCCGGACGCGTGAAACATGGGATCGCATGGGGCTGCAAGCCGACAGGATTTGCTTTCACCGCGCACTATATCTAGCCGAACCCGAAGACATGCTGATTGAACTGTCGGGCGCGACGCAGCCAACGGTCATGATGCTAGGCCACAACTCGGGCATATGCGAGTTCGCCCGCCGGATCGTTCGTCGTCCCCCAGATCACCCACGTTTCTTGGATTACCCGACATGTGCGACAACCGTGATCCAGTTTAGCATCAAGGATTGGGCAGATATCGACTGGCGAAGTGGGGATGTTATGGGCTTCATCACACCGCGCGAGCTGCTGGAATAGAAAAAGGCGAGGCCAAAGCCCCGCCCTCTCCCAGATTTCAACTGGATCAGTGACCCAAAATCTGACTGAGGAACAGCTTGGTCCGTTCGCTCTGCGGGTTGTTGAAGAACTCTTCGGGTTCGTTCTGTTCCACGATCTGACCGGCATCCATAAAGATCACGCGGTTGGCGACCTGACGGGCAAACCCCATCTCGTGTGTGACGCACAGCATGGTCATGCCTTCCTCGGCCAGTTCGATCATGGTGTCGAGCACCTCTTTGATCATCTCGGGGTCCAGCGCCGATGTTGGTTCATCGAACAACATGATCCGCGGCATCATGCACAAGGACCGCGCAATCGCCACACGCTGCTGCTGACCACCAGACAATTGGCCGGGATACTTCAGCGCCTGATCCGGGATTTTCACCTTTTCCAGGAAATGCATTGCGCGCTCTTCGGCTTCTTTCTTGGGCGTCTTGCGCACCCAGATCGGGGCCAGCGTGCAGTTTTCCAGAATGGTCAGGTGCGGGAACAGGTTGAAGTGCTGGAACACCATACCAACCTCGGACCGGATCTTGTCGATGTTTTTCAGGTCATTCGACAGCTCGGTTCCGTCCACGACGATCGTGCCCTGCTGGTGTTCCTCCAGCGCGTTCAGGCAGCGGATCAGGGTGGATTTTCCGGAACCGGAAGGCCCCGCGATCACGATCCGCTCGCCCTGATTGACGGTCAGATTGATGTCGCGCAGCACGTGGAAAGACCCGTACCACTTGTTCATGCCGTTGATTTCGATGGCGACCTCGTCGCTCACCTGCATCTTCGAGCGGTCGATTTCGCGTTCAATTGCAAGTTCAGACATGTGTTGAACTCCTTAACGATGGTCCGTGGCAAGGCGACGCTCGAGCCACTGGGAATATTGAGAAATGCCGTAGCAGACGACGAAGAACAGAAGCGCGGCAAAGCCCAGAAGCTCCCAATAGACGCCGTTCCATTCGGTTGACGCCAGGATGGGCCCCCGGATCATGCCCACCAGATCGAACATCGAAATGACCGAAACCAGTGTGGTATCTTTAAACAGGCCTACGGCCACGTTCACGATACCAGGGATCGAGATCTTCAGAGCCTGCGGCAGGATGATCAGGCGCATCGCCTGCGGGTAATCCAAACCAAGGCTATCTGCTGCCTCGTACTGCCCACGTGGAAGCGCTGCCAGACCGCCCCGGATCACCTCGGCGATATAAGCGGCCGAGAACATGGTGATCATGATCACCACGCGCAGGAACAGGTCGACCGTACTGTCAGGCGGGAAGAAGTAGGCCAGCATCACCGAAGCCACGAACAGCAGCGTGATCAAAGGCACGCCACGGATGAATTCGATGAAGATGACACAGACCCATTTGATCAGCGGCATTGACGACTGACGACCCAGCGCCAAAGCGATCCCAAGCGGCACTGAAAGCGATACGCAGGTCAAACCCAGCATCATGTTCAGCATAAAGCCACCCAGATCACGGCTTGGAACGGCGGTGAGCATAGCACCTTCGTTTGCACCTTCCGGGATCAGAGCCCCACCGATATTCCAAACGATCAGAGCCACCACTATCGCGCCAAAGAACCCAGCGGCAAAGCTGTTACGGCCAAGTTTCTGGAAAACGACACCCGCGGCAACAAAACCAAGCAGCGCCACGATTGGAACCAGAATGCTGCCACCCCAAATCAGCCAGAAGGCGATGAAGGGATACAGCGCCGTGAACACCAGAAGTTTGCGCGGCAGGTCAAAGAACAGAACCGGCGCTAGCGCCACCAGCATAAGCACAAAGGCCAGATTTGGGCGCCAATAAGCTTCTGCAGGGTATTTGAACCCATAGATCAACTGATGCCAGCGTTCGGTCAGAACTGCAAAGCACGCACCGGTTTTTCCATCCAGAATCTCGCGGCATTGAGCAAGCGAGTCCGCGTTCCACACGCCGTTCAAAATCCATGGCAACGTGTTCTTGAGAAGAACATAGATTAGCAAGATGGATAGAACTGTCAGTATCGTGTTCGTGACGCCCGAGAACAAGTTCTCGCGCAGCCATTTGACAATACCCGTCTGGTTTGCCGGCGGTGGAGAAGGAGGAATAGTTCCTTCAGCCACAAAGGCGATCGGGTTTGTTGTTTGATCAGCCATGCTCAGCGCTCCTTCAACTTGACGGATGCGTTGTAGATATTCATCACCATCGAGATCATCAGAGAGGCTGTCAGATAGAACAGCATCAGCAGCAAGACGCATTCAATCGCACGACCCGTTTGGTTCAACGTGATACCGCCCAGCGTCGCAGTGATGTCCGCGTAACCCACCGCAATCGCCAGAGACGAGTTCTTGGTGATGTTGAGATACTGCGAAATCAGCGGCGGGATGATGACCCGCAAAGCCTGAGGCAAGATGACCAGATTCATGATCCGACCCTGACGCAGACCCAACGCGGCGGCGGCCTCTGTCTGACCTTTCGATATCGCTTGGATACCCGCCCGGACGTTTTCCGCGATGAAGGCACCGGTGTAGATCGACAATGCGAACCAAAGCGCAATGAGCGGACCACCGACCTTAATTCCTCCGCTGAAGTTAAAGCCTTTCAGCGCCGGGACATCCCAAGTCAATCCCATCAAAACCATCAACAGAGCAAACGGTACCAGCCAAACTGCCAGCTTGACGACCAGGGTTTTGGGCCGTTCGCCGGTTTGCTCTTGCTTCAAAGTGGCACGTTTCTCGATTTCACGAGATCCGAACCAGGATCCGATCAGAACCACGACAACCAGCAGCCAATTCAAGACCGTCGCGCCAAACAAGCCGTTTGTAAATTCTGGGCGGGGAATATAGACGCCACGGTTGGTGAAGGCGAACAAATCAAACAGCATGCTTGAAGTCGGGTTGTCGCCTCGGAAAGCCCGCGGCCCCGGCAAAACTGCCGTCATGATGGTGAAAATGATGATGATCCAGATGAGAACCGGAATATTCCGGAATATCTCGACATACACCGCCATCAGCTTGGAAACGAGCCAGTTGTTCGACAAACGCAGCACACCTGCGATTACGCCAAACACTGTGGCCGTAATACATGCCAAAAACGCAACCAAAAGGGTGTTCAGAATACCGACGACAGCCGCTCTTCCGTGCGAAGACTGGCTGTCATACTCGATCAGTCGCTGGTTGATGTCATACCCGGCCGGGTCGCCCAGGAATGTGTAGGAGATATTGAGCCCCGCGGCCCGAAGGTTCTGGATCAGGTTATTACCCAGATACCAAATACAAAGCGCAATGACGATTGCCGCAATCACCTGGAAAGTAAGTGAGCGATAGCGGGTATCGTTTATGAGCATAGACAACCGAAAGTCAGCTTTCGGTGGGTCAGTCATAGTCGACATATTATGGGATCCCCGTGCTTTTCGGACGCTTCCTTCCCGGCAGGGTTTTCCCCGCTCCCGAGCAGTCCGTAGCATTCTGTTTTGGAAAAAGGGCGCAGGTTAACCCCGCGCCCTTTTCAATGGATTTTAGCGGAACGGCGGCGAGTACAGCAGGCCGCCATCGGTCCACTGTGCGTTCAGACCGCGTGCCAGACCGATTGGAGTTTCTTCGCCGATGTTCTGCGCGAAGACTTCGCCATAGTTGCCGCCCGATTTGATCGCTTTCATAGCCCAGTCGGCATCCAGACCCAGCATCTCGCCCAGAGTACCTTCGGTACCCAGCAGACGGTTCACTTCCGGGTTGTTGGTGCCAGCGGCCATCTCGTCGATGTTGGCTGAGGTCACGCCCAGCTCTTCAGCCGAGATCAGCGCGTTCAGAGTCCAGCGGACAACGTCGCCCCACTCGTGATCGCCATGACGGACCAGCGGGCCCAGCGGCTCTTTCGAGATGATTTCGGGCAGCAGGACGTGCGCCGACGGATCTTCAAATGTGGCGCGGGTTGCGGCCAGACCAGATGCGTCGGTGGTGTAAACGTCACATGCACCAGCCAGATACTGCTGCTGCGCTTCAGCGTTGGTTTCGATCGGAACCGGCTCGTAGCTGATGTTGTTCGAGCGGAAGAAGTCCGCCAGGTTCAGCTCGGTGGTGGTGCCGGTCTGGATGCAGACGGTTGCGCCGTCCAGTTCCTTGGCCGAGCTGACGCCCAGCGCCTTGGGAACCATGAAGCCCTGACCGTCGTAGTAGTTTACGCCCACGAATTCGAACTTCAGGTCCACGTCGCGGCTGAACGTCCACGTGGTGTTACGGGCCAGCATGTCGATCTCACCCGAGGCCAGCGCAGTAAAGCGGGTTTTACCAGTTGTCGGAACAAACTCGACGGCGCTTGCATCGCCCAGAACGGCTGCTGCGACAGCACGGCAGACCGCAACGTCAAAGCCTTTCCATTCACCATTTGCATCGGGTGCAGCAAAGCCAACCAGACCGGTGGTTACACCGCAGTTCAGCTTACCGCGCGCTTTAACATCATCGACAGTCCCCGCTGTCGCTGCGCCTGCAGCCAGGCCGGCAACGGTCGCCACGCCCAAAATTACGGATTTTTTCATTTTTACCTCTTCCTGATTTTCCGCCCCTGTCCAGAGACGGTTCTGTCCGGCACCTTTGGCACCGGAAAGGTTTCCCCAAAGGTGTCTCCCCTTTAGTGGGCTTGAGTTTGGTCGCATTCATAAACAAACGTCAAGGGTCGGATCAGCGAAAACGATGGATCACCTTGCAGATGTCCGCGTCTTTGGCGGAATTTCAGGCGTCAGGGCTCAAACCGAGAGATCAAAGAACCGTTTGGCGTGTAGGAACGCGGCGCGTTTGACTTCGGACGCAGCATGCGCTTCGTCGTCATGGCCCCATTGTTCAATTTGCCAAAGTTCGTCCAGCCGCGAAATTTCCCAGATGTCTTCCACCGCGCGCCAATTGGCCGAAACGGCGAACCCAAGGATCAGCGACCCGGACAGGCTGACCAGATCGTGGAAGGCTGCAAGCTGGAAGTCATTGAAATCATGGACACGCTGCCTCAAGCTCTGCAGGGTCGACGTGTCCTGAGGTCTGTGCAAGACACCAGCAACGGGCACCAAACGCGCGGCGAGTGTCTCTGCCGCCCAATCCAGCGCCGGGTCCCATTGCTCGGCTTGCCGCTGCTGCAACTCTTGCGGGTGCGTCGCACGGTAACATAACAAGTCCGAATCGCCGTAATCAGCCAACATGTCTGCAACTTCGGCGTGCTGATGCTGCACCTTGTCGATGGCCGCATTGGCAGAGCGGGTGAAGGGCATGGTGGTCGGGTCGACTTCTTTTTCCTGCGCGTCCCACTCGGCGGCAATCTCCTGCGCCATGGTCTGCGTAGGCACGATCAAACCCGCCTTGGCGGGCGTTTTCACCCGGCGGCCATCCAGCTCGACGGTAAAGCCGCCTTCAGCCTCGACTACTGCGCTTTGGGTCCAGAATCGTTTGGGTTTCCAGTCGCTCATCGTCTCAGGTCCAGATTTGTTCCAGCGCATTGGGCAACTGGTCAAAGGTTTCAATGATGGTTGTCGCGGCCTCTAGCGCGGGGCGCGCATGATAACCCCAGGTGACGCCAACGCTGGGCACGCCAGCAGCGGTGGCCATGTCCATGTCAAACTGGGTGTCGCCGATCATTACGGTATCGATTGCTTCAACCCCCGTCTCGGCCCGCGCGGTGTCAATCATCGAAGGGTGCGGTTTCGAGGGGTGATGATCCGCCACCTGCCTCGTGACAAAATAACCCTGCAGCCCGTGCCCTTCGATCAACGCATCCAATCCGCGCTGAGACTTCCCGGTGGCCACGCCCAGCAGAACTTCGGGGATGGCGTGCAACGCCTCAATCACCTCGCGGGCACCGGGATAGAGCGGCGATCCCGCCATACCCTGTTCCAGCCGATGTGCGTGGTACGCCTGTTTATACCCCTCGACCAGCCGCACCTGATCCGCATCCGAATGCTGCGGCGCAAGCTGCGCCATCGCCTTGGGCAGCGACAGGCCAACAATGGACAGGACCGCCGAGCGATCCGGCACCGGCAAGGACAGCGCGTCGAAACTGGCCGTCATCGCGGCAACGATGCTGCCCTGACTGTCAACCAGAGTGCCATCCACGTCGAACAGCACCAGACGCAGCGGTGTGTTCATTGCAGTTCCTCGAACGGGTCGTCGGCGGCCAGGTCCTCGGTCCAGCCGAACGTGTCCCAGCTGTGTTTCATGTGATCCGGCAAGGGGGCTTTCACGGTAATCGTCTTGCGCGTCACCGGGTGTTCGAACGAGGCCTGCCGCGCGTGTAGGTGCAGCTTTTTGCTGATGATCCCGCCCAACTGCGCACCCCAGCCATCGCCGAGATTTTCCTGACCCGACCCACCATATTTGCCGTCCCCGATGATCGGGTGACCAATCGCCGCCATATGCGCCCGCAGCTGGTGGGTGCGACCGGTGATTGGCTCCATCGCGACCCAGGCGGCGCGCCCTGCCACACGGTAAAGCGTGGCATAATGCGTATGCGCCCGTTTCGCGCCGGGGGTGTCGTTGACCTCGTTCAGGTGGACGGGGATCATTTTCTCACCCTCGCCGTGCTTGCCGTGACCGGCGGCCTTGACCAGACCGGTTTTGATTTCACCCAGATAGGGGGTCGGCACACCGGCGACCAAAGCCCAGTAAATCTTGCGCGTATCGCGATGCCGGAAGGCCGCCGTCAGCCCCTTGGCCGCCTCGCGCGTGCGGGCCAGCAGCAGCACCCCGGAGGTGTCCTTGTCCAACCGATGCACAAGACGCGGGTTCTCGTCATAGCCAAAGCGCAGCGCCTCGGACAGGCTGTCAACGTGCCGCGTCTGTCCGCTGCCGCCCTGCACCGGCAGGCCATGCGGTTTGTTCAGCACCAGCACGTGATCGTCGCGGTAGATGACACAGGACTGGATCATCTTGGCATCCGCATCCGAAATGCGTCGCTTGACCTCGGCCGGTTTGTGATCGGCATCGGGCAGCGGCGGCACCCGCACGACCTGTCCGACCTCAAGCCGGGTCGCAGCTTTCACCCGCCCGCCGTCCACGCGGAGCTCACCCTTGCGGCACATCTTTTCGATGCGGCCCTGGCTGACATGTGGAAACAGGCGGCGCAGCCACCGATCGACCCGCTGGTCGCCATCGCCTTCTGCCACGGTGATCATCTGTACGCCGCTCATGCCGATATCCCTTTCGCGCGCCGGATCCGCGCGGGTTGTGTGCCATTCAGTGCCATTGAAAACATGCGCGTCTGTGGCGTGACTTACCGGCAGAGTCAACCCGGTCAGATATTGGTAAAGTCACCCGCGCGCCCGGCCCCATCCCGGAACCTGCTCGCCCCGGTGGTGCCTTCGCGGCGGATCGCATCCAACCCGTTGGCCCATTCGACCTTAAGCGCTTCGCGCACCGGCATCCCCCGCGTTTCGATGATCGAGCGACGATCGGCTCGCACCGCCTCTTGCGGAAAGCGGGCGATTTCATGCGCCATGGCCTCGGCTGCGGCGCGGGCCTGACCATGCGGCACGATCTTTTCGGCCAATCCGATATTGTAGCACTCCTGCGCCTCAACCTTGCGACCCGTCAGAGCGATTTCCAAAGCTTTGCCCTGCCCGACTAGGCGCGGCAACCGGACTGAACCCCCATCCATGAGCGTGATCCCCCAGCGGCGGCAATAGACACCCTGGTATGCGGTTTCGGCCATCACGCGGATATCGCACCACAGCGCCAGCTCCATCCCGCCAGCCACAGCCGCGCCCTCAACCGCGCCTATGACGGGTTTGGGCAGCTCCAGCCTTGATGGCCCCAATGGCCCGACCATCGAGGGCGCCGAGCCGATGGGAAAGGACAGACGGTCAAAATATGCCTCACGCAAATCCGGGTCAGAGAGAGTGGCTGCCAGTTTCAGATCCCATCCAGCGCAGAAATTCCCGCCCTTGCCCCAGAACACAGCCACCTTGGCCGGGCTGCCTTCAAATTCCAGAAACGCGTCGACCAGCGTCTCGGCATGGATAGTGTCCACGGCATTCCGGGCCTCGGGGCGGTCGTGGATGATAGTCCAGACGTCATCGGTTTTGTCTATGGATACGGTCATGAGCTTCCTCCCTGAACTCTCATGACCCAAGCCAAGCGCGATTTTACCGCCCTGTCGCCCTTGACGCAGCGGCACTAACGATTGCGTTGGGCCCGTAGCTTGGCGAAATACTCCAGACGTTTCTTCAACTCTCGCTCGAACCCGCGCTCGACCGGCTGGTACAGGTCCGGGCGGTCCATGCCATCGGGAAAATAGTTCTGGCCCGAAAATCCATCCTCGGCGTCGTGATCATAGGCATAGCCCGCACCATAGCCCTGTTCTTTCATCAACGAAGTAGGTGCGTTCAGGATATGTTTGGGTGGAGGTTCGCTACCCGATTTTCGCGCCAGTTCGCGAGCAGCCTTGTAACCCGCATAGGCCCCGTTCGATTTGGGTGCCAAGGCCAAATAGACCACCGCCTGCGCCAGCGCCAATTCGCCTTCGGGACTGCCAATCCGTTCATAGACTTCCCACGCATGAAGCGCCAAAGCCTGTGCCTGCGGATCGGCCAGGCTGATATCCTCGACCGCCATGATGGTCAGACGCCGCGCGATATAGCGAGGGTCTTCACCCCCTTCCAGCATTCGGGCAAACCAATACAACGCCGCATCCGGGTCTGAGCCACGCACCGATTTGTGCAGAGCCGAGATCAGGTTGTAGTGCTCGTCCCCCGACTTGTCGTATTTCGTCGCGCGCCGCATCAGGCGGGTTGCCAGCACCTCACGATCCAGCGGAGTATCGACTTTCCACGCCGCAATCTGTTCGATTAGGTTCAACAACGCCCGCCCGTCGCCATCAGCCATCTCGTGCAATGCGTCACGTGCAGGCCCGGTCAAAGGTAGCGCCTTGCCCAGCTCCTTTTCGGCGCGCTGCGTCAGACGCTCCAGATCGGCCAAATCAAGGCGTTCCAGCACCAACACTTGCGCGCGGCTCAGCACAGCGGCGTTCAACTCGAACGAGGGGTTCTCGGTTGTCGCCCCCACCAGCAGGATCGTGCCGTCCTCCATATGGGGCAGGAAGCCATCCTGCTGGGCCTTGTTGAAACGATGAATCTCATCCACGAACAGCAGCGTGCCCTGCCCGTTCTGATGGCGGATTCTCGCGGCCTCGAACACCTTTCGCAGATCGGGAACGCCGGTAAAAATCGCACTGATCTGAACGAAATGCAGATCGGTTTCCTGCGCCAAAAGCCGCGCGATGGTGGTCTTGCCCACCCCCGGCGGCCCCCAGAACACCAGACTGGACAAGCTGCCCGAGGCCAGCATCACCCCCAAAGGCGCATCAGGGCCCAACACCTGTTCCTGCCCGATCACCTCGGCCAGTGTCTGCGGGCGCAGCCGGTCGGCAAGAGGGCGATGCGCGGGCGGCGCAGACCGGTCGCCCCCGGTGTTGAACAGATCGCTCATAGCCGGAACCGCAGCGAGACCGATCGCCCACCGCGCAGCAATTCAAACTGAACCCGGCGGCCCGGATCGGTCAGCGCGCGGGTAACGTCATCGGGATGGGCAATCGCGTTGCCGTTGATGCTGTTAAGAACATCCCCAACGCGCAACCCCGAGCGCCCGCCATACCGCCCGGCATCCAACACAACCACGCCGGTTTCCGTCAACCGCAGGCCCATCTTGGCGATCACCGCCGGGTTGATACGCGAGATCACCAGCCCCGGCATCACCGTCCGATCATCCAGCGTGGTTTCATCCGCCGAGGGCGTATCAGGGGCTGGGATCAGGGCAACCTCGACCTCATCCTGCGCCTCACCGCGCAACAGGGTCAAAACCGAGGTGCCGCCGACCCCGGCCACAGCCATGCGAAACTTCATCTCGGCGGGGGAATTGACTTCATCCCCGTCCACATGCGTCACCACATCGCCCACACGCAACCCGCCCTCAGCCAAGGGGCTGAGCGGGTGGAGGTTGGAAATCACCACGCCCTGTGGGATCGCCATACCCAGAGATTCCGCGATATCTGCGCTCATGTGTTGACCCGAGATCCCAGCCCAAGGGCTGACGAACTGGTCATTACCTGCCTGCGCCTGCCGCAGGAATTCGGCCACCAGATTGGCCGGGATCGCAAAGCCGATGCCGTTCGATCCGCCCGAACGCGTCAGGATCGAGGTATTGATCCCGATCAGATCACCATTCACATCAATCAGCGCCCCACCTGAATTGCCCGGATTGATCGCCGCATCGGTCTGAATGAAATAGCCCCGCGCATTGCCCGTGGCCGTGCCCGTCCGCGCCAGACCCGAGATGATGCCCGAAGACACCGTCTGCCCCACACCAAACGGGTTGCCGATGGCGAGCGCAAGCTCACCCACCTCAACCTGATCGGAATCGCGCAGCGGCAAGTAAGGCAGCCGCTCAGCGTCCTCCAACCGCAAAATGGCGATGTCGCTTTCCTTATCGCCCAGCACCACCTGCGCCGAGAACTCGCGCCGGTCGGTGGTGACAACACGGATTTCTGTCGCCGTGCCGACCACGTGGTAATTTGACACCACATAGCCGTCGTCAGACAGGATCACCCCCGAACCCAACGAGTTCTGTACCCGCTGTCGCGGCTCGTTAAACCCGCCGCCAAAAAAATCCTGAAAGAACGGGTCCGAGAAAAACGGGTTCGCCCGCCCCTGCCGCACGATCTTGGCATAGATATTGACCACCGCAGGCGCGGCCTGATTGACCACCGGCGCAAAGCCTAAGCTGATCTCGGCCTGCGATTGCGGCACTTTGGTTTGAGCATGGGCGGGGGCTTGCAACAGGGCAAACGGCAGACAAAGCAAAAGCGCGCGGAGCATGTGACCCTCATGGATGTTTACGGATTGATATGTCCGCAACACCGACCGTTTGCAAGATCGCTATGAGTTTGCAGACCGACCATAACCGGGACGCCCGGTGCCGCTTTGGGCCACGTCGAAGTTCCATACGATTGCCATATTGGTGATCACAGCCCCAAGGAAGGAATACAGCAGTTGCGACGGGCTAAGCACAAAGGCCGAGGCGAGAAAAACTATCGCATCGACCGAAAGCTGAAACCATCCCGCCTTGAGCCCGGTGCGATGTTCCAGAATGATGCCCAGAATGGTCATCCCTCCCGCAGACGCATTGTGCCGGAAGATCGCAATCAACCCCATTCCGCTGCACGCCCCACCCAGAATGGCCGCGACAAGCGGGTCTAGGCGTTCAAACAGCACGATCGAGCCCAAAAGCTGCGAGAGGGTCGAGATTCCAACCACAACAACAATAGTACGGATCGCAAAGATCGGCCCTCTTTTCACCCAGGCCAGCACCAGAAAAGGCACACCAATAAGGAAGAACAGCGGCCCGAACCCAAGCGGCAGCACATACGACAATAACAGCGCGATGCCTGCGGTCTGCCCCGTCACCAACCCTGCGGCTTTTAAGAAAACAACACTCAGGCTTGTCATGATTATGCCAAAAGCAAGGCCCTGAACATCAAAAGCAGACATGCGAACGGTCACTTTGGGCTCCTGTTTCCGAGGAAGGGTTGACTTTATCTACGGGGTCAAAAAGCAAAACCCCCGCGTACGGAACACGGGGGTCTGAAAATGAAAGCTAGGCTTTCTTATTCTTCTGCGGCCTCTTCAGCAGCAACGCGGGCTTTGTCAGCCGCACCTTTGGCGTCGACGTCACGATCAACGAATTCGATGATCGCCATCGGCGCCATATCGCCGTAACGGAAGCCAGCCTTCAGGACACGGACGTAACCACCCGGACGGTCGGCGTAGCGGGGGCCCAGAACTTCGAACAGCTTGGCGACGTCTTTGTCTTCTTTCAGCTGTGCTGCGGCCTGACGACGCGCGTGCAGGTCGCCGCGCTTGCCCAGTGTGACCAGCTTTTCGATGATCGGGCGCAGTTCTTTTGCCTTGGGCAGAGTTGTTTTGATTTGCTCATGCTCGATGAGCGAGCCAGCCATGTTTGCAAACAGAGCCTTGCGGTGTTCATGAGTACGGTTCAGGCGGCGGTAACCACGTGCGTGACGCATTGTTCAATTCCTATCTTGCGTTTTTGCTTTGTCTGGCCGGCGATGCGTGTCACCGGCTCTCCTTGGGGCATCATCGCCCATACAGTCCCCGGCAGCCCGGGCATTGGGGAAGACGCGCTTAGAACGCGTCTTCGAATTTCTTCGCCAGATCTTCGATATTGTCGGGCGGCCAGTCCTCTACATCCATGCCGAGGTGCAGACCCATGCCGGACAGCACTTCTTTGATCTCGTTCAGCGATTTGCGGCCGAAGTTCGGGGTGCGCAGCATCTCGGCTTCGGTCTTCTGGATCAGATCGCCGATGTAAACGATGTTGTCGTTCTTCAGGCAGTTTGCCGAACGGACCGACAGTTCCAACTCGTCCACTTTCTTCAGCAGCAGCGGGTTGAACTCCAGACCATCGTCCTCGTCCTGGCGGCCAGCCGATTCCGGCTCGTCGAAGTTGACGAAGATCGACAATTGATCCTGCAGGATACGAGCCGCATAGGCCAGCGCGTCCTCGGGTGTGATTGAACCGTCGGTTTCGATCTTCAGGGTCAGCTTGTCATAGTCCAGAACCTGACCTTCACGGGTCGGCTGAACGTCATAGGCAACCTTCTTGACCGGCGAATAGATCGCGTCGATCGGGATCAGGCCGATGGGTGCATCTTCGGGCTTGTTCTTCTCAGCCGAGACGTAACCCTTACCGGTGTTGACGGTCAGTTCCATGAACAGGTCGGCGCCATCATCCAGGTGGCAGATGACGTGATCGCGGTTCAGAACCTCAATACCGGCGCTTTCACTGATGTCACCTGCGGTGACAACGGCGGGGCCTTTGGCATTGATCGACAGGCGCTTGGGGCCTTCGACTTCCATGCGCAGCGACACGCCTTTAAGGTTCAGGATGATGTCGGTGACGTCTTCGCGGACACCTGCGACCGACGAAAACTCATGCAGAACGTTGTCGATCTGGACGCTGGTGATGGCCGCACCTTGCAGCGAGCTCATCAGAACGCGGCGCAGCGCGTTACCCAGAGTCAAACCAAAGCCACGCTCCAGCGGCTCAGCAACCAGCGTTGCCTGACGCGCAGGATCGTTTCCCGGCTTGGCGTCCAGCTGGGTTGGCTTGATCAATTCTGCCCAATTCTTGTGGATCATGTAATCCCTCCATTCCTGTCCGCGCCCCATGACCAACAAGGTGCAGACGCCCGAGGTTCAAAATGACGTGCTGGGGCCGTGCAAAAACACAGCCCCAGCTCAATTCAAAATCGCTTAGACGCGGCGACGTTTCGGCGGGCGGCAGCCATTGTGAGCAATCGGCGTCACGTCGCGGATCGACGTGATGTTGAAGCCCACAGCAGCCAGCGCGCGCAGAGCCGATTCACGACCCGAACCGGGGCCCTGAACTTCGACTTCCAGCGTCTTGACGCCATGTTCCTGCGCCTTTTTGCCTGCATCTTCTGCAGCCATCTGAGCGGCGTAGGGTGTCGATTTCCGCGACCCTTTGAAGCCCATGGTACCGGCAGACGACCACGAGATGGCGTTGCCTTGTACGTCCGAGATCAGGATCTTGGTGTTGTTGAAGGTCGAGTTCACATGGGCGACGCCCGATGCGATGTTCTTACGCTCTTTGCGCTTAACGCGAGTCTTATCACGTGCCATCAGTCAGACCCTCCCTTATTTCTTCTTACCAGCAATGGCCTTTGCCGGGCCTTTGCGAGTACGAGCGTTGGTGTGGGTGCGCTGACCGCGAACCGGCAGGTTGCGGCGGTGACGCAGACCGCGATAGCAGCCCAGGTCCATCAGGCGCTTGACGTTCATCTGAACTTCGCGGCGCAGGTCGCCTTCGACGGTGAAGTTTTCGTCGATATATTCGCGAATTTTCAGAACTTCGGCGTCGGACAGTTCGTTGACGCGACGGGTCGCTTCAATGCCCACGGCCTCGCAGATCGCTTTGGCCGAGGTGTTGCCGATTCCGGTGATATATGTGAGGGCGATAGGTACCCGCTTTGCAGTCGGGATGTTTACGCCGGCAATACGTGCCACGTGTCACTTTCCTTTTCGTTGCGGTTCCGTAACTCCAGAACCTTTTTTCACAACGCTTTACCGTGGCAGTGTCGCCAGAGGGTTCAGCATTATTCGAGGTGGTCGGGGCGGTTGGGACGAATCCCGCACGCGGTCTTGATTCCCCTTGGGGATGGGGGTCGATATGGGCTTTTGGCGGTGCCGTCAAGCCCATATTCAAATGCGGGTCAGGTCAGGCGTCCAATGCGGCTGCAATCGCGCCCTGAACCTCGTCAATCTCGCCCAGACCATCGACCCAGGACAGGTTGCCCTTGGCGTGGTAATAGCCGATCAGCATCGAGGTTTTCTTGTAATACTCCATCAGACGGGTCTTGAGGCTTTCCTCATTATCGTCCGCGCGGCGCTTGAAGTCACCTTCCTTGCCGCAGTTCGAGCACTTTCCATCCGCCGGGATCGGTTTGGTTATGTCGTTATAGACTTCACCGCAACCGCCGCAGGTTGATCGAGCCGTGATACGCGCGACCAGCGCGTCATCGTTCGCTTCCATCGCGATGACCGCGTCCAATGTCTCGCCGGTGCTGTCCAGCAGCTCACCCAGCGCATCGGCTTGGGCCAGAGTGCGCGGGAAACCGTCAAAGATGAACCCGCCTTCAGCGCCTTGTTCCAACTTTTCGCGGATCAGGCCGATCACGATCTCATCGGTCACAAGCTGGCCCTTAGCCATCACCTCGGCCACGCGGTTGCCCATTTCGGTGCCGCTGTCCTTGGCCTCGCGCAGCATGTCGCCAGTGCTCAGCTGGACCATGCCGCGGGTTTCAACCAGGTGACGCGCTTGCGTTCCTTTACCTGCCCCCGGGGGGCCGAGAAGAATGATGTTCATCGACGAGCGGGTCCCTTCCTGCCGCGTTTCTTACCTTTGCCACGCAGTTGGGACTTTTCAATAAGCCCTTCGTATTGATGCGCCAGCAGGTGGCTCTGGACTTGTTGGATCGTGTCCATTGTCACAGAGACGATAATCAGAACCGAGGTACCGCCGAAATAGAACGGGATGGCAAACTGGCCCCGAAGAATTTCAGGCAACAGACAGACCGCCGCCAGATAGGCCGAACCCAGAACCAGCACGCGGTTGACCACGTATTCCAGATACTCGGCGGTTTTCTTGCCTGGTCGAATACCCGGCACAAAACCGTTCTGCTTTTTCAGATTGTCCGCCACATCGTCCGGTTTGAACGACACGTTGAACGTGTAGAAATAGGCAAAGAACACGATCATCGAGGCGAAGAACAGCAGGTACAGCGGTTGACCGGGGCCAAAGTTGGCCAGCAGCCACGACATCACCGGCCCGTTGGTTGCGCCCGACGAGAAGGTCGAAATCGTCACCGGCAGCAGCAGCAGCGAGCTGGCAAAGATCGCCGGGATCACGCCCGCAGGGTTCACTTTGACCGGCAGGTGGCTCGAGCCGCCCTCATAGATCTTCATACCGGCCTGACGGCGTGGGTATTGGATATGGATCTTGCGCAAAGCGCGTTCCATGAAGACCACAAAGGTAATCACGGCAATCACCATCACGATCACACCGATGATCACAGCAGGGCTGATCGCGCCCGAGCGGCCCGAAGCAAAGAACTGTGCCAGAGCAGCCGGAACTTCGGCAATGATGCCCACGAAAATGATCAGAGAGATACCGTTGCCGATGCCGCGTGCGGTGATCTGCTCACCCAGCCACATCAGGAACATTGTGCCACCAACCAAAGTGATCATGGTCGACAGGCGGAAGAACAAGCCCGGATCGGTCGCCAGATCGCCCGATTCCAGCGACACCGCCAGACCATAAGCCTGAACAGTGGCCAGCGCCACGGTGCCGAAACGAGTATATTGGTTGATTTTCTTGCGTCCCTGCTCGCCCTCTTTCTTGAGCTGTTCGAGCGCGGGAACCATAGATGTCAGCAGCTGCACGATGATCGAAGCTGAAATGTAGGGCATGATGCCGAGGGCAAAGATACCCATGCGCCCCAGCGCCCCGCCGGTAAACATCGAAACCATGCCGCCGATGCCCTGCCCCGCTTGCTCCATGAACTCGCGCAGTGCTTGGCCGTCGATGCCTGGAACCGGAATGAAGGTGCCCAGACGGTAGACGATCAGCAATGCAAGCGTGAACAGGATGCGGTTGCGCAGATCGGTGGCTTTCCCAAGGGCAGACCAGCTTGTGTTGGCTGCCATTTGTTCTGCTGCTGATACCATAAATCGGTCTCTCTTATGAAAACACCGCCCGGAACCGTTTTCCGGCTCGGGCGGCGTCTTGGAAAACTCTGAGGTCTATGTAAGCGGGTCTTTGCCCGCTCACAAGCGCTTACTCTGCCGCAGCGGCTTTTGTGACCGTCAGTGATCCGCCCGCTTTCTCGACTGCCGCAACGGCAGATTTCGAAGCACCGGTTACTTCCAGGTTCACTTTGGCGCTGATTTCGCCTTTGGCCAGTACGCGGATGCCGTCCAGCTTGCGACGAACCAGACCGGATGCGACCAACGCATCCTCGGTGATCGCAGCCGATGCGTCCAGCTTGCCGGCGTCAACGAATTTCTGGATCAGGCCCAGGTTGATAACGGCGAATTCCTTACGGTTCGGCTTGTTGAAGCCACGCTTGGGCAGACGCTGATACAAAGGCATCTGGCCGCCTTCGTAGCCGTTGATGGCCACACCCGAACGGGATTTCTGGCCTTTGATACCACGGCCACCCATTTTACCTTTGCCGGAACCCGGACCACGGCCAACGCGGGTCCGTTTCGGTGCGGCGCCGGGATTGTCGCGCAATTCATTCAGTTTCATTTCGCTTCTCCTTAGCCGGATGTGACCCCCGAAGCGTGATGGGCCAAACGCGGCGTTTCTTGGTTTTGATTCTCATGGCCACAAGGCCACCGCAGCCCGATACAGCGTTGCGCCGATCTATGCAAGTTTGTTGTCAGGGCAACCCGAATTTCACGTGTCTAAAATGGGCGCTGCCGCCGGGTCGATACCGTGTTTTTCAACCAACTGCCCGACTAAACTGTTCGGATCAGGGACTCCTCCGAAACGGTTGCGCAAAATCGACCTCATCCGCCTGCCGTAAAAATGGATCGATACCGTATCGTCCTTGAGATAGGGCGACAGATCAACATCTGGTCGGGCAAGAGCCCGCCTCCGGGTAAAATTGACCGGGTAAAAGACATGCTCTGGCAGTGCGTAACGGATTTCTCCGGAGGTGTGCAGCGCCCATAAAACAGCACCCGGCCCCCAAGCGCCCCAATATTCCTCGGGTACATTTATTGGAGAGCCACTGTCCAGTGCGGCCTGCAACGTTTGTCTGTGTCGTTTTGGCAACCAGGGCGGGATGCGAAACGGATCCTGCGTGAATTCGTTCAGCAACGCCAGCGCCTCGCTGTCTGGCGGTAATTTGAGGACGCCAATTCCCATCGTTCCTTCAAGATACGCGTAGTAATGCCCGTTCTCTGTTTCGAAGGGTTTGATGCAATACGCATCCGTGTCAGCCCAAATCAGGTCCGGTTCCTGCGCCAGCATTCTGTAGCGAAATTTGTCAGCATGAGGTGCAGGACTGCCGGTTCGACCATGGGTAACGAATTCGCTATCCTGCAGAACTTCTCGCGCATCACGTTGCTCGACCCCGTCAGGGACATTTGAAACTGTCCCGTAGGTGTAAAGACGGACGGGTTGCCCAACATCCAAGAAAGACTTGATGCAGAGCTGCTCGAGGTAGCTTAGCGGGCCATCGACCCACAGCATGCCAATCTGGAATTCTGTCACCCTGTCCAGCCCTTCATTCGTCCCTAATTCGCAACGTGTTTGGCGGATCATTGCGCGGGCTGCAACGCAGGAAGTCCGATTTCAACGCCATCGTGTCAAACTAATCACCCAAACGCAAAGAGGCGCCTGCCGGCGCCTCCTGATCAAAGCCTTCGCGTGTTCGCGTTTTGGTTAGGAGCAATACGCGTGTTCGCGTGCGATATCCTTGATGTCACAACGACGCACACCAATGTCGTTCAATTCACGGTCGCTCAGACCCTGAAGCTCGGAATAGGTGCGGTTGTACTCGGCGCGCAGGGCATATGCCTCTTTAACGCGGGCGACGAACGTTGCGATGCGGGCGCTCAGGCCAAAGCCCTCGCGAGTAAATGTTGCTGTGTTAGCCATGGTTCGATTCCTTTCTGAGCCCAAGGCGAATTCCTCGGGATACTGTTTGCGTTCCTGTTTGGGACAGCGTTCAGATAAGGAGGACGGGCATCGCTAACAACGGATGTTTCGGTCTATCCGGTATGCGTTGGGGGAATGGCCCATAATTGGGTGCTTGGCACTACTTAAGACACGATCCGCTTTGCGGACAAAGCCGACCTTGGAACTTGCAATTCTTTGGGGTGCTCCGACGCCTTATTCACTCTTGGAAGGGAATGCTTGTATAAGCTCCGACCTCGTCATTTCCTGTGCGTTCGTTGAATGCCCTGATCATTTCGTTTGTAGCTTCTGCTGCCCCGAGGTCCATGCTCTCGAGATCAAATTCGGAGAACGGGAACTCTGCAGCTGAGTCAGGCGGTTGCTTGGGCATTTGTACTGGTGCCGGGAAAGACTCTTCATTGGGCACTCCTTGACGAGTACGAATACTATCTTTGGTTACATTCCAGGTCATGAAATCAGCCGCCAAGTCCAATGGCCCATCATATGTCTCTCGGATTGCTGAATAGACGGCCAGCGCGATGTCATGATCGTTTTGGAAGTGGTAGCAAACCGCCAATCTTGGTTCCGTTTCGGACATAATCTTGCCGAATGCTTGCGCGGAAGTGTGCCCTTGAGAACCAACAAAAATTGCTTCGGAAGGGGCAAACCCATATTTCTCTATCATGAAGTCTGGAGGGGTGAAGCACTCATGAATTGCAAGGTCCGCACCTACCGCATGCTCTCTCCACCATCGCGTAGGTAGCGTGTCGGATGAAAAAGCAAACTTCAGACCGTTCCATTCAAGTAGAAAACTAACTGATTGTTCACCATGTATGGCCGGCAGGGTTCTGACCTGAACACCGTTTTCGTCAAAAATGACGTTATTCACGATTTTCCAATCGAATTCGTTAACCTCAAGTTGCAGCCCTCTGGGGTCGACCGCCGCCCCACGAGTCGCTTCTTCCCATGCCCACATTTTCTTCATGTGATCTGCCCAAGACTTTGTTCCCCACTCAGGCTTGATGCCTTCGGGCCCCCAAAGGCGAACAGGCGTTAGACGGTTGTTTACGGGACCGGTGAAATAAAAGGCTGGAAAATCGCCAGCATGATCTAGGTGCAGGTGACCCAAGAAGACTTTATCCAGCTGATCCAGTGGAATCCCAAGCGCCATGATCCTTTCATAGGATCCCTCTCCCATATCGAAGATAAACTTTTCGCCATTTCCCAATTCAACCAAGAAACATGCCGCAGCTTGTTTCAGACGCGGCTGTGGCATACCGGTGCCACAGGCGACAACTCGCATTTCGTCAGGACCCAGAGCCTCGGTTCCTGGATAATAAACAGTTTGGTTAGGAAACGGCTCCGTCCTAGACCATTCGGCTGGATCATTACTTTGCGCGCCTACAGTATTCGCCGAAGCCCAAAAAAACGTAGATATTAACGCCAAAATACAGTTTCTGTTTTGGGCGGAAAAAGCCATTGCAATTGCCTCCGATTAGGACCACCGGGAATTTTCAATAGTGTGAAGCCGACTCATAATAGGATCGCAGATTTTGAATACGTCTGGCAAGGCCTCAAGAAATCGGCGGGTTTAAGGTAGGGCTTTCTTTAAACTTCTGTTGCCGCATTGGGCTCAAAGCAGACATATATTACAAAAAAAACGCCCCCAAAAAATCGGAGGCGTTTCTTTGTTCGATAGAACTCGCGCTTAGCCGCGCTCTTCGATGATCTCAACCAGATGCGGGATCTTGTTGACCATGCCGCGGACCGAAGGCGTATCCTCCAGCTCACGGGTGCGGTGCATCTTGTTCAGGCCCAGACCGATCAGGGTTGCGCGCTGTTCGGCGGGACGGCGGATCGGGGAACCGATCTGCTTGACGACGATGGTTTTTGCCATGGTACGCTACTCCTTACGCTTCGGCTTCAGCCGGTGCTTCGTCCCGCTTGGGCAGGATGTCAGCAACTTTTTTGCCACGACGTGCTGCGACCGAACGCGGGCTCTGCTCTTTCTGCAGGCCGTTGATGGTGGCGCGGATCATGTTGTACGGGTTCTGCGAGCCCAGCGACTTGGACACAACGTCCTTAACGCCCAGCATTTCGAACACGGCACGCATCGGACCACCGGCGATGATACCAGTACCTTCAGGTGCGGTGCGCATAACCACTTTACCAGCGCCGTGACGGCCCTCGATATCGTGGTGCAGAGTACGACCTTCGCGCAGTTGCACGCGGATCATCTGACGCTTGGCTTGCTCAGTCGCTTTACGGATGGCTTCAGGTACTTCTTTCGCTTTACCTTTGCCAAAGCCGACGCGGCCTTTCTGATCGCCGACAACCACCAGAGCGGCGAAGCCAAAGCGCTTACCACCTTTTACGGTTTTCGACACGCGGTTGATTGCGACCAGACGATCTGCAAATTCCGGTGCTTCTTCACGGTCGCGGCCACGGCCCCGACGGTTTTCACGTTCTGCCATTTGGCATCCCTTTTCTCATGTGGCGCATACGGCGCCGTTTTCTTCAATCCAAGTGAGCCCCGACTAACGTCAGGGCCCCCGGATCATCGGGGCAGCCGCCAAGCTGCCCGCAAGTCTTAGATCTTCAGACCACCTTCACGCGCGGCGTCGGCAACTGCCTTCACCTTGCCGTGGAACAGGAAGCCACCACGATCGAAATAGGCCTCTTCGACGCCTGCCTTCTTGGCACGCTCGGCGATGGCCGCGCCCACTTTGGTGGCCGCTTCGACGTTGTTCTTGCCAACAACACCCAGATCTTTTTCCAGGGTCGAGGCTGCGGCCAGGGTCACGCCACGAACGTCGTCGATCAGCTGAACGCTGATGTTCTTGTTCGAACGGTGAACCGACAGGCGTACGCGGCCGGCGTTGACTTTGCGAAGTTTGTTCCGAACGCGCAGGCGGCGCTTCAGAAACAGGGTTCTTTTGCTGTTTGCCATTGTCTGCGTCCTTACTTCTTCTTGCCTTCCTTGCGGAAGATGAACTCGCCCTTATAGCGGATGCCCTTGCCTTTATACGGCTCGGGACGGCGCCATTCGCGGATTTTGGCCGCGACTTCGCCCACCTGCTGCTGGTCGATACCTTCCACAACGATCTCGGTCTGCTTCGGCGCGGTGATGGTGACACCTTCCGGAGCAGTGAAATCAACATCGTGGCTGTAACCCAGGTTCAGCTTCAGGGTATTGCCCTGCATCTGAGCCCGGTAACCAACACCCTGGATCTCCAGCTCTTTTTTGAAGCCTTGGGTCACACCGGTTACCAGGTTGGCAACCATGGTGCGGCTCATGCCCCACTGCTGGCGGGCACGCTTGGACATGCCACGGGGGTCGATCTTGACCACGTTGTCTTCAACCGACAGCGTAACGTCGTCGGTGGCGGTGAAGCTGCGGGTGCCTTTCGGACCTTTCACTTCGATGGTCTGGCCGGACACAGAGGCGGTAACGCCGCTGGGCAGCTCGACCGGTTTTTTACCAATACGAGACATTGCAGACCTCCTTAGAAGACGGTGCAGAGCACTTCGCCGCCAACATTGTTGGAGCGAGCGTTTGCGTCCGACATCACACCTTTCGGAGTGCTGACAATCGACACGCCCAGACCCTGACGGACCTGCGGGATGTCATTGACGCCCATGTAGACGCGACGACCGGGTTTCGAAACCCGCTTCAGTTCGCGAATGACAGGGGTGCCTTCGTAGTATTTCAGGCTGATTTCGATGGCCGGATGACCGTTTTCACCGGTCGTCTTTTCATAGCCACGAATGTAGCCTTCGTCCGCCAGCACGTCCAGAACCCATCCGCGCAGCTTGGAAGCCGGGGTGGAAACGGTGGACTTGCCGCGCATTTGCGCGTTGCGGATACGGGTGAGCATATCGCCGATAGGATCATTCATATCTATGTCTCCCTTACCAGCTCGATTTCACCATGCCGGGGATCTGACCAGCAGAACCCAGCTCGCGCAGCGCAATACGGCTGACCTTCAGCTTACGGTAGTAAGCGTGGGGACGACCGGTCAGCTGACAGCGGTTGTGCAGACGGGTAGCCGAGCTGTTGCGCGGCAGTTTCGCCAGTTTCAGACGCGCTTTGAAACGCTCTTCCATCGGGCGGCTCTCGTCATTCGCGATTTCTTTCAGCTCGGCACGCTTTGCGGCATATTTGGCCACCAGGCGTTCGCGCTTCTTCTCGCGTTCGATCATTGCTTTTTTAGCCATGTCTCAATCCTCCCGGCGCTTACGCGTTGAACGGCATGTTGAATGCTTTCAACAGGCTCTTCGCTTCAGCGTCGGTTTTCGCTGTGGTGGCAATTACGATATCCAGGCCCCAGACCTCGTCGACCTTGTCGAAGTCGATTTCCGGGAACACGATGTGCTCTTTCATGCCCATGGCAAAGTTGCCCTGGCCATCGAAAGAAGGCTTAACACCGCGGAAGTCACGAACGCGCGGCAGCGCGATGGTGATCAGACGATCCAGGAATTCGTACATCCGGTCACCGCGCAGGGTCACTTTCGCGCCCAGCGGCATGTCTTCACGGACGCGGAAACCCGCGATCGACTTCTTCGCCTTGGTTGCAACGGCCTGTTGACCAGCAATTGCAGTCAGATCTTCGACAGCAGCTTTCGCTTTCTTCGAGTCTTTGACGGCCTCAGCACCACAACCGATGTTCAGAACGATTTTTTCCAGCTTAGGCAGCTGCATGTCGTTCTTATAGCCGAACTCTTCTTTCAGAGCGGCACGGATGGTTTCAACGTACTGAGCTTTCAGACGCGGGGTGTAGGTTGCGTTATCAAGCATCGATCACGTCCCCTGTGGTCTTGGCGAAGCGGACCTTCTTGTCACCTTCCATGCGGAAGCCAACGCGAGTTGCTTTACCGTTTTTGTCCAGCAGTGCCAGGTTCGACAGCTCGATCGGGTTTGCCTGAGGCAGGCGACCACCTTGCGAGTTCTGGGTCTGGCGGGTGTGGCGGATGGCGATGTTGATGCCATCGACAACAGCTTTACCGGCTTTGGGGTCAACCGAGGAAATGGTTCCCTCTTTACCCTTGTCCTTGCCGGCCAGCACGACGACCTTGTCGCCTTTGCGGAGTTTAGCAGCCATGATTACAGCACCTCCGGAGCCAGCGAGATGATTTTCATGAAGTTCTTGCCGCGCAGTTCGCGAACAACGGGGCCAAAGATACGGGTACCTATGGGCTCGTTGTTGTTGTTCAGGATGACGGCGGCGTTGCGATCGAAACGGATCGCGGTGCCGTCTTCGCGACGGACTTCCTTGGCGGTGCGTACGACGACGGCCTTACGGACGTCACCTTTCTTTACGCGGCCGCGCGGGATGGCTTCCTTCACCGAGACGACAATGATGTCGCCGACGGAGGCGTATTTACGCTTGGAACCACCCAGAACCTTGATGCACTGAACTCGGCGTGCGCCGGAGTTGTCAGCGACATCCAGATTGGTCTGCATCTGGATCATGTGGTTTCTCCCGACCTGTGGGGGCTGGTCTCGTTAGATCCCCCAGGGTTTCGACAAATGGGAAAATCCCGGAGGCTTACGCTTCCAGAACTTCCCAACGTTTCGTCTTCGATTTCGGCGCGCATTCGATGATGCGTACGGTGTCGCCGACCTTGAAGGCGTTCTTTTCATCGTGAGCCCGGTATTTTTTGGACTTACGGATGGTTTTCTTCAGAACCGGATGTGTAAAGCGGCGCTCTACCTGAACGGTTACAGTCTGTTCGTTGGCGTCGCTGGTCACGGTGCCTTGCAGGATACGCTTGGGCATCTGATTACTCCTCGGATGCCGCAGCAGCGGCCTTTTCGTTCAGAATGGTTTTGACACGGGCGGCATTGCGGCGGGCCGCTTTGATGCCGGCAGTGTTTTCCAGCTGACCGGTTGCCTGTTGAAAGCGCAGGTTAAAGCTTTCTTTCTTCAGGTTGGCCAGTTCCTCGCGGAGCTGGTCCGGGGTCTTGTCACGCAGTTCTTGGGCGTTCATCGCCTTTTTCCTTTGCTCAAAACACCAGAAGGCCCCCTGATAGGGTCACCTTGGACCTGGTGGATGAATGATAGACATACGAATCGCCCGACAACGCCGGGAGATCGCAGGATGCCGCCGTATAAGGGTTTAGGGGATAGGTGGCAAGAGGAAGTTTGAGCTATCGACAGTTGTCAGACTTCGGCGAGTCCTTCAGCCAACTAACACGTCCGGGCTGCCCGAATACCGGCAAAAATGCCACCGGTATTTCCCCGTTTCTAAGAGAACATCAGGGTAAATTAGATGAATTCTAAAAATGTGTCGCGCAGCCAATTTAGAATTGATCTAAATCAAAGTGCCTGACTCAAAGTAAACTAAATAGTTCAGCAGGGAGATTACAGTTATTGGAGCTAACAATGAAACTGAAATCCGGCCTCACTCATGCAGCAATGATCGCGGTCCTGGCTACAGGTGCTCAGGCGAATGACTTGCGCAACGAAGCGCTTGATATTTTCGAACCCCTGCCTTCGACCGTACCTGCAGTGAATGATAACCCGATCACTGTTGAAAAGCTCGAGTTGGGCAAAGCCTTGTTCTTCGATCCGCGCATGTCCGCATCGGGTGTGTTCTCGTGCAACTCATGCCACAATCTAGCGACTGGCGGGGACGACAACCTTGAAACCTCGATCGGGCACGGCTGGCAACGTGGCCCGCGCAACTCCCCCACGGCCCTGAACTCGGTTTTCAACGAAGCGCAGTTCTGGGATGGGCGCGCCGAAGACTTGGCCGCGCAGGCGAAAGGTCCGGTTCAGGCCGGTGTCGAAATGGCCAACACACCGGATAATCTGGTGCAAACGCTAAACTCGATGCCGCAATATGTGGAGTGGTTCTCTGAATCATTCGAAGGTGAAGAAGACCCGGTAAACTTTGACAATTTTGCCAAGGCCATCGAAGCATTCGAAGCCACCCTTATCACTCCTGCCCCGTTCGACGCCTGGTTGAACGGTGACGACAACGCCATGACCCAAGAGCAGCTGGCCGGTCTGTCCCAATTCATGGACATGGGCTGCGCCGCCTGCCACTCGGGCGTCAATGTCGGCGGCAGCGGGTACTACCCCTTCGGTCTGATCGAAAAACCCGGCGCGGATGTTCTGCCCGTCGGCGATAAAGGCCGCTTTGCCGTGACCGAGACTGTGGACGACGAATATGTGTTCCGCGCGGCACCTTTGCGGAACGTCGCATTGACTGCGCCCTATTTCCACTCAGGCAAAGTATGGGACCTGAAAGTCGCGGTTCAGATCATGGCCGAGTCGCAACTGGGTGAGGAACTGGGCGACAACGAAGCCAACCAGATCGTTGCCTTTCTGGAAAGCCTGACCGGCACTTTGCCTGAAGTAACTTATCCGGTGCTGCCGGCCGAGACGGCGACGACCCCCCGCCCTTCGGGCGAGATCATCGCCGAATAAACACCTAAGGCAGGCCTAACGGCCTGCCTTTTAACCTTAAAGACCAGATGACCCCTGAGCATGCCACTTTGGACATAGCAGATGCATGATAACACCGCGAGACCGCAGTATGCTGCCGCGCAAGGTATTAGCGGATAGCTTGCAAGGGAAAGCTCATTCTCCCACTCACCCCGTCTGTCGCGATGGCGATATGCATGGCCTTTTCACCCGATAGTGATAAGAAAATCCGCAATGGCAGGTGCTATGCCTGAAATACATCTTTTCAGTTCGGCAATTTTGACGGTACCATCTTAAAGCGACAACACTTTAAGTTGCACTGACTTTCAAAACAGCATTCAGCGTCGCATCCATTTGTGGCCACATAGAACTAACAAAATTTGAGTTCAGCCAAAGACCGCCAACCATACAGGAGGTTTGCAATGAGAGTTCTTTTAGTCGACGACGATATGGACATCTTAAAAGTGCTTTCGCTTGGGCTGGCCTCGAATGGAAGTTTCACTGTAGAGACAGCATCGTCCGCGATTCAGGGCTTGGAAAAAATCGCTCACGCTGACCGTCCGTTTGATTTGTTCCTTCTGGACATTCAAATGCCCAAAATGACCGGGGTCGAGCTATGCCGCCGGATTCGATCTTTGCCTGAGTATCGTTACGCGCCGATCATCATGGTCACTGCGATGTCCGACAAGAAACATGTTGACGATGCCTTTGCCGCAGGGGCGACAGATTATGTAAACAAGCCGGTGGACTTCGATGACCTGCAACTACGCATCAAGCACGCATTGCAGTCATCGGCGTGTGTTGAACGACTTGACACGACTTCGCAAAACATGACCAAAGCCGTTGCCCTCAGCGACGCAATAACAATCGACGATGTAGATGGGGTTCTAAAAGTACATTCTTTTGAAAACTACCTGACGCATCTTGGCAGGCTGAAGTTCCGTGCGACCAAGCTGCAAATCCTGACAGTTACAAATATCGCGTCCATCTATGAAAGATGCACATCACAGGAATTTATTGACGAAGTGACCGATATCGCTGAGTGCATCTCAGACGCACTTTGCGATCATGCGCCGATGATCACCTATTTCGGACGGGGAATCTTCGGCATCGCCACTCATGGTCATTACGTTGATTCCATCGTCAACGTTTCAGACAATATCCGCCGTCAGATTTTGGAAACCGGGTTGGTGTTCCGGGACGGCAGCCCCGTGCACGTAGAATTTGACGTCATCGGAATTGGCCGCAAAACCTTTTTGTCGCCCCACACCCAAGTGGCCTTCGTCGACCGCATGATCGGAGAACTGAAAACAGCCGCTCAATCAGATGAGCCCCTTTTTCAATAAGCGTGGGATGTCACGCTTTCGACGTTATTCCCACTTGTAGTTGAAGCTGACGCTGATGCGTTCTTCTTCGGCCATGTTCATTGGCACTTCGTGGCGCAGCCAGCTTTCCCAAAGCAGCACGTCCCCGACTTGCGGCTTCATATAGATGAACGGCTGCAAATCACGCCGCCCGCCTTTGACCCGCGTTGGCGCGGCCATCATCCGGCCTGAGCGGGGGTCTTCCAGTTTCAGTGCGCTCGCGCCTTCGGGCATGGCCACATAGGTCGTGCCCGAGATCACGCTGTGCGGGTGCAGGTGGCTGGAGTGCATTCCGCCCTCGGGCAGGATGTTGATCCACAGGTCTTCCAGCTTCAGCGCGCCCTCGCCCAGATCGAACTCCAGATCCTTGGCAAAGGCGGCGACGTGCTGGTCCAGCGCAGCGACCAAATCGGCAAAGATAGGAAACCGCCACTGCAAATCGGTCAGCGAGGCGTAACTGGTGTAGCCGGGATAGCCGTTTTCTTCACACCATTCCTGTCCGGCCTCATCATCCTCGGCGATGACAAGGCATGAGCTTTCCAATTCCTGAGCGTCGATCTTCGGATCGAACTCGGAGAGGGACGCGCGGTAGAGACGGGTTACGAAGAGTGATTCAATCTGTGCCATGGGCCGGGCATACCCCAGTGTTTTCGGCAAGGCCAGTCGATTAGCCTTTGACGGGCCCTTTGCCACAGCGTGGGATCGGGCGACCACCATCGGCATAGGCAAGGCACAGAACGATCTCATCCGGTTTAGGTGCGTCCGGGATGTTCAACGTCATCGTGTCGAAATGGTCGAACGACCAAGGGTTGTCCTTGTGCCCCAGCGGCAGATCAATCGCGCAACCCGGCGCGCCCAGCTTAGCGTTCGAAGGGATCACGGCGTCTCCTCCGCCAGCTGCCGCGCGCATGGGCGCGCCAAGCTTGGGATGGATCACCGCCCCGCCCTGTTCAAGATCGCCGTTTATGCCGATGATCGTTGCCTTGCCGTAGGATACCGGAGCACCGTCCAGTTGGGATATCGCTTCGGAAGCGAGGTCCGGGCCAAGAAGCGCGCCAATCTCAAACAACTCTGAAAGGTCATCCGCCTGACAGCTGGCCAGAGGGTTCGTGAACACCGCCAGCGCAGCAACTCGGCTGATCGGATCGCAGGGCTGGCCCAACTGATCGGTGGTTATGATTTCCTTGACGAACATTTTTTTGCGCAACTGAACCATAGGACCCTCCCATTTCTACCGGGCAGCCTAGGGGCGCAGTGAGACGAGGTCGACGGTTTTTGCGGCCCTTAATTTCACAAGCGCAACAGAAAACCCCCGTCGGTTTCCCGACGGGGGTCAATCTTGTCACGAACAGGGCCTAAGCCCCGATCGCTTACCAGTCTTCGCGAACCACGACGCGGGTCTTGATCGGCAGCTTCATCGCAGCCAGGCGCAGGGCCTCGCGGGCGATGTCGTCATTGACGCCGTCGATCTCGAACATCACGCGGCCGGGCTTGACTTTGCATGCCCAGCGGTCGACCGAACCTTTACCTTTACCCATACGAACTTCGATCGGCTTTGCAGTGACCGGAGTGTCGGGGAAGATGCGGATCCAAACACGACCCTGACGCTTCATGTGACGCGTCATGGCACGACGTGCAGCTTCGATCTGGCGTGCAGTTACACGCTCAGGCTCAAGAGCTTTCAGGCCGTAGGTGCCAAAGTTCAGATCAGAGCCGCCTTTGGCGAGACCCTTGATCCGGCCTTTGTGCATCTTGCGGAATTTAGTACGCTTTGGTTGAAGCATATCTTTCCCTCCTTAGCGACGACCGCCACCAGCACCACGAGGTGCAGGGCCGTCCTGGAGTTCCTGTGCTTTACGGTCACGTGCCTGCGGATCGTGCTCCATGATCTCACCTTTGAAGATCCAGACCTTGATCCCGATGATCCCGTAGGGGGTCATCGCTTCGGCATGTGCGTAATCGATGTCGGCACGCAGAGTGTGCAGAGGCACGCGGCCTTCGCGGTACCACTCGGTCCGTGCGATTTCAGCGCCGCCCAGACGACCAGCGACGTTCACCCGGATACCCAGGGCGCCCATGCGCATGGCATTCTGAACCGACCGCTTCATTGCGCGACGGAACGAAACACGACGTTCCAGCTGCTGAGCGATGGACTCGGCAACCAGCTGCGCGTCAAGCTCGGGCTTGCGCACTTCGACGATGTTCAGGTGCAGCTCGCTGTCTGTCATCAGGGCGATCTTCTTGCGCAGAACTTCAATGTCCGCGCCTTTCTTGCCGATGATGACACCCGGACGTGCTGTGTGGATCGTAACGCGGCACTTTTTGTGCGGACGTTCGATGATCACACGGGCGATACCGGCCTGCTTGCACTCTTTGTTGATGAACTCACGGATCTTGAGGTCTTCCAGCAGAAGATCACCGTAGTCCTTGGTGTCGGCGTACCAGCGGCTGTCCCAGGTGCGGTTGACCTGCAAGCGCATGCCGATCGGATTTACTTTATGACCCATTAGGCTTGCTCCTCAACTTGACGCACCTTGATGGTGATCTCCGAGAACGGCTTCATGATCTTGCCGAAACGGCCACGGGCACGCGGACGACCGCGCTTCATGACCAGGTTCTTGCCAACCCATGCTTCGGCGACGATCAGCTCGTCAACGTCCAGGTTGTGGTTGTTTTCGGCATTCGCGATTGCGGATTGCAGGCACTTCTTGACGTCCTGCGCGACACGCTTGTTCGAGAAAGTCAGGTCGGTCAGAGCCTTCTCAACTTTCTTGCCGCGGATCATTTGCGCAACCAGGTTCAGTTTCTGCGGGCTGGTGCGAAGCATGCGGGTTTTCGCCATTGCTTCGTTTTCAGCCACGCGGCGGGGGTTCTTTTCCTTGCCCATGACTTACTTCCGCTTCGCTTTTTTGTCTGCGGCATGGCCATAATAGGTACGGGTCGGCGAGTATTCACCGAACTTCTGACCGATCATGTCTTCCGAGACGTTGACGGGGATATGCTTCTGGCCGTTGTACACACCAAAGGTCAGACCCACGAACTGGGGCAGAATGGTGGAACGACGCGACCAGATTTTGATGACTTCGTTGCGGCCCGACTCGCGCGCTGCTTCGGCTTTTTTCAGCACGTAAGCATCGACGAAAGGACCCTTCCAAACAGAGCGAGACATGGATTAACGTCCCTTCTTCTTGGCGTGCCGCGAGCGGATGATCAGCTTCTGGGACGCTTTGTTCTTGTTGCGGGTACGCTTACCCTTGGTGTCCTTACCCCAAGGTGTAACCGGTGTACGGCCACCCGAGGTACGACCTTCACCACCACCGTGCGGGTGATCGATCGGGTTCATTGCAACACCACGAACCGACGGACGCACGCCTTTGTGGCGCATACGACCGGCTTTACCGAGGTTTTGGTTGCTGTTGTCGGGGTTGGACACGGCACCAACGGTGGCCATGCATTCCTGACGGACCATGCGCAGCTCGCCCGAGCTCAGACGGATCTGAGCGTAGCCGCCATCGCGACCAACGAACTGAGCGTAAGTACCGGCCGCACGTGCGATCTGACCGCCTTTACCAGGCTTCATCTCGATGTTGTGGACGATGGTACCAATGGGCATGCCCGAGAACGGCATTGCGTTGCCCGGCTTGATGTCAGCTTTCGCCGACGCGATGACTTTGTCACCAACAGCCAGACGCTGCGGAGCCAGGATATATGCCTGCTCGCCGTCTTCGTATTTTACCAGTGCGATGAATGCGGTCCGGTTCGGGTCATATTCGATCCGCTCGACGGTTGCCGCGACATCAAATTTGTTCCGTTTGAAGTCAACGATCCGGTAGAGACGCTTTGCGCCACCGCCGCGGCGGCGTGAAGTGATCCGTCCGGTGTTGTTCCGGCCGCCCGATTTGGTCAAACCCTCTGTGAGAGACTTGACCGGACGTCCTTTCCAAAGCTCCGAACGGTCGATCAGCACCAGCCCGCGCTGGCCCGGCGTCGTCGGCTTGTACGACTTGAGTGCCATGCTTTCTGTCTTCCGTTTAGCAAGTGCAGGGAGTTTCCCCGCTATGTGATAGGCCCCCGTAGGTGCCAAGGGTATAGGGCCCCGAAGGTCCCCGGTTACAAATATCAGAGGCCCCGGAACGAATCCGAGGCCGCAAGATTGGGAGCGTGTAACAGGGTTGGGGGTGGGTGTCTATAGGGGAATCCTGTTCAAGTCTTAGGCTGCAGGCACAGATCGCAATGTGGACGATAGCGCGCCTAAGTTTCTCTGTTTAGTCATGCCCTAAAGAAACGGGCTGAAGAGGGAGCACCTTCAAGGAATAGGTTGCCAGATCTGATTTTGGGTTTCTAAATGAAGAATTGATATTTTTCAGGAGGTATTATTTATGGATCGCAGGGTTTTCATTAAGGCGGTTTGTTTAGGCGCAGTTGGTTTGGCTGGACAGTTTCCACTTTTTGCTTCTGCCCAAGAAATCCGCCAAAAGATTAAGCGAGTATCCAATTCCGTTGGAAAAAGCCGCCGTGTTCGAATCGAGGGTGAGAAAGCGTGGCATTTCACATTGACCCCAGAGGGTAGAGAAAGGGAAATCGCCGCGGAAGCTTCTGGTCGCCAGCGCGAAGAGCTTAGAGATTACTCTAGTAGCGCACGCGGAACTGTAATTTATAAACTTCAATTCATGCTTCCAAACATAGATGATCCAAATGGGCAGCTCGAAGCCAAGTTTATTTTTTTTCAACTCAAGCCACGTGACAAGCGAGGGGTTGGGTTCAATCCTTACCTCACTGTCGAGATACCAAAAAACTATCGGAGCCAGGGTCCAAAAGCAGATTTCGAATTTCAGGATGGAAAGGTTCGCGAAGTTCGCTGAGGCAAACCAGTGAGCCCGAACAGATGGCACGCTCTGGAAGTAATCGTTAAGTGGAGTGCCCAGCGTGACGGTTTTGCAGACGTTAAACTGGATGGCAGGACCATTGCACGTCACGATGGCTTCACTGGTCCTGATATCGGCGACCCACTGCCTAACTTTGGCATCTACCGGTCACATCTTAACAACGTCGATCCTTCACGATTAGAAACTATCAACTTATATGTTCGTAGATATAGTGTGGAGCGCATAGCCAACTAGTACCCTCGGCGGCTGTCTGTACCACCGGGGCCAAAATAGAATTAGCATCCGATACCGCTGCAACATTTTGGCTGAAAAAAATTGTTTAACCAAGCCCGGAATCACGGCCGAGGGCCGCCGCGCCAGCGACTGCCGGTCCCGGCGGGCTGGCGCTTTGGAGGCATTTGCGCCTCGCTAAAAGTTCGGATGTATTTGGCACCGTAAAGCGCCCTGATCGGCCGTTGCAGTGCCATCCCACGGGCAGTCTTCCGCGCGTGTCATAGCTTTGTATGGGTAAGTCAGGTCAGAAGCGACTTGCCCCTTACCCATAAAGCGCCCGCGCCTCGGCGAAGGACAACAGGCGACGGCTCTTTTCGTCCCACAAGTGCAACCGCGCATTTGCGAGGCTTTCGCGGATGGTCATCCGGTTGCTGTTGGCCAGCTCATCATGATCGCGCAACACTTCGGTCAAGCGATAGAATGGAATGCGACTGTACAGATGGTGCACATGGTGGATGCCGATATTGGCGCTGAACCACTGCAATACGGTTGGCAGAATGTAGTGCGAACTGCCGTGCAGGGCGGCCTCGTGCAATTGCCAGTCCTTGTCGGGATCCCACTGTGTCTCTTCGAACTGGTGCTGCACGTAAAACAGCCAGACACCCGCTGTCGCGGCCAGCAGGGTCGTTGGCAGGAAGATCAGCAGCAACGGCATCACACCGCCGAAATAGTATATGGCCAGCAGAGCCAGAAGGATTGCCAGATTGGTGGCCATGGCACTGATCCAGAATTTCAGGAGACCCGTTAGGCCAAGCGGCAGGCGATTCTGCAGCAGAAACAGGTAGCCGGGCCCTAAGCCAAACAAGGTGACTGGGTGGCGGTAGACCCGATACCAAAACCGGTTCAGAGGCGTCAAAGCCAGATACTCTGCCACGGTCAGAGTGTGGATATCGCCCATCCCGCGCTTGTCCAGATTACCCGCGCTGTTGTGATGCGTAGAATGCGTACGGCGCCAGACATCATAAGGCGTCAGGGTCAGCACGCCGATCACCCGACCGGTCCAGTCGCTGAGCATCCGGTTGCTGAAGAACGCCCCGTGTCCACAATCATGCTGGATCGCAAACAGACGCAGCAGAAAGGCTGCGTTGAGAACTGCAATGGCAAAAGCCAGCCAGTAGCTGATCGACAGTGACATCCACGACAGCGCCCATAAGGCAATAAATGGCACGATGCTGACGCCAAGCTCGAACGCGCTACGCAACTGGTTCGGCTCTCGGTATTTGGCCAGTGTCGACACCCAATCCCGCGCTGCGGTCACTTGCGGATTGCCCGGGTTCGGTTTGATGGAATGTGTCATGCGCCTGCCGTGTTTTCTAACTTCAACCGGATAACCTTCTGACCCGGCGTCGCAAGCGATTTATGCAATTGGCCTTTTAATCCGAGGTCAAATTTGTGTCACCGCCATAGTAAAAAACCCCCGCTTTCGCGGGGGTCTTCCATTCTTTCCATGGACCGTTCCGATCAGAGACCGGTGGACACGTCGATGGTGTTACCCTCTTCCAGGGTCACATATGCTTTTTTGACGTCTTTCCGACGACCCAGCTGGCCGCGGAACCGCTTGACCTTGCCTTTGGTCACGGTGGTGTTCACCGCTTTGACCTTCACACCAAACAGCGCCTCAACGGCCTCTTTGATCTGCGGCTTGTTGCTGTCGATCGCCACTTCAAAGACAACCGCGCCGTTCTCGGACGCCATGGTCGACTTCTCAGTAATGATCGGCTTGCGGATCACGTCGTAGTGTTCTGCCTTCGCGCTCATTTCAGACGAGCCTCCAGTGCTTCGACAGCCGCTTTGGTGAGCACCAGAGTGTCACGCTTGAGGATGTCATAGACGTTTGCGCCCATCGACGGCAGGATATCCAGACCTTCGATGTTCTTGGACGCTTTCAGGAACCCTTCGTTCACGGTCGCGCCATCGATGACCAGAGCACGTTTCCAGCCCAGGTTTGCAACCTGTTTGGCCAGAGCGGCGGTCTTGCCTTCGGCTTCGGCGTTCTCGATCACAACCAGTTCACCTGCTTTGGCTTTAGCCGACAGAGCATGGCGCAAGCCAAGCTTACGGAACTTCTTGGGCAGGTCGTGGCCGTGCGAGCGTACGACGGGGCCTTTGTAGATACCACCACCACGGAAGATCGGCGCGTTGCGGTCACCATGGCGTGCGCCACCGGTGCCCTTCTGGCGATAGATCTTCTTGGTCGAGTAGCTGGTTTCCGAGCGGGTCTTCACCTTGTGGGTGCCGGCCTGCGCGTTGTTGCGCTGCCAACGGACCACACGGTGCAGAATGTCCGCGCGCGGCTCGAGACCGAACAGATCGGCGTTCAGCTCGATGTCGCCGGCTTTGCCGCCGTCCAGTTTGATTACATCAAGTTTCATGCTTCACCACCTTCCGCGGGCGCTTCTTCCGCAGGTGCTTCGGTTGCAGCCGATTTCACAGCAGCCGGGAAAGGCAGGCCTTCCGGTGCTTTCTTCTTCACGGCGTCCTTGACGGTGACCCAGCCCGATTTCGGTCCGGGAACGGCGCCTTTGATGAAGACCAGGTTCCGGTCGGCGTCGGTTTTGACGACTTCCAGGTTCTGGGTGGTAACACGGGCAGCACCCATGTGACCGGCCATCTTCTTGCCTTTGAAAACCTTGCCCGGATCCTGACACTGACCGGTCGAACCGTGCGAACGGTGGCTAATCGAAACACCGTGCGAGGCGCGCAGACCACCAAAGTTCCAACGCTTCATCGCACCGGCAAAGCCTTTACCGATCGAGGTACCCGAAACGTCAACTTTCTGACCTTCCAGGAAGTGTTCTGCCGAAATCTCGGCACCCACTTCGATCAGGCCGTCTTCGGAGACGCGGAACTCGGCCAGCTTACGCTTGGGCTCGACCTTTGCAGCAGCATAGTGACCGCGCATAGCTTTCGAGGTGCGTTTTGCTTTGGCTGCACCAGCACCCAGCTGAACGGCGGTGTAGCCGTCTTTGTCAGCGGTACGCTGTGCAACAACCTGCAAGTTGTCCAGGTGAAGAACGGTCACAGGGATCTGCTTGCCGTCTTCCATGAACAGGCGGGTCATGCCAACTTTTTTTGCGATAATACCAGAGCGCATAATCTATACCCTCCGATCTTACGACTGCAGCTTGATCTCGACGTCCACACCAGCAGCGAGGTCGAGCTTCATCAGCGCGTCAACGGTCTGGGGGGTCGGATCAACGATGTCGAGCAGACGCTTGTGCGTACGGATCTCGAACTGGTCGCGGGATTTCTTGTCAACGTGAGGGCCACGGAGAACCGTGAACTTCTCAATCTTGTTCGGCAGCGGGATCGGGCCGCGCACGTTCGCGCCGGTCCGCTTGGCAGTGTTGACGATCTCTTGCGTGCTGGCATCCAGAACGCGATAGTCAAATGCCTTCAGCCGAATACGGATGTTTTGGCTTTGCATAGATACAGCCTTTTATCAGGCGTTGAGGTTGAGAGGAGGACAGACGCGCATCGCCAACCCTCTTCGAACCCAAAAGGCGGGAATCACCCCGCCTTGATGTTCTTATCGAGAACTCGCGCGTATTAGTTGGGTTGGTGGGGTTTGGCAAGGGGTTTGTTGGCCTTGTTGGACCTAAAAGGGCGACAGGAGCCGGCGCCAAAAACCAGTCTTTAGATTGAACTTCGCAACGATAGTGCGCAGCAGGACTAGGAATGAGCTAAACAGCCTGCGCGCGACAATCATTGAGCCTAAGAAAACCAAAATGACACTTGATGGAGTTCACCCCACGCAACGACTAGCACGAAGCTTGACGGCAGTTATTTTAGCCGCGCGTTTACGCGTCAGGCTCTGTTAGGCAACTCCGCAAGCGTGACTTTGAACCGCTTACGCTCGCGGCAAAAGTCGCTGTTATCACATTCGATTTCCTGATCGTCGCCTCCAAGTATGGCGGCGCGCATGTCCTCCAAATCCTTGCTGTGAAGGATTTGCGTTCCATAGTTCAAGAATTCAAAACCAAACATGATTTCCTCCTGCTTACTTCAGCGGTTCGCTAGATACGCGCCCCACTTTTTTGTTTCAGTTCACATGTGGGTTTCCTGTCTTTGCGTGAGGTGGACAAAGGATTAAGAAGCCTCAATCCGCTTCAGTTCTTGGGCGACGGCGGGCCTTCTAAGCATTTGCTCCCTTCGAACACATTCAAATTCACCTCGGATATGCCTCGCCAAAAACGAAAAAGGCCGCCCCTTTTGGGACGGCCTTCATTCGTTCAACGATGTGCCGGGCTGAAGCCTG
>NZ_JBXWSR010000038.1:0-1614 GCF_059613525.1 Ruegeria sp. SATB045 | reverse complement strand
ACGGCCTTACCGCGGTCTATAGCTTTTTGCAGACCAATTGCCGGGCCGCCCGCGTCCCGAACGGTTGTGAAACCACGCAAGAGCATTTTCTCGGCCTCAATCGTGGAGACTGCACCCCAGTACATCCAGTCGAAGTTATCGCGCAGGTCCGCCACCGGTTCGGTGACCGTCATATGTACATGTGCGTCGATCAGGCCCGGCATCAGGGTTCGACCACCACCGTCAATGATCTGTGCATTGGCGACGGCCAGTGGTTCCGCTGATACGTCTGCGATCAGGTTGTCCACGACCAGAACGTTTGCGTTCTCAATTCGCTGTTCATCGACACCGTTAAACACGTGCACGTTGGTAAATAGGATCGGAAAGCTTTCTTCCTGCGCAAAACCTTGGCCCGCGATTACCAGGCTTGCAGAAAAGGCTGTCGTGGCCACCAAGTGTTTGAATTTCGGCGTCATCGAAGTTCTCAAAATGCGAATCACAGATGTATATTTCTGAATGTGATTTTAGAGTGATCGCCGAATATTGCCTGACAGCATGACGGGCTTAGCCAAATTGATTTTGCATTCTGCAAGCTTTTCGCACCTTTTTGTGTGTTTTCTGTCTATCTGTCGTTAACTTCATGATATTTGAGGGCGACATGGACGCATTTGACCAAAACAAAAAGAAGGCCTTGCCGCTGGTTCGGGCATCGGTTGCTGCACCGGTGGTAGCTGCTTTGCGTGGCGCCGGTGTTGAACCAGCCTTCGTTCTAGACCCTCTGGGCGTAAGCGAATCCCAAGTGATGGATCGCCAGAATTTCTTGCCACACGAGACGATCTATAAAATCCATCAAGCCGCTGCTGATGCAACAGCACCGGACTTCTGCGCGCAAGTTGGTCAATCAATTGACCTTTTTCGGTTTTTAACTCTTGGTGACATGTTGGCCGAGGCGTTGACGCTGGGTGACTTCTTTACGCGCTACACTCAAGCCGTCTCGAAAGAATCCAACGCTGTCACGCAATCGCTGCTAGTGGAAGGCGAGCACGCTTATTTCAGTGCCAAGCGGAACTTCAACATTTCGGTTTCGCCCGGACAGACCGATGCATTTCTGGCGAGCATCTGGATATCCTTGCTTCATCGGGTTCTCGATTTCAGGTGGGACCCGAGCCAGATCATTTTACGGGTAAGCGAACCTGACGTGCTGCCCAAGCACTTTCATGGTGTTCAAGCCATCAAGTGCGGCCCACAGGGATTTTCGATCCGGTTTCCTTCAACCTGGCTGAGCCATCAGTTGCTCCCGGAAACACTGGAAAACCCGTCAGACCAGACAGGCGCTACCCCCGAGCAGCATGCGCCTCAAGATTTCTTAACCGGGCTTCAGGGCCTGATCCGAATTCATCTTGGCGAACCAGGATTTGGTGTAAACGAACTGGCGCGCCTGTGCGGTTTCCACCGGGAGACATTGAACAATCGGCTGGCCCCTTACGGGCAATCGGCCTCTCAGGTCATATCTGGCGTCAAACTGGAAGAAGCAAAGAAGCTGCTGGGTCCAGCAGGAAAGTCCGTTAGTGAGACCGCACTGCGGCTTGGCTACGCAGACCCCACTGCGTTTTCGAGGGCCTTCCGAAAATGGTC
>NZ_JBXWSR010000037.1:0-477114 GCF_059613525.1 Ruegeria sp. SATB045 | reverse complement strand
CAACTGCAAAGCGGACTCGGGCGTCATCGCGACCCGGTTCTCACCGTCCAGTATTTCCTTTGGTGTGCCTAGCTTCACTGGCAGTCCCCCTAAGTTTCACTCGGTCCGAGCGGTTCATCGGATATGTTTGATAAGCACGCTGTGTAGCTGACGCAACATTATTTCGCAAGCGCAGCATCCGTGACGCTGTGTCATTGCCTTGGCCACTCTAAATCCACCTGCGGGTTTTGCGTTCGTAACGGGCGAAATCAGTGCGGAAACTCCGCCGCATTCGATCTTCTTCAGGCAGGATAAAGCGCTGCTCCAGCAACCAGACGAAGATCGGAATCAGGGCCAGCGACAGCACTGCATCGAAGCGCAGAACCAGACCGGCCAGAATCAACACGTCGCCCAGATAGATCGGATTTCGGCTGCGTGAGTAGATGCCCGACTGCACCAAAGACGAGGGCGTTTCGTGCGGAATGACTGTTGTCTTGAAACGACGAAACTCGGCCACAGCCAGAACCGCCAGCAAGATGCCGCCGCCGATCAAAATACCGCTCAGCAAATCGGTCAGGCCGCTGTCCAGGGACAACCCCATCGGGAAATGGCGCGCCTGGAGCCAGGCAACACATGCAAACCCGACAAGCCAGACAGGTGGTATATCGACCCAGCGCATTGGCAGCCTCCGCAGCGGACGACATGCAACGGCACGTCGCTTCTGCGTGTCCTCGTACCGTTTTAAGGCCGGATTCGCAAAAGCGCGGGATGTCGCATCAATGGACAGAGAATTCAGGATCGGTTACGCCATTGAAAAAGACGCATTCTTAACACAAGGCCACTCCCTGCGATGACCGATTTTGCCGCGACCAAAGCCCTTTTTGAGCTACCCGACGGAGTGATCTATCTGGACGGGAATTCTCTGGGCCCCCTGCCCCAAGCCGCCGGGAAAACCGTGGCCCGCATGATAGAGGATGAGTGGGGTCAGATGCTGATCACTGGCTGGAACAAGGCCGGCTGGATGGGGTTGCCCACAGGTCTGGGCGATCGCATCGGGCGGCTGATCGGAGCGGAACCGGGAAGTGTCGTGACTGGCGACACGCTGTCGATCAAGGTGTATCAGGCCGTCGCCTCGGCGCTGGAGCTGTGCCCGGATCGCAGAGTAGTGTTGTCAGACAGCGGCAACTTTCCCTCGGATCTGTATATGGTCGACGGCCTTTTGCGCTCGCTTGGGTCGGATTATGAGTTGCGCGTTGTCGCCCCCGAAGATGTCGCCGCACACATCACCGAGGACATAGCGGTTTTGATGCTGACCGAGGTCGATTACCGCACCGGCCGGATGCACGACATGAAGTCACTGACCGAACTGGCCCATGCAAAGGGTACCGTGACGGTCTGGGATCTGGCCCATTCCGCCGGCGCAATTCCGGTGAACCTGTCCGGTTGCAACGCCGATTTCGCGGTGGGCTGCACTTATAAATATCTCAATGGCGGCCCCGGCGCGCCCGCATTCATTTATGTCGCGCCCCGTTTGACGGATCGCGTACGCCCGGCCCTGTCGGGCTGGCTGGGGCACGAAGCCCCGTTCGCATTCGATCTGGACTACCGCCCCGGTAACGGGATCGAGCGGATGCGCGTCGGCACTCCTCCGATCATCCAAATGACGGCGCTATCAGCGGCGATGGAAATCTGGGACATGGCCGATATGGCGGATGTGCGCGCGAAATCTATCGAATTGACCGAGCTGTTCATCACTCGGGTCGAGGCCACATGCCCCGACCTGACCTTGGCAAGCCCGCGTGATCCGGCCCAACGTGGCAGTCAGGTTTCCTTCCGGTTTGCCGAAGGCTATGCCGCCATGCAGGCCTTGATCGCACGCGGTGTGATCGGAGATTTCCGGGCCCCTGACATCATGAGGTTCGGGTTCACCCCGCTCTATATAGACGCGCAGGACGTTGAGAGCGCTGTCAAAATTCTTACCGACATAATGACGAACCGACTATGGGATACGCCAGAGTACAAAACGCGCCAGCGGGTTACGTAACCTCGATTCCCGCTCCAATAACCGTGGCAAGATTAGAGTTTGAGCGGATAAATTCCTGATAATCGCTGGCCGAGGTTTTTATCCCGCGCAGCGCTGAGGCAATCATCTTGGCTGTTTCCCTTGGCCCATCGAACAAACGCACCCGCCCCTTTTCTGCCTCGCGCCGCAGCCAGTCAGCATAAAGCGCCATCAACTGCGCCTCACCCTGTGTCACGATATCGGCGGCAGTGGACACGCTGGCATCCAGCAGCTCTAGCCCGTGGGGCGAGGACATGATCTCGGCCATGCCATCCGTTTGCACATGGATCGCATTTCCGATGATTTGTGAAACTGATCCCTCCATATTCAGCGCTTCGGCAACGGCGGCCGTTTTACGCTCGTAGTGCAAATGTGTCAGTTGGCGCAGGATGGCCTCTTTGTTTTGAAAATGCAGGTACAGGGCAGGTCGGGACATACCCGCGCCTTTGGCGATGTCATCCATTGACGTTTTTTTGAACCCATAAGCCGAGAAGGCTTGAAGCGCCGAATCCAATATAGTCAGGCACTTATCATCCAAAACATAATTTTCCAGTGTAGCTTTTGACATTTTTTACCCATTTTGTCAGTTGACCATCTGACATATTCAGCTAACTATGTCAGAAATTAACGACAGCTACAAGGCAAGAGGAAGCGCAATGGCGACCAATCTGAAGATCAACGGAACGTCACATCAGGTCGACCTGCCTGAAGACGTCCCTCTTTTGTGGGTCCTGCGAGATGAGCTTGGACTGACCGGCACAAAGTTCGGATGCGGCGTTGCAGCGTGCGGCGCGTGTACCGTTCACATTGACGGCGAGGCCGTTCGGTCCTGCCAAGTTGCGTTGTCAGATGTGTGGGGCGACATCATCACGATCGAAGGGCTTGGCACACCAACTGCTATGGCCAAGATCCAGCAGGCATGGGTCGATCATCAGGTTGCGCAATGCGGCTATTGTCAGTCAGGTCAAATCATGCAGGCCGCGGCGCTGCTGGCCGAAAATCCAACGCCGACGGACGCCGATATTGATGACGCAATGCAAGGAAACCTTTGCCGTTGCGGCACTTACCCGCGCATCCGGGCTGCGATCCATGACGCGGCCTCCAAACTGAAGGAGGCATAAACCATGGCGTCTGTTGGAAAAATCCTCCGTCGTACGTTCCTTATCGGCTCGGCCGCCGTTGTCGGCGGTGTCGCCTTTGGCGCTTATTACGTCACGCGTCCGGCCGCGAACCCGCTGCGACCCGGCAAAGGAGAGACCGCCCTTAGCCCCTTTGTCCTGATAGACCAGCAGGGAGTAACCCTGTTTGCTCCGCGTGCCGAGATGGGACAGGGCGTTATGACCACGTGGGCCGCACTCATTGCCGAAGAGCTTGATGTTGAGATCGACGAGATCCGCGTGTTGCACGGCCCTGCGGCTGCTGCCTATTACAACTCGGCACTCATGGCCGAGGGGCTGCCAAATAAGGGCTATGACGCCAGCGAGTTCCAGCACAACCTGGGCGAGGCCCTTGGCGTGCTTGGCAAACCGCTGAGCCTTCAAGTGACAGGTGGCTCGACCTCTATGAAAGACGGGTTCGAGCGGATGCGTGAAGCCGGTGCCACCGCGCGTGAGACGCTTAAGCAGGTCGCCGCTGATCGGCTGGGCGTGGATCGGGCACAATTGAAAACCGAACGCGGCGCAGTGATCGCGCCGGATGGCACGCGCATTTCTTATCACGAGCTCGCCGAAGCCGCTGGTCAAATCGAACCGCCCAACGTTGCATTGCGCGACCCATCGACCTGGCGCCTATTGGGTCAGAACCTACCCCGTGTCGACGTGGTAGGGAAATCCACCGGCACAGCTGAGTTCGGCATCGACGTGCGACCCGAGGGTTTGAAGTTCGCTTCCGTTCGAATAAACCCGAAGCTGGGCGGCACAATGAAGGGATATGACTCCAGTTCAGCCGAATCCATGCCCGGCGTCGAAAAGATCGTCAATCTTGGCGACGGTGTCGCGGTGGTCGCAAGCAACACCTGGCTTGCCATACAGGCGGTCGAAGCCATCGACATCGACTGGGGTGACGCCCCCTACCCCCCCGAAACCGACGGCCTGTTTTCCAAGATTGCCGAAGCGTTTGACGACGCGCCAAACTCGACCATGCGCGATGATGGCGACGTGGACATTTTGCCCGACGGCGCGACAGAAATCTCGGCAGAATACAAAGTGCCGTACCTGGCCCACGCCACAATGGAGCCGATGAACGCCACGGCCCTGTTCACTGGCACCAAGCTAGACCTGTGGTGTGGCAACCAGGCACCGACATTGATCCAAATCCGCGCCGCGAATACAGCCAATCTGGCTACCGAGGCGGTCGATATTCATACCACCTATCTAGGGGGCGGTTTCGGTCGCCGTGGTGAACTGGACTTTGCAGAAATCGCCACCAAAGTTGCGATGGCGGTACCCAATGTTCCGGTTCAGACGACCTGGAGCCGGGAAGAGGATATGCGTCACGATTACTACCGCCCCGGTGCAATCGCCCGGATGCGCGGAGCGGTCAAGGATGGCACTGCCGTTCGGATCGACGGTAAGGTGGCGTCGCAATCCAGCACGCAGCAAGCAGTTGAACGCTATACTGGCCTGCCGGGCGGCGGCCCCGACAAGGTTCTTGTCGAGGGGTTGTTCAACCAGCCCTACGCAGTACCGAACTACCGCATCAGCGGCCACATCGCCGATCTGGCCGTGCCAGTAGGCTTCTGGCGCTCGGTCGGCAACAGCCATAACGGGTTCTTCCACGAAACTTTCATGGACGAAATGGCTCATGCCGCTGGCCGCGACCCGCTAGAGTTCCGGCTGGAGCTGGCCAAGGCCGAATTCGCCCCAGCTGCAGGTGTTCTGCAAGCCGTGAAAGAGATGTCCGGCTGGACCGGAGAAACCCCAGACGGTGTCGGAAAGGGCGTCGCCATGACCTACAGCTTTGGCACTCCGGTCGCTCAGGTCATCGAAGTGGTCGACGAGGACGGCACCATTCGCATCGCTAAAGCGTGGATCGCCTGCGACGTGGGCATCGCTTTGGATCCAGGCACGGTCGAGGCGCAGATGTTCGGTGGCATGATGTACGGCTTGTCGGCCGCCGTTATGGGTGAAATCACGTTTGCGGACGGAGAAGTAGAGCAATTCAACTTCCCCGATTACGACGCGCTGCGCATGCACAACGCTCCGGTGACCGAGGTACGTATCCTCGAAACCAACGCGCGCCTGGGAGGCGTGGGTGAGCCTGGCACACCTCCGTCAATGCCTGCACTTGGAAACGCGTTGTTCGACCTCACGGGCGAGCGCGCACGCACCCTGCCACTGATCAATCAGTTCGATTTGCTGGTTTGATCGCGATGCGCCGGTCTGGTTCTTCTCTCCTGGACCGGCGCACGCCTTCTATGCCGATTGCTGCAGCGTCGCGGCCTTAGAGCCAGCAGACCATGCATGAACAGCTTCTCCGAACGCTTTGAACAGCGGGCGCGAGACCGGATCGTTCTCGGCATCCCATTCCGGGTGCCATTGCACCGAAAGCGTAAAACCCGGGGCGTCCTTTATATAGATCGCTTCTGGCGTTCCATCCGGCGCGTGGCCATCTACCACAACCCGATGCCCGACCGTCTTGATCCCCTGCCCGTGCAGAGTATTCGTCATGACTTCGGTCGCATCCATCAAACGGTGAAATACGCCGCCTTCGGACAGTGTCACGATATGGCGCAGCGCAAACTTTTCTTCCAACGTCCCATCCGGTGGCATGCGATGGTTCATCCGCCCCGGAAGATCACGAATTTCGGGATAAAGTGTTCCACCCATCGCCACGTTGACCTCTTGAAACCCGCGGCAAATGCCAAAGAACGGCTGGCCCCTTTCGACACAGGCCCGCACCAACGGCAGTGCGATCGCATCCCGCGCCCGATCAAAATCGCCATGCGCATCGGTTGCGGACTCACCATATTCCTCGGGGTGCACATTCGGGCGCGCGCCGGTCAGCAAAAAGCCGTCACAGACGTCCAGCAATTCTTCCACTGAAACGTAGCGGGGATCAGCCGGAATTAGCATCGGCAAACAGCCTGACACGTTCGCGACCGCGTCCGAATTCATGGTCCCACCGGCATGGGTCGGGTATTGATCATCCAACAAGTATGAGTTGCCGATAATACCCACAATAGGTCGAGGCATTCTTCTTTCCCGGTTGTTTTTGCGTTTCGGGAAAGCTAGCCGCCGTCACAGCAGCGCGCAATAGCACAGCCCCTGTGTGGCAGCGCAGGCAATTGTTCACTTATGCACAAGGGGAACAAGAAACAGTCAAATGACCATTTGTGAGGCATTCCACGAACACCGAAAGTCGAAGGGCCCAGGGGCCCTTCGGCAGGTTCATCAAACCTCGCCGATCAGGCTGGCAGCTTCGATCCCCGCCATCGCCGCGATCGCGTCATTGTCCGAGGTGTCGCCGGTCACGCCAACAGCGCCGATCACGGCCCCTTTCTTGTCGCGCAACAATACGCCGCCCGGCACAGGCACAACCTGCCCGCCATATACACCGTTCACAGCGGCCATGAAGTACGCCTGCGCCTCGGCCCGGGCCATCTGCGCGGTGCCTGCCATGCCCAGCATGACCGACCCATAGGCTTTTCCCTGCGCAATCGCAAAACGACCGGGCGCGGCACCGTCTTCGCGCTCAAAGGCGATCACATGACCACCGGCGTCCAGAACAACAACTGACAGGGGTTTCAGCTCCAATTCGCGGCCCTTTTCCAAAGCCTTGCGCACAATCGTGCGCGCCTTGCGCAATGTAACAGCCATGCGTGATCCCTTTCATCTGGCCAAAAATATCCTCGGGGGAGCGGGAGCGGGCAGACAGCCTCCTCGCTCCGACCCTATCCGTTCAACCCAAGCTCGCTTTCAACTCCAAACGGCGGGCGTGCAAAACCGGCTCGGTGTAACCCGAAGGCTGAACCCGGCCTTTGAACACTAGATCACAGGCTGCCTGGAATGCCACACCGTCAAAACCGGGCGCCATCGGGCGATAGCTCAGGTCGCCTTCGTTCTGCCGATCCACCACGGCGGCCATCTTCTGCATCGCCGCCATCACCTGTTCTTCGCTCACCACGTCATGGAGCAGCCAGTTGGCCAGCGCCTGCGACGAAATCCGGCAGGTTGCGCGGTCTTCCATCAGGCCGATATCGTTCAAATCCGGCACTTTCGAACAGCCCACACCCTGATCAATCCAGCGCACGACATAGCCCAGAATGCCCTGCGCGTTGTTCTCGATTTCGCGGGTGATCTCGTCCTCGCTCAGGTTGCGGCCTCCCAGCAGCGGCACGGTCAGCAGGTCGTCCAGCGTTCCGCGCGCGCCGCCTGCGGCCAGTTCGTCCTGACGGGCCAAAACGTCGACCTTGTGGTAATGCGTGGCGTGCAGAGTTGCAGCGGTCGGCGACGGCACCCACGCGCAAGTCGCGCCAGATTTCGGGTGGCCGATCTTCTGATCCAGCATATCGCCCATCCGGTCGGGCATCGCCCACATGCCTTTGCCAATCTGCGCCTTGCCTTTCAGACCACAGGCTAGACCGATATCGACATTGCGATCCTCATACGATGTAATCCAAGGCGTCACTTTCATGTCCCCCTTGGGCAGCATCGGACCTGCTTCGATAGAGGTATGGATCTCATCCCCGGTCCGATCAAGGAAACCGGTGTTGATAAAGGCCACGCGAGATTTCGCGGCGCGGATGCATTCTTTCAGGTTGGATGAGGTGCGGCGCTCTTCATCCATGATGCCCAGCTTAACGGTGTTGCGCGGCAGGCCAAGGATGTCTTCGACCATATCGAAAATCTCGACCGCGAAAGCGACTTCGGCTGGCCCGTGCATCTTGGGCTTGACCACATAAACCGAGCCTTTGACCGAATTCCCACCTTCACGCTGCAGGTCATGCATCGCAATCAGCGTGGTGCAGAGCGCATCCATCAGGCCCTCACCGATCTCATTGCCTTCACCATCCAGAACGGCGGGGTTGGTCATCAGGTGGCCCACGTTGCGGATCAGCATCAGCGAGCGGCCTTTCAGCACATCCTGTTCGCCGCCTGCGGTGGTATAGGTCAGATCGTCAGCCAGTTTCCGGGTGAAGGTGGTGCCGCCCTTGGTCACTTCTTCGGCCAGATCGCCTTTCATCAGGCCCAGCCAATTGCTATAGGCCACGACCTTATCTTCGCCATCCACACAGGCCACCGAGTCCTCGCAGTCCATGATCGTGGACAGCGCCGATTCCAGATGAACATCAGCAATCCCAGCCGGGTCGGTCGCGCCGATGTTGCTAGAGGCATCGACAACGATTTTCACATGCAGCCCGTTATTCTTCAGCAGAACGAAATCAGGCTTCTCAGCCTCACCGCCAAAGCCGACAAATGCCGCAGCGCCGGCAAGCGCAGGTACCAGCGCACCGCCTTCGACCCGCAGATCGGACACATCGGCCCACGAGCCTGCAGCCAGCGGTACAGCATCGTCCAGAAAACCTTTGGCCCATGCAATCACACGGGCACCACGCGCCTCGTCGTACCCTCCGGCGGCTGGCAGATCGCCCATCGCGTCCGTGCCATACAGCGCATCGTACAAGCTGCCCCAACGTGCGTTGGCGGCGTTCAGTGCAAAACGGGCATTGGTGATCGGCACAACCAGCTGCGGGCCGGGTGTCGAGGCGATCTCGAGATCGACATTGGTGGTTTCGATCTGGAAATCGTCACTCTCTTCGACCAGATAGCCGATCTCGCGCAGGAATGCCTGATAGGCGCTGGCGTCGTGGTCCTGACCTTTGCGGTCCAGATGCCATGCGTCCAGCTGGCTTTGCATCTTTTCACGCTTGGCAAGAAAGTCGCGGTTTTTTGGGCCCAGCTCGGACACCATCCGCGACAGACCATCCCAGAACGCATCGGCCGTAACACCGGTGCCAGGCAGCGCCTTGTCTTCGATGAACTCGGCCAGAACCGTATCAACTTGAAGCCCGCTGCGTGTCTGTCTGCTGGTCATAGTGTTCCTCCCGCCTTTTTGTGCACCACTGTGTGCAGCCAGCATTTAGAGTGAAAGTTTCCGATAGGCAACGTGCCGAAACAATTTCGGTAAAAAAAACTTACCAAAAATTCGTGACCAACTTTTGGTTGGGCTCCGACACCGCTTGCAGCCCATTGCCACAGACCATAACGTCGCCTCAAACTCCAACCGATGCGAGGCCCAGATGCGCGACGCTGCCCCTACGACGATTTATCTGAAAGATTACACGCCCTTTGGCTATCTTGTGGACAGCGTGCATCTAACCTTCGATCTGGCAGCGCACGCCACCCGCGTTACATCGCGCATTGCTTTCCGCCCCAACCCTGATGCCACGGACCGCACATTCTTCCTGCACGGCGAAGAGCTGACCCTGATCCGCGCCTCCATTGACGGGGTGCAGATCACGCCCGAGGTGACCGACAAAGGCCTGACCGCCCCCGCCCCCGACGCGCCCTTCATATGGGAGGCCGAGGTTGAGATTGACCCTGGCAACAACACCGCGCTTGAGGGGCTTTATATGTCGAACGGCATGTATTGCACCCAGTGCGAGGCGGAAGGGTTCCGCAAGATCACCTACTACCCCGATCGCCCTGATGTGATGTCCACCTTCACCGTGCGCATCAATGGCGATCTGCCGGTACTGCTGTCCAACGGCAACCCAAGCGACAAAGGCGAAGGCTGGGCCGAATGGACCGACCCGTGGCCCAAGCCTGCCTACCTATTCGCGCTTGTCGCGGGCGAGTTAATTGCCCATCCCGGCCAGTTCACTACCATGTCCGGGCGCGACGTCGAGTTGAACCTCTGGGTCCGCCCCGGTGACGAGGGCAAATGCGCCTTTGGCATGGAGGCGCTGAAAAAGTCGATGAAATGGGACGAGGACGTCTATGGCCGTGAATACGATCTGGACGTGTTCAACATCGTGGCTGTCGATGACTTCAACATGGGCGCGATGGAAAATAAGGGGCTGAACATCTTCAACTCCTCCGCCGTGTTGGCCAGCCCCGAGACCTCGACCGATATGAATTTTGAGCGGATCGAGGCGATCATCGCTCATGAGTATTTCCACAACTGGACCGGCAACCGCATCACCTGCCGCGACTGGTTTCAACTGTGCCTGAAAGAAGGCCTGACCGTGTTCCGCGACGCGCAGTTCACGTCCGACATGCGCTCGGCCCCGGTCAAACGCATCCACGACGCCATCGACCTGCGCGCCCGGCAATTCCCCGAGGATAACGGGCCGCTCTCGCATCCTGTCCGGCCCGAAAGCTTTCAAGAGATCAACAATTTCTACACCGCTACAGTCTACGAAAAAGGTGCAGAAATTATCGGTATGCTGAAACGGCTGGTGGGTGATCAAGCCTATACCAAGGCGCTGGATTTGTATTTCGACCGCCATGACGGGCAAGCCTGCACGATCGAAGACTGGATCAAGGTATTCGAGGATACGACGGGCCGCGATCTGAGCCAGTTCAAACGCTGGTACAGCCAATCCGGCACTCCGCGTGTGACGGTGGCCGAAGAATGGGCAGACGGCACCTACACCCTGACCCTGTCGCAGCGCACCGAGCCCACGCCGGGTCAGGACGAAAAGCTGCCGCAGGTGATCCCGGTGGCCGTTGGCCTTCTGGGCCCCAACGGTGATGAAGTCCGCGCGACTGAGGTGCTGGAACTGACCGAAGCCAGCCAAAGTTTCACCTTCACCGGGCTGGCGGCCAAACCAACGGCCTCGGTCCTGCGGGATTTCTCGGCCCCGGTTATCCTGGAACAGGATCAAAGCAACGCAGAGCGCGCCTTTTTGCTGGCCCATGACACGGACGCGTTCAACCGATGGCAAGCCGGGCGCTCGCTGGCCGAAGACACGCTGTTGAACATGATCCAATCCGATGCAGCCCCCGACGCGGACTATCTGGATGGTCTTATGGCTGTGCTGCGCGATGGTGACTTGGACCCGGCCTACCGCGCACTGATGCTGGGCCTGCCGACGCAATCGGAATTGGCGGCTGCCTTGCACGAGAATGGCGAAACGCCTGATCCGATGGCGATCTGGACCGCCGTCGAGACGCTGCGGCAGGTCACTGCACAGCACGTACAGGACCTGCTGCCGCGTTTGCACAGCGAGACCGTGATTGATGCTCCGTACAACCCGGGTGCCAATCAATCGGGCAAACGCGCGTTGGGCGGGGCCGCTTTGGCGCTGACCTCACGTCTGGACGGGGGCGCCAAGGCCGCCGAGGAATACAAGACCGCCGACAACATGACTCTGCAACTGACCGCCCTGTCCTACCTGCTGCGCGCTGGCAAGGGCGAGGCCGAACTGGCCGCATTCTATGACCAATGGCAACACGACCGGTTGGTGATGGATAAATGGTTCGGCCTGCAAGTCTCGATGGCCGCACCGGATGCGACGGCGGATGTGGCGCGCAATCTGACCGAGCATCCGGATTTCAACTGGAAAAACCCCAACCGCTTCCGCGCCGTCATGGGTGCGCTTGCGATGAACCATGCCGGGTTCCACCGGGCCGATGGCGCGGGCTATGCCCTGCTGGCGGACTGGTTGATCAAACTGGACCCGGTGAACCCGCAAACCACGGCACGGATGTGTTCGGCCTTCCAGACGTGGAAACGCTATGACACCAATCGTCAGGCCCTGATGCGCGCAAAGTTAACCCGCATCGCGGAGACGCCCAACCTGTCGCGGGACACGACCGAAATGGTGTCACGCATCCTGGACGCATGACGCCTTACACGTTCACCCGGAAGAACAGAACGCCGCGCGTTTTGGCGATCCTGCTCTGCATCTACAGCGCGTTGATCGCTCTGGTCGTGTGGCTTGACGCGGTATGGTGGCTGATCGCTCCGCTGGCCCTGACCACTCTACCCGCTGTTTGGGACTTTGTGCAGGGTACCAAAGCCGGATTGTCGGTGGGGAAGGATACGTTGAGCTGGTTCACCGGACCGCGCAAGGCCGAGGTCAATCTTGCCGATATTGACCACGTTCGAATGGACACGCGCTGGGATTTCTCAGTGCGTGTATCGCTGGTCTTGAATTCCGAGAAAAAGATTCGCCTGCCTGATGAATCTACCCCTCCGCACCGCGTGTTTGAGCAGGTTCTGCAGGCCACCGGGCTACGGGTTGAACGGCATCATTTTACTGTATTTTAGGGGTAATCCGGATACCCAACCTGGATTGTTCACGAATTTAGCGCTAAACGACCCCTGAATCTTGAATTTGAGTAAAATCAGGAGAAAGATTAAGTCCAACGTTACCAGTTTTTACAGTTACCGAGTTTTACCATGTTGCGGTTCTTCAAGTCCAACGCGCCCAGCGCATCTGTCCCCCAAATCCACCCGGAGTTGTGTCTGGCGCCAGATGTGTCTGCGGTGTTTCCGCAGCGTGGCCAAGTGAATATTCCTGTCGTTGATGCGCGTTCCGAGGACATCGCAGGCCGTGATGCGATTGAACGCGGCCGCCATCTGGCCCGACAGGGAAGGTGGTCCGAGTTGTCTCGGCAGATGAAGGCGGCCGACGATGCGCGCGAGTCGGCATCAGATGGAATGCCGGTCGCCGATCTACTGGCGTTTGGTGCTCGTGCGGACGTGGTTTTGGCCGTCGAGCATGCCCTGTCGGACCTGAAAGAAGTGCGCGACTACGACCTGCTGGGTGGTATTTCGGAGTTAGAAGACGAAATGCGCGACAACGCGGACGATGCGATGATCGCTCTCGTCGTTGCTTTGGCCCATATCGACATCGCGTGGGCATGGCGCGGGACGGCCACGGAAGACAAGTTGCCCTCTTTGCATCAGTCGCGTTGCGCAGCTCATTTCGACCGCGCCGCCGCGATCCTTCCGAAATGCCGTGAGGCCGCGCGGGACAGCCCTTTGGTTGCAGCGGCCGATTGTGCTCTGCTGGCCGGACAGCGTAAGACGCATGTTCGTGTGGCCGACAAATACGAACGCCTGATTACGCTGGATCCCCATAACCAACGCCATATGCGCGCTATGGGCACGCATCTGCTGCCGCGCTGGTTCGGCAGCTACGAAGAGCTTGAGGTCCAAGCCCTGCGCAACGCCGCCAGAACTCATGATATCTGGGGCGCAGGTGGTTACACTTGGGCGCAGTTCGACGCGATCGTGCTGGATGACGAAGCCTGTGCGCGGCTGGATGTCGAATACTTCCTGCAAGGCCTTCATGACATTCTGAGCAACCGCCCCGATCAAGAAATGGTAAATATGCTGGCGGCATACTGCGCGATCACGATCAAGCGTGGCATTGGCCGGAATGAAAAGGCGGACGCTGTTCGCGCTCAAATCCACGAGGCCGCAAACTGGTTGATCCGCGATCACCTGACCGAATTGCACCCGCTGATCTGGGCACATGCAGCCAACGGCTTTAACAACGCGGCGCGCGTCAACTCGACTGAACGGTTTGCGGCACGCGGTCACCGCGACGCGCTGCGGGCGATTGGCAACCTGTTTAGTGAAGAACTACGCAACGGTATGGATGTGACCTTCACCTCAACGGGCCTACACCTCTCCAGTCACTGAATTCCCCCTTGCCCCTTTGGCGCGCCGGGCCTAATACGCAAGCCTAGACTTCTGCGGAAATTAGAGGCGCGCCATGCTCGACCAGACATACGAAATGCCCAAAATCAAAACCATTGCCGGTGCCAAGCACGATTGGGAACTGGTGATCGGGATGGAGGTGCACGCTCAGGTCTCATCGAACGCCAAGCTGTTTTCTGGCGCATCGACCCAGTTCGGGGCCGAGCCGAATTCGAACGTGGCCTTTGTGGACGCGGCTATGCCGGGAATGCTGCCGGTGATCAACGAGTATTGCGTGGAACAGGCCGTGCGCACCGGGCTAGGTTTGAAGGCGGATATCAACCTGAAATCGGCTTTTGACCGCAAAAACTATTTCTATCCTGACCTGCCGCAGGGCTACCAGATTTCCCAGCTGTACCACCCCATTGTGGGCGAAGGCGAAGTGCTGGTCGAGATGGGCGATGGTACCGCGCGCATGGTGCGGATCGAACGCATCCATATGGAGCAGGACGCAGGCAAATCGATCCACGATATGGACCCGCATATGTCCTTTGTCGACTTGAATCGGACCGGCGTTTGCCTGATGGAGATCGTGTCCCGGCCCGACATTCGTGGCCCCGAAGAGGCCGCCGCCTATATCGCCAAACTGCGCCAGATCATGCGCTATCTGGGCACCTGCGACGGCAACATGCAGAACGGCAACCTGCGGGCGGATGTGAACGTCTCGATCTGTTTGCCGGGCGCGTATGAGAAATACCAGGAAACGCAGGATTTCTCGCATCTGGGCACGCGGTGTGAGATCAAGAACATGAACTCGATGCGCTTTATTCAGCAGGCGATTGAGGTCGAAGCCCGCCGTCAGATCGCCATCGTCGAAGCGGGTGGTGAGGTCGAGCAGGAAACCCGCCTCTATGACCCGGACAAGGGTGAGACACGCTCGATGCGGTCCAAGGAAGAGGCGCATGATTACCGCTATTTCCCAGACCCCGACCTGCTGCCGTTGGAGATTGAACAAGCCTGGGTCGATGACATCGCCGCCAAACTGCCCGAACTGCCCGATACCAAAAAGGCGCGGTTCATTGAGGCGTTTGGCCTGACCGACTACGACGCTTCGGTCTTGACTGCCGAAGTGGAAAGCGCCGCCTATTTCGAAGAGGTCGCAAAAGGCCGCAACGGTAAGCTTGCCGCGAACTGGGTGATCAACGAGCTGTTCGGTCGTCTGAAGAAAGAAGACCATGACATTACCGACAGCCCGGTCTCGCCTGCGCAGTTGGGTGGGATCATTGATCTGATTTCCTCGGACGCCATCTCGGGCAAGATCGCCAAAGACCTGTTCGAGATCGTCTACACCGAAGGCGGTGACCCGGCGCAGATCGTGGAAGAGCGCGGTATGAAACAGGTCACCGATACCGGCGCGATCGAAGCCGCTTTGGACGAGATCATCGCCGCCAACCCCGCGCAAGTGGAAAAAGCCAAGGTGAACCCGAAACTGGCGGGCTGGTTCGTTGGTCAGGTGATGAAAGCCACCGGCGGCAAGGCCAACCCCAAGGCCGTGAACGAGCTGGTTGCCAAGAAACTGGGCGACTGAACCAACTGAATTTGATGCAAAGGGCGGCAGAGGGCATCCCCTTTGCCGCCCTTCTTTTGCGCTGTGTCCGGGCAACACACGCCGGGCACGGCGCGAAGGAGACTTTCCCAATGGCCTCAACATGCTAGATTGCCAGGAACGAACAGGTAGGAAGATCCGATGCCGCGCTACGAATACAAAGTTGTCCCCGCCCCGCAGAAAAGCGGCAAATCAAAGGGCGCAAAAACCGCCGAAGGCCGGTTTGCGGCCTCGATCGAACAGGTGCTGAACCAAATGGGTCAGGACGGCTGGGAATATCAGCGCGCAGAACTTCTACCCAGTGAAGAACGCGCAGGCTTTACCAGTTCGACCGTGAACTGGCGAAACGTGCTGGTGTTCCGGCGCGAAATCGAATTGACTTTTGTCACCACTCGCAGCCCGACAGAAACGCCCGAAGGCGTACCCTTGGCCCAGCCTGTTCCGGGCCCCGAAATGGTCGTGGCCCCAGCCCCGATTGCGGAAGAGGTGCAAGAGCCGCCGCTGTCATTGAAGGGCTTGGAAACAGTTTCCAGTTCGGACGACGCACCGCCGGAGAAATAATGAACAGCATTGCCAATCGGACATTTTTGATTTCACATTCTTTTGTTTCAACACTTTGCGTTTGTTTCACTTTGATGTTCACCGGTCAGCTGCACGCTGATGCGGGCGCGAACACCCCTCCTAACTGCGTGACAAATATTGATGCTGAGGGGACCGTTATTGCTGGCTTCTTTGGCTTGGTGACTCCTCCGGTCCCTTATTCCTCAATCGAAACTGAAGGAGGTGACCTAACGGTTTACCCAACCATCCGGCATGGGAACGGTGCGCTCGTCTATGCGGGCATTTATCGGGGGGTTTATTCGGCAGGGGGGGGCCAGCCAAACTGTTAACAAGTCGGGCACAGAGACCGAACTCGTGTTCAAACAGGATGATGGCTCGATTGTGCACATTTGCTTGGTCAAAGCCAACCAATTCGACCCAACTATTTATGACCCTATAGCTTCGCAAGTTGGCGAATGCGATCTCAAAAAAATTGCAGGTGTCGAGACGCTGACGCCGGGGCACGTTCAAATATTTGAGCCCCCCTACGACCTTGTCGAAATCAGTGGCGTTCCCAAGACTGTATTGGCCGTCGCTCCAGTTACCACTGAGCTGATTCAACTGCGCGGACAAACCCCGGGCTGGGCGAACTATGTTTGGCACCCAGAAGATCAATCAAAGTTTGGAGGAATAGGGGGAATATGCAACGTCGAGGTATCTAAAAGTACGTCGACCACATAAGATTACCAGACAGAGCTCATTGAATCTTGCAAAGATACTGAGGGTAAAAATCTTACCTTTGGCCAAGGTAGCAAAGCACAATTAGAACTGTCAAAATACAGAAATAACATCAACTTTTCTTCAGGCCGATTTACGCAGAACTTGCCGCCGATTGAAATAACCACGCCATAAAAAATTGGCTTAACTGACGTCGAAGAATTCGAAGTAATCGCTTCAAGGCCGGGAAAGATGTCTTTGGTCCGAAGAGTTTATCTCTCTGAAGAGCGGAAGTTGAAACACGATGTTTGCATGGTAACTGTGAATTGACGAAGTCGAATTCAGTCGGATACCCAATCTCGAATTCCAAGCGCCCCGCGCGGTCGAGACCGCACCACTATACCCCTATGTCCAGCGCCAGCGCGTGGATACGCGGGACGATTTCCCCCAGTGCCTTGTGAACAGCGCGGTGGCGGGCGACGCGGGATTGGCCTTCGAACGCAGCCGCACGGATGCGCACGTTAAAGTGGCTTTCGCCACCTTCCTGAAAGCCCGCATGGCCCCGGTGGCTTTCGCTGTCATCCACTACTTCCAGCTCATGCGGGTCAAAGGCGGATTGCAAGGCAGTGCGGATTTCGTCAGTCACGGTCATTTTTACGCTCAGCGGCAAAAATTTTACCGCCTCCCCTCTTCTACTTTCGGCAGCTTAGACTAAACTGCTGCCTCCGAGTCGAGAAGATGCGTTCTTAAGGATCACAGAATGACGAAATCAGACCCCTTTGGATTCGATATGTCCGTCTCTAGCGCCAAGAAAAAGAACCCGCGCGGACGTCGGGGGATGTCGGGCGCATCCGAGACCTCGGTCCGAATCTGTGACCATGAAGGCTGTGACGAGCCGGGCAAGTTCCGCGCCCCCAAAGCGCCGGATGTGCTGGATGACTTCTTTTGGTTCTGTCAGCAGCATGTGCGCGAATATAACCAGAAGTGGAATTTCTTCGACGGCACGACCGAGGCCGAGCTGAACGCGCAGCGATCCAAAGACAAGGTCTGGGAACGCGAAACAAAACCCATGGGTGACCCCGAGGCCCGTGCCTGGGCCCGTCTTGGTATTGAAGACCCCCATCAGGTTCTGGGTGCAAACAGCACGCAAAACAAAGGCCGCACCGCAGGCAGCGGCGGTCGTCGCCTGCCCCCGACCGAGCGCCGCGCGATTGAAATCCTTGAAGCCAATGACAGCTGGACCAAAGCTGAAGTTCGCAAAGCATATAAGAAGCTGATCAAGGTGCTGCACCCCGATATGAACGGCGGTGACCGCAGCCAGGAAGAACAACTGCAAGAGGTTGTCTGGGCCTGGGATCAGATCAAGGACAGCCGGAACTTTAAGTAGCTGAATTAATGCACGAACATATTGCGTAGAGCCACTGCTTCTGGTCGCTTGAGGCAACGCAGCCGCGTTTGTTCCTTCGCGGTTGCGGAATTACGTATTTCGGGGAAAATCATACAGAGCTCTTCCACGTCTTCACGGCCAAAAGACTGCAGCGCCATGTCTCCCAGAAATAAACTTTCAGTCGGCAAACCATTCGACATCAGTATCGCGTGCCGATGACATGCAATGTGGAAATAGGTTACGGGTTCAGATGCGTTCACCTGGCGAATGGTTTTGTCGTTCACCAAATGAATAGCTGCCACGAAAACCTTGGGCTCACCAAACAAAAATTCTGCACGCCATCCTTCCAGAACAATTCTGTGTTGCGGCGACACATACAAATCTTGATCAGGCAAGCCTTTCCCTATCGCTCCTTTTTTAATGCAAACAGGACGCAAGCGAGGGGCCCTATTCAATTCTTCGACGCTTATTGTCTTTTCACCGATCCATTCAATGGGTAGCAATTCGCCGCTAGAAACGCGCACCTTGTCCCCAACGGACAGTTCTTCCACGAGGCAGCGGCCCGTTTCGGTTTCGATCAAAGTACCCTTAACGAAACAAGGCACTGTCCCCTCTGGAAGTGAGACTGTCACGATAAGGGAATCGTTATTGCCGTTACCGGGCCCCGTGGAGGCAAATATTTCGAGAGTAAGTTGAGTGTTTGGCGGAATATAGGTTCCCGGAGTTAACTCGACGGTCAAAAGTCCGCTTGATGAAATCGAAACCGTGTAATCGGACTCGTCTAATCCGCCGGTCCCCGAAACGACAACAGTCCATGAAGCTCCGGCTTTAGTTGCTATGTATTGCTGAGCGACAGAGGTCGACCCACTGGGAATCGAAAGCGAAGTCGGGCCTAAAATTGTCAGTGCCATTTGAACCTCAAACGGGAAACGTTAAACTGGGAACTCATTGTGTGCAGGCTTTTAGTGATATTAAACCATCACATAATTCTATTGCAATGTAAGCATTGAAAGGAAATCATTGGCCCAAGATTTGCAGTCATATTTTAGCAACTCGAGGATTGAGTTCTGGGCAGAAAAAGACTGAGTGTGACTTCGTTTCATATCAATAAGGCCAGTTTCAAAGAAACATCCGCCTCAGCTCAAACTCGTACCTCTTTCCCTTGCCCTTGCCCGCAATATGTTGCACCAAACACAGGTTCGAAAACCCGCACGAGGCTGCGGTACCAGGAATAAGGACGACAGGCATGGATTGGCCGATTGACGCAAATGCACATCCCTCAGAAGAGATTTCGGTTCGCGACGTGTTCGGCATCGACACCGACATGCAGGTCAAACGCTTTTATGAAGTGACCGAACGGGTCCCCGAGATTGATCAGACCTACAAGTTTGACCCTGAGACGACCCTCGCAATTCTGGCGGGCTTTACCCACAACCGTCGCGTGATGATCCAAGGGTATCACGGCACGGGTAAGTCGACCCATATCGAACAGGTCGCCGCGCGTCTGAACTGGCCTGCGGTGCGGGTCAACCTCGACAGCCATATTAGCCGGATCGATCTGATCGGTAAGGATGCGATCAAACTGCGTGATGGCGTGCAGATCACCGAATTCAGTGAAGGCATTTTGCCTTGGGCCCTGCGCAACCCGGTCGCGATCGTGTTTGACGAATATGACGCCGGCCGTGCAGATGTGATGTTCGTGCTGCAGCGCGTACTGGAAGCCAACGGTAGCCTTACCCTGTTGGACCAGAACGAGATTCTGACACCTCACCGGTATTTCCGCATGTTCGCCACTGCCAACACCGTTGGCCTTGGGGATACGACGGGCCTTTACCACGGTACGCAACAGATCAACCAAGCTCAGATGGACCGCTGGTCGCTGGTCGCGACGCTGAACTACCTCAGCCATGACGCCGAGACGATGATTGTTCTGTCCAAGGCCCCGCATTACAACACGGCTGAAGGTCGCAAGATCGTCAGCCAGATGGTCAGCGTCGCCGACCTGACCCGAACCGCCTTCATGAACGGCGACCTGTCCACGGTGATGAGCCCCCGAACAGTGATCAACTGGGCCCAGAACGCCGAGATTTTCCGTGATGTTGGTTACGCGTTCCGCCTGTCCTTCCTGAACAAATGCGATGAATTGGAACGCCAGACCGTGGCCGAGTTCTATCAGCGCTGCTTTGATGAGGAACTTCCAGAGAGCGCGGCAAGCGCGAGCTTGGGCTAACACCCCAAAAAAGAACAAACGATTCAGATACGGCCAGCCTGAATTCTCAGGCTGGCCGTCGTGTTTCTGCCGCCCACCAAAATGGTCGACATGATGCCGCAAGTGTTGTCTGAAATACCGGAACCTGTCCTTACTGGCTTTTTGCAGGCACCACCCGGACCCGTTCAGGGCCGAACTTGCCAAACTCAGCTGAGACTTGCAGTAATCAACCGGCCGCAAAACGCGCCGAGGACACCAATGACTAAAAGGCAAGTAACATGCGCAATAAATGCTGTACCAAAAGCAATCAATGAGCATCGATTGTGGCGGATGGGTCACTGGCGAAACCGTGATTTGTATATACCTTGATTATACAAATTACATCTATATCATATCCAATGCATGGTACATTGGAAAACACCTCTTATTGCAACAACAACTGTCTGGGCATTCGCCTCTCCTGTTACCGCATTGCCGACAACAACGTCTGACAGGGCTGAACTGTTTGCTGTCTGCTCTGGCCGGTTGGAAGCGCTAGCGGCCCGCCAACGGGCCCGCATCGGGGACGAAGATGCGCCTGCCGCAAATCTGCAGCAACAGTTCGACCAAATGCTGGAAGCGGTTCTGCCGTGGGCGCTGTCCGAGGGTATCGAAGAACACCAGCCCAAACGGTGGCGTGTGCGCGGCTGGGTTGAAGTCGCCTACCTGCTGGCCGATATGGACTATAGCTTCGACGCGCGCATCGCCGAAGGGGCCGAACAGCAGTTGGCGCGCAGAATCTCGGAGTGTCGGGCCGTATTGCTTTAGGATCGCGATGTCGAAAAGCGGATCGCCCCTATGGTCAAGCCCCCGGAATGGCTCTAGGTTGCCGGGGCAGAACAAGACCGGACCCGCCGCCGATGAGCAAACCAAACGACAACCCCGCTGATCCGTTCAAGAAAGCCCTGGCCGAGGCCACGCGGGTCATGGCCGACGACCCCGAGCTGAACGTCTCGTACACCGTTGATCCGTCAGGCATGTCGGGCGAGTCGATGCGTTTGCCCCAGGTCAGCCGCCGAATGACACGAGAAGAGGTTTTGCTGGCGCGCGGAACAGCAGATGCTCTGGCTCTGCAACGCCGATACCACGATGACGCGACGCATGCGCGCTATGCGCCTCCGGGGGATATGGCGCGGGACCTGTACGAAGCGATGGAGACCGCCCGCTGCGAGGCGATGGGCGCGCGAGAAATGCCAGGCACGGCCAGCAACATCGACGTCAAGATCAGCCACGAAGCGATACGCCGCGGTTATGACCAGTGTAAACAACCAGCAGACGCGCCTCTGTCCGTTGCCGCCGGATATCTGATCCGCCACTTGGCGACCGGTCGTGACCTGCCCCCCGCCGCCGCCAACATCATGAATCTGTGGCGTGGTTTTATCGAGGAGCAGGCAGGGGGGTCGCTTGAAAACCTAAACGATATCCTTTCGGACCAGGCTGAATTTGCCAAATTCTCGCGGCAGGTGATCAAGGATCTGGGATATGGCGACCAGCTGGGCGACGATCCCGACGAGCTGGACGACGAGCAGGAAGATCAGGCCGAAGAAGACGCCGAAGAGCAACCCGATCCGGACAGCACAGGCGACGACGACCAGCAAGAGCAGGACGCCGACGCCACGCCTGAACAGTCGCAGGAAGAACAGCAGGACCAGTCTCAGGCTCAGGTCTCGATGGACGAGATGGCCGATGACGAGATAGGCGACGAAGCCGAAATGCCGGAAGGTGAGGCTCCGCTTGAACCTCCGGCCCCGCCACCTGCCTCGGATGCGGATCCTGATTACAAAGTGTATCTGAACACGCATGATGAAGAAATCGCGGCCGAAGATCTGGCGGAACCGGCAGAACTGGAACGCCTGCGGGCCTATCTGGACCAGCAGTTGGAGCCGCTAAAAGGCGCCGTGAGCCGCTTGGCCAACAAGTTGCAGCGCCGTCTTCAGGCACAGCAGAACCGCAGTTGGGAATTCGATCTGGAAGAAGGAATTCTAGACGCCAGTCGTTTGGCCCGCGTGGTGGCGAATCCGACCACGCCGCTGAGCTTCAAGATGGAAAAGGATACCGAGTTCCGAGACACTGTGGTGACGTTGCTGCTGGATAATTCTGGCTCGATGCGCGGGCGTCCAATCTCAATCGCTGCGATCTGTGCCGATGTTCTGGCACGGACGCTGGAACGCTGCAACGTCAAGGTCGAGATTCTGGGCTTTACCACCCGTGCTTGGAAGGGTGGGCAGGCACGCGAGGCGTGGTTGAACGACGGCCGCCCGCAGCAGCCGGGGCGTTTGAACGATCTGCGCCACATCATCTACAAGGGGGCCGATGCGCCCTGGCGGCGGGCACGCCCAAATCTGGGCCTGATGATGAAAGAAGGCCTACTGAAGGAAAACATCGACGGTGAGGCACTGGAATGGGCCCATCGCCGGATGATGATGCGGCGCGAACAGCGCAAGATTCTGATGGTGATCTCGGACGGGGCGCCGGTTGATGATTCAACGCTCAGCGTGAACCCGGCGAACTATCTGGAAAAGCACCTGCGCGACGTCATCGCCATGGTGGAAAAGCGCAATATGGTCGAGCTGCTGGCCATCGGGATCGGCCATGACGTGACGCGGTATTACGACCGCGCCGTCACGATTACCGATGTCGAGCAGCTTGCCGGTGCAATGACCGAACAGCTTGCCGCCCTGTTCGACAATGACCCAAGGGCGCGCGCCCGTGTCATGGGCATGCGCAAGGTCGGTTGAACGCGGCTTTGGCCTATCGTTGTCATAAATAGAAGGGCGCAGCCCTGAAGTGATGAGGTAATAAATGTTCCAATCCTTTGCCGTAACCGCGCGCCCCGAACAGGGGCCGCCCCGGTTGGCCGCTTTGCGCACCGAGATGGCGCAGGCTGGATTGGACGGGTTTCTTATTCCGCGCTCAGACGCGTATCAGGGCGAATATGTCGCCCCGCGGGACGAACGTTTGTCTTGGCTAACAGGCTTTACCGGGTCGGCAGGTTTTTGTGCCGTGTTGCCCGACTTGGCCGGTGTGTTTGTCGACGGGCGATATCGAACGCAGGTCAAAGCTCAGGTCGCCCAGGACTTTACCCCTGTGCCGTGGCCCGAGGTCAGTTTGGGCGCGTGGTTGAAGGACAATCTGCCCGATGGCGGCAAGGTCGGTTTTGATCCCTGGTTGCACGCTGCTGGCCAGATCACCAACGCACGCAAAGACCTCGCAGGCAGCGGTATAGACCTTGTTCGCAGCCCCAATCTGGTTGACCGCATATGGCCCGATCAACCTGCTCCACCGATGAACCCGGTTAAAGCGCACCCTCTGAAATTCGCCGGTGAAAGCGCCGCCAGCAAAATCGACCGTCTGGCCGATGCTTTGGCTGCTGCTGGCAACTCGGCTGCCGTGATCACCTTGCCGGACTCGATCATGTGGCTGTTGAACATTCGGGGCTCGGATATCGGGTACAACCCAGTGGCGCACGGTTTTGCCATTTTGCACGCGGACGCCAAGGTTGACCTGTTCATGGCACAGGAAAAGCTGGGCGTGTCGCTGGGTGATCAGGTTCGCGTTCACGCGCCTGAAACGTTCCTTGATGCTGTTGCCGCGTTACAGGGGGCAATTCAGGTTGATCTTGGAACCCTGCCCCAAATCGTAGCTGACGTTTTGCAGGACAAGATCGTCGATGCCGGCGACCCGTGCGCCCTGCCGAAAGCCTGCAAAAACCCTTCTGAAATCGAAGGCAGCGCCGAGGCACACCTGCGCGACGCAGTGGCGGTGATCGAGACGCTTTGCTGGCTGGATGACCAAAGCCCCGGCAGTGTCACTGAAACGCAGGTTGTCACAAGGTTGGAAGAGAACCGGCGCAAGGACAGCGCGCTGCAGGACATCTCGTTTGATACAATCGCAGGCGCTGGTCCTAACGGCGCTATCATGCATTACCGCGTCACTGAAGAGACCGACAGCCTTCTGGAAGACGGGCACATTCTGGTTCTCGACAGCGGTGGTCAATACCTTGATGGCACCACAGATATTACCCGTACCATCGCTATTGGTGAGGTAGGTGACGAAGAAAAAGCCTGTTTCACCCGTGTCCTGAAGGGTATGATCGACATGTCGATGCTGCGTTGGCCCGTGGGCTTGGCTGGGCGCGATATCGAAGGCGTGGCTCGGGCCCCGCTGTGGGCGGCAGGGCAGGATTTCAACCATGGCGTCGGTCACGGCGTCGGCGCGTACCTGAGCGTGCACGAAGGCCCTCAGCGTCTGTCGAAGGTCAGCCATGTCCCCCTTCAACCCGGTATGATCCTTTCGAACGAGCCCGGCTATTACCGTGAAGGTGCTTTTGGCATTCGTATCGAAAACCTGGTGGTGGTGCAGCAGGCCCCTACCTTGCCCGGGGGCGATGCCGAACGCGCAATGCTGAACTGGCGCACTTTGACCTACGTTCCAATTGACCGTCGATTGATTGTTCCCGATATGCTGGCCCACGCTCAACGTGATTGGCTGAATGCGTATCACCGCGACGTTGCGGAAAAAATACGACCAAGGCTGGGCGCGGACGCGCAAGTGTGGTTGGATGCCGCAACCGCTCCGATCTGACACCCAGCTGTTACATTCCGGAGGCAGAGGAAAAGCCCGACATCAGTAAGGGTTAAGGAGGCAAGATGACCAAGATCACTATTCGCAAAGCACCGGGTAAATGGAGCGTCCGTTCCGGTGGCGCCATTTTGGGCGAAAGCACAAATGCGCTTGAACTGCTTGAAGGTGATCTGGACCCGGTGATCTATTTCCCCCGCAGTGATATTGCGATGGCGTTTCTGGACCAGACCGACAAAGTCACGCATTGCCCCCATAAGGGTGACGCCGCGCATTTCTCGATCGTCAATAAATCTTCTGTGACTGAAAACGCGGCGTGGAGCTATGAAAACCCGATCTCCGAAGTCGCCGATATCAAAGGCTATATCGCGTTTTATCGGCTCGATTCAGTCAAAGTTGAACAAATCTGAGCGGGAGTCACATCGCCTCTTTCATCAAGTCGACCATCGCCAGATCTTGACTGACCCGACCGTAAGCCTGCGCCATCGCTGTCAATGTGTGCGGCGGGCAACCAATTTCTTGAAGGCAAGAGGCATCAATCACGCGGACTCGACCATCGAAAGCCGACTCGACGACCTGATCTACTGGCTCATCTCGATCCCCGACTGTAAGTTTGTGATAATGAAAGCCCTGACCTGGGGCGGTGACGCCCAGCGTGTGCCGCACTCCATGCGATGCTAACCAGTCCAACAAATTGCGCAGGCCAACGTCCTGACCCACGTCCGGCACTTTATTTGCTTTGATACGGCCCTCGCGCGGCAAATGCCTGAGCTGCACCATAGTTGTCGGCGTCCAGATCCGAATGGGCTGCACAAAATCTACAAGTCGCCCGATACGACGCCCGCGCAAGTGGGGGCCCAAACCAAATGTGGCAGTTATCAAGCTGATCGGAGCCTGTGAGACGGCATAGACAGAGGCGAAAAGATCGCACCGCCCACCTACCTTATGTTTCAGCGTCAGGGCATTAAAATGTCCTGCCTCAGCATAAGCGCGCGGCGATCCCAAAGCACGGCTTAACCAAAGGCAATTCATGATGTACGGGGCATGGTCGCGAAAGCCAATCTGCGATGCTTGTGGCAGGCTGCGCGCTAGCAAGTTCGCTGTACCTAAAACTCCTGAAGCCAGAAACACGTGCCGCGCTCGCAGTTGAGTTCCATCATCCAGGTCCAAGCGTACCATCCCCTGTCCCGACAAGATCCGGCCAACACGCCCCGCTCGGACCGAGACATTCGACATCTCTTTGAGGCGCGCCTCAACCGCGCGGGCCATGGTCCGAAGCCCGGCATTGGGAGTTTCTGAAGTTCCGGTCAGCAAACGTGGGACACTTTTTTCCAGTCCGTTCTCTAAAAGCTCGTGCCGGGCACCGCCGACCACTTTCAGATCGCGCTGCACAGCTTCGCACGCGGCACAATAGTCCCACCATGTTTCCAAAAACTGTCCCCTTCCCCAAGGGTCATCGCAGTCGTAAACCTGAAGCTGTTTACCCCAGTAATTGGCCAGCCCACCGACTTCGGCGGCAGCAAACATCGGTGGTGCGTCGCCTGATACTTCGGTGCGGTCTGCCAGACACGCGGGCTGTTGTCTTTCATACGCAACCGAGACAATCTTGACCGGCCCACCCTGAGAAGGTTTGGAGGTGGCCCCCGTCACGACAGCCACAGAACCAGAGAAGCCCCGCATAGCTGTTAGTGCTGCGTATCCAGCGGGCCCTGCTCCGACTAATGCAATATCAACGCTTTGCATGACTCAGCCCCGTCTCCAGCACAGCCGCACGTTGCACATCGCCATTTAAGAGACGGTCAGAACCTGAAAACGTTTTTACAGACCGGCTCACCATGACAGGCAGGCGTAGCGCTATTCGGACCGCAGGCGGATACTCGCCCATCGAGGTTGTAGTCTCAGCAAAGGTCATGGTGCCAACTCTTTTCTGGCAACATGCAAATCTGCGTCAGACCCCAGCACTGGCAGCGCGTATCCCGCGCCCCTCGAACCTAGCCAGAGACGCTGAACGAAACTCTTTAAATACATTACCAACCACTCCCATTCACATGAGTTCTGGTGCTAAAACAGTTCGTTATTCGTTTGGTCGTTCAAAAATATGAAAGCCGAGTAGCCTTACGCCATGCACAAAATCAGAGTTGCAATAGGTGGTCAGCGCGGAACTCGGGCGGAATGCTCTTGGCTAATATTAACCGAAAGTTAACAGCTAGATCAAGAAAAGTTGAGCCAAAGTGTGTTTCAGCCCGTGAAACGCCGATTTTCTCCGGGCAATCAATGAAAACACTGGGCCATGGCGTTCTGTAACCATGGCCAGGGTGCGACACTCAGCGGTTGAAACCAAAATGCGAGAGTATCAAGTCACTCGGCCTGCTCCCTCAGCGAGACAAGGATATCCACGATAGCATTTACCACTTCGGGGTCGTCCAGAGACGGATCAGGCATCGACGTTTCGGCAGCGATGGATTGCGGATTATCAAGGAACGCGACAAGCTGGTCCCGGGTCCACTTACCACCCACTTCAGACAATGACTGCGAGTAGTCGAAATCGGTCAGGCCCGCGATCTGACGACCGAAAACTTCGCCCAAAGACGGGGCGCTGGTGCTGGGTAGCACGCCGAATCCGTGACACTCCGCACAGCCATCCAAGGCCGTTTCTACTGCGCTGGCTTTTCGTCCTGACAGCCCCAAATCGCCGATTTTCGAAACTGCAAATTGGAAACTGGGGTCAAATTCGCCAACTGTTAGACGGACCACTTTTTGCTGATCAGTCCACAATGCAAGCTCGTCCCCGTGTTGATGGACATATCGAATCCGCAGCCCCAGTGGGATACGTTCTGCGAACAGAATGCTCTCTCCGTTGGTACGAATTCGAAACAGGCTGTTCCCGGCCAGCGATCCGGCAATCAAATCCCCATCCCAGGCAGGATGAAAGTCATCAACGTACATCAATGAACTAACAGCCACTGAGGGCAGCCAGGAATACGCCGGCAGCTGAAAGTCGGGATGGCGACCATAGTCCAGCGTATCAGGTAACGGCAATTTGTTGTATCTCGTTCCAAGCGAGACCTGTGGCCATCCATAGTCCTCGCCTTCGCGGATCAGGTTCAGCTCATCCCCGCCGCGCCGGCCATGTTCGACCGTCCAAAGTTTGCCGTCCTGGTCCAGCGCTATTCCCTGCATGTTCGAATGACCCTGACTGACAACACGGCTATCGCCAGTGGCCAAATCCACTGCGATCACCTTGCCGTACATCTGGTCCGGGATTTGCGACAATGGCACAGGAGCATAAATTCCGTCTTGCGCATAGTCACCTGCAGCCAAGTACAATGTGCCATTCGCGTCTACACGAAACCGTCCGCCCGCCATATGGCCCTGAATCGCGCGACCTTCGGAGTTGGGCGCAAGGCAGGGTTCTGTCCCGAACAGCACCGTCCAGTCTTCGGCTTTGATTGAGGCAGTTTCAGCAGACGCGCCTTGCAATGGCGCGGTCGAGATTGCCGTGCGATAACAGTTTTCGCCCTCGACCCATTCTGTGAAAGAAACGATCAGTTGATCGTCTACGACATCCACATCATTGTATCGAAAGAAATAGTGGGCAAAATTGTAGTCTGGATTAGAAGATTCAAAATCCAGCATGGCAGACCACCCGTTTGGTGGAGCCTCTATGTCAAGTCGTTTCGATTCTTCGCCACCTACCTCAAAGAAGCCACCCTCGTGCGTCATAAGAACGAGATCGTTCCCAAGGCTGGTTAGTGCGCCTCCGCTTCCAACACGCTCAACCGGAACGTCCAAAGTTTCCATGTTCAAGGCGGCAAAAATTGTCTCGACCTGCGCAACACGGTCAGATGACCAAATTGGCGCAGTATGCGTAATACCCGAGTGGCTTTCACGCAGTTCTTCGACCTCGAGCACCAATAGCACGACAGATGCAGCAAGTGTCACCATGATGACCGGGCTGGTCAAAATCCGCTTAAACAGTTTCATTCCCTGACCTCAAAATTTTTTTGTTTTCGCCGTGCATTCTGGCGCTGCTCGGCCACATAGAACCCTGAAACACAACCGGTATCAACCCGACCAGACCGTGCCGCGCACAACAAGATCGCTCGCGTTGCACCCTTGCAGCCCTCACGATGAGTTCACGCGGCTGTTGAATGATTTCTTGTACGATCCCATGCAAAATACATGTGACCATAGCCGGAGGACGCAATGTCGATCACTCGCCGTAGTTTCACTGGAATTCTGGGGGCCGCTGCAATGCTGCCCGCCCCGCTTTGGGCTCAGAGCGATCCTGTCCTGGATGCCATCCGCACGACACTTTACGGAAGCAGTTCTGAATTCGAAGAAGGCATGGCGTTTCTTGTCAAACGCGGAAAACCGGATGTCATTCCGGCGCTGCTGACAGCGATGCGCTATGGACGTCGGCGCAGTGATGAGATCACGGAAGTCATGCAAACCCTGGCTGGTGAGAATATCGGTGTGGATTGGTTCGACTGGATGATCTGGCAAGAACGCAATCCACAGATCGTACCGCACCCATCGCTGATCCCGTTCAAGCGCGAGGTGCTGTTAGGGATAGACTCGAATTTTGACGATTTCCTGCGCCCTGAATACCTGCAACCCGGCAAAATGAAGATCCGGCTGGAAGAGATCACATGGGGCGGTGTTCAAAAGGACGGCATCCCCTCGCTGGACAATCCGACGCTGATCCCGGCCGCGCGCGCGGACTACATGAAGAACGATGACCTGGTCTTTGGCGTCTCGATCAACGGGGACTCGCGCGCCTATCCGTTGCGGATCATGGGCTGGCACGAGATGTTCAACGATGTAATCGGTGGGGTGCCTCTGGCGTTGGCTTATTGCACGCTCTGCGGATCGGGCATTTTGTTTGAAACGCAAGTGTCGGGGCGCAGCAAACCGCTGGTCTTTGGCTCGTCGGGGTTCCTCTATCGGTCCAACAAGCTGATGTTCGATCGCGAGACCCATTCGCTGTGGAACCAATACACCGGCAAACCCGTCGTCGGCCCGCTGGTCGATAGCGGGATCGAGCTGAAACAGCGCCCCGTGGTGATCACCACTTGGGAAAGCTGGAAAGGGTCGCACCCCGATACCAAAATCCTGTCCCTGAACACCGGGCATCGTCGGAATTATGGCTCGGGCGTGGTTTATCGCGAGTATTTTGCGTCGCCCGAGCTGATGTTCCCGGCACTGGTGGATCAATCACAGCACCGGCAAAAGGATTATATCTTTGCAATCCGACAGTTCGGCGCGGCACGGGCCTGGCCGCTGGATGCGTTCAACAACACGGGCGTGATCAACGACGCGATTGCCAACCGCCCGCTGGTTCTGATCGGTAATCCCGACAAACGCGCCGTGCGCGCTTATGAGCGCGGATCAAACCGTTTTACCGCGTCAGAGGGCGGACTGGTTGATCAGCAGGGTCGCAAATGGCACCTGACCGAGGAAAAACTGATCGGACCGGACGGTACGGAATTGCCGCGCGTGGCCGGGCATATCTCGTACTGGTTCGCATGGGACAACTATCTGGGCGACACGGCAACAGTTTATCGCGGCTAGGAATGCTCTTCGGCGGCCGTGGCCGCCAGCGCGCGGTTATAAGTCTTAAGCGCATCTATGTGATAAAGTGCGCCGACCGGGTTTTCGCACCCGTCATCGTCTATCACTACGACCGGGATACAAGAGATATCCTCGCGGTCGAAATAAGGCATCGCGGCCTCAAGCGTCGCGCTGGCCTGCACACACAAGCCCTGCTCGATCAGCGCCTGTGCCTCATCGCGGCTGATCGATCGGGCATCCCCCAAGGGCCGCATCACCGTCCCAGCACGCAGCATCGCCAGCAGATACGCTTGCGGCCCGGCGGCGAGATGCACATCACGGCGCTCTAGCTGGGTTAAAAAGAACGACCGGTCCACCAATCGCGAGGCAAGCGCGGTCGACATCGAGACCGAGACCATCACGGCCAACCCGATCTGCCAGTCTCCGGTCAGTTCAAAAACGATCATTGTAGTCGAGATCGGTGCGCCCAGAACGGCAGCGGCCACCGCCCCCATTCCGGCGAAAGCATACAACGTATGCGTCCCCGACACATCCGGCAGCAACCCAGTGGCGATCAGGCCAAAGGCCAACCCAGTCAGCGCCCCCACCATCAGTGACGGCGAAAACACCCCGCCCCCCATACGCCCACCCATGGTGATCGCTACAGCCACGGTCTTAATCACGGCAAACATGATGGCTGCCGATAGAACCAAATCTCCGGTCAGGGCACGGATCGTAGTTTCGTAGCCCACACCGATGATATGGGGAAACCAGATGGCGATCAGACCAAGCATCGCCCCAGACACGGCCGGGCGCAGCCAACCCGGCAAGGACAGGCGAGTCTGGATGTGATTGCCGATGTCTTCGGCAAAGAAGATCGAACGCATTAGCAATAGCGCCACCAGGCCGCAGATCAGGCCAAGGATCAGAAAGGCCGGCAACTCGACATAGAACTGCAACGATCCGGGGGTATCCAGGGTAAACTCGGTCACGTCGCCATACTCGAGCCGGTTGATCACTGTTCCCGCAACCGAGGCGATCACGATCGGCGCAAATGCATGAACCGCGAAATGGCGCAGCACCACCTCGAGCGCGAACAGCGCGCCTGCTATGGGCGAGTTAAAGCTGGCCGAAACCGCCGCCGCCACTGCGCAACCCAACAAGTCGCGGCCCGTTATCCCATCGGCGTGGATACGGTTCGACACCCAGGTCGAGATCACCCCGGCCATATGCACCACCGGCCCCTCGCGCCCCGTGGACCCGCCAGTGCTAAGCGTGATCAGCGAGGCAAACAAGGATGCGATCCCCGCCTTGCCTTCGACCCGGCCATCAGTCAGCGCCGCGCCTTCGATCACATCCGCGACCGAACGCACGCGCCCGTCATCGGTGAACCTGTGTAGGATGATACCCACAATCAGACCTCCGATGATCGGCGTTATCAGCACGATGAACCAGGGCAGTTTCTCGACATGGGAATGCAGCAGCAGGATATCTTCGGTGTCATAGACCCACGCCTGCAGCGCCCGGATCCCCTTGCGGAACCCCAGCGCCATGAACCCTGCGGCGATGCCGATGGCCAGAGCGATGAACCAGAACTGGATCTGGCTTGGCCCCCGCCGTCGCATTACCCGCCAGCCATCCTTCATCGCGGCCAAAGCCTGATGTAGTTGGTTGCGCAGAACGGTGCGGGTTGACTGGGTCATGTGCCCTCGGGGGATCAGAACATATCCCTTACTAAGCCACGGAGGGCACAGATAAAAGCCGGATCGCGCGTCTGTGAGGCGCTATGCGTCCAACAGGGCACGGGCGGCGGCGCGGGCCTGATCCGTGATCGTGTCGCCCGCGACCATGCGCGCGATCTCATCCACGCGGTCCGGTTCGGCCAGCGGGATGACAGTGGACAGGGTCAGCCCGTCGGTCACTTGTTTCTGCACCCGCCAGTGATGCGCCGCGCGGGCCGCGACCTGCGGCGAGTGTGTGACGACCAGCACCTGCCCACCCTGTGCCAAAGACGCCAGACGCCGCCCCACCGCATCCGCAGTCGCGCCACCGACGCCGCGGTCAATCTCATCAAAGATCATCGTGCGGGCGCTGTCATCGCCGGTCAGACAGACCTTGAGCGCCAGCAGGAACCGGCTGAGTTCCCCACCCGAGGCGATCTTGTTCAGCGGCCCGGACGGCGCGCCGGGGTTGGTGGCGACCGTGAAGGCCACCGCGTCAATGCCCTCGGGGCCCGGATCGGCGGCGGTGAGTTCGGTCTGAAACACCGCGCGTTCCATCTTGAGCGGTGCCAGTTCAGCCATCACAGCCGCATCCAACTGCCCTGCCGCCTGCTGGCGTGCAGTGCTAAGTTCGGCTGCCGCCTGATCATAGGCATCCTGCGCAGCCGCAACCGCTGCGCGCTGGTCGGCCAGATCGGCATCGCCTGCGTCCAGCTTGTTCAGACGGTCGCGCAGCGTATCAGCGAAGGCGCCTAGATCGTCCGGGGCCACGTCATGTTTGCGGGCCAGAGCGCGGATTGCAAACAAGCGTTCTTCGGCCTGTTCCAGCTCCGCCGGATTGAACTCCAACGCCTGCAGGCAAGCATTCACACCGTCCTGCGCCTCGCCCAACTCAATCAGAGCCCGGCCCAAGGCGGCGATCGGCTCCTCCAACTGACCACCGGCGCTGTCAGACACGCCCTCCAGCCAGCGCACGGCATCGGACATGGCCGTTTCGGCCCCGTTCCCGCCCAACAGATCATACGCGCGGGCCACGTCATCGCGAATGCGCTCGGCGCCCTGCATCATGCGGCGGCGCGCGTCCAGATCGGCATCCTCGCCCGTTTGTGGGTCCAGCTTGTCCAGCTCAGCCACAGCGTGGCGCAAGAATTCCTCTTCTGCGCGCATAGCGGCCAGCGCTGCTTCGGTCTCAGCCAGCGCCTTGCGCAGCCGCGACATATCAGACCAAGCGGTGCGTACCGCAGCCAGATCATCCGAAACGCCGGCATACTCGTCCAGCATCGCCCGATGCCCGCGCGGGTTAAGCAAACCCCGGTCATCATGCTGGCCATGCAGCTCCACCAGGGTCTCGGACAACGCCCGCAACACCTCGCCCGAGCAGCGCCGGTCATTGACCCACGCAGTTTTGCGCCCCTCGGCGGTATTGACACGACGCAGGATCAGTTCCTCGCCGCCCGGCAGCCCGGCCTCGGCCAGAATCGCATGGGCGGGGTGATCTTCGGACAGCTCGAACTCGGCCACCACCTCGCCCTGCGCGGCCCCCTGACGGACCAGTTCGGCCCGTCCACGCCAGCCCAGCACAAAGCCCAGGGAATCCAACAAGATCGACTTGCCTGCGCCGGTTTCGCCTGTCAACGCGTTCAAACCCGGTTGGAACGTCAGTTCCAGCCGGTCGATGATCAGCATGTCGCGAATATCAAGGGCGCGAAGCATCGGATCCTAGCGTCCCGGAGCTTTGGCCATGACGATTACAACCACTCACCTTTGACGGTCTGGCGGTAAATTGTGCTAAGCCAGTTGTTGCCACGGCTCTTAAGGTCAAGCCCGCGCGACGTCAGCAACTTGTAGCCCGCGTCATACCACTCGGAAGATTGGTAATTGAATCCCAAAATTGCCCCTGCCGACTGTGCCTCATCCACCAGACCCAGCGACAGATACGCTTCGATCAGACGATAGAGCGCTTCGGCGGTGTGTGAGGTGGTTTGAAAATCCTCAACCACGACGCGGAAGCGGTTGATCGCCGCAGTGTAGTGATCCTGACGCAAGTAATAGCGCCCGATCTCCATCTCCTTGCCGGCCAGATGGTCGAAGGCCAGATCGAACTTCAGAACGGCAGAAGTTGCATATTCGCTGTCAGGATAGACTTCGATCACGGTCCGCAACGATTGCAACGCCTGGAACGTCAGCCCCTGATCTCGTCCAACCTCGTCGATTTGGTCATAATAGCTAAGCGCCAGAAGATACTGGGCATAAGCTGCATCCTCATCCGCCGGATAAAAATCTATGAACCGCTGTGCCGCAGCACGGCTTTCTTCATAATTCTTGTCGGAATGATACGAGAAGGCCTGCATGATCAACGCTCGCTTGGCCCAATCGGAATAAGGGTACAAGCGCTCTACTTCAGAGAAGTACCAAGCCGCGTCGTCCTGCCGATTCTGCGACAGCTCGAACTCGCCACGCGTGAATATCTGTTCAGGAGTGAACCCCTCAAGATTCTGGTTGCGGTCAGCCCCCTGGCCTCCGCATGCTGTCAAAACTGCTGTCAGAAGTAACGCGCCCGCGAATCTGACTGCCGCCTTGGTGCCACCCATTCCGCCTATCCTTGTCGTCTTGCTTGTCGAGGCACGCCCCGGTTTGAGGCTTGGTTTAGCACATATAATTCCGGGGCAAAACGCCTTAGTCTGCCTACTGTCGGAATTGTCGACAGAGTTGATCCAATCAAGCGACTTCGGGAATTTCGTTCCAAACCAGCCCTTGCCCTGGCAAACGGGCAGCCTGTTCCGGCGTGCACAGGATCGGACGAACTGCTCCGGGGGTCTCAAACAACTTCCGCAGCAGAGTGTTCGTCATCGCATGTCCCGACTTATCCCCGGTAAAGTGGCCGAGAATCGGACCACCGGCCAGGTACAGATCGCCTAGTGCGTCCAGCATTTTGTGGCGCACAGCTTCGTCGGCATGACGGAACCCGCCGGGTGTCAGAACTTCGTTCCCTTGCACGACGACCGCGTTTTCCAGCGTTCCACCAAGGGCCAAACCGTTTTCGCGCATCGCTTCAACATCTGTGCGGCGGCAGAAAGTGCGGCAATCGCTGAGTTCCCGCGCAAATGAGCCGTTACGCATGTCCAGAGTTTTAGTCTGGCGTCCGATGGCGCCGTCCTCAAAATCAATGTGGAAGTCGATAATCAGACCGTCGGCAGGCGCAATCGAAGCGCTCGCTCCTTCCCGTGAAGCAGTCACAGGCTTTAATACTTCGTAGGCCAGAACCGGGCTGGCCTGACGGCGCACGCCCTTCGCCATGATCCCACGCACAAATTCGATTGACGATCCATCCATGATCGGAACTTCGGGGCCATCAATCTCGATCAGTGCGTTGTGGACACCACATCCTGCCAGCGCAGCCATTATATGTTCAACCGTCGACACCGAAGCACCCGCATCGTTGATCAGTCGGGTGCAGAGCGGAGTTCGCTCGACCACATCATAGATCGCAGGGACCAGTGCATTGCCCAGTTCAATATCCGTACGTTTAAACCAGATGCCATGGCCAGCTGCCGCCGGTTTCAGCACCATATTCGCAGGCTTGCCGCTATGCAGCCCTACACCGGTAAACGTGATCGGAGATTTGAGCGTATGTTGCAATTTGGGCCTCGGTGAGTGGTGTCCGACCTAGTTTGGCCGTGTTGGCATCTCAGTTAAGGAACGCGGGCAAAAGGCTCAACTCACTCTTTGTAACCGAATGAAACATGAATGTAACAGATCGGCAAAAGCCTGCTTACACCCGGTTACGTAATTGTTTTAAAACGGAAAAGGGCCGCCAAACAGCGACCCTTCTTAATCAATTTGTTACCGCGATCAGTTGGCTTGACGCCGCAAGAAGGCCGGAATTTCAATCCGATCTTGCTCGGGGTCTGCCTCATCATGCGCTGGCGCCGTAGCGTCAGATTGGCGCATCACGGGCTGTTGGCGCTGGGGCTGTGCCGGCGTATCGGCCGCGTGGCCAGTCATTCTGTCGATCAGTCGGTTAAACCCAAACCGGGGACGATCCGCATCGGATTGAGCTGCGGGTGCCGGCGCAGCCGTTGGCTGAGGCCGCGGCGCCACATACCCACGATCAGACGGTGGAACATTTTGAACCGCTGCCTGCAAACGCTGCAGCGCTTCCGGTGATGGTGTCCCAGCAGCTGGCTGCGGTTGAGGCGCGACATAGCTGTCGGTCGCGGTTTCAACCGGATCAGGCGTCGGCTCGAATTCAGCTACACGCGGCTGATAAGCCGGAGGAGGCAGGTCATCGTCATCCTGTTCGGCGCGCGGCTGGAACTGAGGCTCTTCGGCCGCTTCGAACAGCGAAGGCTCACGAGCCGGTTCGGCCTCTGCAGGTTCGGGCGCGGAAACATATGTGTCTTCCTGCGCAGGCTCTTCCGCCGACACAGTGCGCGTCAACGGGGCTGACATCGAGCGACGCGCAACCGGCACCTCCTCGGACTTCTCGGTCGCGTCAATGCCAGTGGCAACGACCGAAACCCGCATTCCGCCTTCCATGGCCGTGTCCAGGGTCGAACCAACGATAATGTTCGCCTCGGGGTCGACTTCTTCGCGGATACGGTTGGCCGCCTCGTCCAACTCGAACAGGGTAAGATCATGCGAACCGGTGATGTTGATCAGGACACCCTTGGCACCTTTCAGGCTGATTTCGTCCAGCAGCGGGTTGGCAATCGCCTTCTCGGCAGCCTGAACCGCACGATCCTCGCCAGTGGCCTCGCCCGTTCCCATCATGGCTTTGCCCATCTCGTCCATCACGGCACGAACATCCGCAAAGTCGAGGTTGATCAGGCCCGGACGCACCATCAGATCAGTCACGCCCTTGACGCCCTGATACAGAACATCATCCGCCATCGAGAACGCCTCGGTAAACGTGGTCTTTTCGTTGGCCAGGCGGAACAGGTTCTGGTTCGGGATAATGATCAGTGTATCGACGACCTTTTGCAGCGATTCAACGCCGTCTTCGGCCTGACGCATCCGTTTGGCGCCTTCGAACTGGAAGGGCTTGGTCACAACGCCCACGGTCAGCACGCCCAATTCGCGCGCGGCTTGCGCGATAATCGGAGCCGCACCCGTTCCGGTGCCACCGCCCATTCCGGCGGTGATGAAGCACATGTGCGCGCCAGCCAGATGATCCACGATCTGCTCGATGCTTTCCTCGGCGGCTGCGGCACCCACGGTCGGACGCGCCCCGGCGCCCAGACCTTCGGTGACTTTCACGCCCAATTGCACACGAGCCGACGACTGGCTCTGCTGCAACGCCTGAGCGTCGGTGTTGGCGACCACGAAATCCACGCCATCCAACTGTTTTTCAATCATGTTATTGACGGCATTGCCGCCTGCCCCGCCTACGCCAAATACCGTAATCCGAGGCTTCAATTCATCGTGCCCGGGCATCGAAAGATTCAATGTCATGCTTCTGTCCGCCTGTTTATATGCTCCGCCAACGCGGTGTTTTTCTTACCTATCCTGCTACAATTCTACCGACCGAAACCGCAAACGTCACGCCAAAAATCGCCAGAATCCACAAAATATGGAGGAAATAAGGCGTTCCACGCCAGTATTTCGTATTGTTTGCCAGATGTTGCGGAACGAACTCAATCCAGCACAACAGATGCGACCGACGCGCCGTAGATTACGGGCATGTCACGTACGGATTTCTTGTCTTTACAAGGCGCGGAAAACTGCTCGGGTCCTCACGCTTGGCCTCTGTCGGGCCTTGTGGATATCTTGCTGGATTCGACGTTCATCCGCAAGAGAATTCTTCAACCAATAGGAGTACTTGGACAGTTCAGTCCCTCATCAGAAATCTCTCTCACAATCTGGATTTCGGTATTCGCCAATGTCGCCAGGCGAACCATGAAACTACCATTGTGCACGAAAGGCCACCAGCACACAGGTAACCCATCGGCATCGTCGTCGTACAGGAAACAAAGCTGGCCATCGGGGGTTGTAATTTTTCCGTAAACGCAACCCCTACCCTCCATGCGCCAGACCGAGAGACTCGGGCTCAGGAACTCTTCGGCGCCAACCAAGCCACCGTTATGGAAATCGTAGAATTTGACGGTCTTGCCTACAACAGCCCCCAGAAAAGCCTCGGGCGTGATCAGGGTCTGACCCTGAACCGAGGCGGGAATCGCGACAAACAGCGCCGCGACCAGTGTCTTACCAATTGTCACGGAACCAACGGACAGCCCGCTTGAACGGGCGTGCAGCATAGGTGTCGACAGGGATCTCGAAGTCCCACCATTCATCCTGCGGATGCGCCGCAAACAAGCTGAGCCCCACCACCGAAGAAAATCCCGGACCAGTCGCCGATTGCGGCAACCCGTGAACACGCAGGGGACGGCCAAGACGAACGCGCTGCCCCAGAATACGAGTCGCCAAACCGTCCAAACCCATAATCTGGCTTCCTCCACCGGTCAGAACGATCTGCTGGCTGGGCAGATGATCGAACCCGGCAGCATCCAGTCGAATGCGGACCTCTTCCAAAATCTCTTCTACACGAGGACGCATGATGCCGATCAACTCGGCGCGGCTGACGGTGCGCCGGTCATGTTCCCAATCTCCGGTATCGCCGCCGATGTCGATCAGGTCGCGATCATCCGCTCCGGTAGCATGCACGCCGCCGTTGAAGGTCTTAATACGTTCGGCCACATTCGCAGGAACGCCAAGCCCCATCGAAATGTCCGACGTCACATGATCGCCGCCCATGCGTACGCAATCGGCATAAATCATGTGTTTTTTCATAAAGATAGACACACTTGTCGTGCCGCCACCCATGTCGATACAGGCCGCGCCCAACTCTTGCTCATCTTCAACCAGTGCGGAAATGCCCGAAACATAGGCCGAATTCGCGATCCCGGCCAATTCCAGATCACAGCGCTTGATGCAGCGCACGATATTCTGAATGGCGACCGCATCAACTGTCAGCATGTGCATATCGACCGCAAGGGTCTGACCCATCTGCCCCCGAGGGTCGATAAGGCCCGAGCGATTGTCCAACGCAAAGTTCACCGGCTGTGCGTGCAGTACCTCGCGGCCCGCGCCATAGTCCGGCACGTCGCAGGCGTTCAACACACGTCCGACCTCGGCTTCGCTGACCACCTGCCCTTCCAGATCGACCTGCGCATCCAACCCATAAGACCGGGGGTTCGCGCCCGAGAAGCAGGCGATCACGTGATCGACCCGAATATCGGCCATCTTCTGCGCAGCTTGAAGAGCGGTGCGGATGGCGCGTTCGGTTTCCTGCATCGCAGTGACTTCGCCAAACTGTACCCCGCGCGAACGTGTGGTCGCAGCGCCGATAACCCGGAACCCGGTCTGACCGGCCAGAGACCCGATGCCTTTGTCCTCACTTAACCGCCCTGTTCCGTCGAAACGCAGCACCAAGCAGGAAATCTTGGAACTTCCTACATCCAGAATCGCAACAACACCGCGTTGCATCGCCTGTCTGCGCATCTGCCGCATGGCCCGTTGGGACTGATAGAGATCGGTCATCATGGTCGTTACTGCCTGCTACTCACGTCTGTTTTTGTACTCCACCAGTCTTCGCTGGCAGCTTCGGTCATTCTTATGGTTGGACGTTGTCCGAGCCGCATATCCACAACGGCCACGTCACGTTCCAACAGGTCCTGCACCTCATTAACCGCCAAGACGCGTTCCAGTGCGCGCACGGGCCGATCGGTTGGCAGCATGATGCGCTGACCTCGGTCAAGAACCAGATCCCAGCGGCGTTCGCCAATTCGAACAAGACCCCGCACACGCGCCCCAAGGCTGCGCGCTGTTGTCAGCAGTTGCAGTGCCTCAGCGACATGTTCGTCCGCGCCCTTTCCTGCAATAAGCGGCAGGGTCGCGTGGTCCTTGCGGGAGGCGACACGCTCAACATGCGCGCCGGTTTCGTCCAGCAACTCGGTTCCGCTGCGCGTGCGCCAAACCACCACGGGTTGGCGTTCAACAACATCAACCTGAAGAATTCCGCCGGGGCGAATGCGAACCGTCGCAGATTTGACAGGATCAAGACCGGTAATCGTGTCGCGGATTTGTTCGGCGTCCAGATCCCAGGAACTGATCGGGAAATCCAGTGGCACAACCTCGCGAATGTCTTTGGAGAGATTCGGCCCAGCGCCATCAATGGCCATCAAGTTAACCATGAATTCCGGTCTTTGCTGGATCGAGGTCTTGATGTCATTGACATAAGCCACAACCGCCTCTCGCCGGTCCTCTGCGCTAAAATAAAGCCCCGTAGCCGCGCAAATGGCCAGGATGGGCAACCCATACTTCAGACCGCGGCGTATGCCCGGCGTAAGCATCCAACGCTGTAGTCGGTAGCTGAGGCGAGACGGAGCCGGGTCGAACCGTTGCGATTTGCGCCCGAACAGTTTCACGCCGCCTAACCGCAGTTTTGGTTCTGTTTCGTGGCGCTCGCCTGAAGCGAAATCGGCATCCGGACCCGCCAATGGCTTGGACCGATGAATGACAGGTGCGCGCGTGGCTTTTAACGGTCGCATGAGGCGTCCTCCACCATCCAGGCACACAGCTGACCAAAGGTCATACCGCAATGTTCGGCTTGCTCGGGCACCAATGAGGTCGGTGTCATTCCGGGCTGGGTATTGGTCTCCAACAGAAACAGACCATCTGCGCCCATGCTGTCATCCCAACGATAATCAGTACGGGTCACACCGCGACAGCCCAGTGCGTTATGGGCTTTCAGCGCATGATTCATGCAACGGTCGAAAATATCCTGCGGGATGTCGGCAGGCAGCACATGCCACGAGCCGCCGGGCTTGTATTTGGCATCATAGTCATACCATCCGCCATCAGTCATGATCTCGGTCACGGTCAGAGCGCGATCGCCCATCACGGTCACGGTCAACTCGCGCCCGGCCACGTATTTCTCGACCATCACGTAATCTGGCATGTCGTCGGACAGTTGCGGTGGCCCGTTCGAGCCTTCGTGGACGATATAGATCCCGACGCTGGACCCTTCGTTGTTGGGCTTGGCCACATAGGGCGGATCCATCACATGTGCGGCGGACACATCGGGCTTGGGCACGATCACGCTGGGAACAACAGGCAAACCTTCTGCGGAAAACACCTCTTTGCTGCGCTGTTTGTCCATCGCGAGCGCCGAGGCCAGCACGCCGGAATGCGTGTACGGAATGCGCATCCACTCCAGCAGGCCCTGCACACAGCCATCTTCACCCCAGCGTCCATGCAGAGCGTTGAAAACCACATCCGGCTTGATGTCCAAAAGACGCGCATAGAGGTCGGGACCCGCGTCCAGTTCGACCACTTCAAAGCCTTCTCCCCTAAGGGCGGCTGCGCATTCGCGCCCAGAGCTGAGTGACACCTCGCGTTCCGCCGAGGGGCCGCCCATCAATACCGCCACTTTGGGGTGTGTCCTGCTCGACTTACCCACTTAGCGCCTCAATGTCCCCGGACCTTATGCGGTGGTCCGTACTGCGTTTATGCCTTTGATCCGCCGCCTGAATTTGCCTGTTTTGGTCTGACGGTTGGGGCTTTATTCCTTCAACGGGTCACCGACCCGCATGATTTCCCACTCTAGCGTGATGCCGCTTGTTTCGTAAACCTTTTTTCGCACCTCTTCGCCCAGACCTTCGAGGTCAGCGGCAGTGGCACCGCCAGTGTTGATCAGGAAATTCGAGTGCTTCTCGCTCATCTGCGCACCACCCTTGGTGGCCCCGCGCATCCCGGCATCGTCGATCACTTTCCACGCCTTCAGATCATGCACGTCATCCGCCCTGCCCGTCGAGGAAAACCCTGCCGGGTTGCGGAAGGTCGAACCTGCGCTGCGGTCTTTTGTGGGTTGGGTCTCATCGCGTTTTTGCAACTGCGCCGCCATCCGGTCATGCAGCGCTTGTGGATCACCCGCGGGCCCCTCGAACGTGGCCGAAATCAGCACCGCCCCATCGGGCAAATCCGATTGACGATAGCGGAAGTTCAGGTCCTGCGGTGTCAGGTCCACGACCTCCCCCTGGCGCGTCACTATCGTGGCCTTGCGCAACACATCCGCCGTGTAGCTGCCATAGCAACCTGCGTTCATCCGCACCGCCCCACCAACCGAGCCCGGAATGGTTCGCAAAAACGTAAGATCTACTCCTGCATCTGCCGCTTTGCGCGCCACATGCGCATCCAGCGCCGCCGCGCCCGCCGTGACGGTGTTGCCTGCGACCTCGATCCCGTTGAACCCGCGCCCCAGCCGGATCACCACGGCGCGCAAGCCACCATCACGAACAATCAGGTTTGATCCGACACCCATGGGGAACACGTCGAAATCTTCGGGCAGGTCGTGCAGAAACGCTTTCAGATCGTCAATATCCTTAGGTTGGAACAAATAATCCGCCGGACCGCCGACACGAAGCCATGTCAGGTCGTTCAACGCTCGGTTCTGGGTCAGTTTGCCACGGGGTTCAGGAAGAGATGTCATTCCGGATCCTTCGCGGATTTATTTCCTCCGCGCAAGCCGTAACTGTCACTGAGCCGAACCAAGCATCCGACGCACCCACCGCCCCAGATAAATCACTGGCCAGCGCAGCACGGACATACCCATCGCCAGCACCAACAGTCCGATCCACGGGCCGTTCTGCAGGGTGACATAGCCCAATATCGGAATCCCCACCGCGATCAGGACATAGGCGCGGGTCCAGTGGTTGTCCTTACTTGGGATCATCGCCAGCACATTTGCGGCGATCCCCCACAACGCAGCCAGAGCGATTGACCAATTCATTCCTGAACCTCCTGCCCGGTCCAACGGCGCCAGTAGTGGCGAATCGGGTTGCGGAACATCGATGCAAAAGCGGCAAAGGCCAGCACCGAAATGAACCAGCCGAAGTCATGACCCAACCAGACGATCAGCGCGGGTGCACTGACAAACAGCACCACGCCTGGCGGAAACTGCAGACGCATCGGCAACATCGCCACGATGGTCGAGGCAATGACCCACAGCCCCGCAAACACCACTGAATTTACCATGCGCCCCTCCGAGGACGTTGTTTCGCGGCTGCAAACGCTCAAATCAGTCGAGCGTCAAGTTGGTTCCCTGCGTCACACAGCTTGTTTACGTTGCAACCGGTCGGGCAAACCGTTGGCCCAGGCGCTGATTGTCCCGGCGCCGAGGCAAACAACCATGTCACCAGGACGGGCTTGTTCGCGGACCAGACGCTCCAGATCGTTTTCATCCAGCAGCGCGCGGGCGTGACGGTGACCGTGGCGGATCAGGCCCTGCACCAGATCATCACGCGATGCACCTTCGATCGGGTCTTCACCCGCAGCAAAAATATCAGCGATTGCGACCACGTCGGCATCGTTGAAACAGGTGCAAAAATCGTCAAACAGATTCGACAGGCGCGAATAACGGTGCGGCTGGTGAACGGCGATCACACGCCCATCACTGGCTTGGCGTGCGGCTTTCAGCACGGCGGCAATCTCAACCGGGTGGTGGCCGTAGTCGTCGATGATGGTAACGCCATCAACCTCTCCGACCTTGGTAAAGCGGCGGTTTACGCCACCGAAATTGGCCAGAGCCTCGCGGATTTCAGCGGTTTTCATGCCCAGATGGCGGGCCACAGCCACGGCGGACAAAGCGTTCGAAACATTGTGGTCGCCGGGCATAGGCAGGGTGCAGCCCTCGATCACCGTGTCTTCGTATTGCAGGTGGATATCGAAATGCGCGACGCCGTCCTTATAAGTCAAGTTCACGGCCCGCACATCGGCCTGCGCGTTGAACCCATAGGTGCGCACGCGCCGATCGCTGATGCGGCCCACCAGCGTCTGCACCTCGGCATGGTCGGTACAGCACACGGCCAGACCGTAGAAGGGCAGGTTCGAGACGAACTCGTAAAACCCATCCCGCAGCCGGTCGAAATCACCCCAATGCTCCATATGCTCTGGGTCGATATTGGTGACGATGGCAATCGTCGCAGGCAGGCGGTTGAACGAGCCGTCGGATTCGTCGGCCTCGACCACCATCCATTCACCCTGTCCCATCCGCGCGTTGGACCCGTAGGCATGGATGATGCCGCCATTGATCACGGTGGGGTCGAAATCGCCCGCCACCATAAGCTCGGCCATCATGGTGGTCGTGGTGGTCTTGCCATGAGTTCCGGCAATGGCGATGTTTGATTTCAGGCGCATCAGCTCGGCCAGCATATCGGCGCGGCGCACAACCGGCAGGCCCTGCGCGCGGGCGCCATCCAGTTCCGGGTTGCCCGGCTTGATCGCTGTGGAGACCACAACAACGGCTGCGTTTTCAAGGTTTTCGGCGCGCTGGCCCACGAAAATCTCGGCCCCCAGACCAGCTAGACGGTCGGTGATCTTGGAAGCTTTCAGGTCCGAGCCTTGCACCCGGTAGCCCAGATTCAGCAGCACCTCGGCAATGCCCGACATCCCAATTCCGCCGATGCCAACGAAGTGGATCGGCCCTACGTCTTGCGGCAGTTTGGTGGCTGGATTCATGGGGTCTCCTTCTGCGCCAGCTCTTCGACAAGGTGAACCAGACGCTCGGTCGCGTCCGGGGCTCCGGTCGATAGGGCGGCACGGGCCATCTTTTGTGCGGCCTCGGGGTTTGTCAGAACGGCGGTGATTTGCTCGGTCAGCGCGGCAACGTCAAGCAGGTTTTCGGGGATCATGATCGCGCCACCCGCCTGCACCAGCCCGCGCGCATTGGCGGTTTGATGGTCGCCCGCAGCGGCGGCAAAGGGGACAAGGATCGAGGGCCTCCCGATGACCGAGATATCGGCCACACTAGACGCGCCCGAGCGGCTGATCACCAGCTGCGCATCGGACATGCGCCGGGGAACGTCATCGAAAAAGGGCAGAACCTCGGCCCGGATACCATGGTCGGCGTAAAAGGCGGTGACACGTTCACCATCTTCATCGCGGGCCTGATGGGCCACACGGATATGGTCGCGCAGACCATCGGGCAAGGCCGCAAGCGCACCGGGCACCACATCACTGAGGATGCGTGCACCCTGACTGCCACCCATCACCAGAACCGACATTGGGTAGTCTCCGGGTGGGATATAGCCTGCCGCGGCACGTTCCAACACCGCACCGCGCACCGGATTGCCGGTATGGACACCCTTTGCGCCGTCGGGCAAATCCGTGGGCCAGACGCCACAGGCCACCTGCGCTACGCGCTTGGCGAACAGTTGGTTCACGCGGCCCAGCACACCGTTCTGTTCATGGATCATGCGTGGAATGTTCAACAGCGTCGCTGCACCCAGCGCCGGGATCGAAGGGTAGCCTCCGAACCCAACCACCACATTGGGCCGGTCGCGCATCATCTGCATTGCCATACTTGTCACGCCACCCGCGATCTTGGGGCCGACCATCGCCTTGGCCGCCAGCCCGCCACGCGCGAAGGTGGCCGATGTCGCCTCGACAATCTCGGTCGAAGGGGGAAAGCCACCGGTATAGCGCGCACCGCGCGCATCGGTGGACAGGCGTACGCGCCAGCCTTTTTGCAACATCGCCTCGGCCAGCGCCTGCGCCGGGAACATGTGGCCCCCGGTGCCGCCCGCCGCAATCAATAGGTACGGTTTGCTCATCAACCCCGTCCGCGCAGAATATCGCCCAGCTCGCCCTGTGGTCGGGTGCGGGTGAACGCCAGCAACATGCCAACTGCGATACCGCCCGCTATAAGCGACGAGCCGCCATAGCTGACGAAAGGCAGCGTCATACCCTTGGCGGGCAGCAGGCGCACCGCGACGCCCATGTTGATCATCGCCTGAACGCCAAACATACAGGCAAGACCGGTTCCGGCCAGACGGATGAACATGTCCCGTTCCTTCATTAGCCGCAGCAGCGAACGCACCACGATCAGCGAGTAGAGCGCGATTATGATCAGCACCAGAATCAGCCCGTATTCCTCGGCCGCGACGGCGATGATGAAATCGGTATGAGCATCGGGCAAAGACCACTTCACCTGCCCCTCACCTACTCCGACGCCGAACAGCCCGCCTTCGCGGATGGCGTTAGTGGCATAGCCCAGCTGCGTGGTCGGATCGACCTCTTGGTTGAGGAATCCGTCAATGCGACGAGCAAAGTGTTCGGAATTGGAATAGGCGAACATCCCGCCCAGCACGACGGCCCCGGCCATGCCGACCAGCAAAAGCATCGGCGCACCGGCCACGAAATACATCACGCCCCAGCCAAACAGGATCAGACAGGCCTGCCCAAAATCCGGTTGCAGCACCAGCATCGCCACAATCGCCATGCACAGCGCAAAGGACCACAATCGCCCCGGAGGGCCGTTGATCTCTTGCGAGGCCGCCAGCAGCCACGCAGCGACAACGATAAAGCCGGGTTTTAGAAACTCTGAGGGTTGCAGCGAGGCAAATCCCAAGGAATACCACCGCACCGCACCCTTGCCGAAATCGGTGCCGAAGACCGGCAGAAAGGCCAGCGCCACAAACGCGCCCAGAAAGCCCAGCACCGCCAAACGCCGCACCAATGTGGGCGACATCATTGAGGTCAGCAGCATTGCCACCAGCGCCAGCCCGCCAAACAGCGCCTGTCGCTCGACATAGTGGAAGGGATCAAACCCGTTGCGCCCGGCCAAAGGCGGCGATGAAGCCAGCCCCAGTAGCAAGCCGATGACAAACAGGATCAGCACGCAGGACATGGTCCAGCGATCAATCGTGCGCCACCACTTTGGTAGAATCGGTTCGCCGCGCGTGTCCCGGACCGCGCCATACACCATCTCAGTCATGAGATACCGCCACTATCTGCCTCGTTCACGCCCCGTTTTCGGGGTCTGATTGAGACTCTACAGCGATTTTGGCTTTGGGGCTAGGGAAATGAGGGGCATAAGCGGAATTCGATCAGCCCCAGAGTTGAAATAACGCGTCACGCTTTAATTGGGTACCGGTCCGGTTCCTCAAAGACATCAATCACGCGTGTACCGGCCTTGATCTGGCCTCCGTGTTCGACGCCCGCCGGGATCGAGTAGCTGTCGCCCGGACGGTAAGTTTTCGTCTGGTCTCCGATCGTCAGTGCAATCTCACCTTCAACGACCGTGCCCCATTGCGCACCATGCGAATGAAGCGGAAGCTCCATATCCTTCAGAAAAGTGAAGAACGCTACCAGACCTGCTTCCGAGCGAATGACAGCCGTCTGCACCACATCTTCAGGGAAAGGAACGTCCAGTTTCGGAAAGACCGTTATGAAGTCTGGGTAATGCATGAATTGTTCCTTCTCCTCGGGTGAACTGTCGCCACAGGATGACAGTGCTTTCAGCGGCTGGCAATCGGGATTGCCCACTTACCAGCACACCTTGAGCGAGACGACGGCATGCTCTTGCGTTCCGACGCGATCCGCGCCATCCCCTCGTCCATGACCTTTGACACGATCATCCTTGGTGCCGGTGCAGCCGGTATGATGTGTGCCTCCCACTGCGGCGGGCGCGTTCTGGTGATCGACCATGCCAAAGCAGCCGGAGAGAAAATCCGCATCTCAGGCGGGGGGCGCTGCAATTTCACCAATATGTATGCGGGCCCCGGAAATTTCCTGTCGCAAAACCCACATTTCTGCAAATCCGCACTGGCGCGATACACGCAATGGGATTTTATCGATCTGGTCGGGCGTCACGGAATCGCGTGGCATGAGAAAACTCTGGGGCAATTGTTCTGCGATGGGTCTTCGAAGCAGATTGTCCAGATGCTGTTGGACGAGATGACCCGCGCCGGGGCTGAACTCTGGCTGCAAACCTCGGTACGTGATCTGCGCAAAACCGAATACGGCTTTGCGATCGAGGTCGAGCGCGAAGGCCAGCGCCAAAACCTGATTTGCCGAAATCTGGTGCTGGCGACAGGCGGCAAGTCGATCCCCAAGATGGGCGCAACGGGGTTAGCCTATGACATCGCCCATCAATTCGACCTCAGCGTTACAGACACGCGGGCGGCGCTGGTGCCCTTCACCTTTTCGGATGGCCGGTTCAAGGAGCTTTCGGGTGTGTCCCTGCCCGCCCGCCTGTCAAACGATCGCACCAACTTTGACGAAGCGCTATTGTTCACCCATCGCGGACTTAGCGGGCCATCGGTGCTGCAACTGTCGTCATACTGGCATGAAGGTGAGGCGATCCGTGCGAACCTGATCCCCGACCTGCCCCTGTTCGACCTGCTGCGCGATCAGCGCCAGACCGGAGGGCGCAAGGCCCTGACCACCGAACTGGCACGGCACCTGCCCGCACGGCTGGTCGACTATCTGAAACACCAAATACCAATGCGCGGTAATCTGGCCGACCAGTCCGACGCCGCCCTGAACGATCTGGTGACGGCGCTGTCCAACTGGTCCCTCACCCCCTCTGGTACCGAAGGGTATCGCACCGCCGAGGTTACTTTGGGCGGGATCAATACGGATGAATTGTCGTCCAAAACGATGGAGGCCAGGGATGTCCCCGGCCTCTATGCGATTGGCGAAGCGGTGGATGTTACCGGCTGGCTGGGCGGTTACAATTTCCAGTGGGCGTGGTCTTCGGGTCACGCCGCCGGAACCGCCATAGCTGCAGGTTAGCCTACGACGTTATAGCCACGGCCGCGCATACAGTTGCGCACGAGAACTTCCTTGTTCTGGTTCTTGTTTATCACGTCGGCACCGGCACCTACCAGCGCACCTGCGACTGCGGCGCGCCCCAGATTGTCGCTGCTGTCCTGAACGATCCCGGTAACTGCCGCGGCACCCGCAGCCCCGATTGCCGCGTTACCGGCCGTAGTCCCATCAACCGAAGCCTGCGAAGCTGCCAGCTGTTGGCATTGCTGTAGGTCGACGTTGTAATTCGGGCCGACCGGCCCATCGATGACGGGCTGATAATTCGCACCAGTGTTTGTACAGGCTCCGGCCACCAAAAGCGCAGGCAGGACCAGAGAAAACTTACGGTAAGTCATATTGATAACCTCGTGTTGAATTTACAGGCAAGCAAGACCAATTAGTAATGGGCGTCAAGCACATAGCACCGCAGCTTGGCCCAACCGGCAATCTATTGCAAATTTCTAAAGTGAAAGGTTCAATCGAACCTGTGCTGCGAAATCCTCTCCGCGTTGCTCGAAATTGTCATATTGATCGAAACTGGCCGCAGCTGGGGCTAGCAATACTGTGTCCCCCGGCGCCGCATCCGCCACAGCCTGCGCGACGGCCTCGGCCATTGTGGTACAGACCTGCGCCTCCACCTCGAGCTGCATGGCGAAACCGGCGGCCTCCCGCCCAATGACGTAGGCTTTGACGACTTGATCGCAGGCTGTGTTCAAGGCAGACAAACCGCCTTCCTTCTCAAGACCGCCGCAGATCCACCGGACGTTCTTAAACGCACTTAGCGCCTTGAGCGCGCTGTCTACATTGGTGGCCTTCGAATCATTCACAAAGGTCACGCCATTCGCTTCGGCGATGATCTGACTGCGGTGCGGCAGACCGGGATAGCTGTGCAACGCATCCTCAATCACGCGCGGGGCCAGCCCAAGCGCGCGACATGCCGCGTAAGCAGCACAGGCGTTTTGATGGTTATGCGCGCCCGGCAGCCCTTTAATGTTACGCAAGTCAATCGCGCCTGCCTGTCGACCTTTGCGGTATTCGGACAAGAACCCTTTGCGGGCAAAAACCTGCCACCCGGGCCCCGTCAGTTTTCGGGCAACCGAGATCCGGATCACCCGGTCATCCGTTGGGCCTTCGGCCAATTGCCCGGCCAAAAACGCGCCTTCATTTTCGTCGACGCCAATCACTGCCCGGTCCGGGCCACCTTCGGCAAACAGGCGACGTTTGGCGGCAAAGTAGCCACCCATACCCCCGTGCCGATCCAGATGATCCGGAGACAGATTGGTAAACACCGCGATATCCGGCGTTAACGCTCGCGCCAGTTCGGTTTGATAGCTCGACAGCTCCAGCACGACGACTGAAGCATCCCGACCGGGTTCAATATCGAGAACCCCACGCCCAATGTTTCCGGCCAACTGGGCCTCTCGGCCTGCCTCGGTCAGAATGTGATGGATCAATGCCGCCGTGGTTGATTTGCCATTAGAGCCCGTGACCGCAATAACACGTGGGGGCGTGTCGAAATTATCCCATTCCGGGCCCGCAAACGATCGAAAAAACAACCCGATATCATTGTCGATCGGCACGCCGGCATCAAGTGCGGCCGCGACGACGGGATTTGGTACAGGGTAGAGATGAGGGATACCGGGCGAGACGATCAGCGCAGCGATCTGATCGAACGCCCCTTGGCGGCGCAGATCGGCACAGGCAAACCCCTCGGCCTCGGCTTTTTCGCGGGCGGCTGGATTGTCATCCCAACAGACGGCTTCTGCCTTGCCTGCCCTAAGCGCACGCGCCGTGGCCAGACCCGAGCGACCAAGCCCAAGCACCGCTACTTTCTGCCCCGAAAACCCTTTGACCGGGATCATCCTGCCCACCTTGTTCTGTCGTACATGTCGCGGCCACCCTGCGCAGAAGACACAAGCCTTGGCAAGAGACGCAAAAGGCTCGCGCGTCAGCGCGAGCCGGGCCCAACAGGTGGCAGGCGGGCCGCAGGCCCCCCGAACCTGGCGGGAGCGTTACCGGACCTTAAGCGTCGCCAACCCGATCATCGCCAGGATCAGAGAGATGATCCAGAACCGGATCACGATGGTGGGCTCAGCCCAGCCCTTTTTCTCATAGTGATGGTGGATTGGCGCCATCAGAAACACCCGCCGTCCGGTGCGTTTGAAATACAGAACTTGAATGATAACACTCAGGGCTTCAACGACGAACAGGCCGCCAACCACGGCCAGCACCAGTTCGTGCTTGGTCGCTACCGCGATGGCTCCCAAGGCACCGCCCAAAGCCAATGATCCAGTATCGCCCATGAACACCGCAGCCGGGGGTGCATTGTACCACAGGAACCCAAGCCCTGCGCCGAACAAGGCCGAGGTAAAGATGAAAATCTCGCCTGTACCCGGCACGTAATGCACATCCAGATACTCGGTAAAGTCGACCCGCCCAACCGCATAGGCAATCACACCTAAAGTCGAGGCCGCGATCATCGCAGGCATGATCGCCAAACCGTCCAGCCCATCGGTCAAATTCACAGCGTTCGCAGCGCCAACAATTACAACAATCGCGAACGGGATATAGAAAATACCCAAATTGACCAGCGTATCCTTGAACACAGGCACCGCCAGTTGGTTCTGCAACGCCTCGGGGTGGTGCAGGGTTGCCCAGACCGAAGCGAGCACTGCGATCAACACGCCCAAAGCCAAACGCATCTTGCCCGACACGCCCTTAGTGTTCTGTTTGGACACTTTTGCGTAGTCATCCGCAAAGCCAATCGCCGCATAGCCCAGCGTCACGAACAAGACCATCCAGACATAGGGGTTGTCCCACCGTGCCCAGACCAGCGTTGACGTCACCAACGCCCCCACGATCAGCAACCCGCCCATTGTAGGTGTACCTGCCTTTGAAAAATGCCCCTCGGGGCCGTCATCTCGGATCGGCTGACCTTTGCCCTGCTTGCGGCGCAGCACGTTGATCAACGGTTTGCCAAACAGGAACCCGAAGATCAGCGCTGTCATAAAGGCACCGCCCGCACGGAAGGTGATATAGCGAAAGAGGTTAAAGAAATCCCCGCCATCGGACAGATTGGTCAACCAATAAAGCATTCTAACACCTTTCTCGTGCGGCGATCATGGCTCAAGCGCGCCCCCTTGCCCCATTTTCCGTAAACCGTCAACAATCCGCGCCAGCGCCATGCTCAAAGATCCTTTGGCCAGCACGATATCGCCCGCGCGGATCAGATCCGGCAGATGCGAGGCCATTTCGGCGCTGGTTTCCGTCCAAAGCCCGCGTTTCCCCTCGGGCAACGCATCATGCAGCGCCTGCATCAACGGACCGATGCAATGCACCTGATCCACATGCGCCATCGCCGCAACATCGGCCATGGCCGCGTGCATGGCGGTTTCCTGTGCGCCCAACTCCTTCATATCGCCCAAGAACGCGATCCTACGCGGGCCCTGCGCGGCGGCCAGAACGTCCAAGGCCGCCTCCATCGAGGTCGGGTTGGCGTTATAGCTGTCATCCAGAAGCTCAATCTTCCCACCGCTCGCCAGCGGCAGCGTCTCGCGCACGCCGCGACCCGCGACCGGAGACCACCGGCGCAGCCCGGCAATGGCTTGTTCCAGATCAACGCCCAGCTCAACGCATGTCGCCAAAGCACCCAGCCCGTTCATGGCGAAATGCGTCCCTGCCGACCTTACGTCAAAACTTAATGGCACCCCGTCCAGCGCCGCAGAAGCATGGACCGAGTCGGCGGTCTGCGCCACATCCGTCAGCACATAATCCGCAGCGTTCCGCCCAAATTCGACGATTCCCGCCCCTTGAGCCTGCGCACAGCTGCGCAACACATCCGCGTCGTCAATGTCGGCGTTCACGATGGCTGTGCCTCCGGGCTCCAGCCCCTCGAAAATCGCAGCCTTTTCATGGGCGATACCTGTGACCGACTCGAACGCCTCAAGATGCACGGCCGCCACGGTCGTCACCAGCGCCGCATGCGGGCGGGCTTGCTGAGCCAGCGGAGCGATCTCTCCGGGATGGTTCATGCCAATCTCGATCACGGCGAATTCGGTGTCGCGTGGCATCCGCGCCAAGGTCAGCGGAACGCCCCAATGGTTGTTGTAGCTGGCGACGCTGGCGTGGGTTTTCCCCTGCGCTTCCAAGATATTGGCCAGCATTTCCTTGGTCGAAGTCTTGCCGACACTTCCTGTCACACCAACCACACGCGCATCCGTGCGGGCCCGACCGGCTCGGCCCAACGCCTCCAGCCCCGCTTGCACATCGTCGACGATCAGCAACGGCGCATCCTCGGCCACGCCTTCGGGGATGCGCGAGACCAAAGCGGCCCCTGCCCCCTTCTCCAACGCCTGCGCCACGAAATCATGCCCGTCTCGCGCCGCTTTCAGCGCCACAAACAGATCGCCCGGTTGCAAAGTGCGCGTGTCAATCGACACGCCATTCACCACCCAGTCGGCGGTCACACGCCCGTCGGTAGCCTCGGCCGCCTCAGCCGCAGTCCAGAGCGTCATGCTACCCTCCCATCCAGCGCGGCCACGCTGATGCTGGCCTGTTCCACATCATCAAAGGGCAGAACCTGATCGCCAACGATCTGGCCGGTCTCATGCCCCTTGCCCGCGATCAACAGAGCATCGCCCGGTTGCAGCGCATCGACGCCGCGCAGGATCGCTTCGGCCCGGTCGCCAACTTCAGTCGCCTCGGGCGCGCCAAGCAGAACAGCGGCGCGGATGGTGGCGGGGTCTTCGCTACGCGGGTTGTCGTCGGTGACAAAAACCACGTCGGCATGGTTTGCTGCCGCTTGCCCCATCAAAGGCCGCTTGGTCGCATCGCGGTCGCCGCCTGCGCCAACAATGGCAACCAACCGTCCCATCACATGCGGGCGCAACGCCTTGAGGGCAGTGGCCACAGCATCCGGCGTATGGGCATAGTCGACGAACACCGCCGCACCGTTTTGGCGCGTGGCGGCCAGCTGCATCCGACCGCGCACGGTTGTCAGATGCGGCAGAGTTTCAAACACGCGTTCAGGCTCTTCCCCGCCCGCGATCACCAGACCACAGGCCAGAAGGATGTTTTCGGCCTGGAACCCTCCGATCAGGTTCAGGCGGGTTTGGAACACCTTGCCCTTCCATGAGAACCGCAAATCCTGACCGGTCGCGTCAAAACGCTGGTTCATCAGGCACAGATCGGCATCGCCCAGACCAACGGTCAGAACCTCCTGTCCACGAGCCTTGGCGATCTTGCGGACCTTGGCTCCTTTGGGGTCGCTCATATTGATCACGACTGTGCCGTCCTGGGGCAGAACCCGGTCGAAGAGACCAGCCTTGGCGGCGAAATACGCTTCGAACGTCTCGTGATAGTCCAGATGGTCCTGCGTGAAATTCGAAAATCCCGCAGCCGCCAGATGGACCCCGTCCAGACGGCGCTGTTCCAACCCGTGCGAGGAAGCTTCCATCGCCGCATGGGTCACGCCATTTGCGGCAGCTTCGGACAAACAGCGATGCAGCGTGATCGGCTCGGGCGTGGTGTGGGCCAGAGGGGCAGTCCATGCGCCTTCGACCCCGGTGGTGCCAAGGTTAACGGCGGCGTGGCCCAGCTCCATCCAGATTTGGCGCACGAATGTGGCGATCGAGGTTTTTCCATTGGTCCCGGTCACGGCCACAATGGTCTGTGGCTGCGCGCCAAACCATAGTGCGGCACAACCGGCCAGCGCCTGACGCGGGTCTTCGACGACGACCAAGGCCGCGTCTGATGCGGCCAGTTCATCGGCTGCAATCTCGGCCCCTTCGGCGTCCGTCATGATCGCCGCCGCGCCCATGCGCAGGGCGTATTGGATGAACGCGCCGCCATGAACCCGCGTGCCGGGCAAGGCAGCGAACAGAAAGCCCTCCTGCACCTCGCGGCTGTCTACGGCCAGACCGGTGATTTCGGGATTCGCGCCTCCGCGTGCGGTCAGGGCCAGTTGGCTGAGTGTTTTTGGTCTTGTGCCCATGCCCTACCCTCTGTCGGACGGTCTAATTTGAGGTGAGCGTTATAGCAGCGCGCGCTTCAGGCTCAAGCCGAGGTCGCAACCCCAGCAACGGGGCAATGCGCCCGATCAGCTCGGCAGCAACGGGCACGGCTGTCCAGCCAGCCGTGCGGCGCTTTTCGCCGTAGGCGACGATCGATGGCTCATCCAGCGTGACGATCAGCACGTATTTTGGATCATAGGCCGGGAAGATTGTCGCGAAGGTGGAAATCACCTTGTCATCATAATAGCCGCCACGTGGTTTGGGCTTATCAGCCGTGCCGGTCTTACCCGCCACGTCATAGCCTGCAACATCGCCGAAGCTGGCGGTGCCGTCGGTGACAACCTTGCGCAACATCCGCTGCGCCTGTTGCGCTGCACTGTCAGACATCACGCGCGGCCCGTATTGAGGCCCATTTTTGCGCAGGATCGTCGGGCTGACATAGTGCCCGCCATTGGCAATCGTCGCATAGCCCGCCGCCAGATGCATCGGGCTTGTCGACAGACCATGGCCATAAGAGATCGTAACCGTGCTGAGTTCGCCCCATTTCTTGGGCTTCAAAGGCTCGCCGCCCTTGGCCTCGACAATTTCAAACGGGGTCGGTTCGAACATACCCAGCGAACGCAGAAAATTCTGCTGCCGTTTTGCGCCGATCTGCAGCGCCAGCCGCCCCGTTCCCCGGTTCGAGCTGTGGACGATCACATCCGCCACGCTGATCTTGCCGTAATTTTTGCCGTTGAACTCGCCAATCGGGAAGCGACCGATCCGCATCGGGCCCGACGTGTCGATGATCGTCTCGGAATTCACCAGCCCAAGCTGAACCGCCTGCGCCGCAGTGAAAATCTTGAAGACCGAGCCCAGCTCGTACACGCCCTGCACATAGCGGTTGAACAATGGGCTGTCCGAGGGATCAAACCCAGAAGTTGGCGGGCGGGGGCGGTCATTGGGGTCAAAAGACGGCAGCGAGGCTGCCGACACGACCTCACCCGTATGGGCGTTCATAAGAACGGCCGAGGCCCCCTTGGCGTTCATGATTTTCATGCCGCCATACAGAACCTGTTCGACCGCCGCCTGAACAGTCAGGTCCAAAGACAGTTGAAGAGGTTTGTTGCCGTTGGCCGGATCACGCAGATAATCGTCGAATTGCTTTTCAACGCCCGCGACACCGATTACCTCGGCGGCGCTGACGCCTTCACGGCCAAAGCCCGAGCCGCCCAGAATATGTGCGGCCAGCTTGCCGTTGGGGTAAAGCCGCATCTCACGCGGGCCGAAAAGGATGCCGGGGTCGCCGATGTCATGGACGGCCTGCTTCTGCTCGGGCGAGATGCGTTTCTTGATCCACAGAAATTTACGATTGCCGGTGAAATCCTTGACCAGACGTTCTTTTTCAAGATCGGGGAAGATCGCCACCAATTGATCAGCGGCGGCTTCGGGGTCGATCATCAAGGGCGGCTGCGCATAGACCGAGTATGTGTCCAGATTGGTCGCCAGAATGCGTCCTTCACGGTCGACGATATTGGCGCGCTGCATGGCGATGGCGGCACCGGGCGCGCTGGCCAGCGGCTCTTGCGCCTCGGAGGTGGCGAGCATCCCCATGCGAAAACCAACTACCGAAAACGCACAGAAAAAGAACAGGCCCAAAACCAAAAGCCGCCCCTCGGCGCGGGCGCGGGCGCGGTCTTTCATGTCTTCGTGACGCTGGCGGATATTTTCGCGCTCGATGGCTTTGGGGTTTTCGCCGCGGGCGCGGGCGTCTAGGATACGGGCTAAGGGGCGCAGCGGTGTCCGGGTCATGGGATTTGCACCTCGCCAAACGCCTGAATGTTCGTGATCGCCTGCAGTTCGATCGGATCAATGATCGGCAGATCCGGATCTTCGGCATAAGAGACCTGGTCAGCCCGCCCAAACTGTTCTGCGCGCAGAGGCAGCAGGCCCAGACGCTCGAAATTCAGGTCGGCGAGCTCACGCAACCGGTCCGGGCGGTTCAGATAGGCCCATTCTGCATTCAGAACCGCCAGCCGAACTTGCGCCATGCCGATCTCACGCTGCAGCTTCTGTGTCTCTTTGACAACCTGCTGCGTGCGGTAGTTTTCCTGATAGGCCCACAAAGCCAACCCAAATACCGAAAGCGCAGTCATCACATACAATACACTCTTCATTTTGCCCTTCCCCCAATTTGCGGCATCCCAATGGCGCGGGCCTCAATTTCCCCCGCCGGAGCCTCGGTCCGCACAGCAACACGCAACTTGGCCGAGCGCGCGCGCGGATTTTCTTGCAATTCCTGCTCGTCTGGCCCCACCGCCTTGCGCGTCTTCAGCGTGAATTGCGGCAGATCCTGTTCCATCTCGGGCGCATAGCGGTTAGCACGCCCGGTTTTACCCGCCCGCGACTGGAAAAACCGTTTGACCATGCGATCTTCGATGGAATGGAACGTCACCACTGCCAGTTGTCCGCCGGGCTTCAAAGCCCGCTCGGCGGCCATAAGACCTTGAAACAGTTCCTCATATTCCGCATTTACCGCAATTCGCAGACCCTGAAAGCTTCGCGTTGCCGGGTGCGATTGACCCGGCTTCGGGCGCGGCAGGCAGGATTCGATGATCTCGGCCAAACGCAGGGTCGTCGTGATCGCCTCCTCCGCACGCGCCTTGACGATGGCCTTGGCAATGCGGCGGCTGGCGCGCTCTTCTCCAAAGTGAAACAGGATATCAGCCAACTGCGCCTCGGACGCGGCATTGACCAGATCTGCAGCGCTTTCGCCTTCTTGGCTCATCCGCATATCCAGCGGGCCGTCCTTCATGAAGGAAAACCCACGCTCGGCCTGATCCAGCTGCATCGAGGACACGCCCAGGTCCAACACAACTCCGTCCAAATCCTGTGCATACTCATCCATGCGTGAGAACACACCGGGTTGCATCACCAATCGGTCGCCGTAGTCACCAACCCAATCCGCGACCATTTCAAAGGCCAACGGATCGCGGTCCACGCCGATAACCTTGTCAGCCCCCGCCTCAAGCAAACCTTTTGTGTACCCACCGGCGCCGAACGTGCCATCCAACCATACGCCCGAGACCGGAGCCACAGCCGCCAGCAATGGGCGCAACAAAACAGGGATATGAGGTTTGTCCGAAGGGGTCAGAGCGTCGGCCATGCCGCTACGCCCCCTCGACGCCATCAAGATAGACCATCGGGTCGAAGTCATCGGGCAGATCGTCCAACCATTCTTCCGCCTTTGCCAGCTCTTCAGCCTCATAGGTCTCGGGCTTCCAAATCTGGAAGGTATCGCCGGCGGCTATAAAGAAAGCCTCGCCTTCCAGATCGATCTTGTTGCGCAGCTTGGCGGGCAGTACCAGACGACCCGTTTCATCAACGTTGGTCGGATGGGACTGACCGTGGAACATGCGTTGCAGCATCCGGCGCTGCATAGATCCGCGCGGCAAAGCATCAATCTTGGCGTCGACCTCGTCGATCGCTTCCATTGTGTAGCATTCAAGGTATTTTCGACGATGATCGCCGTAGACTATCACAAGCTCAGGGTTATCACCGGGTTGCCAGTTCGGGTCCGAAGTTTCAAGCACACGGCGAAATGAGGCCGGGATCGACACCCTGCCCTTCGTATCCACCTTGTGGTGGCTTTCACCTCTGAACCTGCGCGCCAAGACGACTGTCCCTTTCGCTTGCGCCCCACTTGAACTTCACGTTTCCCCCGGATGAAAAACGGCGGGTTGATCTGCTGCCACTGATCAACCCGCCGCATTGGCCCGCTGAGCGGGAAGTCCAGCTGCGCGCGCCACCTGGGGGGATGTCTGCTCGCCCGCGCGCCGGATCTCTTGATTGATGAAAGCGAGATGCCTGTATGAAACCTGAATTTTATTGGTTCGGGGTCGTTTGGTGCCCCATGTGCCTCGTCCTCATCGGATGCACAAGGGATGCCATGGGAATTCATGGAAATCAAATAAAAAATTCAGGCACGTCATCACGGAAGACCCAATATAAGGAGGAATTCAATAGACGCAAACAGGAAAAGGATACCAGAAAAAGTATCCATATCGCGCCTAGCTACGATATATAGATAAATATTAGCTGAACCCACTATGTCCCACGATTTCCCAACTTTTTTCCAAAATGTGCGGATTCTTGGGTGATCGCCATTCAAACACGCCCTAGAAACCGCGAATCAGCGTCTGAAAACGAGCTGATTATCATCGTCTGCAGAAAGACCCATGGTTTCCCATTTACCCCTCCCCCAAAAGATTCTTCTCTTTTTCAATGAGCGAGGGCGCTCTCAAAGCGCACAAATTTCAGGAAATGGCGATGAAAGTTGGGGCAAACTTTATGCGTAAGAAATCAAGGTGACACTTGTGGCGAAAACTGTAAATCGTGAAAACCCTTATTTTTAAGGCACTTTTGGCAGATATCTTACAACGCTTTGATATCTATGCACTTGCCGCATAGCAGCATTGACGACGTGAGCTATTGTGCAATCGCAGCATTCGCCTATCTTCTGTCTCAAGCAAACGCCGGAACGATCCGGCAGCAACGAGACATATCGGGTTAAGCAAATGGCAGCAGTAGCACATCAGACCGCGCTCAAGGGCGCACCGGTAACCGGCCTGGCTTCTCTGATTGAAGCCGCAAAAACCCGGTACGCCCGTTATCGCATCTATCGCCAGACGGTCAACGAGCTGTCTGAACTGTCGAACCGCGAACTGGCTGATCTTGGCCTACACCGGTCGATGATCCGTCGTCTCGCGATGCAGGCGGCAGAAGAATACTGCGCACGCTAAGCGCACCGACACAACCGAGATCAGGTCCTTCCTCCTCCCTTTAGGACCTGTATTTCAGCGGCGGCACCTCTCCTCCTCCCTGGTGTCGCCGCAGATTATACCGGCCCTGAATGCCGGAACGTGACACACCGGGTTCTCCTCCTCCCTTTCCCGGTGTTGAAAGCGCGCGGCGACGTCTCTCCTCCTCCCTGACGTCGCCGCGTCTTACAGATACCGGGATCAGACCCGGAAACAGATACATCGGGGCTCTCCTCCTCCCTGCCCTGATGTTGAAAGAGCGCGACGACACCTCTCCTCCTCCCTGGTGTCGTCGCGACTTACACATACCGGGATCAAACCCGGGTTCGGATACATCGGGACTCTCCTCCTCCCTGTCTCGATGTTGCAAAGAACGGCGGTTTCCTCTCCTCCTCCCTGGAAACCGCCGTTTTTCTTTTTCTGAACGCAAAAAAGGCACCGCGGTCAGAACCGGGCGCCCTCGCAGAATCGAGCATGTGCCGTCAGGCACATTCCATTTGATTAAAACGGTACGTCGTCCTTAGCCGACAGGAATTGCGATACGACCTTCTTCACCCCGGCCTTGTCGAAATCGACCTCGACCTTGTCGCCTTCGATGTCGATCACCGCGCCATAGCCGAATTTCTGGTGAAATACCCGCTCACCCAGCGTGAAACTCGCCAGTGCCGTCGCATCGATCACCGTATTGCGGCTTTCTTTGGGCTGAGACATCCCATACTGCCCCTGCCGCGCCTGCATCCGCTTCCAGCCCGGCGAGTTATAGCCATTCGCTTCGGCCGCGCGGGTTTCGATGCTGGCCGAAGCCTGTCCGCCACCGTACAGGCCCGGGGGCGTCAGCACCTCTACATGGTCCTCGGGTAACTCGTCGATGAATCGCGATGGCATCGCGTTTTGCCACTGCCCGAACACCCGCCGATTGGCCGCGAAGGAAATCGTGCAGACCTCTTCAGCGCGTGTGATACCGACATAGGCCAGCCGTCGCTCCTCCTCCAAACCCTTCAGGCCGGATTCGTCCATCGAGCGTTGCGAGGGGAACAACCCATCCTCCCACCCCGGCAGGAACACGGCAGGAAACTCCAACCCCTTGGCCGCGTGCAGCGTCATGATCGAGACTTTGGCCCCGTCGCCGTCCTGCTCATTGTCCATGACCAGACTGACATGTTCCAAGAACCCCTGCAGGTTCTCGAAATTATCCAACTGGTTGACCAGTTCCTTGAGGTTTTCCAACCGCCCCGGCGCCTCGGGCGTCTTTTCATTCTGCCAGTGGGCCGTATAGCCGGATTCATCCAGAATGATCTGCGCCAGTTCGATATGCGACACTTCAGGCTCACCAAACCGCAGCGGCGCGCCGTCGTCGATGACCGTATCATCCTCGACCTCGATCCGCGGCCCGCGCGTCATCTCATTCCAGCGCGCCAGCCCCTCGATCAGCTCTCGCAAAGCCTTGCCGCCTTTGCCCTTGATCAGCCCATTGTCGACCGCAATCCGTGCCCCATCGACCAGCGACACGCCATTTTCGCGCGCGGTCACTTGGATCGTCTGCTGCGCCTTGTCGCCCAAACCGCGCTTGGGCGTATTCACAATCCGCTCGAACGCCAGATCGTCTCCGGGACTGACCACCAACCGGAAATAGGCCATGGCATCGCGGATCTCCATCCGCTCATAGAATCTGGGCCCGCCGATCACCTTATATGGTAGACCGATGGTCAGAAACCGATCCTCAAACGCGCGCATCTGGTGCGAGGCACGAACAAGAATCGCGATCTCATCCAGGTTCATCGGACGAATCCCGCGCGTGCCGCCCTGCAGCGCGTCGATTTCTTCGCCGATCCAGCGGGCCTCTTCCTCGCCATCCCAATGGCCGATCAGGTTGACCTTGTGGCCGTCTTCGGCATCCGTCCACAGCTCTTTGCCCAGACGGTTTTCATTGCCGCGAATGACGTTCGAGGCAGCGGCCAGAATATGCGGGGTCGAGCGGTAATTCTGCTCCAGCCGCACGACAAACGCGCCGGGGAAATCCTTTTCGAACCGCAGGATATTGCCCACCTCGGCCCCGCGCCAGCCATAGATCGACTGATCATCATCGCCCACGCAGCAGATGTTCTTGTGCGCCCCGGCCAACAGCCGCAGCCACAGGTATTGGGCGACGTTGGTATCCTGATACTCGTCCACCAAAATATAGCGGAACCAGCGCTGATATTGCTGCAACACATCCTCGTGCTGCTGAAAGATCGTGACCATGTGCAACAGCAGATCGCCGAAATCGACGGCGTTCAGCTCGCGCAGGCGGGTCTGGTATTGGGCATAAAGCTCAATACCCTTGCTGTTATACGCCCCCGCATCGGCAGCGGGCACCTTGTCGGGCGTCAGCGCGCGGTTCTTCCAGTCGTCGATGATCCCGGCCAACATTCGCGGGGGCCAGCGTTTCTCGTCAATATTCGCCAGCTTGATCAACTGCTTGAGCAGGCGCAGCTGATCATCCGTGTCCAGAATGGTGAAGTTCGATTTCAAACCCACCAGTTCCGCATGGCGGCGCAGCAGCTTGACGCAGATCGAATGAAATGTGCCCAGCCACGGCATCCCCTCGGCCGGTTGGCCCAACAGGCGACCCACGCGATCACGCATCTCGCGCGCGGCTTTGTTGGTGAATGTCACGGCCAGAATCTCATTCGGCCGCGCCTGCCCCTTGGTCAGAAGATGCGCAATCCGCGCCGTGAGTGCCTTGGTTTTGCCGGTCCCCGCCCCGGCCAACATCAGAACCGGCCCATCCAGACGCTCAACCGCTTCGCGCTGCGCCGGGTTCAGTTCATCAAGATAAGGTGCGGGGCGCGCAACCATGGCGCGCTGGGACAGGAATGCGCCTTCAAAGGCGTCCATTTCATCGAAACTGCTCATCGTGCCAAGCTACGCCGAATAAGGCCCGAGGGAAAGGGTTTGTTCACCCCTTGTTCGCCAAGATTTGCCGTTTGAACTATAAGCAATTCTATTCAACAGCTCTGCAGTTTGCCGGCCCGCGTTAACCTTTGCTCAAAAAGCGCACTCGATAGTGAATTCAAAGCTGTGGGAGCGCGATCATGGAACAAAAACTTAAACCAGGCTGGTCATATCGGCTGAAATTGGCGGCCATTGTGCTGACGCTTTTGTCCCTGACCGCGTTTTCTGGCTGGGGAATATACGCAGTGCCTGCTCCGGTCGTGGACCGTATGCTTGAAGCGGACCTCAGAAAAGAAGCCACGCAGCTCGGCAAACAAGTGACATCGCACCTGAAGGATGTTCATGCCACGTTCCAAACAGGATTCGTCGGCGGCCATGATCAGGAGTTTCTTGAGCTTTTGCCTGCAACATCCGACATCTATCGTTTCAAACTGTTCAACGCAGATGGTCGCGTCTTCTGGTCTTCACGGTCCTCCGACCTAGGGTCAGTGAACTCCAAACCGTACTTTGACACCGTAATCAAACAGGGCAATATCTACTATAAACACGAAGAAAAACCTTTGTCCGAGGTCGAGGATTTCGATGGCGACGCTATTCACGCCTCGGGCCCGCAAACACGCCACGTTGCGGAAATCTACACTCCAATCATTCGAGACGGTCGTTTTCTGGGCGCGATTGAGTTCTATTCGGACATTACGGATGTCAGGAACCTGTTCATCGATCGCGTGCGGTTGTCTCTGTTTATTCTCAGCACTGTTGCCCTTCTTGCGTTCAGTGTCGTGACATTGGTCGTGTTCCGCTCTAACCGCCGTCAGGTTCAAAGCCTTCGCGGGCGCGCAGCCAAGGAACGTGAGCTTATGGACGAACAATTGCGTTTGGCCCGAGAAGTCCGTTTGCTGGGCGAGTTGAATGAATGGCTGCAATCCAGCCGGTCTCTGGACGAGCTGTTCGACATGGTCTCGCGTTTCATGACCCACATCCTGCCCGAGGCAGAGGGCAGTGTGTATGTATACTCGAACTCACGCGATGTGCTGGATGGGTGTGCCAGTTGGAATGGTGGCACGCATAAGTCTCACATCCACCCCGAAGGATGCTGGGGCCTGCGTCGGGGGCGAACCTATGAATTCGGTGCGTCCGAGATTGACTTTGTATGTGAACATGCCGAGCCCCATGATGGCCGTCCTTACTTCTGCTTCCCGATTCTGGCCCACGGCGAAACGGTTGGTCTGCTGCATCTGCGGGCGCTGGAAGGTCGCGACAAGTGCTTTCACAAAAGCCGCAAACTGGCGCAGCTATGTGCAGAGCAAATCAGCATGGCAATCGCCAACGTTCGGATGCGCGACCAGTTGCATGACCAGTCAGTGCGGGACCCGCTGACCGGCTTGTTCAACCGGCGGCACATGACCGAGACGTTGCGCAAGTCCATTAGCCGCAGCCAGCAAACAGGCGCTCCGCTCAGCCTGATTGCTGTGGACGTGGATCACTTCAAAAAGTTCAACGACACTCATGGGCACGACGCCGGAGATATGGTTTTGCGCGCTGTTGGATCGGCAATGGAACAAGAGTGTGACCGGGATGAGATCGCCTGCAGGATCGGTGGGGAAGAGTTCATGCTGATCCTGCCCGACAATACTCAGGAAGATGCCATGACCCGCGCTGAACAGCTGCGCCAGGCGGTTGAAGGTATTACCGTGCGGTACGGTGAAAAATCGCTACCCCGCATAACGATTTCTGTGGGTGTCGCCAATTACCCGGCGCATGGAACCATGCCGCAGGATCTTATGCGCTCGGCGGATGATGCGCTGTATGAGGCCAAGGACAAGGGTCGCAATCAAGTTCAGGTTGCCGGAAAGATTGATCCGAGCTCTGGGCGCGGGGATCAGACTGGCGTTACAACGCCTTCCATCGCCAAAATTAGCGCAAAGTCCTAAATTTCTTGCCGAATCAGACGCCAACCACGATCAATCCGTATGGATTTGCACAGCAGATACCCCAGCATCGAAGATCTGAAGCGTCGGGCCAAAACCAGAATCCCCCATTTCGTGTGGGAATACCTGGACAGCGGTACCGGAGTCGAAGCGACACTCAACCGAAACCGCGCCGCCCTGGATCGCATTGGCTTTTTACCCTCAATCCTGCACGGAACGATATCTTGCGACACCGGCACCGATTTTTTGGGGAAACGTTACCCGCTCCCGTTTGGTGTAGCTCCGATCGGAATGGCGGGCTTGATCTGGCCCGATGCCGAGGGGGTTTTGGCGCGGGCCTGCGCGGCCGCAAGCCTGCCTTTTACCCTCTCAAACGTTGCGACCCAAAGCCCCGAAGACTTGGACGGCCACATCGGGGATGACGCGTGGTTTCAACTCTACCCCCCAAAGGACCCAGACATCCGCATGGATTTGCTCAACCGGGTCAAAGCTGCCGGATTCTCAACGCTGGTAATGACTGCGGACGTGCCGGTGGCGTCTCGACGGGAAAGACAAATCCGTTCGGGGCTTACGAACCCGCCCAGGCTGACCCCCCGCTTGCTGGCACAAATCATTCAACGGCCTGCATGGGCCCTTGCCATGGCGCGTAGCGGGCCACCGCGGATGCGCACATTGGACAAGTACACCGACGATTCAAGCAATCTCCCTCCGACAGCGCATGTTGGGTATCTACTGCGCACGTCGCCGGACATGGACTATGTCAGATGGCTGCGCGATGCGTGGGATGGTCCTTTCATAGTTAAAGGGGTTATGCGTGCCGAGGATGCTGAACCGCTGAAACAGGCGGGTGTCGACGCCTTGTGGATATCCAATCACGGTGGTCGACAGTTCGACGCCGCCCCCGCAAGTATCGAGGCGCTACCAGCCATTCGTGCCGCGACAGATCTGCCACTGATACTCGATAGCGGCATCGAAGGGGGGCTGGATATTCTGCGCGCGAAAGCACTGGGCGCAGATTTGGTCATGCTTGGGCGTGGGTTCATGTATGCTCTCGCAGCCCTAGGCGTCGATGGCCCTGACCATGCGATAGACATTCTGCGGCAAGATCTGCTGGCGAATATGGGTCAGCTGGGGGCAGAATCTCTAGATCACTTGCCACCTGCAATATCTCAGATTGATGCTGCGGCGCGGCACGTGTAATACGTTAGCGCCAACATAGGGCGTTTGCGAGCGTTAACATGCCGGTTCTACCCAGAACGACTGATATACGTGCGCGTATTGTCCGCTTATGAACACGGCCAAACCATAAAGACCGGGACCGCAAATGACCGACTTCAACAAGATCCTGATCGCCAACCGCGGCGAGATTGCCATTCGCGTGATGCGCGCAGCCAATGAGATGGGCAAACGCACCGTCGCTGTCTTCGCCGAAGAGGACAAGCTGGGCCTGCACCGTTTTAAGGCGGATGAGGCGTATCGCATTGGCGAAGGCATGGGCCCGGTGGCTGCATATCTTTCGATTGATGAAATCATCCGCGTCGCCAAGGAATGCGGCGCAGACGCGATCCACCCGGGTTACGGCCTGCTGTCGGAAAACCCCGATTTCGTGGATGCCTGTGTGCAGAACGGCATAACCTTCATCGGACCGAAAGCTGAAACCATGCGCGCCCTTGGCGACAAGGCCAGCGCCCGCCGCGTTGCGATTGCAGCTGGCGTTCCGGTCATTCCGGCAACCGAGGTTCTGGGCGATGACATGGACGCGATCCGCGCAGAGGCCGCCGAGATCGGTTACCCGCTGATGCTGAAGGCCAGCTGGGGCGGAGGCGGACGCGGGATGCGCCCGATCGAATCCGAGGCAGAGCTGGAAGAAAAGGTACTGGAAGGCCGCCGCGAGGCCGAGGCCGCTTTTGGCAATGGCGAAGGCTATCTGGAAAAGATGATCACCCGTGCCCGCCATGTCGAGGTGCAGATTCTGGGCGACAAGCACGGTGAGATTTACCACCTGTACGAACGCGACTGCTCGGTTCAGCGCCGGAACCAGAAGGTCGTGGAACGCGCCCCTGCCCCGTATCTGTCTGACGAACAGCGCGCGGAAATCTGTGAACTCGGCCGCAAAATCTGCGCCCATGTGAATTATGAATGCGCGGGCACGGTCGAATTCCTGATGGATATGGAAACCGGCAAGTTCTACTTCATAGAAGTGAACCCCCGCGTACAGGTCGAACATACCGTCACCGAAGAGGTCACGGGCATCGACATCGTGCAGGCGCAAATCCTGATCGCCGAGGGCAAAACTCTGGCCGAAGCAACTGGTGCTGCCAGCCAGTCCGACGTGCGTCTGAACGGTCACGCGCTGCAGACGCGGATCACGACCGAAGATCCGCAGAACAATTTTATCCCCGATTATGGCCGCATCACCGCCTATCGCTCGGCCACCGGAATGGGCATTCGTCTGGATGGCGGCACGGCCTATGCGGGCGGGGTGATCACGCGTTATTACGACTCGTTGCTGACCAAGGTCACGGCCAAGGCGCCCACGCCTGAGGCTGCGATTGCGCGGATGGACCGGGCGCTGCGCGAGTTCCGTATTCGCGGTGTCAGCACCAATATCGACTTTGTCATCAACCTGCTGAAACACCCGACCTTCCTGTCGAACGAATATACCACCAAGTTCATCGACACGACGCCGGACCTGTTTACCTTCAAGCGGCGCCGTGACCGGGGCACCAAGGTTCTGACCTATATCGCGGATATCACCGTCAACGGGCATCCTGAAACCAAGGACCGTCCCGAACCCCGCGCCGACCTGAAAGAGGCCAAACCGCCCGCTCTGAAGGGTGAACCCAAGATGGGCACCCGCAACCTGCTGGAGCAAAAAGGCCCGCAGGCCGTGGCCGACTGGATGAAGGCGCAGCGCCAGTTGCTGATCACCGACACCACCATGCGCGACGGGCACCAGTCGCTGTTGGCCACGCGGATGCGCTCGATCGACATGATCAAGGTGGCACCGACCTATGCGGCCAACCTGCCGCAGCTGTTCAGCGTCGAATGCTGGGGCGGTGCGACCTTTGATGTGGCCTATCGGTTCCTGCAGGAATGCCCGTGGCAGCGTCTGCGTGACCTGCGCGAAGCAATGCCGAATCTGATGACCCAGATGCTGCTGCGCGGCGCGAACGGGGTTGGCTATACCAACTACCCCGACAACGTGGTGCAGGAATTTGTCCGCCAGGCTTCGCAGAATATCGATGTGTTCCGGGTGTTTGACTCGCTGAACTGGGTCGAGAACATGCGCGTGGCCATGGATGCTGTCGTTGAAAGCGGCAAAATCTGTGAGGGCACCGTTTGTTATACCGGTGATATTCTGGACCCGGATCGCGCCAAATATGACCTGAAATACTATGTCGGCATGGCGAAAGAGCTGCGCGACGCGGGCGCGCATGTTCTGGGCCTGAAAGACATGGCGGGTTTGTTGAAGCCGGCCTCGGCCAAGATCTTGGTCCGCGCGTTGAAGGAAGAGGTCGGACTGCCGATCCACTTCCACACGCACGACACCGCGGGCATCGCCAGCGCCACCATTCTGGCCGCGTCCGAGGCGGGCGTGGACGCGGTGGATTGCGCGATGGACAGCTTCTCGGGCAACACTTCTCAGGCGACGCTGGGCACCGTGGTCGAGGCGCTGCGCCACACGGATCGTGACACCGGGTTGGACATCAAGGCCATCCGCGAGATCAGTGACTACTTCGAAGCAGTTCGTGGCCAATACGCGGCGTTTGAGTCCAGCCTGCAGGCTCCGGCCTCCGAGGTTTATCTGCACGAAATGCCCGGCGGTCAGTTCACCAACCTCAAGGCGCAGGCGCGCAGCTTGGGGCTGGAGGAACGCTGGCATGAGGTCGCTCAGATGTATGCCGACGTGAACCAGATGTTCGGCGATATCGTCAAGGTGACACCATCGTCCAAGGTGGTTGGTGACATGGCGCTAATGATGGTCAGCCAGGGCCTGACCCGTGCTGACGTTGAAAGCCCGGATACGGATGTGGCCTTCCCTGATTCAGTCGTGGACATGATGCGCGGCAACCTGGGCCAACCTCCGGGCGGGTTCCCCGACACCATCATCCACAAGGTCCTCAAGGACGAGGCTCCCAACACGGACCGCCCCGGCAAGGATGTACCTGCCGTCGATCTTGAAGCCACCCGCGCCGAGCTGTCGAAGCAACTGGAAGGCAAAGAGGTCGATGACGAGGATCTGAACGGGTATCTGATGTATCCCAAGGTCTTCCTGGACTATATGGGCCGCCACCGTACCTATGGTCCGGTTCGCACCCTGCCCACGCGCACCTTTTTCTATGGAATGGAACCGGGCGAAGAAATCACGGCCGAGATCGACCCCGGCAAGACGTTGGAAATTCGGTGTCAGGCTATTGGTGAGACCGACGAAAAAGGTGAAGTGAAGGTCTTTTTTGAACTCAACGGCCAACCGCGCGTAATTCGAGTACCGAACCGTCTTGTCACCTCATCGACACAGACGCGCCCCAAGGCTGAAACCGGCAACCCCGGCCACATCGGCGCACCAATGCCCGGCGTCGTCGCAACCGTTTCCGTTACTGCCGGACAAGAGGTGAAGGAAGGCGACCTGTTGCTGACCATCGAAGCCATGAAGATGGAAACTGGCATCCACGCAGAGCGTGACGCGACCGTTAAGGCGATCCACGTGCAGCCCGGCGGCCAGATTGACGCTAAGGACCTACTGGTCGAACTTGAGTGAACGATCTAGTTTAATTCCCAACCTTCGGGCCGCTCGGACATCCGGGCGGCCCGTCGCTTTGCAAACGGGAGGGAAAACATGCTGTCTATCACACCTATCTACGCTGCGCTGCTGGCGATCATCTACGTCGCTCTCAGCGGCTGGGTCATTAGTACCCGCCGGAGCCAAAAGATCTCGTATGGCGACTCGGGCAACGGCGAGATGCTTAAAGCGGTACGAACCCATTCCAACTTTGCAGAATATGCTCCGTTTGGGTTGCTGCTGATCGCCATGGTCGAGCTTCAGGGGGCGAGCGGCCTGTTGGTCAATCTGTTGGGGCTGTGTTTGCTGTCCGGACGCATGCTGCATGCCTACGGATTCGGTAAGACGCCTCAGATCGTTATCCTACGCCAACTCGGTATGGTTTTGACGTTCACAGCCCTTCTGGTGGCGGCTATCTCGAATCTGATATTGGCCTTTTGATCACCGCAACACGGGTCAGCCGGTCAAAACACGTGTTTCAACCCTAGGCAATTGCCCGAGGTCAGGCTCGGCCTTTCCAAGCCTGTCCTCGTCCCGCACACTCAGTGCACAGCTTAAAATGATCAAACCGGCCAATAGAGCCGTCTTTATGTCTGCTACCCGCTTCATTTCCTCGTTTCCATCCTTGTTGTTTTGCGTTGCTCTATGTGTTGAACACTTCAGCAGCGCATTTCCGTCGAAATATTTTTGCACCTTTTTGTGCTTTTCCGCTTGCAGCCCTGCGCGGGAATTTATACATCCCTCCTCACTCAACGGCGCGGGCGTAGCTCAGGGGTAGAGCATAACCTTGCCAAGGTTAGGGTCGGGCGTTCGAATCGCCTCGCCCGCTCCATTGAGAGGTCTTCGGACCAACATAGTATCTGATGCGGGCGTAGCTCAGGGGTAGAGCATAACCTTGCCAAGGTTAGGGTCGGGCGTTCGAATCGCCTCGCCCGCTCCAGATACCAAATTCTTGAAACTTTTCTGGCCACCTGCCAATTGTTGCGCCATTCTGTTGGCGTTGTAGGTGTTATCGTTACAAGTTTCAGGATTTTAACATGTCAGGATATAGTATCAGGTCACTGACCGCCGATGAATTGCAACACGCCGTTGACTGGGCCGGCCGCGAAGGGTGGAACCCCGGCGTGCACGACGCTCAGTGTTTTCGCCCAACAGACCCAAGTGGATTTCTGGGCGGCTTTCTGGATGGTGAGATGATCGCGTCGGTCTCGGCCGTGAACTATGACGACGCTTTTTCGTTCCTTGGCTTTTACATTGTTCGGCCCGAATTTCGACATCACGGCCACGGTCTCGAGATAGCCAGACACGCACTTGCCCATTGTGAAGGCCGCAACATGGGGCTGGATGGCGTGGTCGAGCAACAGGATAATTACCGGAAATCAGGGTTCACCTTTGCCTACAACAATTTCCGCTTCGGCGCCCCCGTTCGACAGGTCTTGCCCAAACTGGGTCAAGTTCTGGGCAATGGGGTTGCGCCCATAAAGACAGCCACCGACGCCCTTAAAGCCTACGACCGACAGCTATTCCCGGCAGCGCGGGACGCATTTTTGCAAAGCTGGCTAAGCGCCTACTCCCACATCTCACGCGTCTACACCGAAAATGGTCAGATCAGAGGATATGCCACCCTTCGCCCCTGCAAAACGGGGTACAAAGTCGGCCCGCTTTTTGCCGATGACGCCGCAATTGCTCAGGCGCTTTTGGCCAGTTTGCTCGCCGCTATTCCCGTAGATCATCGCGATCACGATGTCTTTGTCGACATGCCCCAGCCCAACGATGCCGCCATCGCGATGGCGCAGCAGTTGGAGTTAAAGAAAGTGTTCGAAACAGCGCGCATGTATTCCGATCATGAACCGGACATCGACCTGAGTCGGGTTTTCGGGGTAACTACGTTTGAGTTGGGTTAGAACGCCTTGAACGTCATCGTGGTCAGCGATCTTTCGATATCAGGAATCACCAGCAAGTTTTCGTTGATGAAATGACCCACATCTTCAGTTTCCGGAATATAGAGCTTTAGCAGCAGGTCGTATTCACCACTGGTCGAATAAAGCTCGGAATGAATTTCGCGCAGGGCGATGTCTTCGGCCACCTTATAGGTGGTGCCGGGTTTGCAGCGGATCTGGATGAAAACGCAGGTGGACATGGGCCGGGCCTTATTGGTTCGTGTTGGTCGCAAGCTGGCACGAGGCGCGCCAGGGTGCAACCACCTGCAACAGTTTACGGCGAATGCGCCTTTGCGGTCTGGATATGCGCGCCCTTCCCCGTCTATAAGCGCGCCTGTAGCAAAAGGAATTCGCCCATGCGCAGCGCAAAGATCAGCCGTCAGACCGCCGAAACCGAAATCTCGGTCGAGGTCAATCTGGACGGCACCGGCACCTATGACAACCAGACCGGCGTCGGGTTCTTCGATCATATGCTGGACCAGCTGGCGCGTCATTCGCTGATCGACATGACGATCCGCGCCAAGGGCGATTACCACATCGACGACCACCACACGGTCGAAGACACCGGCATCGCGCTGGGTCAGGCGCTGACGCAGGCATTGGGCGACAAGAAGGGCATCCGGCGCTATGGCGAATGCCATTTGCCGATGGATGACGCGCAGGTGCGCTGTGCGCTTGACCTGTCGGGCCGTCCGTTCCTGATCTGGAACGTGGACCTGCCGACGCACAAGATCGGCACGTTCGACACCGAGTTGGTACGTGAGTTCTTTCAGGCGCTGTCCACCCATGGCGGCATCACCCTGCATATCGACCAGTTGCACGGCTTCAACAGCCACCACATTGCCGAAGCTGCCTTTAAAGCCGTCGCCCGCGCCCTGCGACTCGCGGTCGAAACCGACCCGCGCAAGGCGGATGCGATTCCATCCACGAAAGGCGCGCTGTAGATGCTGACAGCGATCATTGACTACGAAAGCGGCAACCTGCACTCGGCGGAAAAGGCGTTTCAGCGGATGGCGCGGGAATTGGATGCGGGCGAGGTCGTCGTGACCGCGGACGCAGATGTTGTCGCGCGCGCCGACCGGCTGGTTCTGCCTGGCGACGGGGCTTTCCCGGCCTGCGCCGCCGAACTGCGCGGCCATAAGGGCATCCACGACGCCATGGTTGAGGCGGTGGAGCAAAAAGGCCGTCCGTTTCTTGGCATCTGCGTCGGGATGCAGCTGATGGCCTCTACAGGCCATGAATACACCGATACTGATGGTCTGGGCTGGGTTGCGGGCGATGTGGTGCGGATTGAACCGTCAGACAGCGCGCTGAAAGTCCCGCACATGGGCTGGAACGATCTGGTTCTGGAAAGCGATCACCCGGTGTTTGACGGGATAAAATCCGGCGATCACACCTATTTCGTCCACTCCTACCACTTTCGGGTCGCGGACCCAGCACAGCGCCTGGCCTATGTGGACTATGGGCAGGACGTCACGGCCGTGATTGGCCGTGACACGATGGTTGGAATGCAGTTTCACCCTGAGAAAAGCCAGGATGTGGGGCTGCGCATGATCGGCAACTTCCTGACGTGGAAGCCCTGATCCTTTACTGAACCCGGGTCCAGGCCTGGCCGCGGCAGATCAGACCACCCGCAGCACAGCCTTTGACGGTCAGCTTGTTCTGGCTGTCCAGCTGCATCTTTGAACTGTAGGTCTTATCGCGGTCCGGGGCCCAGATTTTGCCACCACCATAAGCGCCATCCCCTTGCGCCTGCATATCCCAGATCATCTGTTTACCCAGATTCTCATAGTTCAACGATTGATTGCCCGAGGCGTCAAACGCGCTATCGATGGTTCCACAGATGGCACTGCCGCAGGGCTGGATCGAAACGTGCAGATAGTTGCCTTCATCTCCGGGCTCGGTTTTCCAAAGACCGTCGACCGGGTCTGCCAGCGCTGCCGTAGCAAGAACAGAAAAGGCCGCTGCTGCAATGAATGTAGATTTCATGATCTTCTCCCTTTTATGAGGCCACTTTGTCGCGCCTTATGTCGTCGGGCAAGAATGACCCCGCGTCGCGTTGCATCCCCTGCCCCGCTTGTGCGATATCCCCCGCGTGTAACACTGATATAGGGCCGCCGATCATGATCCTCTACCCCGCCATCGACCTCAAAGACGGCCAGGCCGTGCGCCTGTTGCGTGGCGAAATGGACAAGGCGACTGTGTTCAATGACGACCCGGCCGCCCAGGCGAAAGCATTTGTCGAAGCCGGCTGCGAGTGGCTGCATCTGGTCGACCTGAACGGTGCCTTCGCCGGCGAGCCGGTCAATGCCGCCCCGGTCGAGGCGATCCTGTCGGCATGCAAAGTCCCCGCCCAGCTAGGTGGAGGCATCCGCGACATGACAACAATCGAAACCTGGATCGACAAAGGGCTCGCCCGCGTCATTCTTGGTACCGTTGCGGTCGAAAATCCCGATCTGGTCCGCGAAGCCGCGCGTGAGTTTCCCGGCAAGGTCGCCGTGGGTATCGACGCCCGCAACGGCATGGTCGCCACCAAAGGCTGGGCCGAGGAAACCGATGTCGAGGTCACCGAACTTGCCCGCAGTTTCGAGGATGCGGGCGTCGCGGCCATCATCTACACCGATATCAACCGCGACGGCGCGATGCAGGGCCCGAATATTGAAGCCACAGCCGCCCTCGCCCGCGCCGTGTCCATTCCGGTGATCGCGTCGGGCGGAGTGAGCTCGCTGGATGATCTGATCGCCCTGCGCGATTGTGGCGTGGAATTGAATGGCGCCATTTCGGGCCGTGCGCTGTACGACGGGGCGCTTGATCTGAAAGAAGCGCTGGCCACGCTCGGCGCGTAATCAAGCCGACCGGCGGTTATTCCAGCTTCCATGTGTGTTTCCGGGGCTGCCCATCTTTGTATGGCTGCAGCTCCGTTTCACTGATTTTTATGAATTGAAAACAACCCGTCCAGTCTCCGGTCTTTTCGCACCACTTATCGCCATCAACATACCACTCGCCGTCGTAGGAGTTTCCCCCGAAATTACCGGCAAGTTTACCTTTTTTGCGACCAGTGCTGTATGCCTGTGCCCACTGCGTCTTGTCATCCTGATTAGAAATAGACCGGACTGTTGACCCGGGTAGGGTTGCCAAAAATTCTGACTTGGACATGAAATCTTGCGCAAACGCTCCGGTGGTAAACACCCCGACACACATCACTGCTGCGCTGATTGTTTGTAAGGCAATTTTCATAAAAAACCTCCCAATATGTGCTTTGAAATGCGGCAATTCTATCACAAATCGCCGCCATCCCAAAACTTGAGAGGTATCGCCACGCACCCGCCGGCGTGGCAGAACCTTATTGCGCGGCCGCTGCAGTCAGTTTGGCCAGTGCGCCGCGCATCTTTTCGATGACTGGGGCGTCAGAGACACCATTGAGATCCTCCAAGGTCTCTTTCGGGTCTTCATAGGCCAACCAAACCTGCCCGTTGGCGTCCTCATAAGCCTGAACCTTCAGCGGCAGGAACAGCCCGGCGCGCGGGTCGATCTGCATGGCGGGTGTACCAAGTGCAGGGTTGCCGAAGATCAGCACCTGATTGGCCGGGATCGGTGTACCCACCTTCTCGGCGCCGGCGGCATGGTCGACACGGGCAAAGACGGTTGCGCCTGCATTGCCGACAGCAGCCTCAAGCGCGTCCAACGCCTCGGCCACGGATTTATTTGTCTCAACTTTGATGATGTCGTCTGCCATGGCGGACAGTGCCCCTCCGAATGTGAGTATTGAAGCCAGAATAAGATGTCGCATCTCGATAATCCTTTTCATGAATTTCATCCCTAATTTCCACGGCTTCGCGGGAGATCACAATCACAAGTCTGGCATCGGCGGGGCTTTGCCGTTAGAGGTGCGCCAACAAAGGACTTCGACATGCTGAAAACACGCATCATTCCCTGCCTGGACGTCGCTGATGGCCGCGTGGTCAAGGGCGTCAATTTTGTTGGCCTGCGCGATGCGGGCGATCCGGTGGAATCGGCCAAGGCCTATGATGAGGCTGGCGCGGATGAGATCTGTTTTCTGGACATTCACGCCACCCATGAAAACCGCGGCACCATGTTCGACGTGGTTCAGCGCACGGCCGAGCAGTGCTTTGTCCCCCTGACCGTTGGCGGCGGCGTACGCACCAAGGACGATGTTCGTGCCCTGCTGTTGGCCGGGGCGGATAAGGTCAGCTTCAACTCGGCCGCCGTGGCCAACCCCGATGTGATCGCCGAATCCGCCGATCAGTTCGGCAGTCAGTGCATCGTGTGCGCCATTGACGCCAAAACCGTCAGCCCCGGCAAGTGGGAGATTTTCACCCATGGCGGCCGCAAGCCCACCGGTATCGACGCGGTCGAGTTCGCCAAAACCGTCGTTGCCAAGGGTGCGGGTGAAATCCTGCTGACATCAATGGATCGCGACGGCACCAAGGCGGGGTTCAACCTGCCGCTGACCCGCGCCATTTCTGATGCTGTGGACGTGCCGGTGATCGCCTCGGGCGGGGTCGGCAATCTGGATCATCTGGTCGAAGGCGTCACCGAAGGTGGGGCCAGTGCGGTTCTTGCGGCCTCGATCTTCCATTTCGGCGAATACACTATCCGCGAGGCCAAAGAGCATATGGCCGCCGCCGGCATCCCCATGAGGCTGACATGAGTATCCTGCACGATCTGGCCGCCACGATCGACTCGCGCAAGGGGACGGACCCAGACAGCAGTTGGACGGCCAAGCTGTTGTCCAAAGGCCCCGAGAAATGCGCCGAGAAATTCGGCGAAGAGGCCGTAGAAGCCATCATCGAAGCAGTCAAGAACGACAAAGCCGGGCTGACAGCCGAGGCAGCGGATGTGCTGTATCACCTGCTGGTCATGTTGGCCGCGCGCGATGTGGCGCTGGATGACGTGTTGGCCGAACTGGCCCGCCGTCAAGGTATCAGCGGCATCTCCGAAAAAGCTGCAAGGCCAAAGGACTAGGCTTTCGCCGACGTGCCTTTATGATCGGGTTTCAACACCGAACGGATCAAAGGGCCCGCAGATGATCAAAACCTTGGCCACCCTATTGGCCCTTGTGGCGCTGACTGCTTGTGCCAGCCCTCCGTCCCAGACCGGGGACGAGGCGCAGCGTCTGGCCACCGAAATCCGAAATCTGGGCCCCGGCATTGATCCATCCGAGGCCGACCGCGCTGCACGTATCACCTATGCCTATACCGCGCAGCTGGCGCAGGAATACCAGATTACCGATCCTCCGCTGATCCACAATGCCAAGGTCAACAAGGGCCTAAAGCCGCGCGGACTGTGCTGGCACTGGGCCGAGGATATCGAGCAGCGTCTGAACCAAGAAGGTTTCAAAACCCTGAAGATTCACCGGGCCATCGCCAATGCGGATAACCCGCTGCGAATTGACCACAGCACCGCGATTATCAGTCGCTCAGAGGATGAGATGCAGGACGGAATCATTCTGGACCCCTGGCGGTACGGCGGAACTCTTTTTTGGTCACCCTTCAGCGAGGACACCCGATATGACTGGGTCCCGCGCGAGATTGTGTTGGCACAAAGGCGTATCGAACAATACGGCGAGCTCCTCGCCTATACAGGCGAATAGCTTATAGCTTGGACGAGATCACCCCGGTCGCGAACCCACCCATCCGCAGCTCGCCGAAAAGGCGCTGATATTCGATCTTGGGACAGCGATTCATCACCACATCAACACCGCGCGTCTGCGCCTTTGCTGCAGCGTCGGCGTGTTCTACACCGATCTGCATCCAAATGGTTCCCAATTCCGGAAACGCATCCAGTGCTTGATCAACGATCGGAGGGACAGCCTCGGACCGTCGAAAAATATCAACCATATCGACCGATTCCCGAACATCTAACAAAGACGCCCGAACCTTGGTGCCAAACAGCTCTTTTCCCGCATGCCCAGGATTGACCGGGATAACCGTGTACCCCTTGAGCGATAAGTAGCGCGCAACATAATAGCTGGGCCGGACCGGGTTCATCGAAACACCAACCACGGCGACAGTTTTCGTGCGCTTAAGGATGTTCGACAGAAATGCGTCTGTGTATTCAGTCATGCCGCCACCCTATGCGCAGTCCATCAAAGAAAAAAGCGCCCAGGTGATAACCCGGGCGCAAGGTGTTGGAACGAGGGACAGTGAAATGACCCGCGGCAGTTCCGTTCCGCGGTCACTGTGACATTTAAGCATGTCCCGGTTAAAAAAAAGAGGGGGAGCGCATTTTTGTGATGACAGATCACGAAAAGCGGAAATTCGCCTAGTTCTCGTAGAGGATAACAGGCCAGTTTGCCTCGGCCATTCGAATAAAACCGCTTGTATCCTGTTCCCACATACGCTCGATCGCTGGCGAATGCGTCAGGTAAAGGCGTCCATCGATCACCTGCCACAGGTTCGGGTCTGTACTGACCAATTCCCCCTGAGCCATTGCATAAGCGCAGTACCCTCCGAACTGAGGCGCGTACGCACGCGGGTTCATTTCGAACGCATCACGGTTTTCAGGTGTCGCAAAGTGCCACTCGGCCCCTTTCCACACCACAGAATACTCTGGACGGCCGCGAACAGGGGCATCGCCGTTGAAATACGACACCGCATCATACCCAGCCATGGCTGCGCCATCCGTCTTGTAAAACACGGGTAAGTGCTGCGCGAACGCAGCAGGAGCAAGCATAGAGGCGGTTATCGCGCCCAATAGGAAACGTCGGTACATCTTCATAAGGTCTTCATTAGGAAGTCAGGGTATCAAGATGCAATTGATTAACGCCGCTGAAACCCCAATTAACGCGGATGTGATCGCGCGTGGGCGAATAAACGCCCTAGTCGAAAATATCCTCGATCACATCCCATGCTTCGTCGAACACGCGTGAAAAGACGCTCTTTTTCTTCTTCTTTTTGGTCTTTCGCTGTTTTTCGATTCGGTGGTCCGACTTTGCGTCGGACAGCTTGCGCTTCGGCACCATTTTGAGGTCGTGCAACGGTGCGCCGCAACTTGAACAGCTTAGCTCGTGGCGTTGCTTACCTTTCAGGACCAGCGCAGCTCGGGTGCCGCAATAGCAGCAGGTGACAATTTTCGAAGGGGTGGAAATGGCGCTCTCCTGTCTATCTATGCCTTGAAGCATATAGGGCAATTGCGGCCGCATTTGAGACATTCAGCGATCCAAAGCCGCCTGCCGCGTCAATTTTCACCAAGTGGTCAACGGTTTCCTTGGTTTTCTGCCTCAACCCCGGCCCCTCGGCCCCAAGCACCAAGGCGACCGGTTGGTCGAACTTGCTATCCAGCGTCGCCTCAATCGTCTGCTCGGCCTCACCGTCCAGGCCCAGGACCAGAAAACCCATATTCTGCAGCTCAACGATTGTATCGGCCAAGTTGCGCATGCGCAGGTAAGGTTGCCGCTCTAGCGCTCCGCTGGCCGTTTTGGCCAAGGCACCGGTTTCCGGCGCCGAGTGGTGACGGGTGCCGATGACCGCGCTGGCCCCCAGAACCTCGGCCGAGCGGAGAATCGCCCCGACGTTATGCGGGTCGGTCACACGGTCCAGCAGAATGACACGCGGATGTTCACGCCCGATACAGTTCTCAGCCAATCCGCCCCAGTCCAGCGGCTTGACCTCAAGCGCCGCGCCCTGATGCACCGAGCCGGGATCAATCGGAGCCGTGAACTTGCGCGGATCAACCATTTCAGCCTCGATCCCTGCGAATTCAATGGCTTCGTTCAGCTTGTCGCGGGCATTCCGGGTCACGATTAGGCGCAATTTCTGCCGTTTGGGGTTCATCAGGGCATCGCGCACAGCGTGCAAGCCGAACAGCCATACAGCTTCAGAAGCGGCCGCCTTGCGCGCCTGTTCCTTTTCAACGACCCACTTGGGTTTCTTCATTTCTTGGGCCTCCTGGCCGGGAATTCGGTTTCCTGCGCCAAAGCAGTATTTTCCTGTTGACGCTCGTTTAAGGCGCTAGTAATCACGCCTCCACGTCAGGTGCAACGCCTGACAGTGGGCGACAGGCCGCAAGGTGTGGCAGGGGACTGTAACTCCCTCGCGGAGACGCACGCCTGGTTCGATTCCAGGGTCGCCCACCATCTTCCTCAGATGGTAAAAAAGCGCAACGGGTTGCGTAATGTGCAGCGCGCATCATCTCCGTTCGCGAAATTGAATCTCTGAGTGACGTTGCGAGTTTTCAAAAAAAACGCCCTTGGCATACCAAAGGCGTTGTTTTTGTATGATGAAAGAACCCGCGTTAAGCAGCGGCTGCTCGTTGCGCTGTGATACGGTCAAACCATTCCAGAATGGCATCGCGTTTCGGCGTGATTTCTTCTGCTCCGCCGCCCGTGAACTCTTGGAACTTTTCCATGTTAAGACCGTTCACGCCAACCAAAACAGGGATGTCCTGCGCCAATGCCTCGGCAATCAAAGGACGAAACCCGCGCCCGTCAGCCTCATGTTTGCCGAACTTGTTGACGATCAACAATTGCGGCTTGTCGGCAAGCGAAGCGGTCACATACCCCACAGCCTGTTCCAGCGCGGCTGGGTCCAACCGGCATCCTCGGGATTGGGTGCCCAGTGACTGCGAGATGCGGATGGTGTCACCTTCGGGTAGAACGCGCACGTCCATATCGCATTTGGTGCTGTCAACGCATTCAGTGTTGGTCTGCACAACGCCTGCAAGCCGAGCGCCAGATTTCAACAGTTGTTCAGCAGCTGCGGCCAGCAAAAGATCGGTCGCGCCACGGTCGGTGGTGGTTACATAGCCCAGGTACATTCAGAGACCCTCGTCGTAAAACTGTGACATTCCAGATAGCACGCAAGATACGCTCCGGCCACTCCTTTACCCTAAGGTAAAGGAGAAAGTCCGATCACAGCTGCGTGCAGGTGAAGCAGAACCGCGTATGCGGCAAGTGAAACCAGCCAGACCCAAAGGGGTGGCCAGGGATGCGGGGCGCGCAGGGAAAAGCGCGCGGTGTTACGGGACAGGCGAATCCATTCGATGCCCATCTCGCGGGATTTGCGCTGGTCAATCAAGGCCATTCCCATCGCCGCGAACACCGCGAACAGGCCAAACAGGATCACGTGCGAAAGGCTGCCATTGGCCAGCAGATGCGCCAGTGCCCAAAGCATCAGCGCCGCCAGCACCGGATGTCGAGTGGCGCGCAGAACGCCCGGCTTTTCCGGATCGAACGGGCGTTGACCCAATCCACCGAATGAGAACGGATTCTGTATCGCCACACCGGCGGCGGCCAGCCACAAGGCGATAGGCATGACCAACAATGGTAACCAGCGGAAAACAGGCCAAGGTGGGATGACCTCGACATAGGGCGCGCGACTGGCTGCGACAATCAGCCAGCCCAGAACCAGCAGTGACAAAGCCGAATAAGCGGCGAAATATCCCTTGCGCCCCAACGCTGTGATCAACTGCCCACGCAAGGCGGGACGCGCCGGAATAGCGTGCGTCAGCATGAATGTGATCAGCGCTGCAAGGAATAGGACCCAACCAGTCATCAGAGTCTCCGAACGTGTTGCGCCCGGTTTAGCCCTATAGGTTGGGACCGTCTTTGTTCGAAATCAAGCCAGGCGGGGCGGTCGCGCCGCCCCTGCCCTGAGTTATAGTCCCAGTGCCTTGCGGCGTTCCTCGGCAAAGCCCTGCACCATACGGTCGGCGATCAGCGCCAGAATGGCCATCGCCGCCCCGGCCGAGATGCCAAGCCCCACATCCGCCTGCCCCAACGCCAGATAGATCGACTGGCCCAGACCGGTGGTGCCGATCAGTGCCGCGATCACCAGCATCGCAAATGCATAGAGGATGGTTTGGTTCAGCCCCAGCAGGATGGTCGGCGCGGCATAGGGCGCGCGGACATCGCGCATGATCTGCCACTCGGTCGCGCCGCTGGAGATTGCGGCCTCCATCATTTCCTCGGGTGTGTTTACCAGACCATGGCGGGTGTACCGGATCATCGGCACGATCGCATAGGCGCAGATCGCCAGAAACGCCGAGAACTCGCCAATCTGGAACACCATCAGCACCGGGATCAGGAACACGAATAGAGGGATCGTTTGCAGCATGTCACAGATCGGGCGGACGATTTTCCAGACGGGCGTCCAAACCGCGCTGGCCAGACCGATCAGCCCGCCGACCACAGCACAGGAAAACACCGCCGCACCGCTGAGGTAAAGCGACAGCAAGGCGCGCTCCCACAGGCCCGAGACGAGGATGGTGCAAAGCAGCCCCACTGACAGCGCAGCCAGTCGCCAGCCGCCTGCAACATAGCTGAGCGCAGCGGCACCGGTCAGGACAAAGGGCCATGGCAGGTTCGCAATGCCAGTTTCCAACATGCCGATCAGGATCAGCACAACCAGCCCTCCGGTCAGATGCCCGCGCCATGCCATCAGCGCAGCGATGACGGCAGCCACGGCGAACAGGCCATAGCTCATGCTCGGCGTCCACTGAAAGCCCCACGTAAACGGCAACACTGCCTGATCCAGACCAATCCGCAGAGGCAGCAGCACATAGAACAGCGAGTTGTTCTTGAGCGCATCTAACCACGGACCGTTGGCCTGAGTGAAGGCGGTCAAGCCGCTGTCAATCGCTTCGGCCATCGGATCCAGAAGGGTCAGCTCGGACGGGTTCGGCAGCCACAGCCAGAAGGCCGCAGTGAACAGCACGGTAAAGCCCAGAACCGCCCAGACGACTCGCTGGTCATAGCGTTTGCGTTCGGTGGCGAGCGTGCCGCTCATACGGTCGATGACGACGGCAAACACCACGATCACAAGACCGGCCATCAGGGATTCGCCGAACTGCGCCTTGCGCATGGTCAGCAGAACCTCCCAGCCGATATCGTTGAAGCCACCGATCACGGCCGCGATGATCACCATCGACAAGGCCGCCATCAGGCATTGGTTCACACCGACCATGATCTGCGTTGCCGCTGCCGGGATTTCCACCTGAAACAGCTGCTGGAACCGTGTGCCACCGGACATGATGGCGGCCTCTTTGATCTCGGGCTCGACCCGTTCCAAGCCCAGCATCACGTTGCGCGCCATGGGCGGTGCCGCGTAGATGGCCGACGCGATCAAACCCACCACCGGGCCAAAACCAAAGAGCAGCAGCAAAGGCGTCAGATAAGCGAAGGTCGGCACGGTCTGCATGACGTCCAGCACGGCCTGAACAAAATTTTTCACGCGGGGGATCTCATTGGCCAGAATGCCGATCCCTCCACCCACAACCAGCGCCACTGGGACCGAAACGGCCACCAGCGCCAGAGTGTTCATGCTTTCAGCCCAATAGCCCGAGGCCAGCACGAAGCTGAGGCCGAAGAACCCCAGCGCCGCCATGGGCAGCCCGCCCAGATACCAGCCCAGCGCGGTGACAAGCCCAATCAGGATCGGCCATGGCGTATTTGCCAGAACGAAATTCGCCGCATCCATCGGATAGGTCATCAGGTCGGAAAACAACCGCATCGCCGGTTTGATGCCGTTCAGGAACCAGTCGAGGAAGGCTCCGACCCACTGCGTCGCCGGCAACTCCCATGCGGCGGGCCATTTAACCAGCCACGGGGCAATACCCTCAAGCGCAAGACACAGCGCGCCGACGACAACAGTAATCAGTGCCGCCTTGGCTCCGATCGTCAGGCGCGCCTGTGCAGGGATGTCCGTGATCGCCGTCATGTCTCATCCACCTGAAGCGCCGCAGCCAGATCGGACGGGTGAACCGTGCCGACGATATTGCCCGCCTCATCCCGCACGGGCACCGGTTCGTACAGCTCCATGCAATGCGCCAGCGCGGCGTCCAATGTCATACTGGTTGTCAGACCGGGATCGTCCGGGCCACGTTCGGAATCGTCGCGCATGACCGAGGCGACCTTGGCGTGTTGGCCCTTGGCGACGTCTTTCGAGAATTCGCGTACATAGTCATCGACCGGGCGCAGCACGATATCGGTGGGCGTGCCGATCTGCACGATCTTGCCATCGCGCATGATCGCGATGCGGTCGGCCAGTTTCAGCGCCTCTTGGATATCGTGAGTGATAAAGACGATGGATTTCTTCAACGTCGCCTGAATGCGCAGGAATTCGTCCTGCAACTGACGACGGATCAGGGGATCGAGGGCCGAGAACGGCTCATCCAAAAACCAGATGTCGGGGTTCACGGCAAGGCTGCGGGCGATTCCCACGCGCTGCCGCTGACCGCCCGAAAGCTGCCGAGGGAAGCTGTCTTCGCGCCCCTCAAGACCGACCAATGAGATCACCTCTTGCGCGCGGGCCAGACGTTCCTTTTTTCCGACGCCCTGAACACGCAGCGGATAGGCCACGTTTTCGGCGACGGTCATATGGGGGAAAAGACCGAAATGCTGGAACACCATGCCCAGCTTCTTACGGCGCAGGTCCGTCAGTACCTTCTTCGAGGCTCCAATGACGTTCTCGCCATCCACGCGGATTTCACCGCCCGTACCGGGTAGCAGTTGCGAGATGCAGCGGATCAGCGTCGATTTGCCCGAACCCGACAGGCCCATGATAACGAAAAGCTCGCCCTCTTTGACCTCGAAATTGGCGTCCTGCACGGCAGGGATGAACCCGCGTTCGCGCAGATCGGAGGCGGCTTTGTCGGAGTCACTCCCTGACCGAGACAGCGCGTCGGTCAGGGCCTTGTCTGCACCGGGGCCAAACACCTGCCAGAGATTCTGGCAGGCAATGGCTGGCGTTTTAGCTTGCGTCACTTAGGCTGGCTCACTGTGTTGCCGCGTCAACGACCGGACGCCACTTACCTTCGTTCTCAGCCATCCACGCAGCGACGACTTCCTCGACCTTGCCGCCATCGACGTCGATCGCGCCCATCATCGGCTGCTGATCTTCGACCGCCAGCTGATAGTTGGTCAGGATTTCATAAGCTGCGGGCCATTTGTCTTCCATGCCGCTCCAGCTTGCCTTGAAGATACGCGAGGGCGAAAAGTCGCAATCATTCACCGCGTTGGGATTGGGGCCCCATGCGGGATCGTTGAAACAGGCTTCTTCACCAACGGGCAGGTCAACAAATTGCACGTCATAGGCCGACATCGCCCAATGCGGTTGCCAGAAGGTAATCAGCAGCGGTGATTTACGCTCGGTCGAGGCGCGCAGCTCGGCGATCAAAGCGCCTTCCGAACCAGCGGGCACGGCTTTGAACGGCAGTTCCAGACCGGTCATACGGTCCGCGCCAGGAGTCCCCCAATCCGCCGGGTAATCGACCAAACGACCACCGGGCAGCGTTTCAGCCGTTGCGAAAACCTGCGCGCAGTCTTTCAGAGCTTCCCATGCGGGCAGACCCGGGCACAGTTCGGCCACGTGGGCAGGATAGGCGATGCCTTCCTTGGCGTTCAGGCCCAGATCACCGATTTCCACAACGGTGCCTTCGTCGACCTTCTTGGCATATTCGTCGGAAACGTTCGACGACCAGATTTCGAGCGTCGCATCGATATCGCCATCGGCCAGTGCCTGGAACTGGTTCATCATGCCAGCCGTGACATATTCCACGTTGTACCCTGCGGCTTTCAGCATCTCACCGGCCACATGGGTGGTCACATGCTGACCAGTCCACTCGTTGATCGCCAATTTGATCGGTTCATCCACGGCGCCCATATCGGCCGCAAAAGCCGAGCCCGCAACGGTCATCGCCAAAAGGCTTACACTGAGTTTTTTCATCGACATTCTCCCTGTCTTTTTTGCTTCGCCCGCCCCGGCACAAGCACGCACCTTGGGGGCTGTCTCACGACATTACCATGCCGCAACATGCACAATTAAAGCCGGAAAGGGAAAGCAAACAGTTGGGTCCAGCGCGGAAATCATACGCTCGACCGACCTAAATGTCCCCCGCCTGCCGGCATGCACCGAAAGCCCGCCCCCACGTGTTTTCACATTTCGCTGGGCACGGACATTGATTGACCAGTCAATCACAAACCAGAATCACCTGATTTGTCGAGTGTTTCTTTCCAATTTTCCAACTTTTTTCCCGAAACGCTTAGGCCTTGCCCAGTATTCGGGGCCTTGAAACCCCGGGCCTGACAAGCAACGCTGATCAGAAAGGACACCGCTATGCACCATTTTGACGATATCTTTCGGATGGCCGCCGACCGACATGGCGGTGCCGACGCCCTGAATTCGCAGCTCGAGACACCCAAATCCCCTGAAGTACTGGCGGATCTGCCAGAAGACCGCTGGCTATCGGTGATGACCAAATGCATATTTCAGGCCGGTTTCAGCTGGAAAGTGATCGAGTCCAAATGGGACGGGTTCGAGGCTGCGTTCGACGGTTTTGACGTGGGCCGATGCGCCTTCATGAACGACGAAAAGTTCGACAACGTCTTGGAAGATACCCGAATCGTGCGCAACGGCACCAAGATCGCCGCCGTGCGTGACAACGCGGCCTTTCTGCTGGAACTGCGTGAAGAAGGTGGTGCAGGCCGGGTGTTGGGTGGCTGGCCTTCGACCGACTTTGTCGGTCTGCTTGAGATGCTGCGTAAGCGTGGTGCGCGCTTGGGGGGAACCTCGGCGCAGATCGCAATGCGCTTTGCAGGCCGTGACAGCTTCATTCTCTCGCAGGACGTCACCGCACGGTTGATTGCCGAAGGCGTCGTAGACAAAGCGCCGACCTCGAAGAAAGCCATGAACGCTGTGCAGGCTGCTTTTAATACGTGGATGGATCAATCCGGGCTTTCGCTCACGGAAATCAGCCGCGTTCTGGCTATGAGCGTTTGAAAACAGGTTGCAGGTTGAAGGTCAGGGATTAAGGTCGGAACATGTTGCGCCTCTTTTTGATGACGTCTTTGTTGTTTCTTTACTCGTGCGGCCGTCCCCTAACGGAAAACGAGGTCGCCTTTGCAAGCGCTGTTCAGGGCAACACGCTGGACCTAAAGAACGTACGTTTGGTCGAAGGCGCCCCGGTCGTGCCGATCACCTTTTATCGCAAAGACCGTCCGCGCCTGGCCTGCCGCGAGCGTATCCTGCCGCCAACCAAGGAAGGCGTGGTCACTGCAAAACCTGCCGCCGTCGCGTTATTTAACAAAGTCTACTTCACGAAAGACTGGTACCTCGAGGATTATATGTCCGAGTTTCCGGAACAGATGGATCTGATCGCCGCCATGTTGCTGGCCCATGAATTGACCCACGTGTGGCAGTGGCAGAACCGGCAAACCACGGGCTATCACCCATTGCGTGCAGCGGCCGAGCATGGGGGCAATACGGATCCTTATCAATTTGATCTGACGACCTCGCCCGATTTCCTGTCCTACGGGTTCGAGCAGCAGGGCGCTATTGTCGAGGAATACATCTGCTGCCGTGCACTGGACCCTACAGCACCGCGCACGCAACGGCTGCATGAAATGCTGGGACAGCACTTTGACCTAGCAGCGCTGCCCGGCGAACGCCGCGAACGGGACGTGGTGATCCCCTGGGCCGATGCTGAAATCGAGGGAATTTGCCGTTAAGGCTATTTCGCTTGCAACGTTTGCAGATACGCTACTAAGTCCACAATTGGCTGGCTTGTCAGAATTGGCTGCCCTTGAGGTGTTTTCATCGAAGTATCCTGACCATCGAAATATGGCCCGTAGACCGGCATAGGGCTGCCGTGACTGACCAAGGGATCGCGCCCGTCAATCCGCGCGACAACACGTGCGACCGGGAAAGTGCCATCCGCGCTGGCCAATGTGGTCAAATCTGTCGGCTGGATCACCAGCACCCCGGCCATAGGACCCTGCCCGGTAGCATCAATGCCGTGGCACGTCGCGCAATAGTGCTGGTACAGTTTCGCACCCTCTTGCACATCCTGCGCTATGGCCTGAGACCCCATTGCTAACCCTATCGAAACAAGCCCGAGTACCCGTCTGATCATCGCATCCTCCTGTCACGACTGACATTTGCAGACTTGCTCGTTGCGCAGCTTGGCGCAATGATCCAGATCAACGAAACCATAGGACACGGGCCATGACACAATACGCAGCCATCATGTTGGCCGCCGGAATCGGAGTTCCCATCCTCGCCGCATTGAACGCGGCTTTGGGCAAGATGATCGGTTCCCCCACGACCGCCGCAGTGGTTCTGTTCGCCATCGCCTTTGCATCTTCGGCGGTCGTCATGGTGCTATTTCCGGGGTTCGGAGCCTTATCGAAAATCGCCGGGGCACCAAGACACCTGCTGCTTGCGGGTGTGCTTATCGCCTTCTACGTTCTGTCTATCACCCACGTCGCCCCGCATTTCGGTGTGGGCAACGCGGTGTTCTTCGTGTTGATCGGACAGTTGATCAGCGCCGCTGCCATAGACCATTTCGGCCTGTTCGGTGCGCAAGTCACGCCGCTGACATGGATACGCGCGGGCGGTATTGCCGTGATGGCCGCCGGGGTGGCGATCACTCAACTGGCTTAAGAACGCCCCCATCCAACCGCAGCTTGCGATCCATCCGCGCGGCCAGATCCATATTGTGCGTGGCGATCAGGGCCGAGAGCCCCTCGTCCCGCACCAATGCCATTAGCGCATCGAACACCTGATCCGAGGTCTCGGGGTCGAGATTGCCCGTCGGTTCATCCGCCAACAATACGCGCGGCGCGTTGGCCAGCGCGCGGCAAAAGGCGACCCGCTGTTGCTCGCCCCCAGACAGGGCCGCCGGGCGGTGATCCGCGCGCGCCGCAACACCGACGCGATCCAGCAGCGCCATCGCCCTGTCCTGTGCGGCCTTCTCGGAGACACCATTGGCCAGTTGCGGCAGGGTGATGTTCTCCAGCGCTGTGAACTCGGGCAGTAGATGGTGGAACTGATAGACAAAGCCTACATCCTGCCGCCGCAGCGCGGTGCGGGTGCGGTCGCCTTTGCCTGCGATGCTCTGCCCTGCGATCTCAACGGTGCCGCTATCGGGCGTGTCCAGCAGCCCGGCAATATGCAGCAGCGTCGACTTGCCCGCCCCAGAGGGCGCCACTAGTGCAACTGCCTCGCCCGCGCGTAGGTCCAGATCGACGCCGCGCAGCACCTGCACCTCGCCCGGTGTGCCCTGCAGATAGGTTTTGGTCAGGCCGTTCAGCCGCAATGTCACATCACTCATAGCGCAGCGCCTCAACCGGGTTCAGCCGCGCCGCGCGACGGGCCGGAAAATAGGTGACGAAGAAGGACAAGCCAAGCGACAGCCCCACGGCCTTAAGCACATCGGACAGGTGCAACTCGGCCGGCAACGCATAGATGCCCCGGATCGAAGGATCCCAGACCCCGCCGCCCATGACAAAATTCACAAAGCTGAAGATCGGGTCGATATAAATGGCAAACAGACAGCCCAACACCACACCCATCGTGGTGCCGATAATGCCCGTAAATGACCCGCAGATGAAGAACACGCGCAGGACAGACCCCTCGCTGAGGCCAATGGTGCGTAGGATGCCGATATCTCGCCCCTTGTTCTTGACCAGCATGATCAGACCCGAGACGATGTTCATCGCCGCAATTAGTACAAGGATCGACAGGATGATGAACATCACATTGTCCTCGACCTCAAGCGCGCGCAGGAACCCGCCCGAGGCGTCCTGCCATGTCCATATCTGACTGCGTTCGCCTGCTGCTTCCAGGATGGGGATCAGAATGGGTGTCAGATTCTCCGGATCATCCACCATAACCTCGATCTCATCGGCCACACCTTCCCGGTTAAAGAAGGTCTGCGCCTGTTCGAACGGCATGTAGACACGGGTGCGGTCGATGTCATAGCGCCCGGCCGAAAACACATAAACCACCCGATAGGCGCTGACGCGGGGCGAGGTGCCAAAAGCCGTCTTTACCCCGTTAGGCGAGGTCAGCTTGACTGTATCCCCTACTGTAGCCCCGATACTGCGCGCCACGCCCGAACCGATCGCAATAACGAATTCCTCGTTCTGGAATTCCGACAGATCGCCAACCGCCTGATCGCTTTCGGCGATGCCCGGCAGGTCCAACAAGTCGTCCGGCTGTATCCCAAAAACTTCGACACCGCTGCTGCGGTCGCGGTTGGTGATCAGCACTTGCCCCTTGACCAAAGGTGCCGCCCGTTGAACGCCCTGCACCTGCCCGATCCTGTCAGCCACCTGATCGTAGTTTTCAATGGTCCGATCTACGCGCCCCTGGGCATCAAAATTCCCAGCCGAATAAACCGTCACATGCGCGTTGGCCCCCAGAATGGTGCCGACAAACTCGGCACGGAAACCCGATCGAACAGCCAACGTGGCGATCAGAGCGAACACGGCCAAGGTGATCCCGATCAGCGAGATCCAGGTCATCACGCTGACGCCCCCCTCGGCGCGGCGCGCGCGTAGGTATCGCCAGGCGATTTTCCATTCAAAAGGTGCAAAGGGCGGGGGTGTCTTGGCCATGCCTGCTCCGGTGTTTTTGTTGGACGTGACCCTTTCGGCATTTGGCCAAATGGTCAAGCCGCGCGTTATCCCGACAGGGCTGCGGTTTGCTGCAAAACGGCCTCGGCCCGGTTCCGGACACAAATGCCGCGCGCCTCAAGCTCGTGAAAGACACGGTCGCGCAAATCCTGGGGCAGGTTTGCGATGGCGCGGTTGTGCAACCCAAGCGTCAAACTGCGCGGGTCATCCAGCCGTCCCAGCAACTGCGTCAGCGCCTCGGTCGAATACGTAGGCCAGAGCCCGATGGCTGTAGACTCCGCCTCTTCGAACCATGGGGCGTAACCGTCGTGGGATTTCAGGCAAAACGCGTTCATCAGCATGAACTCTCAGGGCCGCCTGCGCGACGCGAACAAGGCCTGAACCGAGCCGTAGCGCGCGTTGATTTCATCCAGCAGAGACAGGACAAGCGACCGGCGCACAGGGTACGGCGTGGCAAAGGTTGTCGTCTTGATCTGCCCTGGATCAGACCGTGGCGCACCTAGGGCATCCAAACTTTGCAGCAGCCAGTTGCGGTGAAAATCACTTTCAATGTCAATGAACGGGATGCGCGCCGCGCCGCCGGGCGTAAAGAACTCTGCCTCATCAAACTCGCGCAGAAACAGGTTCTTGGTGTCCAGAATGACCATATTCTCGGAGGCCGCGACCCGCGCCGCGCCCAGTTTCAGAATCTGTTGATTGCGGTAGCCATTGTTGCCACGCCACCCGCCCTTGCGGATCAGCGGAATGCGAAAGCGGTTCTCGATCAGCACACGATCCAGCGCCGGGCGTCGCGCACAATGACCCTCCCCCAGTAGAACATCGTCCCCACTGAGGACACGCACCTTGTCTTGCAGTGCTCCGTAGGCAGGTAGAATCGGCTCGATGCGCTGCCGCAACGCACCCTCATCAACGTCGTTCATGATCACATGGATCGACCCGACCTGCGCTGGATCAACAAACCGGGCGAAGGAAAGGGCCTGAAGTTCCAGCAAAGGAAAGTCCCTGGAATATACAACCGTTGCGAAACTCAGCACCGCGCAGACCTTTTTGCGTTTTTCCGCTCATCTAGCAGCATTTGCCGACCTGTCCAAGCGAACCACACCACGAATCAGTCGTCGGTTCCGGCAAACCGCTATTCGAGGTAAGGATGATTTAGTCGAACCTCTCAAAACCAAAGGTTGTGATACCGTTCACAGACCAGCGGCGACTGTTTCAGCTGTGTAGTCAATGCCGGGTTCGCGTGATTGACTGAACTCAAAATGCAACATTTTCGTTGGAATAATATTTCGCTTTTTGATTATTTTTCGAAATTTTGCCACCCTGACTTTGGGGGAATACAATTTTTGGAGCGGGGGTCGCTCATGAGTATTCGACTAAACAAAGAAAAAGCGGGCGCGATTTCGGCCCGGCAGGCATCGACAGAACTGGATTGCGAAACAGCGGCATTGCTGAGGGCCGCGATACGTCCTTTGTTTGCCAGTGCGGCCAGTTGGAATGGCCTGACAGACATCCTTAAAGACAAAGGCTACCAGCTTGCCTTCCGGCAAGGACGCCTGTGCATTACCGACATCGCATCGGCAAAGCGGGTGTGTGGGCTGAAGTTCCTGGGGCTGGAGTTCCGCGACTTGGTGCAGCGGATGGGACGCCCCATAGTTGTTGCACGCGACAGTGAAACCGGAGACCTGCTGGCCGCCCGACCTTCGGTGAACGGTGCTTAAAAGCTGCGCCAGAACTGGACTGAACGCCGCGTGGCCTTCCACAGGCTGTGGAGCGCCGCCGCTTTGATACCGGTGCAAGTGCCAGGTTGCAGCATTAGCCCAAGGACCAGTTTCGCGGGCATGTGGCCGCGATGGTAGAACCGGCAGAAATCATCTTCGGTCAAACCATCTGCGGCCTTCAGCTTATCGTAGTACTTCATCCAAACGCGCGCATAGTCCCGGGCCGTCAGATCCGTATCACTGCTTGCACCGCGCCCCCAGAACATCGAAATCGGCTCGTCCATACGTTCGCCCTGATACCCGGCAGATATCATGCGCAGCATCAGGTCATAATCAGCCGCCACGCGAAATTGCGGATCATGGCCGCCCAGCGCCTTGAACACGTCGCTTCGGATCAGGACCGAGTTGTGACAGAACGGCATACGCTGAAGGATCGCAGTCAGAGACATGCGTTTTTCGCGGCTTTCCGTCCCGTCCTTGAACCGGCGCAAGGTGGACCCGTACAGGAAGTCGGGCCGGGTCGCGGTCAAACGTTCAGCGGCTATGTTCAGGATGTCATCCGAAGCGAGTGAGTCATCCGAGTTCAGGAACAAAAGGTATTGACCACGCGCGGCCCCTGCCCCCTTGTTCATCGCATCATAGAGGTTGCGGTCCGGTTCGCTGATCACGCGGGTCCGTTCTGCATTGGCAGTGACGTCCTGAAGAAACGGGACGGTGCCATCCGTTGAGGCACCGTCCTGAATAATATGCTCGGCCCTCAAGCAGTTCTGGCGGGCCATGCACGCGATTACCTCGCGAAAGCTATCCTGCCGCCCTTGGGACAGCAGGTTATGCGTCGCCGTGACAACCGAGATCAGCGGCGCGTCTGTGTCAGCCGATTTGCTCATAGATCTCGGCGATCTTAGTGACGGCGGCCTCGGGGCTGAGTTCTTCGCTCTCGCCAGTGCGGCGGCAGGTCAGTTCCACCACACCGTTTTTCAACCCGCGCGGACCAACGGTGATGCGCCATGGCAGGCCGATCAGGTCCATGGTGGCGAATTTGCCACCTGCCCGCTCGTTGCGGTCATCATAGAGCGGCTCCAGCCCCAGCGCAGTCAGCGCACCGTAGAGCTTGTCACAGGCCGCATCTGCCTCTTCATCGCCCTGCTTCAGGTTCACGATGCCGCAATGGAACGGGGTTACGCCTTCGGGCCAGATGATGCCCTTATCGTCATGGCTGGCTTCTATGATGGCGCCGATCAGGCGGCTGACGCCGATGCCGTGGCTGCCCATGTGAACGGGCGTCGGCTTGCCATCCGGGCCTTGAACGGTTGCGCCCATCGCCTCGGAATACTTGGTGCCGAAATAGAAGATCTGCCCTACTTCGATCCCACGCGCCACACGGCGGCGATCCTCGGGCACCTGATTGAACAGCGCCTCGTCATGGGTTTCATCGGTGCGCGCATATTTCGAGGTGAACTCTTCCAAGATCGCCTGACATTGCGCGCGGTCGTCATAGTCGATCTGACGATCGCCAAAACTCAGATCGGTGACAGCGCTGTCATAGAAGACCTCGGATTCACCTGTATCGGCCAGCACAAGGAATTCATGAGTGTCATCCCCACCGATGGGGCCGGAATCGGCGCGCATCGGGATGGCTTGCAGGCCCATACGCTCATAGGTGCGCAGATAGCTGACCAGATGGCGGTTATAAGCGTGCAGCGCATCCTCTTTGGTCAGGTCGAAGTTGTAGCCGTCCTTCATATAGAACTCACGCCCCCGCATCACGCCGAAACGCGGGCGGATTTCGTCGCGGAACTTCCACTGGATCTGGTACAGGGTCAGCGGCAGGTCTTTGTAGCTGTTGACGTGGCCACGGAAAATATCCGTCACCAGTTCCTCGGCAGTCGGCGTAAACAACATATCCCGGTCATGCCGGTCCTTCATCCGCAGCATCTCCTGACCATAGTCGTCGTAACGCCCGGATTCGCGCCACAGGTCCGCCGATTGGATGATCGGCATCTGGATCGCTATGTGGCCAGCGCGCGCCTGCTCTTCGTGGATGATGTTTTCCAGCTTGCGCAGCACTTTGAAGCCCATCGGTAGCCACGAGTAAATCCCGGCCGAAGCCTGCTTGATCATGCCCGCGCGCAGCATCAGCCGGTGACTGACGATCTGAGCCTCGGAGGGGTTTTCCTTGAGAACGGGCAGAAAGTAACGGCTCAGGCGCATGGGAGGACCTTCAAAGGTGAAAATTTCGCTGCAAGGTGATTATGCCAAAGCCTCGCCGGGGGCAATCACGCATTGGCGTTTTTGCGACCCCTGGCCCGTCGCATTTTTTATTGACCCGCCAGTCAGGAACCTCAAATGTGACAGGAATGTAAAAATGTGAGGCCCCGATGCAGACAATCTCGGAACCCGCCCGTCAAATTCCTGTTGTTCACCAGACGGATGTTCTGGTCGTGGGCTCTGGCCCCGCCGGGTTGGCCGCCGCTTTGGCCGCCGCGCGCGCCGGGGCCGAAGTGTCACTGGTTGACCGCTTTGGCTGCATGGGCGGCAATATCACCGCCGTGGGGGTAGAGGGGTTCGCATGGTATCGCCACGAACAAACGGTCGAGGCAGGCGGCATCGGCATGGAGTTTGAGACCCGCGCCAAGGACATGGGCGCGGCGGTGCCGGAAAGCCAGTCGCTGAGTTATGAGCTGGACAGCGAGGGGTTCAAGCTGGTCGCCGACAAACTGGTCGAAGAGGCGGGTGTGCATCCGATGCTGCACCGTCAGTTCGTGGCCCCGATCATGAACGGCAACCGGATCACCGGCATCATCACCGAATCCAAAGCGGGGCGCGAGGCGATTCTGGCCCGCGTTGTAATCGACGCCACCGGCGACGCAGATGTCGCCCACCGCGCCGGTGCCCCGACCCATAAAACCGCGCGCGAGGATATGATGGCCGCCTCGGTCATGTTTCATCTGGCCGGTGTCGACAAGCGCGTGTTTATGGAGGGCGTCAAGGCCGATCCGCAGACCTACAAGGACTGGGGCGGCGGCGGTGAGTGGAATATCGAGACCTCGGGGAAAGAGGATGACATGTTCTCGCCCTTCGTTCACAAGCCCTTCCAACAGGCGATTGATGCAGGGATGATCCCGCCGCACCTGAACACCATCGCAGGCACGTGGGGTGCGATGCATGATACGGGTGAGCTGACCTATATGAACCTCATCCATCTGGCCGAGATTGACGGCACCGATCCCGACAGCTTGACGCGGGGCGAGATCGAGGGCCGCCGTCAGTCGATGCTGGCCATTGAGGCGCTGCGCCGTTTCATGCCAGGCTGCGAAAACGCGCGGCTGCGAAATTTCGGCATGACCATCGGTATCCGTGACACACGCAAGATCGACGCGGTCTACAACATGACCGAGGATGACGCCCGCCATCAGGGCCGGTTCGAAGATACGATCGGCATCTACCCCGAATTCATTGACGGCTATGGCATCCTGATCCTACCCACCACGGGGCGGTATATGCAGGTGCCCTATCGTTCGATGCTCCCCAAGGGAATCAAAGGGTTGCTGGTCGCGGGCCGCTCCCACGGAGCCGACAAAGTGGCCCATGCCGCCACACGCAACATGGCCTGCTGCGCTGTCATGGGCCAAGGCGCAGGCATCGCCGCTGCGCTATCGTTGAAAAGCAATCAGGAGGTCGACACGATGAACCTCGCCCCCGTCCACAAAGAACTCGATCGTCAGGGCGTGCGGATTCACTGATGCAGCATATCCCAACCATCGACATCACCCCCCTGCGCGACTCGGCGCACTCGGACTACGCTAGCACCGTTCAGCAAATCATGGACGCCTGCACCGGTATCGGCTTTCTGTCGATCACCGGCACGGGCATTTCCCCCGATACGGCAGACGCCGTGCGCGCCTGCGTGCGCGATATCTTTGCGGTCGAGGAAAGCGCCAAATGGGATCAGGCCATCACGCGCGAGAATTACCGCGGATACATCCCGATGGGGTTCTTTACCCCGAATGACGGATCGGGAAAGGCCGACAAATACGAGGGCTACAAGCTGCACTATGACGTGGCCCTCGATGCACCGATCCGGCAGGACTGCGCGCTGTATGGCCCGAACCTCTGGCCAAAGGGCGTGGACGGCGCGCGCGACACGATACTGGGCTATTGGTCGCAACTGGACACGGTGGCCGATCACCTGCTGGGCGCGCTAGAGGTCGGCCTGGCCCTGCCTGCGCGCGCCCTGCGCGATGCCTTTGTCGATCCAATGACCAACATGACCCTGCTGCATTACCCGCCGCAGGCACCGGATGAGGGTGGATATGGTATCCACCCGCACAAGGATACCGACGCCCTGACCATCATCGCCCCCGACCCCGTCGGCGGGCTGGAGGTTCAGACCCGCAAAGGCGGCTGGATCATGCCGGACTGCCCGCCGGGCGGGTTTGTCGTGAATATCGGTGACATGCTAGAGCTTTGGTCCGGTGGACGCCTGAAATCCACGCCACACCGGGTTGTCAACCGATCTGGGCAAGAACGCTATTCCTTCCCATATTTCGCTGTACCTCGTCATGATGTTGTTGTGCGTCCGCTGCTGGAGCCTTTGGACGGATTCGACCGCCCTTCGGTCCATTGCGGCCATTGGTCGGCCGAGATATGGCGCACCAACTGGCCAGATGAACATGCCGATGAGGCGACGCCGGAACTGGGAACGCTTGCCGATTGAGGGGCAGAAATCCACAGCCCCATGAACCGCTTGCATCGCCGCGCCGCATACGCCAAGAACATATGCAAGAACCGGCAACAAGGGGACGGGCATGGCGCTGCCAGTGAAGGACCAACTCAGATACTGGGGCATTGCCGCTGTTGTCTTCGTGTTCCTGATGTGGGCGCTGGGCGATGTGCTTTTGCCTTTCGTAATTGGCGGTGCGATTGCCTATTTTCTTGACCCGGTTGCCGACCGGCTGGAAAATCTGGGGCTGTCACGCATGGCGGCAACCGCGATTATAACCGTTGTCGGAGTTCTGGGCTTTGTCCTGATGATCCTGATGGTCGTGCCCGCGCTGGTCACGCAGCTGATCGACCTTGTCGAGTTCATGCCCAGCCTGATCAAACAGCTGCGCGGGTTTGTCGAGCAACAATTCCCCTCGCTGCTGGACCGCGAATCCAGCTCGCACCAATTCCTTGTCTCGCTGGGCGAGACGCTGCAATCCAAAACCGGGGATGTGCTGCAATCGGTGGCGGCGTCGCTGGGATCCGCGATCAATGTGGTGGTGCTGCTGGTGATCGTCCCCGTTGTCGCTGTCTATCTGCTGTTGGACTGGGACCGTATGATCGCCCGTGTCGGAGAGCTGTTGCCCCGCGACCACGCCCCCACCATAAAGCGCCTGGCCAGCGAGATTGACGCCGTTTTGGCCTCGTTCGTGCGCGGTATGGGGACGGTCTGCCTGATCCTTGGCACCTATTATGCCGTGGCGCTGATGGCGGTGGGCCTGCAGTTTGGCCTGATCGTGGGCTTTATCGCCGGGCTCGTGACCTTCATCCCCTATCTGGGCGCACTGATCGGCGGATCGCTGGCAATCGGGCTGGCCCTGTTTCAGTTCTGGGGCGACTGGGCGCAGATCGGGCTGGTCGCCGGGATCTTCGCGCTGGGACAAGTGACCGAGGGCAATTTCCTGACCCCCAAGCTGGTGGGCAGTTCGGTAGGTTTGCACCCTGTCTGGCTTTTGCTGGCTTTATCGGTGTTTGGCGCCATGTTCGGATTTGTCGGGATGCTGGTGGCGGTTCCGGTCGCGGCGGCACTGGGTGTTGTGGCCCGGTTCATGACCTCTCTTTATCTGGACAGCCGCTTGTATACGGGCCTTGAAGGGCTTCAACAGGACGACGAATAAATGCCCCGCCAACTGAGCTTTGACCTGCCGGCCAAAACCGCCTTGGGCCGCGAGGATTTCTTTGTCTCGCCTGCCAATGCGCTGGCGGTGGCGATGATTTCTGCGACCTCGTGGCCCGGCAACAAGCTGGTGCTAAGCGGCCCGGCGGGCGCGGGAAAGACTCACCTGGCCCATGTCTGGGCGGCTGAGACCGGAGGCCGGATTATTCAGGCCCGTGATCTGCGCTATGACGATGTACCCGCACTGGCCAGCACGCCGATTGCTGTGGAAGACGTGCCGATGATCGCCGGTGATCCCGACCTCCAAAAGACGTTGTTCCATTTGCACAACTTGACGCTGGCGGAAGGCAACGCTCTTTTGATGACAGGGCGCATGGCTCCGAAGTTCTGGGAACTGCCGCTGCCTGACCTTCAAAGCCGGATCGAGGGGGCACACCACGTAGCACTGGACCCGCCAGACGACGCCCTTTTGGGGGCGGTTCTGGCTAAACTGTTTCTGGACCGACAGCTTAACCCGGGCCCCGAGGTGATATCCTACCTTGTGAAACACATGGATCGTAGGTTCGAGACAGCCGCAAATGTTGTCGCGCAGTTGGATTTGGTGGCTTTGACTGAAAAACGTGACATCACCCGCTCGCTGGCTGTGCGTGTTTTGAACTCGGACGTAGGTGATGTCGCATCTGACGATTGACCCAAACCCGACGATTTCGCATTCTAAGCACGGAATATCTGGAAGAGACATGGATCAGACCGTCGACACAGACATCCCCGACTGGGGGCCTTTCGGAAAACCGCTATTCGACAACCCCGAGGCCCGCGCCCTGTCGCGTGTCGGAGTGGTCGACGTTGGATCGAACTCGGTCCGAATGGTTATCTTTGACGGTGCAGCACGGTCGCCAGCCTATTTCTACAACGAAAAAGTTATGTGCGAACTGGGCGCAGGCCTGTCCGAGACCGGGCGTCTGAACCCACGCGGACGGGAACGCGCATTGGCTGCCCTGCGTCGGTTTGCACAACTGGCCCAGGATTTGGGGCTGCCGGGCCTGCATGTTGTCGCGACGGCTGCGGTGCGCGAAGCCACAGATGGGCCTGCCTTCTGCAAAGAGGTGTTTGCCGAAACTGGCCTGACCGTCTCGGTTATCGACGGCGGTGAAGAGGCGCGCCTGTCTGCGCAAGGCGTCCTGTTGGGCTGGCCCGGAGCCTATGGCTTGATCTGCGACATCGGCGGGTCTTCGATGGAACTGGCCGAGATCGGAGGCGGCGATGTGGGCCGCCGCGTGACATCGGCCCTTGGTCCGCTCAAGCTGCGCGATATCAAAGGTGGGCGACGGGCGCGCAAAGCACATATCAAAGCCACGATGGAAGAGCTGCGCGATCAAATGGGGCCGCAGCGTGACCGGCTGTTTCTGGTCGGTGGCAGTTGGCGTGCTTTTGCACGGTTGGACATGTTGCGCCGGGGCTATCCGCTGAACGTGCTGCATGAATACCGCATGACCACCAAACAGGTTCACGAGACAATAAAATTCATTGAAAAGGGCGACCCGGACAAGCTGCGAAGCCTTGCTGGTGTGTCTGGCTCTCGTATGGCGTTGATGCCCTTTGCGATGGATGTACTGGCCCGGTTGGTGCGGACGTTCAAACCTAAGGATATCGCGATCTCAAGCTATGGCATCCGTGAAGGCTTGCTATACGAACAGATGCCGCAAATCCTGCGCGACCGCGATCCATTGATCGAAGCCAGTCGATTTTATGAGGCGAAAGATGCTCGCTTGCCCGGGTTCAGCAAACACTTGTTTGACTTCGTGATGCCCTTGTTCAAATCCGCCCCCGACGCACGGGTGCGTCTGATCAAGGCGGCTTGCCTGCTGCATGATGTAAGTTGGCGCGCGCATCCCGACTACCGGGCCGAGACCTGCTTTGACTATGTCACACGCGCCAATTTGGGGGGCCTAAAACACTCCGAGCGGGTATTCATCGGGCTTGCCCTGCAGCACCGATACCGCAACAAGCGCGAAGATAACCGGTTTGCACCGCTTTATGACCTGTTAGATGAAAGCGGCCAGAAACAGGCCGAGATTCTGGGCAAAGCCATGCGGTTCGGCGCGATGCTTTGGATGCAGAACGACGCCACGATGGGTAAGTTGCGCTTTTATCCAAAAAAGCGACAGCTTGAACTGTTTTTGCCTGAAACCGCTGCCTCGCTCTTCAGCGAAGTGGCCCAAGCGCGCCTGAATTCACTGGCGTCTGCACTGAGGTCGGAAACCCGCGTTGTGATCAAAGGCTGAGCCTTAGATATCAATCTCACCTTCCGGCGCGTCCTGCGGCTGTACCGGTTCGATTTCGGGTGTTTCAGGCTTTTTGCGGATAATGATATCGCCATTGGGCAGGATTTCCGGGACCTCATAGGTGCTCCAGTCCTCGATCTCGGCAGCCAGATCCGCAAGCGCTGGACCCATCTCGGCCATGAAAGACTGCATCGCTGGTCCAAACTGATCAGCCAGCCCCAGCAATTCATCGAACGCTGGTTCCATTTCCTTTCGCAGCCCTTCAAAGAACAGTTCGGCGCCTTGCTCCATCAGCGACGGGCCGCTGTCATCTTCAGCGTGGGCCGGGTGGGTCAAGGCTGCGGAAATCGCGCAGATCGTGATGAAATGTCTCATACTGGCAATATAGAGCCATCAGGCCGGTCATGTAAGGTCACAGATCAATATCCAGTGTGACGGGGAAATGATCGGATGCGGTCAAAAGCGCTTGATGCAAGTCCTTCACAGCCAGGCAGGCGGGATCATGAAAAGGATGCCAGATGCGCCATTGCGGACTGCACGCCCGCAATTCCTCGCTGATCATGATGTAGTCCAGTAGAGCCTCAAGATTCTCACCTTCGGTCGGGCGCGCAAAGCGCGCCGTCGAAAACAAACTACCCGGTTGATCCGCATAGGCCTCGACCGCGTGAGGGTCGAACAGGCCCGCTTGCAACAAAATCTCGACCGAGGATCGGCCGAACAGGTTTTCAAACTCATCCAGCCCCGGTCCATCGTTCAGATCGCCCATCAGGATCACGGGTTCTGCCGCGTCTAAATGGGCCCCTACCCGCCGCGACAGCCACACCGCCTGAGCCAATTGCTTGCGTCGATTGGCGATCGAGATTCGTATAGCCTCATCCCGGCTTTCGGCCCCATGAGGGGCTTTTGACTTCAGATGCGCGCCGATCAGACGAAAGCGCCCACCCGCCGGTGTCCGCACCAATAGCTCCATCGGAGGCTTTGAAAACCGAACGCGGTCTTCGGTCGCGTCGATGTCGAGGTCAATATGAAACACGCCGTCAAACCGCGGGGCGTTCTTGTCACCCGTCCCCTTCGGGTCGTGATTTACTGCCATGGCCATCGGGTCATACATCAGCGACAGTTCCTGATGCGTGTCGTTGGCAAAACCCATCACCGCGTGACTGGTGCGCAGATCAAATGCTTCGGCAAAGCGCTGCAACGCGCGCACAGTGTTCTGGGTCTTACCAGTGTTAGGCGCTTCGACTATGAGCATCGCGTCCGCATCTACGGCCGTCAAAACTTTGGCAATCGCCTCAACCTGTTCCGCCTTGGTGATGTTGTGCCTGCCGGACCAACTGTCGTCGACAATCAGCTTGTCCTGACGATCAAAAAGATTGGCGAACCACTCGATATTGTAGGTCGCCAACCGCATTGCGGTCAGGCCCGAGCGCCGTTGATCTCATCCCATGCGCGGTTGATGTCGATCATCTTCTTCTCGGCCAGTCGGATCGCCTCTTCGGGGACGCCACGCGCCATCATCGCGTCGGGATGGGTTTCGCGCACCAATTGCCGCCAGACCTTTCGGATATCAAGTAATGGCATATCTCGCGGAACACCCAACACAATGTAGGGATCATTAGGCGCATCCGGGACAAACCGCGCGCGCAAGGCCAGAAATTGCGCCTCGGTCTGGCCAAAGATGCGGCTGACCTCTTCCAGAAACTCGTTTTCGTTGGGGTGGTAGAACCCATCGGCCATGGCGATGTGGAACAGCCCCTCCATCAGGTCGCAGAAGGTGGTGCTGTCATCGGCAAACATCCCCGCGATCTTGCGGGCATATTCCTGATACCCCGCAACGTCGGTTCGGGCCATGTCGAACACACGGGCGGCGTCTGCCTCATCTTCGCGCGCGATCTGAAAGACATCACGAAATGCGGTGACTTCATCGCGGGTTACTTGCCCATCGGCCTTGGCCATCTTGGCGCCCAGCGCGATCACTGCGATCGTAAAGGCCACCGACCGTTCAGGCGGCGTACGCAGCTTTTCGAAAACAGCAGTCAGGCTTTCGCCCTTGGCAAGCGCGCTTAGCGCATCGGATATGCGAGTCCAGATCGACATGAGCGCACCCTAGCCTTTGAAAACGCCGGTGTCAGGTGTGACTAGTGGCTTGGGGGCAAGAATTTTCTGCATTAGCACAAGATCCAGCCGTTTGCCCCATTTGTATCCTACCTCGGGCATCCGTCCGACATGTTGGAACCCAAGCGCTGCATGGAACGCCTCAGCCCCCGGATTGGCCGAAGAGATGCCGGCGACCAACACATGAACGCCCTCATGCCGCGCGACTTCTTCCAGTGCAGCCATCAGGGCCCTCCCCGCGCCTTTGCCGCGTGCTTGCTCTGATAACTGAACAGAATGCTCGCGGCATTGGGCATATCCGGGGCCGGATCGGAACGGGCCATAGGTGGCAAATCCCTGAACCAAAGCGGCGTCTTCAACCACCAGATAGGCGCGGTCCCGTTGTCGGATATCCTCTGCAATGCTGTCGGTGTTGCGTTCCGCCGTCTTAAAGGTGATCAGTGTGTCCCGAATGATAGTATTCGCAATGTCCGCGATTGCCTTGGCATCCGCCACCTGAGCCTGACGAATTTTCATTCCAACATGCGCGGTCCATGCGGTGTCTCAAACTCCGCCCGCAATGCCGCAGCACCGCTGTCGAAAACCACGCCCTCCATCTGGCCCAACAGTTTCGCAAGCTCCAGACCTTCCGGATGCGAGACCACCAAGCGGCGCAATCGGCAACCGCTTTGCGTTAACATCCGCGCCGGGTGCAGATCGCCATGCCATTGAATAAGAGCCGGAAACAGGTTGTCGAAAGGCAAACGACCACTCGGTGGGACCGCCATCTGCCACCGCAACGCACCTCGGGCCAAGTCGATTGGATGTCCAACACCATCGGGGAACACATCCAGCGCCGCGTCAATATTCGGCACCTGGCAAATCCAATTGGTCAAACGCGGAGGGCCCTCGAACCGATCCAGATCGAACCAGCGTGTTCGCTCGGGATTGGGTGCGGCCGGGTCGATTGCAATGGCTTCGAGATAAAATCCATCGGCCAACCCTAGTAGACGATTATGTGTTCCGAAGGCTTCGTGTTTGCCACCCTCTTGCAGGGTCACACCCAGCGCGTCTTCGATATGGGCTGCAGCCTCCTCAACGGTTTCGCCTGAGACGGCCAGATGATCCAGTAACATGAGTGCCTCCAACGTAGTGCGACCAGACCTTTTGGGTCTGGTCGCATGTTTCCGTCAAAGCGCCGGGATCACAAGATTTTTCGTCGAAAAATCTTTAGCCTTACCCTTTGGCTTCTCGGATCAGGCGCAAGATGTCTTGTGCAGCCTCGGGAATGTTCGTGCCCGGTCCAAAGATCGCCTTGACGCCGTGATCATAGAGGAACTGATAATCCTGCTGCGGGATCACACCGCCGCAAATGACGATAATATCTTCAGCTCCGGCCTTTTTCAGTTCTTCGACCAGTTGCGGGGCCAGCGTTTTGTGTCCCGCGGCCTGAGACGAAATCCCGACCACATGAACGTCATTGTCGACCGCATCCTGCGCCGCCTCAGCAGGTGTCTGGAACAGTGGGCCAACATCCACGTCAAAGCCGATATCGGCAAAGGCGGTCGCGATCACCTTGGCACCCCGGTCATGCCCGTCCTGACCCATCTTGACCACCAACAGGCGCGGGCGGCGGCCCTCTGCCTCGGCGAATTCGTCGATGGATTTCTGGATCGCGGCAAAGCCTTCGTCGCCCTCATAGGCGGCACCATAGACACCGGCCAGTGTTTTCACCTCGGCGCGGTGGCGGCCGAACTCTTTCTCCATTGCCATGCTGATCTCTCCTACGGATGCGCGGGCGCGGGCGGCTTCGACCGCAGCAGCCAGCAGGTTTCCGCCCTCCTGGGCGGCTTTGGTCAGGGCGTCCAGCGCGTCTTTACATGCCGCCTCATCACGGGTGGCGCGGATACGTTCCAAGCGCGCGACCTGCGCCTCGCGCACGGCGACGTTGTCGACGTCCAGAATGTCGATCGGGTCTTCCTGTTCCTTGCGGTATTTGTTGACGCCTACGATAACCTCTTCGCCCCGGTCGATCATCGCTTGACGGCGCGCGGCGCTTTCCTCGATTCGCAGCTTGGGCATGCCCGAGGCAACAGCCTTGGTCATCCCGCCCATCTCTTCGACCTCTTCCATCAGGGCCCAGGCTTTTTCGACCAGCTCATTGGTCAGGCTTTCGATGTAATATGAGCCCGCCAGAGGATCGACCACATCGGTTACACCGGTCTCTTCCTGCAGCACCAACTGTGTGTTGCGGGCGATGCGGGCTGAGAAATCAGTGGGCAACGCGATTGCCTCGTCCAGCGCGTTGGTGTGCAAGCTTTGCGTGCCTCCCAGAACCGCGCTCATCGCCTCATAGGCCGTGCGGATCACGTTGTTGTATGGGTCTTGTTCCTGCAGCGAAACGCCAGAGGTCTGACAGTGAGTGCGCAACATCTTGGACCGCTCTGATTTCGCCCCGAAATCGGTCATCACGCGGTGCCACAGGGTGCGGGCGGCGCGCAGTTTTGCGATCTCCATGAAGAAGTTCATACCAATCGCAAAGAAGAACGACAGACGTCCCGCGAACTTGTCCACGTCCATCCCGGCCTGCGTCGCAGCGCGCACGTACTCGCGCCCGTCCGCCAGCGTATAGGCCAGCTCCTGCACCAGGTTCGCGCCGGCCTCTTGCATATGGTAGCCCGAGATCGAGATCGAGTTGAACTTGGGCATCTCATTCGACGTATAATCGATGATGTCCGAAATGATCTTCATCGACGGCTCGGGCGGGTAAATATAGGTATTCCGCACCATGAACTCTTTCAGAATGTCATTCTGAATGGTGCCGGACAGGACGGATTTGTCATGTCCCTGCTCTTCGCCTGCCACGATGAAACTCGCCAAAATTGGGACCACAGCACCGTTCATGGTCATCGAGACCGAAACCTTGTCCAGTGGAATGCCATCGAATAGGATCTTCATGTCCTCGACAGAATCGATTGCTACACCCGCCTTACCCACATCGCCCACAACGCGCGGGTGGTCGCTGTCATAGCCGCGATGCGTGGCCAGATCGAAGGCTACCGACACGCCCTGCTGACCCGCGGCCAGATTGCGGCGGTAGAAGGCATTCGATTCCTCGGCGGTCGAAAAACCCGCATATTGACGGATCGTCCATGGGCGGCCTGCATACATCGTAGCCTTCACCCCGCGCGTGAACGGGCCGAACCCCGGCAGCGTACCCATGTGCGGCAGATCCGCCGTGTCTTCGGCTGTATAGAGCGGCTTGACGTCGATGCCTTCCAGCGTCTCTTTGGTCAGATCTTCCAGCGGACGCCCGCGCAGCTCTTTTTCGGCCAGCGCCTGCCAGTCTTTGGTATCGGTCATGGCGATTTCCTTTTCCTATTTCGGGTTGCGCGCGAAGAGGAACCCGCACGCAGTTATGTTTCGAAGTGCCCAGCCAATCCGGGCTGCGCGCGACAAATTGAGCGCGCATTGCATTTCACTGGTCGCATTCATCTGAACAGGGGCTATATTCGATGGAACAGGAGGCCCCATGACACGAACGCTTGCCCTTGTTTTCTCGGCACTAATCCCGCTGGCCGCGATGGCCGCCGATGGGTCTGCGCCGGATGAGGATGAATTTGTCCGACCCGCAGGTGACAGCGAGTTGAGCGAGTTTTTATGGGTCAACAGACCCATTGTCGTCTTTGCCGACACGCCCGCAGACCCCCGCTTCCAACAACAAATCGACATGCTGATCGAAGGCGAAGCCGCGATGCGTGACCGCGATGTGATTGTCATCACCGACACGGACCCGGCGGCCAAATCCCCGATACGGTCGCAATTGCGCCCGCGTGGTTTCCAGATGGTGTTCGTCGACAAGGACGGCGTGGTCAAACTGCGCAAACCGTCCCCGTGGAGCGTGCGTGAGATCGGTCGATCCATCGACAAGACCCCCCTCCGCGAACGCGAGATTCGCGAACGGCGCGAGGGCGGTTGATAGCCTTCGCCAAGCCCCAAGCCCCCGGCGCAGAACGCCGGGAGAGCTATGGGGTATGACAAAAGCGCCATCATGATCACTCGAACTCGATGATCACATCGTCCACGGCAAGACTGTCGCCGGGGCCTGCGTTGATCTTGGCGACCACACCTTTCTTCTCGGCGCGCAGTATGTTTTCCATCTTCATCGCCTCGACAGTGCATAGCGCCTGACCTTCCTGCACCTCTTGGCCCAGTTCAACGTCGATCTTCACGATCAGGCCGGGCATCGGGCAGAGCAGCATTTTCGAGGTATCGGGTGGCAGTTTCTCGGGCATCAGTTTGGCCAGCTCCGCCTGACGCGGACGGCGCACATGCACTTTCAGGTCTGCACCCCGGTTGCGGATACGGAACCCACCCGAGATTTTGCCAACCTTCATGACCAGCGCCTCTCCGTCGACATCCAAAACAGCCAGTTGGTCGCCCGGCGTCCAATCCGAGGCAACCCGCAGGCTTGTGCCATCCGAGAAGGCCACCGTCGCGCCCTCTTTATCCGCTTCGATCTTGACGTCGAACTCCTGACCCTGCAGCGCAACATTCCAATGCGCGCCGACCTTGCGCTCGTGGTTGTCCATACGGCCCGAGACGCGGGTGCGACGAATTTCAGCGACACGGTACATCGCCGCGCAAGACACAGCGATACGGCGCAGGTCTTCTTCTGGCAGGGTGACGCCTTCAAAACCGTCGGGATACTCTTCGGCGATGAAAGCGGTGGTCATGTCACCGCTGACAAATTTCGGGTGATCCATCACGGCGGACAGGAACGGCAGGTTGTGACCGATACCTTCGACCTCAAAGCTGTCCAGCGCCACGCGCATCGCCTCGATCGCGGCTTCCCGGGTCGGCGCCCAGGTGCAGAGCTTGGCGATCATCGGGTCATAGTACATACTGATCTCGCCGCCCTCATAGACGCCGGTATCGTTACGCACTGCGGCCTCGCCTTCGGGCGCGTCACCCTGCCATTTGCCATTCACCAACATCGGACCAGCCGCCGTTTCCATCGGCGGGCGATAGCGGGTTAAACGGCCAATCGAGGGCAGGAAGTTGCGATACGGGTCTTCGGCATACAGACGGTTTTCAATCGCCCAGCCAGTCAGGGTGACGTCATCTTGGGTGATGGTCAGTTTCTCACCTGCGGCAACGCGGATCATCTGTTCCACCAGATCGACACCGGTGATCAGCTCGGTCACAGGGTGTTCCACCTGCAGGCGGGTGTTCATTTCCAGGAAATAGAAGTTCTTATCCCCATCCACGATGAACTCGACCGTCCCGGCGCTGGCATAGTTTACAGCTTTGGCCAGCGCGACAGCCTGTTCACCCATTGCCTTGCGTGTCTCGGGGTCGAGGAAGGGCGACGGGGCCTCTTCCACAACCTTCTGGTTCCGACGCTGGATCGAGCATTCACGCTCGCCCAGATAAATACCGTTGCCGTGGCTGTCGCAGAGAACCTGAATTTCGATATGGCGGGGTTGTGTCACGAATTTCTCGATGAAGATCCGGTCATCGCCAAAGGAATTCGCGGCCTCGTTCTTGGACGACTGGAAACCCTCGCGCGCCTCGTCGTCATTCCACGCGATCCGCATGCCTTTGCCGCCGCCACCGGCGCTGGCCTTGATCATGACCGGGTAGCCGATCTCGTTCGAAATCTTCACTGCCTCTTCCGCGTCTTCGATCAGCCCCATGTAACCGGGCACGGTCGACACGCCTGCGTCCTGCGCAATTTTCTTCGAGGTGATCTTGTCGCCCATGCTTTCGATCGCGCCGACCGGGGGACCGACAAAAGCCACGCCTTCGGCCTCAAGCGCTTCGGCGAACTTGGAGTTTTCCGACAGGAAGCCGTAACCGGGATGTACCGCCTGAGCGCCGCTTTGACGGATCGCGTCCATGACCTTGTCAATCACGATATAGGACTGGTTCGCAGGGGGCGGGCCGATATGAACGGCCTCATCGGCCATTGATACGTGCAGCGCGTTGCGGTCCGCGTCCGAATAAATGGCAACGGTGCCGATACCCATCTTGCGCGCAGTCTTGATGACCCGGCAGGCGATTTCGCCCCGGTTGGCAATCAGTATCTTGTTGAACATGGAACGTCCTTTGTCTTGGTGTTCGAAAAACGTAACACGCCGCCGCGAGGACTTAACCCCACGACGGCGTGATCAGCGATGACGGTCGGGGCCGAGTAAGCCCCGATGACTTCGTTAGCTACAGTTGTTTTGCGTCTTGCAATACAGCACGTTGCCGGCCGCGCCGACCACGGCCCCAAAGAGCGGGTCCGATTGCAGCACCGCCGCGCCGACCGCGCCGGCGCCACCGCCCAAGATCGCCTGTTCGCCCGTGGTGTCGCCACAGGCTGCAAGCCCGGCGCAGGTCGCCAATGCAATCGCAAGTTTCGAGAGTCGCATGATTTCTGCCTCATCTGTTGATTTGAATCAGTCGAAGCCAGATGCGCGGTTCGTGTACCGCTATTCAATAACAGACAGGTATTAGGCCAAATATGCGCAGCTTTATGCCGTCGATCCCCCTCCGTGTGCGCAAAGAAAAACGCGGGCAGGGATTTGTGAAACTCACAAGCCTGCCCGCGGAAGGAAGGGGTACGGAATAGTAGGTGCATGTGCGGCGCAGGCAAAGTAGAGCCGCACGGCTTGGACACCATGCACGGTGTGGTTGCACCTGCAAACTGTGATTCACGAGTTGCAATTTTTCCGGCTGGAATCTGCCCATTCAAGGAAAAGCCGCGCAATTTTGCGCCGACGCTGTTTCGCGCATATTCACGGGGACTCACGTGAATGTTCGTCACAATCCCGTTACAAACGTTGACCCGAAAAACAAGCTTTGCACTTGCAGCATCACGTTTTGCGCACGCGATAGCGACGAAAAAAAACACTGCACTCATAAGGTTAACCGATCTGTTCACCTTGCTGTGATCCAGGTCTGCTTTTCCCACAAATTTTCTTGAGATTTTTGCGTTTGATTGTCCCAATCTCGTGATTTCCCTGAAAATCGTCGGCGTGGAACGTTGCGCGTGCACACTCGCACACAAGGAAACATCCAAATGATTACAAAGAGAAAAACGGCATCTCTGCTCGCTGCCACTGCGCTTAGTGTGACTGGCACGCTTGCTTATGCCCAGGATGCGAATACGCAGGCCGAACTGGAGAAACTTCGCCTCCGGATCGAAGCCTTGGAATCTCAGGGACCGAACGCGACACCCGGTGAGTTTAGGATCGGGAATACGACACTGGACGTCTATGGCTATGTCAAAGCCGACTTCTTCTACGATTTCGACTTTGACCAAGGCGATACAGCGTTCGTCAACGTAATTGGTGAACCTTCTGCTGAGACCAGCGGTACCTTTGGCGCAACCGTCCGTCAGTCGCGGATCGGCTTGCTCACCAGTACGCCTAGCGCCATTGGCGATATCGGCGGTCAGTTGGAGCTTGACCTGTTTGCAGGCGGCGGCGCTGCTGAACTGCGTTTGCGTCACGCCAATATCCGTATCGGCGACCAGTGGTTGATCGGCCAGTTCTGGACCAACTTCCAGCCTTTGGACACGTATCCGACCTCGGTTGAATTCAACGGTCCCGTTGGTATCGCCTTCGCCCGTGTTCCGCAGATCCGTTACACTAACGCATTCTCTGAAAATGCCGAATTTGCACTCTCCATCGAGGAAAACGTCGGTAGCTCCAACTCGGATGATCCGGTTTTCACCGCGTCGGCCGAATACAATGATGGCACTTACGTCGCCCGAATTGCCGGTCTTTACGGTCGAGCCCAGGACGACGCCGGCATCAATGAAGTCGACCAATGGGGTGTGACCCTGTCCGGATCGGCGCGGCTTTGGCAGGGTGGCCTGTTCCAGGTCAACTACGTGACCGGTCAGGCGCTTGGACCGTGGCTGATCGGCTTGGGTGATGCGGTGGTCAATGGCGAAGCCAACGATGTTGACGGCTTCACCGTCGAACTGCGTCAGGACATCGGTCCGAAATGGAACGTCGGTATCGCCTACGGTTACGAGGACTATGACTTGGCAACCTCGACTGGTGACCTGGCCTTTACCGAGCTTGAGACGATCCACGTAAACGCCTTCTATCAGGCGACCGAGACTCTGACACTGAGCGCCGAATACATCTATGGTGAGCGGAACGACGTGAACTCGGGCGATGACTTTGACGGCAGCCGCGTTCAAGTTGCGGCGCAGTTGAACTTCTGATCGCATATCACGACCCTGCCCCCATCGGGGCAGGGTTTTCCACGGAGCATTGCCCGCGTGAGGATATACGGCCTGATAGGTCACAATCAGCGCAGTCCGTCGAAAATATCCGGAAACGACAGCCTTGCAGCGTCAGGATCGATCACCAGCAATGCGTCATAGCTGGCCGGATCAAAAGGATCCTCGGCTGGAATGACTTCACGCTCAAACAACCAGCTAAGACGACCGGCATCCAGATTACCCCTCTCAAAAGGCTGGTCGCCGAAATGTTGCCAGAGCGCCTCCATAAAGCCCGCATCCGCCCGGCGGTCGGCCGGTTTGCGATCACGGAACCGTTCTCGTCTGGTTAGCGGCGTCACGCCCTTGGGATTGGCCCGGCGGATTGTGAATTGGAAATCTGTTCCGGCCAAACGACCGGGAAATCCGCGGTGCTTCAGCATGTTGCTCCTCCGCTGACGTAAATGTCCCCAAAAACATCGAAATCGCATCCTGTGATGGATGAGTTCATCTTGCGCACCTCCAAAGCCGCATTGCTGGTCAGAAACGCTCTGACGATCTGAAAACCGGGTCTCATGATCAGAGCCCCTCCCAGATACACTGCGCCTGCTCCAATCGGTAGGCTTCGAAATACTGCGTGGCGTCAGGTGCGGCTTGTCCAAATTCCGTTGGCCTATCAGACAGCGAGATCACTACGCGTGCCGGTTCCAAATCGTATTCAGCAACATAAGCGACGGCCAGCGTATGGCACAGGTGCTCCATATCGACCGAGGCGACGTCATAGCCGATACGACCTACGTCGGAACCGATCTTCGGAGCGACAAAGCGGAAACGGACCCATAGTTCGCCGGGGTTGTTGTCCAACAGAACATCGCTCAGATGCACGGGCTGACCCGAAGGGACAGCCAAATTGGTTTCCGCAACTACAGGGGATGACAGGGTCAGAAAACCTAGACAAAAGGCGCGACCCCGGACCCACCAAAGGTGAGCTCCTCTCTCCGGGATCGCGCGCGCATGGCTTTTGGCCCGCGCTTTTCTATATCTGGTAAGAGCACTCATTTATCAGCTTTGCCCTCAATGTCAAACTCAAGTCCCCGTCAGGTCTTCGTTACCTTGGACTGCAAAAGACAATCGGGGTCGAGTTGACTAGAAACCGACCCCGCCCAAGCACTTACAACGGGATGTTGTCGTGCTTTTTCCAGGGGTTTTTCAGCTTTTTGTTGCGCAGGCTTGCGAAAGCGCGCGAAACGCGACGCCGCGTCGATTGTGGCATGATCACCTCGTCGATGAAGCCACGTTCCGCAGCAACGAATGGATTGGCGAAACGGTCTTCGTAATCCTGTGTGTGCTGCGCGATTTTCTCGGCATCGCCCAGATCGGCGCGGTGGATGATTTCGGTCGCGCCCTTGGCGCCCATCACCGCGATCTCGGCTGTCGGCCACGCATAGTTGAAATCGCCGCGCAGGTGCTTCGACGCCATAACGTCATAAGCCCCGCCATAGGCTTTGCGGGTAATCACGGTGACTTTAGGGACGGTCGCCTCACCATAGGCAAACAGCAGCTTTGCACCGTGTTTGATGACACCGCCATATTCCTGCGACGTACCTGGCAAAAAGCCTGGAACATCCACCAGGGTCAGGATCGGAATTTCAAAGCAGTCACAGAACCGCACGAAACGGGCCGCCTTGCGCGAGCTGTCGATGTCCAAGCACCCGGCCAGAACCATCGGCTGGTTGGCGACAACACCGACAGTCTGCCCTTCGAGGCGAATGAAACCGGTGATGATGTTTTTGGCGTAGTCTTCCTGAATCTCGTAGAAGTCGCCTTCATCCGCCACCTTAGTGATCAGTTCTTTCATGTCGTAAGGCGTGTTCGGATTGTCCGGGATCAAGGTATCCAACGAGGTTTCAATCCGGTCGGGTTCATCAAAGAACGGACGGACAGGGGGTTTCTCTTGGTTGTTGAGCGGCAGGAAATCGACCAGACGGCGTACTTCGGCCAGCGCTTCAACGTCATTTTCAAAGGCGCCATCCGCGACCGAGGATTTCTTGGTGTGGGTAGATGCGCCGCCCAGTTCTTCGGCCGTGACAACCTCATTGGTGACAGTTTTCACCACATCGGGACCGGTCACAAACATGTAAGAGGTGTCTTTGACCATAAAGATAAAGTCGGTCATCGCCGGGCTGTACACTGCGCCACCTGCACAGGGTCCCATGATCACGCTGATCTGCGGCACCACGCCCGAAGCCATGATGTTGCGCTGGAACACCTCGGCATAGCCTGCCAACGAGGCGACGCCTTCCTGAATCCGCGCGCCGCCCGAGTCGTTGATGCCGATCACTGGTGCGCCATTCTGGATCGCCATATCCATGATCTTGCAAATCTTCTGGGCATGCGTTTCCGAAAGAGACCCGCCAAATACGGTAAAATCCTGGCTGAACACATAAACCATCCGACCGTTGATCGTGCCCCAGCCGGTGACTACGCCATCGCCCGCAGGTTTCTGGCTTTCCATACCAAAATCGGTGCAGCGATGACTGACGAACATGTCAAACTCTTCAAAGCTGTCTTCATCCAACAGCAGTTCGATACGTTCCCGCGCAGTCAGCTTGCCGCGCGCATGCTGAGCGTCAATCCGTTTTTGACCACCACCCAAACGGGCATTGTTACGGCGGTCTTCAAGCTCGGTCAGGATGTCTTTCATGACAGTGATCCCCTAATGTAATCTGGCGGGACACTATACGTTATGCTTGCCAGCCCAAAGCAACTTTCGGCAAATTTGCAAACCTTTGGACATTTTTTGATTGCGTAATGCAAATCAGCAAATTTCAACGCTGAGATCACAATGCTAATGCCAATCCCAAAATCGCGGACTATACAATTGAACTATGCAGTTCAGGTCATCTTCCGCTCGACGCTCACCCCCATCTATTGCCACGCTTGTGCTATTGTCAGGGCTGTCGGCACTTAGTCTGAATCTCTATCTTCCCAGCCTGCCAAACATGGCTGTTTATTTCCAGACAGACTACAAGGTCATGCAGCTTTCGATCGCCCTGTATCTGATGGTCAGCGCGGTGCTGCAGATTCTTATCGGCCCGATCGCAGACAAGGCCGGCCGCAGGCCAGTTTTACTGTATGGCCTTGCCCTGTTCCTTGTGGTGACATTGGGCTGCATCTACGCGCCGAACGCCACGGTCTTTCTGGCGTTTCGGATGTCCCAGGCGATAATAGTCGTCGGCATGGTGCTTAGCCGGGCTGCCGTGCGGGATCTTTACGATCAGGATCAGGCTGCCTCGATGATTGGCTACGTGACTATGGGGATGGCGGTCGTCCCGATGATTGCCCCCGCGATCGGAGGGCTGCTGGAAGAATCCCTCGGATGGAAGGCTAATTTCTGGCTGCCTTTCGTTTTGGGCACATTGACGCTGATCCTTTGCTTCAAAGACTTCGGTGAAACCTCAGCCAAAAGCGGGAAGACCCTGCTGCAACAGTTTCGAGAGTATCCTGAACTGCTGACGTCCCCTCGCTTTTGGGGGTATTCGCTATCCTCTGCGTTGTCGTCAGGTGCCTTCTTCGCCTACCTCGGTGGAGCTCCATTTATCGGGACCGAGATATTCGGAATGTCAGCCGCAGAAGTTGGCGTATATTTTGGCGCGCCTGCGATTGGGTATTTTGCCGGTAATTTCCTAAGCGGTCGGTATTCCGTCCGATTTGGTGTCAACCGAATGGTCCTGCGGGGCTGCATCCTGAATGCCGCTGGCGTTTTTCTGTCGGCGCTTTTGTTCCTGTTTGGGCTAGGCACACCCCTTAGTTTCTTTGGGCTTATGACATTCGTCGGCCTTGGAAATGGCATGACGATCCCGAACGCCACTTCGGGCGCTCTGTCAGTGCGGCCACATCTGGCGGCAACGGCCGCGGGCCTGAGCGGCGCTATCATGCTGGCGGGTGGGGCTGGTCTCAGCGCACTGGCCGGGTCGCTGCTGACCCGCGAAACAGGGGCGATGCCCTTGCTGTGGCTGATGCTGATAACCGCCTTGCTGGCTGTCTTTGCAATTACATCTGTAATCCGGCGGGAGCGTCGCCTGGGACTCTAGCAATGCTTGCGCCCCGCGATTTGCAAAGTTAATTTCCCACAACGGAATAGTTGCAAAGGCGCGCCATGGCGACCCAGAAACTCTATGCAGGCGCGAAACTGCGCGAGATGCGTACGCGCCTGACCCTGACCCAAAAGGAATTCGCCGCCAAGCTGGGGGTTTCGCTCCCTTATCTTAATCAGATGGAGAACAACAACCGTCCCATCTCGACCACGGTTGTTCTGGCATTGGCGCAGGAATTCGGCATGGACGTGACCGAGTTAAGCACCGGCGACAGCGAACGCCTTGTGTCAGACATGCGCGAAGCACTCGCCGATCCGGTTTTTGACGATGCAATGCCCCCGTTGGCCGATCTGCGACTGGCGGCATCAAATGCGCCTGCGTTGGCCCGCGCGTTTATCGCTTTGCACCGCACTTATCGGCAGACCCACGAACGGCTTGCATCGCTGGACGAAGCATTGGGGCGTGAAGATGCGCAAATTCAAGCCAGCCCCTGGGAAGAGGTCCGGGATTTCTTCCACTATTGCGACAACTACATTGACGCCGTGGATCGGGCGGCCGAGCGTTTTGCGTCAATCGCACAGGAAACCGGCGGCATTCGCGATGCGGCGATCAGCAGCCTGCGAGAAAGGGATATTCGGGTACACATTGCTGATATCAAAGAAACCCGACGGTATGACGCTGACAGCAAAACCCTGTCTCTGTCCTCGCGCAGCGCGCCTCAAACGCAGGTGTTCCAGCTTTTGCTGCAAGTCGCCCTGATAAACCAGGACAAGCTGCTCGAAGCGACTTTGGACTTTGCCAAATTCCAAACGGATGAAGCCCGCGCCATCGCCAAGATCGGCCTCGCAAACTACTTCGCAGGCGCATCCCTGATGCCCTACAGCGCATTCCTTGGAGCCGCGCAAGACTACCGCCATGATCTGGAACTGCTCAGCAACCGCTTTGGGGCTTCAATCGAACAGGTCGCTCACCGCCTTTCGACACTGCAACGTCCCGGTGCCAAGGGTATTCCGTTTTTCTTTGTCCGCGTCGATCAGGCCGGCACAATCACCAAACGCCACTCGGCCACACGCCTGCAATTCGCCCGCTTTGGCGGCGCCTGCCCCCTTTGGAACGTGCACCGCGCCTTTGAAACACCGGGCCATTTCCTGCGGCAACTAGCGGAAACCCCCGATGGCGTTCAATACATCTCGTTGGCGCGGGACGTTTCGAAATCCGGGGGATCCTTCGGCGCGCCTGTGCGTCGCTACGCCATCGCGCTTGGATGTGAAGTCCGGCACGCCGAAGCGCTCGTCTATGCAGATAATTTGGATATCAACAACGCCAGCGCCTACGAACCTATCGGAATATCCTGCCGTATCTGTGAAAGGCAGAACTGCCATCAGCGTTCGGTTCCACCACTCGAACGTCGCCTGACCATCGACGCCCATACCCGCAATACCTTGCCTTACGAAGTCACCTGAACTTCACTTAGCCTGAAATATCCCGGTGGAGGCGCGGTGTGCCGCGACGGGGGCAGAGCCCCCGCCCTTTTGGCTTATGCTTTGGACAAAATCGCCCAGATCTCATCTTTTAGAACCGCGCGTTTCTTGCGCAATTCACCTTCGGCCAAATCCTCCATGGGCTCGACATTGGTTTCGGCTCGGTGCACCACGCGGTTGATCTCATGGTATTCCTCTGCCAGCCGCGCAAAGTGAGCGTCTGATTGCTTGAGCTGGCTCATCACCTCAACTTTGTCCGGAAACTCTTCGGCCAGTTCATGCGGGGTGTTGGACATTTCTGTTCGCTCCTTAGATTAGTCGTTGCGATTCAGGTTTATAGATGTCTGCGCTACCCCGCTTTGACGCGGATCAAATCACCGCTGTGATGTCGCCCATTGAGGATGAATCCATGGTCGGTCATTGGCCTTGGGCAACGGGTTGCGCCCCAACACATGATCCGAGACCTTCTCCCCGACCATGATGGAAGGCGCATTGAGGTTGCCATTGGTAATCTGAGGGAAAACCGAACTATCGGCCACCCGCAGCCCATCCACACCGATCACGCGGCCTTCAGGATCGACAACCGCGTTTGGATCATCCGCACGCCCCATCCGACAAGTTCCGCATGGGTGATAGGCGCTCTCGGCATGTTCGGCGATGAAAGCGTTCAATTCATCATCTGTTTGAACCTCAGCACCGGGCTGGATTTCCTTGCCGGCATAAGGTTTGAACGCCTCCTGCCCGAAAATCTCGCGGGTCAGGCGGATACAGGTGCGGAAGTCTTCCCAATCCGCCTCATGACTCATGTAGTTGAACTGGATCACAGGGGCATCCTCGGCCCTTTTGGATCGCAATGTCACAGCACCCCGCGACGGCGACCGCATCGGACCAACATGCGCCTGGAACCCATGCCCCTCGGCCGCCGCCTGCCCGTCATAGCGTACGGCAATCGGCAGGAAGTGGTACTGAATGTCAGGATATTCGACACCCGGCTGCGAGCGAATGAACGCCGCGCTTTCAAACTGGTTCGATGCGCCAAGCCCGGTTTTGGTAAACAGCCACTGCGCGCCGATCAAGCCCTTGCTGATCAGGTTCCAGTGTTTATACAGCGTGATCGGCTGAAGCGACGCCTGCTGGATATAAAGCTCCAGATGATCCTGCAGGTTTGCGCCCACACCGGGGCGATCCGCAACAACCTCAATCCCATGCTCGGCCAGATGCGCGGACGGGCCAATCCCTGACAACATCAACAGTTTGGGCGAGTTGATGGACGACGCCGCCAGCACCACCTCGCGCCGGGCACGGATGACTTCAGTCTTGCCACCGCGCACAAGTTCAACTCCGGTCGCACGGCCATTCTCGATTACGACCTTCGACGCCAGACCCCGCACAATATCGCAATTGTCACGCTTGAGCGCAGGCTTCAGATACGCGTTCGCCGCCGACCAGCGCCGCCCCTTCCAGACGGTTTGCTCCATTGGGCCAAAGCCTTCCTGCTTTTCGCCGTTATAGTCGCCCGTGATCTCGTACCCTGCTTGCTGGCCCGCATCGACGAACGCCTTGAACAGCGGATTCTCGCGGGGCCCACGCGACACATGCAGCGGACCATCGGTGCCGCGCCACGCCTTGTCGCCCCCGTGCCCACCGTCGTGCCAGGTCTCCATGCGTTTGTAGTAGGGCAGCACATCCGAATAGGACCACCCATCCGCCCCCATCTCAGCCCAGGTATCAAAGTCCCGCGCGTGGCCGCGCACATAGACCATGCCGTTGATCGAGGAAGACCCTCCGATCACCTTGCCGCGTGGACAGGCCAAACGACGGTTGTTCAGATGCGGCTCGGGCTCGGACTGATAGCCCCAGTCGTAGCGCGACATATTCATCGGATAGCTCAGCGCAGCCGGCATCTGGATGAACGGTCCAGCATCCGTTCCGCCATGCTCGATCACCAGAACCGAGGCCCCTGCCTCGCTTAGCCGGTATGCCATCGCGCAGCCTGCGGAACCTGCGCCGACGATGACGAAATCTGCTTCCATTTTTGGGTCTCCGTTTCCCACCGGTGCACCAAGATTTTCCATCGAAAAACCTTGGCCGAACCGAAGGGGGTATTACTAAATCAGTCTGTTATTCTCCGCGGGGAAAGCGTTGGCTTTCCTCGACGACATTCAAGTCCATGTGGTTGCGCATGTAACGCTCGGATGCCTTTTGCAGGGGCTGATAATCCCAAGGGTAGTACCCCCCCTGCCTCAGCGCCTCATACACCACCCATCTGCGGGCTTGACTGGCACGTACATCTTCGTCGAACCGGTTTAGATCCCAACGCGCCTCGGACTTGGCACGCAGGGTTTGCAAGGTGCCTGCATGTTCAGGTTTTTCGGCGAGATTTTCCAACTCATGCGGATCGGCCTCAAGGTCGAACAACTGGTCGGGGTCCAACGCGCAACGGTTGTATTTCCACTTGCCATACCGCAGCGAAACCAGCGGCGCGTATGACGCCTCGGCCGCATATTCCATCGCCACGGGCGCAGTACGCTCGGCGCCTTTAGCCAGCGGCACGAGGTCTTCGCCATCGGTCCATGGTGCGATTTCGGCCATGTCGACACCTGCAAGCGCGCCAAGAGTCGGCGTGACGTCGATGGTCGAGACCGGTGCCTCAATCCGACCTGCTGGTAAATCGGGCGAAGAGATCATCAGCGGCACCCGCGACGAGCCCTCGAAGAAGGTCATCTTGAACCACAGGCCCCGCTCACCCAGCATGTCGCCGTGGTCCGAGACAAACAGGATCGTTGCCTCTTGCCGCGTGGTTTCCAACACTTCGAGGATTTCGCCGATCTTATCGTCCAGATACGAGATATTTGCGAAATAGGCCCGGCGGGACTCGCGGATATCGTCCTCAGAGATGTCAAAGCTACGCCAGTCATTCGCGTCGAAAATCCGTTTGGAATGCGCGTCCTGATTGTCATAGCCAAGGTCCGAAACTTCGGGCAGCAGATGCTCGCAATCCTCGTACAGATCCCAATATTTCCGACGAGCCACGTAAGGATCATGCGGATGGGTAAAGCTGACGGTCACGCACCATGGGCGATCGTCCTTGCCGCGCGCCAGATCATAGAGCTTGGCCTTGGCGTTATATGCGACCTCGTCGTCATATTCCATCTGGTTGGAAATCTCGGCCACGCCAGCACCCGTCACCGAACCCATGTTGTGATACCACCAGTCGATCCGCTCGCCCGGTTTGCGATAATCGGGCGTCCAGCCGAAATCGGCGGGGTAGATGTCAGTGGTCAGGCGGTCCTCGAACCCGTGCAATTGATCGGGACCGACGAAATGCATCTTGCCTGACAAGCAGGTATAGTACCCAGCCCGGCGCAAGTGGTGCGCATAGGTGGGGATGTCGCTGCGGAACTCGGCCGCGTTGTCATAGACGCCGGTGCGCGAAGGCAACTGCCCGGACATGAAACTGGCCCGGCCCGGCGCGCACAAAGGTGAAGCTGTGTAGGCATTGGCAAAACGCGTGGACCGCGCTGCCAGTTTCTTGAGGTTCGGTGCATGCAGCCAGTCTGCGGGACCATCCGGAAAAAGGGTCCCGTTCAACTGATCCACCATCAGGATCAGAATGTTAGGTTGTGTCATGTTTCAGCCTCAAGAAAAGTATCGAGCACACGCATCGCGTGGTTGACCGCACGTTCCGGCTTTTCAGGCGCGTTAAGGGCGGCGTGGATATACAGGCCGTCGATCAGCGCGACCATATCCTCTGCCGCCTCAATCGGATCGGACAGCAAAGGGCGCAACGCATAAATCAAGTTCGACCGAATACGCGCCTGATAGATTTGCCACAGACGCAGCGCCTCATCATTGGTTTGTGCCAGCACATAAAAGGTCATCCAAGCTGCGATTACGTCAGGCGTGAAGCAGGAAGGGGCAAAACAGGACCGGATAATCGCCTGAGCACGCTCGTTAGGTGCGGTGCCTTTCAACTCCTGCCGGGCCTCGGCCCCGAAATCCGAAAGGATACGGCGCATGGCGGCCAGGAAAATCTGGTCCTTGCCCCCGAAATAGTGATGCGCCAGCGCGCTGGACATCCCTGCTCGCTTGGCGATCTGGCTGACCGTGACATCAAGGGATTTCTTCGCCCCCAGTTCGGCAATCGTGGCTTTGACGATCGCATCCCGACGGATCGGCTCCATTCCGAGTTTTGGCATCGTTATCCCTCCACTGCGCAAGATGAAAAAACGCTAAGAGGTTTTTATTGACCCGTCAATCAATAACGCCTTATTCCTTCGGAAACAGCTACAGTTTCGGAGCGATACTGGGTGTCGTCAGGCTGCTGCGGTTCAGAACGGCTTCGCGCCAGGCAATAAAGCTGACGGCGGACAGAATCAGAGTGCCTCCGGCAACGACCCAGATGTCGACGCTTTCGTGAAACACCAGCGCACCCATGAGGGTCGCCCAGATCAGCTGCAGAAACGTGACCGGCTGCGTCACCGCCACGGGTGCCGCCTGCAGTGCCAGCGTCATGAAGTAATGGCCCAGAGTGGCAAAACTGGCGACCAGAAACAACACGCCGAGGTCATACAGACTAGGCGGCGTCCAGACGGCCGCCGCAAAGGGGATCAGCGCGAGTGTCACCCAGATCGACATATGCGCCACTACGACTGAGGGCGGCAGGTCCTGCACTAGCCGTTTGGCCAGCAAATATGACGCCCCTAACGTCAGCGAGGTCATCAGCATAGCGATATGTCCCGGCGAAACCTCTCGAAAGCCGGGCCTGAGGATGATGGCAACCCCAATCAGGGCTACTCCAATGGCAGCGATGCGGCGAAACGCCAATGGCTCGCCCAGAAACAGCGCCGCACCAAGTGTCACGTAGACCGGGGTCATGTAGTTCATCGCTGTGACTTCGGCCAAGGGTATCTGGGTCATGGAATAGAACCACAACATCACCGACACCGCGTGAACGATCCCGCGTATGCCGAACAGGGTTAAGTGCCTGCGCGACAACCGTGTCGAGACGACCAGGCGCAGTGCGGGCAAGAGGAAGACCAACCCAAAAACGAACCGCAGAAAAGCAGCCTGTATCGGATCCATGCTGGACCCCAACGACTTGACCAACGCTGTCATGACCACAAAAGACAACCCGGCCGAGAACATCCAGAACATGCCAGCAACAGGCCGAGCGGGGGCGGTAAGAGTTGTCATGTTAACGGTTCAACACTGAATACCGCTTGGGGACAAGCCCTCAGATCACGACAAGTTTGGCCGCGATCGCCAACATCACCACACCGATAATCATATCCAAGACCTGCCACGACCTGGCACGGGCGAATATCGGAGACAAAAACCCTGCCCCGTAGCCGAGCGAGAAAAAGAAGACAAAGCTTGCGGTCATCGCACCAACAGCAAAAGCCAAACGGTCCTCGTATTGGGCTGAAATCGACCCGATTAGCACAACCGTATCCAGATAAACGTGCGGGTTCAGCCAGGTGAAAGCCAGCACCGTCAGCAGCACAGACCGCAAGCCAGATCGCTGACCGCCCTCTACCTCCATCACTGCGCCCCCGCGCCACGCGGAATTCAGGCTTCGCAACCCGTACCAGGTCAGAAAAATCGCGCCCCCGTACCGCATCGCGGTTTCGAACCAAGGAACCATCTGCGCCAGCGATCCGAAACCGGCCACACCCGCTGCGATCAGGATCGCATCCGACACCGCGCAGGTTAGACACAGGGGAAATACATGCTCGCGCCGCAAGCCCTGTCTCAAAACAAAAGCATTCTGCGCCCCAATAGCAAGGATCAGGCTAAAGCCGAGCGCAAAACCGGCAATCAGAGACGTGGGCATGAGAACTCCTTAAGCTGTTGGCCAGTTGACTACGATGCCCAAGGCTGTCTATCAAATTAAAGATGTTTAGCCCGATTAAGTTTTACTAATGCTGCTCGACCCCAATCACCTGTCCGCTTTGTCTGCCATTCTGCGTCATGGCAGCTTTGAGGCCGCCGCGTCCGAGCTATCGGTCACACCTTCCGCTATTTCCCAGCGAATTAAAGCGTTAGAGGACCGGGTCGGTGCCGCCTTGATCCTTCGCGGCACACCCTGCACTGCCACCCCGGCGGGTCTGCGCATCGCCCAACACGCCGAGGACATCGGATTGCTAGAGGCCCAACTGGCACGTGAATTGACGCTGGACCAAAACACGAACCCTACGCGCGTTCGGATCGCAGTGCCTGCCGACGTGCTGGCAACATGGTTTATCGACGCCATGGCGCAGGTGGACGACATGCTGTTTGATCTTGTGATCGACGATCAGGATTATTCCGCTGACTGGTTAAAGCGCGGAGAGGTCAGCGCAGCCGTCACTATCGGAGGTCAACCTGTCGCGGGCTGTGATGCAATCGCGCTCGGGTCGTTAAGGTACTTGGCGACAGCAAGTCCGGCATTCATGCAAAGGTGGTTTCCAAAAGGGGTAAACATCGACAGTCTTGGCCAAGCGCCAAACCTGACATTTAACCGTAAAGACGGCCTGCAAAGGGCCTGGATCACTCAACAAACCGGGCGGCGCCTTTCGCCACCCTCTCACTATCTGGCTTCTTCGCATGGATTTGTCGAAGCCGCGATTGCCGGGCTGGGATGGGGGATGAACCCCGAAAGCCTTGTGAAGCCAGCGTTGCGCGATGGCAGCCTGTCCCAGTTGCTTCCGGATGCGCCTTACGATGTTCCCCTGACATGGCAAGTCGGGCGCATTCTGGCCCCGGCGCTGCACCCGTTGACCCAAGCGGTGAAACGCAGCGTAAACAGGGCCTTGCAGCCGGCATAGGTCAAGCCGAAGCCGAGCTTTCCGCCACCGGCAAAACCAGGCGATAGCAGGCAAACGCCGCGAATACGGCCACCACAACGATAAAGGCAATGGCCCAGGCGACCTCGTGCATATGCGCCACCGCGGCCAGCGCGGCGGAAAGAATAACCGCGACCAGGCGGCTGACGCTCTTAATCGCTGCCGCACCTTTGACCCGCTGATCCTTTGGGGCCACGTCCAGATAATACAGTTTTCGTGCGCTGCTGATGCCGGTCACGGCCACCGTCACGATAAACAGCGCGATGGCGTGAAGATGAACATCATGATCCAAGTGCAAGAAATGAAAGGTCAAAAGCACCGTCCCAGTGATGACGACCATAAGGTTCCCCGTCACCATGACCGCCCTATGAGACTTCATGTTCACCACCTGCCACAACGGAGCGGAAACCAGATATCCAGACGCCGAGGAAACGATCATTGCTGTCAGACCCTTGGCCGAGGCATGGTGCGCCTCAGCCGCGATCAGGGCGAAAAAGGGCACTGAAAGCGTGGCCGCGACCAGAGGCAAGCGCATGATCATGTAACGCCGGAACCACGGCTCATTGAACATCGCGGTGATGTCGGTGAAATACGTGATGAATTTGCGTTTCGGCCCGGGCGCGGCATCGCGGGTGCTTTCATCACCGCTCGCGCCTTCGAACATCGCCAGAATGGCCAGGCCCGACAGGACAAAAAAGCCCACGGACACGAAGATGATTGCTGAATGGCGCGAGAAAGGTGGGTTTTCTTTAACGATCTCATGCACTAAAAGCGCCAGACCGATGGCGCCAAGCCCTCCGACCCCTAGTTGCAGATAGCGCATGATCATGCGGGATTTGGATTGAACGTGATCGCCTAGAAGATCGGTATACATGAGCATCTGCGTCTCATCGACCAACCCGATGATGAAGAAAACAAGGACAAACGCCGCCGCGATCAGTGGCACATAACCCGTCGTCGCTACCCCCAGTGCGATCAGAAGGCAGAGGCCAACCGCGACTTCGGTCAGCGCAATGCCGCGTTTCTTGCGGTCGTGAGCCGAAATCGAACGCGCTAGGAACACATCCGCAATCACGCTGCCCACCATGCGAACCGAGACCAGCGCGCCCGCTATGAACATCGGCAATTCCAGCGAGACAGCAAGAAACGGCAGCACGATAGAGGGGCTGCCAAGCGTCCAAGCGATTTGCGACAGGATGCTTTGCCCGGTCAACACAGGCAGGTTTCGTTTCGCAGGGATCGGGGGACTGTCCGTCATGCTCTCATTGCTGTTTTACGAACAGCTTACCGAGTTTAACGCATTCCGCCAAGCACACTGAAAAGGCGCATAAAAAAACCCGACCAGAGGCCGGGTTTTCCTGATCGATTAACGACAGGATCACAGCTGAGCCATGACCTCATCCGTCGCTTCGAAATTGGTCGTTACGCGCTGTACGTCGTCATCGTCTTCCAGCGCATCGACCAGCTTCATCAGCTTTTGCATATCTTCCAGACCCAGCTCGGTCGTGGTCATGGGTTTCCAGACCAGCTTGGTGGATTCGGATTCGCCCAAGGTCTCTTCCAGCGCGTTGGATACGTCGTTCAGATCCGTATCGGCGCACCATATGATGTGACCGTCTTCCGAGCTTTCGACATCTTCGGCACCCGCCTCGATCGCGGCCTCGAAGATCGTGTCTGCATCGCCAGCGTCCGCCTGATAGACAACCTCTCCCTTGCGGTCGAACATGAACCCGACCGAACCGGTCTCGCCCAGATTGCCGCCGTTCTTCGAAAAGGTCGAGCGCACGGTTGAGGCGGTCCGGTTGCGGTTGTCGGTCATCGTCTCGACGATCACGGCGACACCGTTCGGGCCATAGCCCTCGTACCGGATTTCTTCGTATTCGTCGCCTTCACCGGCCACCGATTTCTTGATAGCGCGGTCGATCACGTCCTTGGGGACCGAATTCGACTTGGCCTCTTTCACCGCCAGACGCAGGCGCGGGTTCTTGTCGGGATCGGGATCGCCCATTTTGGCGGCCACGGTGATCTCTTTCGACAGTTTGGAAAACAGTTTGGACCGCGCGGCGTCCTGACGTCCCTTGCGGTGCTGGATGTTGGCCCATTTGGAGTGGCCTGCCATAGTGCGTCCTCGTCATCATGTTTGCGTGTTCGGCGCTCATATAGACGTTTGCGGGGGGCAGGATCAAGAGAGCGGCTTGCCCGATATCCCGTCGCGGGTATGGTGGCGACATGACAAGTGATCAAATTATTCTTTTTGCCCTTTTCGCCACAGTTTTTGGAATGCTGCTATGGGGGCGATTCCGATATGATCTTGTTGCCTTTTCGGCGTTGATGATTAGTGTTGTGCTGGGCGTTGTGCCCGTGGACAACGCATTCGCCGGGTTCGGCCATCCCGCAACCATCATCGTGGCGCTGGTTCTGGTTGTGTCTGCCGGGCTGGTGCGCTCGGGCGCGGTATTCCTGATTACGCGCTCGCTGGTCGATGCCTCGCGCGGGCTGGGCGCGCACATTGCGCTGATGGGCGGGATCGGAGCGGTCCTGTCGGCCTTCATGAACAACGTGGCGGCGCTTGCGCTTTTGATGCCGGTCGATATCCAGACCGCACGCAAGGCCGGACGGTCTGTGGGCCTGTCACTCATGCCGTTGAGTTTCGCTACCATTCTGGGTGGCATGGTCACGCTGATCGGTACGCCACCCAACATCATCATCGCCTCGATCCGAGCCGAAACTCTGGGTGAGCCGTTCCATATGTTCGATTTCGCCCCCGTGGGCGGGATCGCAGCCATTGCCGGTCTGGCTTTTGTCGCGCTGATCGGATGGCGGTTCATCCCCGATCGCGGGCCGCAAACCGAAAGCTCTGAGGCGCTGGCCGAATACATCGCCGAGCTGACCATCCCGCCGGAATCCCCTCAGATCGGCAAGCGCGTCAGCGAGTTGTACGAGGTGGCCGAGAAATCCGACGTCGCCATCATCGGCCTGATCCGCGACGGCAAGCGTCGCTACGGGCGCTCAGCCCATGCCACCCTGCACGCGGGCGATGCGCTGGTGCTGGAGGCCAGACCCGAGGCGCTGGACGAATTCCGCTCGGCGCTGAACCTTGATTTCTCTGACACGCGACGGCAGGAATTGCTGACCGCCGAGGGTGACGGCTTGGAAGTGATCGAGGTCGTCGCCACCGAAAACGCCCGTATCGCCGGGCGCACCGCCCAAGGGTTGGGGCTGGCATGGCGACAAAGCACAGTGCTGATGGGCATCTCGCGCCAGGGTCGTCAGATCACCGAACAAGTCCGCAAGACCGAGGTTGAGGCGGGCGATATCCTGCTGCTGCTCTGCCCTCGTGACCGCAGTGCGGATGTGACCGAGTGGCTGGGCTGTTTGCCTCTGGCGCAGCGCGGCCTGAACGTCACCGAGAATGACAAGGCGTGGCTGGCCATTGGCCTGTTCGGTGCGGCTGTTCTGGCCGCCAGTATCGGGCTGATTTACCTGCCCGTTGCGCTGGGTCTGGTTGTGGTCGCCTATGTGCTGACCAAGATCATGCCCATCACCGATATCTACAACCATATCGAATGGCCCGTCGTGGTACTGCTGGGCTCGATGATCCCGTTGGGCAGCGCGCTCGAGACCTCGGGCGGAACAGAACTGATTGCGAATGCTCTGATCCAGCTGACCAACGGCCTGCCTGCATGGGCCATTCTGACGGTGCTGATGGTGGTCACGATGACCTTGTCGGATGTGCTGAACAACACCGCCACCGCCATCGTCGCCGCTCCTGTGGGCATCCAGATGGCGCGCACGCTGGAGGTCTCGCCCGATCCGTTCCTGATGACGGTGGCCGTGGCGGCCTCGGCCGCGTTCCTGACGCCCATCGGGCACAAGAACAACACGCTGGTGCTTGGCCCCGGCGGCTATCGCTTTGGCGATTACTGGCGCATGGGACTGCCGTTGGAGGTTCTGATCATCGCCGTTTCAGTCCCCTCGATCCTTGTGTTCTGGCCGCTGTGACGGATAAAGGCTGCTTATGAAACGATTTCTGATCCTGCAATTGCGCCCTGAGACGGACGCCTCGGATGCTGAGTATGCCTCGATCCTGGACAAAACCGGGCTAACGCCCGAGCGAACGCATCGCATCCGTCTGGATTGCGAAAATCTGCCTGAGGGGCTCGACGTAACCGATTACGCAGGCGTGATCGTCGGCGGAGGCCCCGGCTGCGTCAGCGATGATCCCGCAACGAAATCTGACGTAGATGCCCGCGTCGAGGCGTCGATCATGGGATTGATGCCGCAGATTACTGCGCAGGACCATCCCTTCATGGGGTGTTGCTATGGCTTAGGCATTCTGGCCGCCCACCTTGGCGGGGCGGTCAGTAAAGAAAAATACGGTGAACCCGTCGGGCCTTCGGCCTGCCACGTGACCGAGGACGGTATGCAGGACCAGCTAACAGTAGGGCTGCCCGTAACTTTCGACGCGTTTGTCGGCCACAAAGAGGCGGTTCAGGCACTGCCCGAAGGATGCGTGCACTTGCTGGCTTCTGACCCCTGCCCGTTTCAGATGATCCGTTTCGGCCAGAACGTCTATGCGACGCAGTTCCATCCCGAGGCCGAGGCAAAGGACTTTGAGGAACGCATCAATATCTACAAGCATCACGGCTATTTTCCACCAGAGGATGCCCAGCGCCTGATCGACATCTGCCACGCGGCCGACGTCACCCAGCCGGCACTGATCCTGCGCCGTTTTGCGGAACGCTATGGCTGACCCAACGGCGCGGTTGCGCAATTGCGGACCGCTCGCATAGGCTGACCGGAACGGCTTTGGGAGGAGTTGTTCTTGGATCTACTCATTTCTGTCGGCCTGCCCCTGTCGCTGGCCATTATCATGCTATCTCTGGGCGTAGGACTTGAGATTGCAGATTTTCGCCGCGTCCTGACACGCGGCTACCCCTTTGCTATCGGCGCGCTGTGTCAGGTCGTGCTGCTGCCAATAGCGGCCTTTGCCACAGTCAAACTGTTCGCGCTGCCGCCCGAAATTGCGGTGGGGTTTATGATCCTCAGCTTCTGCCCCGGCGGTGTGACTAGCAATATCCTTTCCAAACTGGCCAAGGGGGACGTGGCCCTGTCGGTCAGCCTGACGGCAGTGATCAGCCTGTTGTCGATGCTGACAGTGCCGTTTCTGGCTGCGTGGTCGATCGCGCATTTCATGGGGGCCGACGCCCCCGAGGTCTCGATCACCGGACTGGCAATCGCCATGTTCCTGATCACCACCCTGCCCGTCGCAATCGGTATTGGCATCCGCCATTTCGCAACTGGATTTGCAAACCGGATCGAGAGCGGCTTGTCCAAGTTGGCAACGGTCTTGTTCGTGCTCGTGGTTCTGGCTGCATTGGCCGCCAATTGGCAGACATTCACCGAAAATCTCGGGATCATGGGCGGCAGCCTGATCACCCTGAACATTGCACTACTGCTGATCGGTCTGGGGATTGCCAAAGCCGCGAACTTGTCATGGGATGAGGCTAAGACCGTCTCAATCGAAACCGGCATTCAGAACTCGACCCTTGGCATCACGCTGGCCGCGCTGATCACTGGCACCGAAAGCGGATTTAGCCCGCTGGCCCTTCCGTCGGCCGTTTACGGGATCACGATGTATGTCGTGGCCGTGCCCTTCCTCCTATGGTTCCGCCGAAAGGACGTCGCATGACCAATAACACAGCAGATGCCATCGTCGTTGGGGCCGGTCTGGCGGGGCTGGCTGCCGCTGCCGAGCTGGGCGACCGGGGTAAAAAGGTCATCATCGTCGATCAGGAACCGGCGCATTTTCTGGGCGGGCAAGCATTCTGGAGCCTTGGCGGGCTGTTCATGATCGACACCCCGGAACAGCGCCGCATGGGTATCCGCGACAGCCACGACCTGGCCTTGCGCGATTGGATGGGCAGCGCGCAGTTCCACCGGGATGAGGACGCATGGCCGCGCAAATGGGCCGAGGCTTATGTGGAATTCGCCGCAGGTGAGATGCGCCCTTGGCTGCACGATATGGGCCTGCGCTGGTTCCCTGTGGTCGGCTGGGCTGAGCGCGGCGGGTCTTATGCGGATGGGCATGGCAACTCGGTCCCGCGGTTCCACATCACATGGGGCACCGGGCCGGGCGTATTGGAACATTTTATCCGCCGCGTGCGCGAACATGTGGATAACGGGCTGATCCAGATGAAGTTCCGCCATCAGGTCAGCCATATCATTATGCAGAACGGCTGCGCCAAGGGTGTCTCGGGCGAGGTTCTGGCCGATGACACCGCCCAGCACGGGGCCAAGACCAACCGCGACGAAGTGGGTGAGTTCGAGGTCTACGCGCCCTCGATCATCGTAAGTTCCGGCGGGATTGGCGGCAATTTCGAGATGGTACGTAAGAACTGGCCCCGTGAACGGCTGGGAGAGCCGCCAAAGGACATGGTCGCAGGTGTCCCCTTTCACGTTGATGGCCGTATGATTGCCATCAGCGAGAAAGCAGGCGGTCACGTGATCAATGGCGATAGGATGTGGCACTACACCGAAGGCGTGCGGAACTGGGATCCGATCTGGCCATCGCATGGCATCCGCATCCTTCCCGGACCAAGCTCTATGTGGTTTGACGCGACCGGCAACCGGATGAAGCCGCCCTGTTTACCGGGGTTTGACACGCTGGGTACGCTAAAGGAAATCCTGAAAACCGGCTATGAATACAGCTGGTTCGTGCTGACCCAGAAGGTGATAAAGAAGGAATTCGCCCTGTCAGGGTCCGAACAGAACCCCGACATGACCGAAGGCGGTTGGCGCGAAGTGCTGTTGCAGCGGATACTGACCGGATCAAAAGCCACTGCCCCGGTCGAGGCGTTCAAACAGCATGGCGAGGATTTCATTGTCGCCAATACGCTCAGCGAGTTGGTGCGTGGCATGAACCAGATGGGGGAGGCCCCAATCGACGAGGACCATCTGCGCGCCCAGATCGAAGCGCGGGATTCACAGGTTGATAACCCCTTCACCAAAGATGCCCAGATGGCTGCCATTCTGGCCGCGCGCAACTATCGTGGCGACCGGCTGATCCGCACCGCCAAGCCGCATAAGTTCCTTGATCCGAACAACGGTCCGCTGATCGCGGTCAAACTGCACGTTCTGACGCGCAAGACGTTGGGCGGGCTGCAGACCAACCTCGACAGCCAAATGATCGGTACGGATGGTCAGGTCGTCCCCGGCCTGTTCGCGGCCGGAGAAGTTGCGGGCTTTGGCGGCGGTGGATACCACGGATACAACGCGCTGGAGGGCACGTTTCTGGGCGGTTGCATCTTCTCGGGCCGCAATGCGGGACGCTCGCGCGCTGTGGCCTGATTACTGCGCGCGGACGAATTTCAGAACGGGCTCTCCTGCCGCGTCCAACAGCACAAGGCTGTCTCCGGCCATTGCATAGCGGGTCACAGTCTGGAGCGCGGCAAGGAATTGATCTTCGACCTCTTCAAGCTCGGGCGGGCATGCCATCAGGGTCGCAGCCATGTTGTCAGGGAAATTCAGGCTGTCACCACTGATTTCGGCCTGGCCCGAGAACCTGTTGCACCCGCCGGTACCGCCGAACGCGCCGCCCTGCGCAAAGGTAATCTGAGGCGGGCGTTTCGCGTCCACCACTTCTCCGTTAATGCCGATTGCTGTCCAGTTGGTGCCATCCAGACTTGCGGCTGGTTGCGAAGGCACCTTCACCAACAAAAGATCTGCCGTATCCCCGGCTCCTCGCGTCAGCACTGGGTTCACCGTATCTGTTGTGAACAGCAGTTTGTTGCCATGGTAGATTGAGCCTCGGACGGCATATGTCCGGCCATCTTGAATCAGCGCGTCATCATAGGTCAGCTGGTAGTCGGCAGGGACACTGGTCAACGCATAGCGCTGAGACGCAAGCGTCACTGCAGGCGCATCAGCCAGAGAAATATCCTGCAGTTCGACGTAAAGAGTCGCGTCCGGAAGCACTGCGATCCGCTCGCGATATGTGGCGGTCCCGGTAACGGTGCCCGCATGGCTTTGACTTCCCAGAATGGTCAGCGCAACTGCGCCAACGACGATGGCCTGGCCGAGCTTCGGAAAAGGCATGTTCCAATCCTTTCACATTCCTATTTGATAAAAAGATCGTGACTTGATCAGCGTTTACAAGCCCCCGGCATTTTATTCGGCAATTACGTGCCGTCGCTACAGCGGCCAGATCAGCGGAATCAGTAGCGACGCCAGAAGCCCCACGGTCAGGTTCAACGGCACACCCACCTTCAGAAAATCGGTGAACCGATAACCGCCGGGGCCGTAGACCATCATGTTGGTCTGATACCCGATTGGCGTCGCAAACGAGGCCGAGGCCGCCACCATAACCGCCACCACGAGCGGGCGCGCATCAATGCCCACCGCCTGCGCCAGACCGATGGCAATCGGCGTCACGACCACGGCCACCGCGTTATTTGACACAAGCTCGGTCAACACCGAGGTCAGCAGGTACACGGCCCAAATGATCAGGAAGGGCGGTAGAGAGCTTAAGCCGGGCGCAACCGCTTCGACAATCAGGGACACCGCACCAGATTTATCCAGCGCTGCGCCAATCGCCAGCATCGAGAAAATCAGCGCCAGCAGACGGCCTTCGATAAAGGAAAACGCCTCATCCGCGTCGATGCAGCGCGTCAGCAACACCACCGCAACCGCGATGATCGACAACAGCAGGATCGGAGCAACGCCAAGCGCCGCCAGCACGACTATGCCAACAAGTGACCCGATCGCAATAGGCGCGTGACTGCGACGGAAAGCCCGAGCCGAAGGCTGCGAGACGTCTACCATATCCATATCTGCGGCCAGTTTCTGAACATCCTCAGGCGAGCCTTCCAACAGCAGCGTATCCCCCACGCGCACAACCAGATCATCCAACTGCCGTCCGATATTCTGGTTCCGGCGATGCACAGCCAGCACATACACACCATAGCGCCGACGCAGACGCATCGCGCCCAGAGTTCTGCCCACCATTCGGCAACCGGGGGTGATCAAAACTTCGACCGTCTTGGTTTCGACCGCCGAAACCTGATCGACGCGCTTCAATTCCTTGTTGCTCTGAAGGCTCAGCAACTCGGTCATCTCGGTGCGCAAAACCACGCGGTCACCCAGCTTAAGCTCAACGCCCTTGAGGTTGCGACGCAACGATTCATCGCCCCTAACCACGTCGATCAGACGCACGCCGGGACGTTTGAACAGCTGCACTCCTGTCACTTCGCGCCCGATCAGGTTGCTTTCTGGGGGAATAACTGCCTCGGTAAAGAACTTCATCTTCGAGCGGTCGCTTAGAAGTGAAGCCATGCTGTCGCGATCCGGTAGCAGGCGCGGCGCAATGAACCGCAGATAGACCATGCCGTAGATCACTAGTGCGATGCCCAATGGCGTGACCTCGAAGATGGTAAACGGGGCCATGCCCTGCGACCGGGCCACACCATCCACCAACAGGTTGGTCGACGTGCCGATCAAGGTCAGCGTCCCGCCCAGAATCGCCGCATAGCTAAGCGGGATCAGCAGCTTTGAGGCCGGCACGTTCAGCGTCCGCGCAATCTGCACAAAGACCGGGATCATCACCACGACCACGGGCGTATTCGACACCACGGCCGAGGCCAAAACGACAAAAGCCATCAGAAGACCGATAGCAAAGCGCGGGTTCACCTGCGCCTGCTTTTGCGCGGTGGAGGTAAACGCATCCAGCGCGCCGGTACGCACAAGCGCCCCCATGATGATGAACATCGCTGCAATGGTCCACGGCGCGGGGTTGGACAGCACGGCCAGCGCGCTTTGGTAAGGCAAGATACCGGTCAGCAGCATGACGGCCACGCCGCCAATAGCCACCACTTCAGTTGGGTAGATCTCGCGCAGGAACATGATGAACATGCCCGCGACAACCATCAGCGCCAGTATCGCGCTGCCCGTCTCTGTCAGTTGGATGAATTGCATTCCTGTTGTGTCCGACCTCTGGCCCGGCGGTCAGTTTCACGCATTGCGCGAGACAGAGCAAGCCTTACTGCGGCCCCGCCTGCTGCAATCGCCCGCCAACACGCACCATATGCACAGATTTTGCCTGCCCGTCGCGATCATCAGTCTCGACAAACACGCCGCTTAAGGTGGCCTCGCCATTGGCGGGGGTGAACCGCGCCTTGGGCATCCCGGTGATAAAGCGGCGCATCGGCTCGACCTTATCCATACCTATGACCGAGTCGTAGTCGCCGCACATCCCCGCATCGGTCAGATAGGCCGTCCCGCCGGGCAGAATCTGCGCGTCACTTGTAGGCACATGGGTGTGCGTGCCGACCACAAGGCTGGCGCGCTTGTCGCAATAATGGCCCATCGCCATCTTTTCCGACGTCGCCTCGCAATGCATATCGACAATGATCGCATTCGCCTGCCCGCCGCGCGGGTGGGACTTCAGGATCGGCTCAACACCCGAGAACGGATCGTCAAAGGGCCGCTTCATAAAGACTTGCCCCAGCACCTGCACCACCAGCACCTTGCGCCCCCCCGGCGCGTTGAACAAACGATGCCCCCGCCCGGGCGCCCCCTTGGCGAAGTTTACGGGGCGCACGACGCGTGGCTCTTTCTCGATGAATTGCAGCATGTCTTTCTGGTCGAACGCATGATCGCCCAGCGTCAGGCAATCGGCCCCCGCATCCAGCAGCAGCTTGGCGTGATCGCCGGTTAGCCCCATCCCGTTCGAAGCGTTCTCGCCATTGACCACAACAAAATCCAGCCGCCATTCATCGCGCAGACGTGGCAAATGTTGTTGAATGGCCGCGCGTCCTGCACGGCCCATAACGTCACCCAGAAACAATATTCTCATACGAACCGTCCTAAGTGTGGCCTCGGCCAAGCACAAGTGGTTAAACTGCCGCCATAACGCAGGGAAACATATTGCATCAGGAGACATTCATGACCCGCTACATTCTCTCGGCCGCTTTACTTACCCCGTTGGCTGCCTGTGACCCCACCCCTGGGCCTGAGGTCGGACTGGCCAATCCTGCGGCTACGTTCTGCGTCGAAAAAGGCGGCACATATGATATCGTGGACGGCGCCGAGGGACAGACCGGAACCTGCACCCTGCCCGACGGGTCAAAACAAGACGCGTGGGAGTTCTTCCGCGCAGAAAACATGGGCTAACTTAAAACGTCAGAACCCGGCTTTCGGTGATCACCATATCCAGCGGTTGATCTGTCGGTTCCAGCGGCAGCCCTTCCGCTTCTTGAGCATCAAAGGCGAACCCGATGGCCAGCGTCGGGCGTTGGGCGCGCAGCCCTTCCAGCGTGCGGTCATAAAACCCGCCCCCATAGCCCAGACGCCCGCCTTGTGCATCAAACGCCACCAGCGGCACGATTAGTATCTCGGGGTCGAAATAGTCGTCGACCTCGGGCACTTTGGCGCCGAACGGGCCGTCTTTCAGTGCGCCCTCGGGCGTCCAGCGGGAAAACTTTAGCGGCTGCGCGGCGGCTTGAATGACAGGCACGCCGACCGGGCCATAGGCCGAAGCCTCGGCCATAGCGGGCAGTGGATCAATCTCGGTGCGGATGGGCATATAGCCCGAGATCGGTACGCCCCGGTACCCAGCCAGCACTTCGGATAAACGTCCGGCCGCACCGGGCAGCCGCGCGTCAAACGCGGCCTTGCGGCGCGCAAAAGCCGCCTTACGCGCGGCGGCTTTGATTTCGGTCAGATCGGTCACAGTAGCACCACGCTGGCAAGCCCCAGAAAGATGAAGAACCCCATGACATCCGTGGTGGTGGTCACAAAAGTCCCCGACGCCAGCGCAGGGTCAACGCCCAGACGGTCCAGCACGACCGGTACTACCGTACCTGCAAAGCCCGCGATGACCATGTTCACGACCAAGGCCGACCCGATCACGACACCCAGCATCGGAGAATCGAACCACATCATCCCCACTGTGCCCAGCACGACGGCAAAACACAGCCCGTTCAGCATCCCCACCAGCAATTCCCGCCGGATCACCCGCATCACGTTTGCCGCCGTCAAGTCGCGCGTGGCCAGCGCCCGTACCGCCACGGTCAGCGACTGCGTGCCCGCATTGCCGCCCATCGAGGCCACAATCGGCATCAGAATGGCCAGCGCCACCAGTTGATCAATCGCCGCCTCGAACTGCGAAATCACCAACGAGGCACAAATAGCCGTACACAGGTTCACGGCCAGCCACGGCAGACGCCGCTTGCTGGTCGCCGCCACACTGTCCGAGATCGAGCTTTCGTCACTGACCCCAGCGAGACGCAGGATATCTTCCTCGTGTTCTTCATCCAGCACGACCATGGCGTCGTCGATGGTGATCACACCGACCAACCGCCCGTCGCCATCCACCACCGGGGCCGAGATCAGGTGGTATTGGTTGAACGCATAAGCCACGTCTTCCTCGTCCTGATCCACGGGGATGGTGTGAAACTCTTCTTCGGCGATGTCATGCAGAGGAACCTCACGCCGCGTCGCCATCAGCTTGCCCAAAGTCACCTGCGCCACCGGCTTGAGGCGCGGGTCGACCAGCACCACGTGATAGAACTGCTCGGGCAGATCATCGTTGGCGCGCATGAAGTCGATGGCCTGCCCTACCGACCAATGCTCGGGGGCCATGACCACCTCGCGCTGCATGAGGCGACCGGCCGAGTTCTCGGGGTAGGACAGCGCCTGCTCGGCAGCGACACGTTCGGAATCCTCCAGTACGTCAAGAATGGCTTCCTGCTGAGGCTCTTCGAGGTCTTCCAGAAGGTCGACCACATCATCGCTTTCCATGTCGCGCACAGCGTCGGCCAGAACGTCCGGGCGCAGGACGCCGATCACCTCTTCACGGATCGCCTCATCCAGTTCAGACAGGATGTCGCCGTCGAATTCTTTGTCATAAAGCCGGATCAGGCGGGCACGGTCGTAAGGGTTGATCTGTTCCAGCAAGTCGGCGATGTCGGCGGCGTGCAGCGGCTCCATCAGTTCGACCAGCTTGTCGCGGTCATCTACGTCAACCGCGTAAAGAATGGCCGCCACGGTCCGCCGGTCCAGCGCATAGACGTCCTCATCGCTGGTTGACTCGGTTACGGGTTCATCAAAGCCTGTGGTCATGTCTGCCCCCGTGTTCTGGTCATTGGCCTCTAATTAGAAGAAGCAGCTACCGGAAAACAATGACAATGCGGCGATTTACCGACAAGTTTCGCCGCCCTATGGTGTTTCCACACCCCATACAGGCGGAGATGACAAAAAATGGCGCAAAAAACGCTGCTGAAAGGCCGTGTGCTGAGCTTTGAGGGCTCGCCCTTTGACGGCAACCCCACTGATGCGGCGAAAATCAGCGAGGCGGTTCTGATCGACGGCGACCGCATTGCCGGCGTTGGGGAGGCCACTCGCCTGCGCGCAGATCACCCTGAGGCGGCGGTCGTCGATCACGGACAGCACGTGATCATGGCAGGGTTCGTGGATGCGCATGTGCATTACCCGCAGACGGCGATGATCGCCAGCTGGGGCAAACGCCTGATCGACTGGCTGAACACCTATACCTTCCCCGAAGAGATGAAGTTCGGCGACCCGACCTATGCCGCCGAGATTGCCAACCGCTATTTGGACCTGACGGCGGCACACGGCACCACCACCATGTGCAGCTTTTGCACGATTCATCCCGAAAGTGTGGACGCGGTTTTCACCGCAGCCCAGGCCCGCAATCAGCGGGTGGTCGCGGGGAAAACCTGTATGGATCGCAACGCGCCCGAGGGGCTGCGGGACACGGCGCAGACCGCCTATGACCAGTCGCAGGCGCTGTTGGAGAAATGGCACGGCATCGACCGGTTGTCATATGCCATCACGCCGCGCTTTTCACCCACCTCGACCCCTGAACAGCTTGAGGCCATGGGCGCGCTTTGGGCCGAGCATCCTCATTGCCTGATGCAGACCCATCTGAGCGAGCAGACCGATGAGATCACATGGGTCCGCGAGCTGTTCCCCGAGGCGCGGGATTATCTGGATACCTACGAGAAATTCGGCCTGCTGGGATCGCATGGCGTCTACGGCCATGTCATCCATTTGGAGACGCGCGAACGGGATCGTCTGCGCGAGGTGGACGCGGCGCTGATCCATTGCCCGACCTCGAATACGTTCATTGGCTCGGGTCTGTTCGACATGACCGGGTTGATGCGCGACGGGCACCGGGTAGGGCTGGCCACGGATACGGGCGGCGGGTCGAGCTTTTCAATGCTGCACACGATGGCCTCGGCCTATGAGATCGGCCAGCTGCGCGGCGCGCCCCTGCACGCGGCGCAGCTGTTGTGGTTGGGCACCGTGGGATCGGCGCGGTCGCTGCGGCTAGACGACCGGATCGGAAACGTTGAGCCGGGTATGGAAGCGGATCTGGTTGTGCTCGATTTGGCCTCAACCCCTGCTATCGCCCAGCGCGAAGCTTGTGCGGACGATATTTGGGAGGCGATCTTTCCAACCATCATGATGGGTGACGACCGCGCCATAGCAGAGGTCTGGGTCGGGGGACGGGCTGTTTCAATTTGATGGGCCTGCGGCCCATGCCTCCGGCGGGGATATTTTTGGTCAGATGAAAAGCGGATCCGTACCTAGTCCGCCAACGCGCGGGCTAGGCGGTTTTGGGTTTCGATGATTTTAGGCAGGTCCAGCGTTGTGATCTGCCCGTCGCGCACGATTTGGCGGCCTTCGACGAACAGGTGTTTGACCTTCATCGGACCGGACAACAACAGCGCAGCCTTGTCCCAGCTGCCTGCGCTTTCGATGCCACGCGTGTCCCAGATGGCAATGTCGGCGCGTTTTCCGGGCTCTAGCCGGCCACAATCAGGGCGGTTCAGCACATCCGCACCGCCGCGCGTGGCGATTTCCAGTGCCTCGCGGGAAGACATCGCATCGGCTCCGTTTGCGACCCGTTGCAGCAGCATGGTTTGCCGGGCTTCAAGGATCAGGCTGCCATTGTCATTGCTGGCCGAGCCGTCCGCGCCCAGACCCACCGGAACGCCGCGATCCCGCATCGCCCGGACCGGGGCGATCCCAGACCCCAGACGGCAATTCGAACAGGGGCAATGGGCGACGCCGGTTTGCGTGCGGGCGAACAGGTCAATCTCGGCCCCGTCCAGCTTAACGCAATGGGCGTGCCAGACGTCCGAACCCGTCCAGCCCAGATCCTCGGCATATTGCCCCGGACGGCAGCCGAATTGCGCCTGAGAATAGGCGATATCCTCGTCATTCTCGGCCAAATGGGTGTGTAGCATCACGCCCTTGTCCCGCGCCAGAACAGCTGTATCCCGCATCAAGTCGCGGCTGACCGAGAACGGCGAACAGGGGGCCAGCCCGACGCGGCACATTGCGCCTTCGGACGGATCATGGAAGGCGTCCACCACGCGGATCATGTCGTCTAGGATTGCCTGTTCCTTTTCAACCAACGCGTCCGGTGGCAAGCCCCCGTCGCTTTCGCCAATGCTCATCGCGCCTCGGGTCGGGTGAAAACGCAGGCCAATCTCGGCCGCCGCCGCTATGGTATCGTCCAATCTTGCGCCGTTGGGGTAAAGATACAGGTGATCAGAACTCAGGGTGCAGCCCGACAAAGCAAGCTCGGCCAGCCCGATCTGTGCCGAGACAAACATCTCTTCCGGCCCAAATCGTGACCAGATCGGGTAGAGCGTCTGCAACCACCGAAACAGCAATGCATTCTGCCCATTGGGGACAGCACGCGTAAGGGTCTGATAGAGGTGGTGGTGCGTGTTAACCAGACCCGGCGTGACGACGCATCCGGCTGCATCGTGCACGTCCCCCAGCGTTGTCAGCCCTTGGCCAATCGCAGCAATCTGACCGCCCCGGACCAAGATATCCGCACCCGCCAGTTCACGGCGCGCGTCATCCATGGTCAGGATTGAATCTGCGTTTTTGATAAGGAATTCTGTCACTTCGCCCTCCTTGCACATGCCCGTTTCATGCATGGAGTGCGATGGCTGGCGGAAAACGGGCTCAAGAACCAGCGGGATGAACGCTACCTGACCATCGCCCCCGCATCAACCTGTTTCAAACGTCGTGCAGAATGGCCAGCGCCTTGGCATGCAGGTCAGCATTCGCCGCAGCAAGCACGCGTCCACCCTGATGTGCCGGGCCACCTTGCCAGTCAGTTACGATACCGCCTGCAGCCTCGATCACTGCGATGGGTGCCTGAATATCATAGGCATTCAAGCCGCATTCAATCACCAGATCGACCTGCCCCGCTGCCAACAACGCGTAGGCATAACAATCCATGCCGTAACGTGTCAGGCGTACGTGCTGCGCTACGGATTCAAATCCTGCGCGTTCTTCCGAAGTTCCCACCTCGGGGAACGTGGTAAACAAAACGGCTTGATCCAGCGTTTCTGTCGCGCGCGTCTTCAAAGGTAGCGTACCAGTCGGACCTGAGACCTCGGCAGTATCCGCCGACCCTATGAAACGCTCGCCAATATAGGGCTGATCAATCACCCCCATGACGGGTCCGTCCTGAGTGCTGAGGGCAATCAGAACCCCCCAAGTCGGAGTACCACTGATGAAGCCTCGGGTTCCGTCGATCGGATCCAACACCCAGGTTCGACCGCTGAGACCCTCGACCTGCCCATATTCTTCGCCAAAAATGCCATCGTCTGGACGGTGACGCGCCAGAACCGCCCGCATGGCTTGTTCCGCCGCCCGATCCGCGACAGTGACCGGGTCAAACCCGTCAGTCAGCTTGTTCGAGGTTTCCAGATCCGGTTTCCGGAAAAAAGGAAGAATGACCTCGCGCGCGGCGTCGGCCATTTCCTGTGCTACTTCTATGTCACTGAGCGAGATCTGTTGCATGCGACACCCGTGAGGATCACCGGCATCAGAGTCAACCCGCTAATTCAAGCAACGTCGCTGAGAACCCGAGCCAGTTCGAAAAGACGGCGGCGCTGGTTTTCAGGAATCGCATAATACGAGCGGACCAGATCCAGTGCTTCCTTGTCCCCCATCAGATCCGCAGGAACCGATTTCTTGCCAGCGGTTTCTTTTTCGGCCTCTTCCAGACCTTCAAAGAAAAAGCTGACCGGAACATCTAGTGCCTCGGCAATGTCCCACAGGCGGGATGCGCTGATTCGGTTAGCCCCTGTTTCATACTTCTGGATTTGCTGAAACTTGATACCAACCTGCTGCGCCAGCTGCTGTTGAGTCATCCCAATCAGCCAACGGCGATGCCGTACGCGCTTGCCCACATGGACATCGACGTGATGGGTCATCGGTATTCTCCTCTACTACACACAACTCCCAGGGACGCACGGCGTACACCACCACCGCATCACTAGCGAGTCGCGCTTAACCACTCCCTAATTTGGAACATGCCCCCAAATCAGCACCATAGCGCAATATTGCGCCTTTTGGTGATTTTTTCAAGCGGGTTGAATCGAGATTACCCAACAATGGTTTACGGTTGTGCAATCGCAATAGACATAAACGCGTACACGCATTGCAATATTATGTAATTCCTGCGCTGCCTTAGGTTGTCTCGCCCGGTAATGAATTGACAACGGCAGGACAAACCGAATCTATGCCGCAAACACGGAGCGAGTTGATGCAGGCTTTTAGAATCGAAACCACCGGGGCCGAACCCCGGCTGTGCAATCTGGATATACCCGAGCCCGGTCCAGGACAGATTCGCGTTGCCATCAAAGCCTGTGGCCTGAATTTTGCCGATCTGTTGATGCAAAAGGGTACGTATCAGGACACGCCTCCGGCCCCATTCACCCAGGGCATGGAAATCGCTGGGATTGTCGACAGCTGCGGGCCTGACGTCACGCACCTTAATCCGGGCGATCGCATCGCCATCTATTCAGGCCAAGGTGGGCTAGCCGAGTATGGTGTATTCGAGGCTGCGCGGGCGATCCCGATGCCAGACAGCATGAGCTTTGAAAACGCCGCCGCGATCCAGATTGCCTACGGAACAGGGCATATGGCTTTGGATCACAGAGCGCAGCTACAACCGGGCGAAACACTTTTAGTCACCGGCGCCGCCGGAGGCGTTGGCTTAACTGCGGTTGAAATCGGCAAACTTATGGGGGCTACCGTCATCGCGCAAGCACGTGGCTCTGAAAAGTTGGAGGTGGCCCGCAAGGCGGGAGCTGATCACTTGATTGATAGCTCTGAAGACCTTCGCATGCGGGTCAAGGAACTGGGCGGCGCTGATGTCGTCTATGATGCAATCGGCGGCGATGTGTTCAAAGCCGCATTTCGCGCCACAAACCCCGAAGGAAGATTAGTGCCAATCGGCTTCGCCGGCGGCGAAGTCCCGCAAATCCCAGCGAATCATCTGCTGGTCAAAAACCTGACCGTCATAGGTTTTTATATCGGTGGGTATCTGAACTTCCGCCCGGAAATCGTGCAAAAGAGCTTTCAAACCCTGTTCCAGTGGCATACCGAAGGGCGCATAAAACCTTATATCAGTCATACGTTTCCGCTGACCGAAGCAGCCAGAGGTTTGCAGATGCTACGGGATCGGACCGCGACCGGAAAAGTCGTGATCACTATCTGAACCCCCTACCCCGCGACCGCCTTCAAGGGCGTGCCGACCAACATGCGGAAATTTTGACGGACCAAAGCAGCCAGGGCCTCGACCACATCACCTCGGCCCGCCTCTCCACCGTACAAGTTGATCATTTGCACAGGCAGATCGGGCAAAGCACCGCCGGAGTCGATAAGCTCGAGATGTGCGGCCTCGGTCCCTTCCAGCATCGCGCTTACAGCCAAGTCGGCACTGACCGTTGCCTCGATTGTACGATCATCTTCGGCGTCGACGGTCAGTTCCCAGGGAATGTCCTGTGCATCAAGGGCGCTGATCACCTTGGGTCGGAAAAGGCACCGGCGCCCCTCGGCCAAGGGCAATGGACGCTTACGCCAAGCAGACCCATTCGGCGCACCGACCCAGCGCAAAGGCAATTCTGCGATCGACTCAGCACCATCGGCCGCCCCGCCCTCGGTTGTCAGGATCAAATCACATTCGCCTTTCTTGAACATTTCCTTGAGCTGCAATGAGAAAGACGACACCAGTTGGATGCGCACCCGAGGGAAATCTGCATTGAACTGCTTCAAAACACGCGGAATGGCCGGGTATACGATGTCATGCGGTACACCAAGCACGACTTCCCCCTCATAGGCTTGGTCCGTCAGCTTCGAGATCACCTCATCATTCAACGCGACCATTCGCCGTGCGTACGCCAACAGCTGTTCGCCCGAGGGTGTCAGCGCAATGGTCCGACCGCTGCGGTCCAGCAGATCCAGACCCAAAAGCTCTTCCAAACGCTTCAGCTGCATTGAGACGGCAGATTGCGTCAGATGCAGGAACCCGGCGGCGCGGGTTACTCCGCCTTGGTCGGCTACAGCCACGAAGGATCGCAGCGTCGTAATATCGAGATTTCGCATCTTCACGATTCCTTATGGATCAGATCAAAAACATTCATTTTTAAAATGTGTCACACCACGCCATATAAATCAAGAAAGTTGATGAGACAGGCGATATTCATCGCAAATAGAGGAAAGGACATAAATTATGACCCAAGTTGCACTCCACCACCCCTGTCCACCGCGCCGCCGGTTTGGCTTGAAAACGTTGCTGGACGCCGTGTCTTTGTATCGCCAGCGCTGCACCCTGGCTCGGCTGGATGCCCGCGCGTTGGAAGACATCGGAATCACCCGCGAACAGGCCGAGGCAGAGGCCTCGCGCAAAATCTGGGATGCGCCGGAATTCTGGCAAAGATGATTTTTAAATTGATCTTTTTTCCTGGAATGGCGATCCGCATCAGCAGGTCGCCATTTTTGTTGTCAGTTTTAACCGGAATCCTGCGCTAAACCCTTGAAAGCTTGCCCGCAGTTGCCGATATTTGCGGGGAACGCCGCCCTCTTGCGGGCGCGCAAAGAATTAACGAAGGGAGACCCTTTTATGGCACAATTTGACACGATCCGGACGGCGGCCGGCGCGCGCGCTGCCCAGATTGACGAGGGCCTGCGCGCCCACATGAATAAAGTCTACGGCACAATGTCCGTCGGCATGCTGATAACATTTGCGGCGGCTTGGGCAATTGCCGGCCTGGCAACAACAACCGACCCATCGGCGGCAGCGGCGCAACTGAGCGCTGACAAATACCTGACATCGCTAGGTGCCGCCCTGTTTTCATCGCCGCTGAGATGGGTGATCATGTTCGCGCCGCTGGCCTTTGTTTTTGGCTTTAGCGCCGGGATCAACCGTATGTCGGCAGCAGCTGCGCAGACGGTATTCTACCTGTTCGCAGCCGTTATGGGCGTTTCGATCAGCTGGATCTTCTTGGTCTTTACCGGCGAGTCGATCATTCAGGTCTTCCTTATCACTGCCATCGCCTTTGCGGGGCTGTCGCTGTATGGCTACACGACCAAGAAAGATCTGTCGGCAATGGGCACGTTCCTGATCATGGGCGTGATTGGTCTGATCGTAGCATCGATCGTGAACATCTTCATTGCATCCTCGGCCATGGCCTTTGCAATCTCGGTCATCGGTGTGCTGATCTTCGCTGGACTGACCGCATACGACACGCAGAACATCAAAACCACTTACCTGCAAATGGCCCATTCGGGTGATCAGGAATGGTTGGGTAAAGCAGCGATCATGGGCGCACTGAGCCTGTATCTCGACTTTATCAACATGTTTATGTTCCTGCTGCAGTTATTCGGCAACCGCGAGTAACGCGGTCTTCAGACCACGCAATTCAGGGCGAGCCAATGGCTCGCCCTTTTTTTCGCGGGCTATTTAGTACACCAAAAAAGGCCCCCACCATCCAGTGAGGGCCTTTCGTCTTAGACGGCTTAAAGAAAAGATCAGCTGCAGTTCAGAGGAACAGCAAAGCCCGAGCTGCGCTGCGACGACCCTTTGCGGAACACATTACCCGCAGGCAAACAACCAGTGAACTGTTCGGCGTTACGACCGAAGGCTGCGCCGATTTCGTTGTCGATACGGGTCGAGTTATTCGCGGTGCGTAAGACACCATACAGCGTTCCGTTTACGCTTACTGTGCTAAGGAACAGGTTTGTGTCTGAACCGGTCAGCACGACTGAATTGGCGTCACTGCGGCCGCCATTGTCAATCGCGATCCGTGCGATTTTCTGCGGATCGGTTTCGCTTGTCGTCACGGGCACCGCCGGCAAGACGGCGAGTTCTGCGGGTACGTTCGTTGCCTCAGGCAGGAAGGCGACCGCACCCGGAACATCCGCAATTGTCCGGGGCTCACCATCAATGCCGGTAAAGCCGACACCTGAGCGATTGTAAGGGTCTTCACAGGCCGCAAGGGCCAGAACGGTAGCTGTGGATAACAAGATTTTTTTCATGACGGCCAACATTTTGGAACGATTAGCTGAAGCGTATGAGAAAGGCGTTCCAAAAAGCAACCCGCAGCCGTAGCGAATAGCTTTACGGCTGATGCGCCGTTGCAACGGCACAGATGCAGCACAAGGTCGTCCGAGATCCACCATCCAACCAGTTTCAAACGAAAAAAGGCCCCGTAAACACGAGGCCTTCTAAGCTGTCCAAGAGGGACGGCAGATTACTTAATCTTGCCTTCCTTGTACTCGACATGTTTCCGAGCGACCGGATCGTATTTACGAATGGTCATTTTCTCGGTCATGGTACGCGCGTTTTTCTTGGTCACGTAGAAGTGGCCCGTGCCCGCGGTCGAGTTCAGACGGATCTTGATTGTCGTCGGCTTCGCCATGGTTATCTCCTGCGTCCGAAAAGGCAGGGGCCTTTCGGTTGAATTCCTATGAGCGTGCGCTTTTACCCGGTCGCACAGCCGAGTCAACCTGAATCGGTGTCTTTTCCGCACAATTCCATCTGACGCGCGACGGCCGAACCGTGTCGATTTGGTGGGATCACGGTTCCGTGATACAGTTCTGCGGTCGGAGCAAGCCAAAAGGCTGCATTCCGGCGGGATGCACGAGGCATCGGATCACAGGCAAAACCTTGGGGTAGCGCGGTTTTATCATGCCGTACACTTGGGGGGCTATTATGACGGAATGGGAACTTCAGGCCGAGGAATTGGCCAATTGCAACTGCAACTTCGGTTGCCCGTGCCAATTCAGCGTTTTGCCGACGCATGGCAACTGCGAAGCGGTTGTTGTTTATGATATCCAAAGCGGCCACTACGGAGACACCGATCTTGCGGGAATCCGCGCGGCAGGCGTCTACTATTGGCCGGGCCCGATTCACGAAGGCAACGGCCAAATGCAATTGGTGATCGACGTCTCGGCCTCGGCCGATCAGCGGGCGGCGATGCAAGCTATCATGACTGGTCAGGACACGGATGAAATGGCGACATTCTGGTTCGTCTACAGCGCCATGGCACCAACCAAACACGAAACACTCTATGTACCGATCGAGTTGAGCTGGTCCCGCGAAGACCGCACAGGCCACGCAAAGGTTCATGGTGTCTTCGATCTTGAGGTCAATCCGATTCCACATATCGTATCGGGTCTGCCCCATCGGGCATCCATACAATTACCGAATGGGTTTGAATATCGTCAGGCCGAGGCCGCCTCGGGGAAAGCACAGACAACGGGTGGCGAGATCAGCCTGAGCTTTGACGCCACCCACGCGCATTTGGCGCATCTTAACATATCAGGCCACGGCGTTCTTGGCGCGTGAACAGGTGCGATCATGACCTCTGAGAACGACCCGGCCTCGGCCGGAGCCATTGATCGTGTTTTACGCCATGACCGACTAATCGTGTTGCTGGGTGTCCTCGCAGTCGTCCTTGGCGCTGCGTGGTACACAACAGTTGGCATTGGTATGAACATGTCCGCAGTAGACATGACCCGCATGGCCGGACCGATCGGAGAGCCAATGACAATGGCAGGTCAAACGGCGTGGTCCCTGCCCTACGCCATCCTTATTTTTCTAATGTGGTGGGTGATGATGGTCGCCATGATGACACCCAGCGCTGCTCCTACCGTTTTGCTTTATACCGCGATCAAACGCATGGGGCCTGAAAAGGCCCGGTCCGCTGTCCTGAGCATGGTTTTTCTGAGCGGTTATCTGGTAACTTGGGCGGCCTTCAGCGCATTGGCAACAGGAGCGCAATGGGGGTTGGAACAAGCCGGGTTATCTGACGGGCCGATGATGACGATCCGATCCCGAACCTTTGCCGGGATTATTCTGTTGGCGGCCGGGCTCTATCAACTGTCCAGCCTTAAAACTGCATGCCTGCGTCATTGCCGCAACCCTGCGCATTTTTTGGCCGACCACAGCAGACCGGGTGCAGTTGGCGCCTTTCGTACCGGCGCACTGCATGGGGCATATTGCCTTGGGTGCTGCTGGGCGCTGATGCTGCTGCTGTTTGTTGGCGGCGTTATGAACCTTTATTGGATTGTCGGGATCGCCGTGTATGTCGCGCTGGAAAAACTTATCCCGCATGCAAGATGGCTGGTTCCCCTGACCGGCATTGCCTTGATCGTATTCGGTGCTTGGTTGATCGCAGGGCTTTCGATTCCGGTGACGTGATCAAAATACTCGGCTTTCGGGGCCGGCCAACTTAAGGGTCCCCTTCATTTTTTCAGGAGGTAGACATGCCAATTTTCATTACTTACGCCACTTATTCGCAGGGCGGTGTCCGTGGGATGCTTAAGAAGCCGGCGGATCGGACGGGACCGGTGAAAGCTCTTTTAAAGACAGTCGGAGGCAAGTTATTGGCTTTTTATGTGACAACTGGCGAAAACGACGTGGTTGTTATCAGCGAGGCACCGGACGGAACTGATGCGGTCGCCGTCGGCATGGCCGTCGCAGCCTCGGGCGCAGTTTCCAAGGTCGAGACAGTTCGCGCATGGAAGGCCAAAGATTTTGTCGCGATTCAGAAAAAAGCTGCCAAACTTGCCGAAGCCTATTCACCCCCGGGCAAGTGAGCAGGGAATATGCGCGGAGGGCCTGTAAGCCGGATCTTGTTCCGGGGTTACCCCCTTCGATGACCATTCCTCTAGGCCGTGCATTGCTGCGCGGCTCAAGCTGCCAACCCGGTCCCTCTGGGCCAAGACAGGCTTAGCGGCGGTATCGGCGGGCGCCGACCGGCCCGCGCTGGGACCCTATTTGGCATTGCTCCCGGTGGGGCTTGCCGTGCCACCGCTGTTGCCAGCGGCGCGGTGGGCTCTTACCCCACCGTTTCACCCTTACCACACGCGTGTGGCGGTCTGATTTCTGTGGCGCTTTCCGTCGGGTTACCCCGCCCGGGCATTACCCGGCACCGTTGTCTTGTGGAGTCCGGACTTTCCTCTCGGGCCTTGCGACCCCAGCGGCCATCCGGCCCTCCGCGCGTGGGCTGGGTAGGCTTTGGGCCAGGCGGCGTCAAGGGTGGATTGGTTGGTAGAAGGGGCCAGCCCCTTCTTGGCCTACGGCCAATTCAACCCCGAGGTATTTTTGGCCAGATGAAGGACGGATCAGGTTCTAGGGGATAAGCGCGGCGAAATCGGCAGGGTGCAAAGGGCCTGTTGCACTTGGACGGTGACGCAGGCGCACAGTTGCCAGCAGCGTATCGTCGTCGGTTTGGGCAGTATAGCCTGCGGCGCGGGCAGCAGCGCGGAACGCCTCTTGTGTGAGATTTTGCGGACAATCGCCTGCGCCCGATTGGGCGGCAAGGGCTTGGTGTTCCAGCCGAGACCAAGGGAAGCGCCGGCCGGGGTCGATTTTGCGGCCCGGAGCCATGTCAGAATGACCGATTACACCGGAAGGCGGGATATTCCAGCGCGACATGATTGCGAGCAGAAGGATTTCGAGTGTCGTCAGTTGCGGCTCGGAAAAGGGGTGGTCGCCGCGATTGTCCAGCTCGATCCCGATCGAGCGCGAGTTGATGTCAGTTTGGCCGCGCCACTCACCTGCCCCGGCGTGCCAAGCACGGTCTTCTTCGCGCACCATCTGCCAGAGCGTGCCGCCACAACCGATCAGGTAGTGGGCGGACACCTCGTATTGCGGGTCGCAGAGGCGATCCAACGCCGCCTGGGCGCTGTTCATTGCGGTATAGTGCAGAACGACCAGCGACGGCCCCAACCCGTCTCTGCGTGAGCCGAAATTGGGGGAAGGGTGCCAGATCGGATTCAGGTCAGTTGTTGACGGCACTGCGAAACGCGCTGGGGTTCCAGCCGCAGGCATACCCGTCTCCGTCCGGGTCCAACCCCTTACGGTCGCGCTGCGGGCCACCATTGGACAGGAACTCGATCTGTGCTTGATCCGCCGACGGGAATTTTGCGCAATTCCTTTGCGCCTTGGCCTGTAGGTTGAACCCTGCCCGACTATAGAGCTGCGTACCAACCGGATTTGAAGTGCTTAACGCGTATTGCACAATGTTGGGCTGTCCATCGGTGCCCCGCTGAGGGATCGCTGTTGGGGCAACCACCTCGTAGGTTTGACGATTCTGTTCGATCCGTGCCGCATCTGACTCGATGGAACGGCGGTCAGATACAGCCCCAAAATCCTGCTCATCCGAGATGGCGTTGTTGCTCGGAAGCTCTGTCGCAACCGGAGCGGTCAAAGGTGCACCAGAGGCAGAAGTACTAGCCAAAGCCGCCGCAGTAGCAGAGGCCAGGTCTGCGTTGTCTCCCGATGGGGGCAGTGCTGTACCCGGCGCGCCAAGCGCCTGCTCTGACACGTCTACTGGGCCGACCAGAGGGTTGCCCCTGTAGCCTTGGCCAGCCAATTGGGCCTCACGCTGGGCCTGATAAGACGGTGTATTGAAGTCGGTCCCCTGGATCGGGGCCACCGTGTTGCAGGCGGCCACAAACCCGATTGCGGGGATCAGAAACGTAAATCGCATCCGGCTGCTCCGTGTTGTCTTGCCTGCGCCCAGACCTACCACCATTTGCCCGGCTTGGCCACAAACCCGGCGGCGTTTTCCAGCGCGTAGGCCGTGTTGAGCAGATCACCCTCTTCCCAAGGACGTCCGATCAACTGCAGACCCAACGGCAGACCCTGTGCGTCCAGACCTGCCGGGACAGAGACACCGGGCAGGCCCGCAAGGTTCACGGTGACGGTGAAGACGTCGTTCAGATACATCTGCACCGGATCGGCTTCGGTCATCTCACCCAGCCCGAACGACGCCGACGGGGTAGCGGGCGTCAGGATTGCGTCGACACCTGCGGCAAAGACGTCTTCGAAGTCTTTCTTGATCAGGGTACGTACGCGGCGGGCGCGGTTGTAGTAGGCGTCGTAGAAGCCCGCCGACAGCACATAGGTGCCGACCATCACACGGCGCTGAACTTCGTGACCGAAGCCTTCAGCGCGAGTTTTCTCGTACATTTCGGTGATGCCATCGCCCTGCGCCAGCGTGGCGCGGCGGCCATAGCGGACGCCGTCATAGCGCGCCAGATTCGAGGACGCCTCGGCCGGGGCAATCACGTAATAGGCAGGCAGCGCGTACTTGGTGTGCGGCAGCGAGATATCGACGATCTCGGCCCCAGCAGCTTTGAGCATCTCGGCGCCATCTGCCCAGAGCTTTTCGATCTCGGCCGGCATACCGTCCATACGGTATTCCTTAGGGATTCCGATTTTCTTGCCCTTGATGTCGCCGGTCAGCATCGCCTCAAAGTTCGGCACAGCCAATTCGGCGCTGGTGGAATCCTTGGGGTCATGGCCACACATGGTTTCCAGCATGATCGCCGCATCGCGCACGTTTTTGGTCATCGGACCGGCCTGATCCAGCGAGGACGCAAAGGCCACAATGCCCCAGCGAGAGCAACGGCCGTAGGTCGGCTTGATGCCGGCAATGCCGGTAAACGCGGCGGGCTGACGGATCGAACCGCCAGTGTCGGTGCCGGTTGCGGCCAGACACAGGTCAGCCGCCACAGCAGACGCCGAACCTCCCGACGAGCCGCCAGGTGTCAGTTGCGCGTCGTCATTGCCGCGCCGCCACGGGCTGACCGCGTTTCCGTAAACCGAGGTTTCGTTGGACGAGCCCATGGCGAATTCGTCCATGTTCAACTTGCCCAGCATAACAGCCCCGGCGTCGGCCAGTTGCTGAGACACTGTGGACTCGTATTCCGGCTTGAAGCCTTCCAGAATCTTCGAGGCCGCCTGAGAGGGCACGCCCTTGGTGCAGAACAGATCCTTGATGCCGATCGGCAGACCACACATGGAAGGCGCATCGCCTTCCTTGATCCGGGCATCCGCCGCCTTGGCGCGTTCCAGCGCGATCTCGGGCGTCTTGTGGACAAAAGCGTTCAGCGCGTCGGCGTCATCAATCGCTTTCAGGCAGGCTTCGGTCAGCTCGACCGAGGTTACGTCACCCTTGCGCAGCGCGTCGCGGGCCTCGGCCAGGCCCAGTTTGTTCAGATCGCTCATATCTTACTCCACCACTTTGGGGACTGCGTAAAAGCCCTCGCGCGCGTCGGGGGCGTTGGCCAGAACCTTGTCCTGCTGGTTTCCGTCGGTGACCACATCCTCGCGCCGTTTCAGGCGCATCGGCTCGACCGAGACCATGGGCTCGACACCTTCAACATCCACTTCGTTCAGTTGCTCGATGAACCCAAGGATGGTGTTGAATTCGGATGCCAGCGCGGGTAGCGCGTCATCCTCGACCTTGATCCGGGCCAGTTTGGCCACCTTGGCGGCTGTGCTTTGGTCAATCGACATCGGAAAACCTCATATGCGTTAGGTGGCGTTTACCTGTCTGCCGCCCCGGTCGCAAGAGCGGCAGGGGGCGGATTTTCCCGCCTTTCGCCCAGGCGACCCAAGCCGACTGCAAATGAAGCATACCCGCCATGCAAAAAATAAACCGATTAGTTCACTTTGCCTCTTGAAAAACTAAACTGAACTGTTCATTTCATACTCACGGAAACGCACAATCGGAGTTAAGACGATGAAAACGCTCATGACCGCCCTTGTATTGACCTCGACCCTTCTGGCAGCGCAGGCACAGGCATTCGGGCCGACCATGGGCAGCCTGACCCGCGACCTGACCTTCCCCGAAACGGTCTCGGAACCTGTCTCTCAAGATAAAACGAAGGTCGGTAAGTGATGTGACCCCCTTCGTCCGGGTCGGGTCCTCCTCTCCCCGACCCGGATTTTATACAATCGCCTGCTGCGCTTAATCTGATGACACGCTAGGATGGACACAAAGTCAGCCATTCGACGGAGCACAAGATGAACCCGCGCAAACAAGCAGTTCTGGACGCGATTGACGCGGCCAACGCACAAGACCCCAATCTGGAAGATGGCCAACCTGCCGCCCTGCTCTACGGTCAGCGCATGACCGCCGAGTTGGACCGGCTGTTCCCAAACGCCTCGGACCCACTGCAAATCGCGGCGCGCGGTCAGCATGTGGAACGTTGGAAGCTTGCCCGCAGTGAATACCCCGAAGGTCGTGCGGGCTATCTGGCATGGCGCAAAGCGCAAGCGGTTCATCACGCCGAAGTCGTCGCCGGGTTGATGGAGCTTAGTGAATATGGCGCCGGCGACATCGAAGCGGCTGAGCGAATGCTGCGCAAACAGGGCATCAAGCGCGACGACGAGGTTCAGGCGCTGGAAGATGTGATCTGTTTCGTGTTTCTAAAGTGGTATTTTGCACCCTTCGCCGCAAAGCACTCTGCCGAGAAAATCCAAAGCATCGTCGAAAAGACCGCCCGCAAAATGTCTGACGAGGGTCGCACGCGGGTATTGAAGGAATTTGACCTACCCAAAGAGCTTGCCGCCGCTTTCGAAAACTAACGCAGACGTATCATGTGCCTGCGATAGACCTCGATCATCCAGCCCAGCATGGTCGCATTCAGGATGTGCCACATGAAATGTGTACCCAACGGCAGATGGCCGCAGATCGGTTCATCCAGCGCCCGGAATGTAATTGAGGCGATCAGGATTATCGCGCCGATGGCCAGCCCTTTGGCCGTTTCCGGAACGCGCGTGCGCAACAAGAAGGCGTAGATCAGGATCAGCGACGGGACCGGCGCATAGGCCGCCGACCCGCCGAGACCCGGCACGAGTTGGAAAACAGGTATGGCCGCGGCTGCATACGGGATAAACAACGCCGTAACGATGGCGGCAAAAAGCGGCCGCATCTGCCAGACATCACGGTTGATCGCGAAAATGTAGACCAAAATATACAGCAGGATAGGCGCGACATCCGCTAGCGCCGCCCAGACTTGTGCATGTGTGTGGAACAGATAGCTGCCCACTCCGATCGCAGCCAGAATCGCCACCAGGGCTACGGCCAGCGGCATCCCCTGCCCCCGAACGCGCATCCACATAATCAACGCGGCAACCAGAAAGGCCGCGTTCGTGACCGCATTTATCGGCTCGGCCCAATAAGCGGGCGACAACCGTTCGCAATACCCGTCAATTTCCTGAAACCAGTCCATGAATTTTTACATAGCCGATGCTAGGTTGAAGCCAACAGACTGATTGGGAGGTTTTTTCATGAATATCATCTGGCTGGGTCACGGCAGCTTTCGCATCGAGACCGAAGGGCAAGTGTTGCTGATCGACCCGTGGTTGACCGGAAACCCGGTTTTGCCCGAAGACCAGCACGACGCAGCCCTTGAGGGGGCAACCCACATCCTGTTGACGCACACACATTTCGACCATGTCGCGGATGTTGTGTCACTGGCCAAGCACCTTAAGGTTCCAGTCGTCGGCCAATACGATTTGATGGGGTATTGGAGCGAATCCGAAGGGATCGAAACCGTGGGCTTCAACAAAGGTGGCACGGTAAACCTGAACGGCGTGATGGTGTCGATGGTTCCCGCGTCGCACAGCTCGACCTTCGCTACGCCCGATGGTTTGCGCACCGGTGGCAGCGAAGTCGGGTTCATGATCGCGGGTGATGGGCACATGCTATATGTGTCTGGGGATACGGACATAATGGCCGACATGGACTGGATGGGCGACTACTACAAACCCGATATCGGCATCCTGTCGGCAGGCGGGCATTTCACCTTGGATATGAAGGGGGCTGCATACGCTGCCAAGCGGTATTTCAATTTCAAAACCGTGATTCCATGCCACTACAAAACATTCCCGATCCTGGAACAATCCGCGCAAACGCTGATCGACAGGCTGCCCGGCGTAGATGTGATCGAGCCCGTGGTGATGCAGCCGATCAAACTATAGCGCACGAATGAGCCAAGGTATCGTTCCTTCCCCCGAATTGATCGCCGTTGTCAGACGGTGGAACGATGCCGTACGCCTCAAGGACCGCGCGACCTTGGTCAACATGCTCTCGTCTTCTGAGCATCTGCGGTATCAGGGATCAGCGGAAAACGAGGAGTGGTCGGGGCAGGTTTTTCGCCGAGGGTTTGCCGATCACACGAAAGAAATCCCCGACTTTGAGTGGGATGAACACTCGCTAGAAGCGTTTGAATGCGGCAGCGCGGGCTGGGCGCATTGCACCGCGACATTGACCTTTGCCTCGAATGGAAAGTCTGCATTTCACCGGTTTACATTTGTTTTGCATCTTGAGGACGGCGTCTGGAAAGTCGTGCAGGCGCATGTGTCCAACCCCACCTCGAACATGAAAAAAATCGGGATCGAGCACACTGCGCTGAACGTCCTGATAGACGCAGCGCGTCACGAATTTCAACATGACCAGACCGAAGGCACCGCTTCGGTCATGTTTACTGACATCGCGAATTCGTCGGTGATCACCCGGCGATTGGGTGATCGCAGATGGGCAGAGGTTATTGCGGACCATTTTGCCCTGACCTCGCAGATGATCGAGGCGACCCGCGGCCGGATGATCAAATCGCTTGGAGACGGAACCATGTCGATTTTCGCCTCTCCTCAAAACGCATTAAGGGCGGCGATCGAAATCCAGAGCCGAAACGCTGCAGCAGATTCCGACGCCCCATTTGGGCTGCGGATCGGCATTCACACCGGAGATGTCATACAGCGGAACGAGGATTTTTTCGGATCGGTCGTCAACAAGGCAGCCCGTGTCACCGATATCAGCGGGCCAAACGAAATTCACGTCACCGACGTAACGCGCCTTTTGGTCGGGGCAGAGGATAACTTGGTATTCAGACCACCTGCGTCAGTTTCGCTGAAAGGATTCGGCGGGCAGCAAGTTGTCTATCAACTGGATTGGTCTGCGAATTGAAGCAAAGACCAAATTACTTTTGCTCTCTTTTTTCAGCAAAAAACCGGCGCAACAGATCTTCACACTCGGCCGCAGCAATACCATCGAATACTTCGGGCTTGTGATGCGCTTGTGGATGCGAAAACACCCGCGCGCCATGCGCCACGCCGCCCGATTTGGGATCGGCTGCACCATAATACACCCGACAAATACGTGCAGCAGACAAGGCCGCAGCACACATCGCGCAGGGCTCCAACGTGACGTACAAGTCATGCTCGAGCAGACGCTCGGACCCAGCCTCGGCGCAGGCTGCGCGCAAAGCGAGTATCTCGGCATGTGCAGTCGGGTCATTCAGTTCTCGTGTTCGGTTTCCCGCTGCTGCGACCACCCGGCCACCCTGCACAATGACGGCGCCCACGGGAACCTCGCCGCGTTCGGCAGCCGCGCGCGCCTGATCTATCGCGATATTCATGTAAGACCTGAATGCCATGCCCCTGACTGCATCAGAAACCTGTCTTTCGCAAGGCGGCGGGATGCGCTATGGGCTGCGGATGACACAAACCCCTCCTCCCGGCGACCGGATCGCCAAAGTGCTTGCCCGCGCGGGCGTCGCCTCGCGCCGTGAAGCCGAACGCATGATCGAAGCTGGTCGTGTGACCGTGAATGGCAAGCCCATCACCAGCCCCGCCCTGAACGTCACCGGCAAAGACAGGATCACTGTTGACGGCAAGCCGGTGTCCGAACCGGAACCGTCGCGCTTGTGGTTGTATCACAAGCCCCCCGGTCTGGTGACAACGACGCGGGACGAAAAGGGCCGCGCGACGATCTTCGACAACCTGCCCGAGGACATGCCCCGAGTCATGAGCGTCGGGCGGCTGGACCTAAATTCCGAAGGGTTGCTGCTGTTGACCAATGACGGCGGCATCAAGCGCAAACTGGAGCTGCCCTCGACCGGATGGCTGCGCAAATACCGCGTGCGGGTGAATGGCCGCCCCAAGGACGAGGATTTTGCCCCCTTGCGCAAAGGGCTGGTTATTGAAGGCGAGCGGTTTTTACCCATGGACGTCTCGCTGGACCGTCAACAGGGCGCGAACGCATGGCTGACCATCGGCTTGCGCGAAGGCAAGAACCGCGAAATTCGCCGCGCGATGGAGGATATCGGTTACGCCGTGAACCGCCTGTTGCGTGTGTCTTACGGGCCGTTTCAACTGGGCAGCCTGAAGCCCGGCGAGGTCGAAGAAATTCGTCGCCGCGTGATGCGCGACCAATTGGGTTTGGACGCGGCCCCGGAAGCGCAAGCCAAACCCAAGGCTCGACCGCAAAGAAAACGGGCACCGATCGGCAAGAAATCTCGCAAGTGACGCGGGTTAGGCAACCTTCCCCCTAGCGTACACGCCCCTCATGCCCTAAATTTTATGTGAGGATCGTCTTTGGGGGGCATCATGTCCGGAACCGGAGTGCAGAAACTGGCCTACGCGGCCCTGGTGGTGCTGTTGTTTGGCGTTTGCACCGGCCTTCTGGGGGGCTTGTAGACGCATGGCCAAACGCTATGGCGGAAAATATAGCCCACACGGTGAAGCCGACCCGACCGAACAGCCGTCGCGTGGTCAGTTCGACGGCGTCCGGGTAGAACCTGCTGGTGCCCGCACCAACATTCTGTTCATCCCTCCCATACCATTGGTGTTTCTGTCGCTGAACGATGGCGCACTTGGCATGACCATTGGCCTGATTGCAGCGGCGCTGCTGACCGGCGCGGCGTTTCTTCTGCGCGAGGGTCTGCGCGCCGAAGCGGCTTATAACGCCCGTCGAACGGCGCGACGGCCCGCTATTCCGCGCAAGATCTTTGCCAGTGTTCTCACGGGGCTTGGTACGGCGTTGGCGTCTTACAGAGTGGAATTTCTGGACGCAGCAGCGGCGTCAGACGTCGGCATCATCGCGCCTGTTCTGTTTGGCCTAGCAGCCGCGGCGCTGCATTCCGTGTCTTTCGGACTGGATCCGATGAAAGACAAGGGAATGGAGGGCATCGATACCTTTCAACAGGACCGCGTGGCCCGCGTGATCGAAGATGCCGAGACCCATCTGGCCGAGATGACGGATGCAATCAAACGCGCAGGCGACCGACAGATCGAGGCTCGCGTTGAACGATTTCAGGACACTGCGCGCGAATTATTTCGTACGGTCGAAGAGGACCCGCGCGATCTCGCGGGGGCGCGCAAATACCTGACCGTCTATCTGCAAGGTGCACGTGATGCGACCGTCAAATTCTCGGATGTCTATGCCCGCACGCGGGACGCACAAGCCCTTGCCGGTTACTCGGAATTGCTAGACGATTTGGAGCAGAATTTCGCGGCTCGAACCCGCAAGATGCTATTGGATGACCGCAGTGATCTGACGGTTGAAATTGACGTGTTGCGCGAACGGTTGCAGCGCGAAGGCGTCCGGTTGGACTGACCGGCCACTATTGCAAGAGAGGATTTCCCCATGTCCGACGAAATCAAGAATAAGGCGGTCGAAGCCGAGACGATGGTGCAGGAAGTTACTGCAGTTGCCCTTCCCGACCCCACCGCCGAGGTCATCTCGCTGGAGGATGCCGACGAGCCTGTCAGTGCCGAAATTCGCAAGCGGATGGACGAGATCGATATGGGCAACACCAACTCGATCGTCGCGTTCGGGTCTTCAGCGCAAGCCGAACTGCAGGAAATAAGCCAAGCCATGTTGGCCGACGTACGCAACAAGGATGTTGGACCAGCCGGAGACAGCCTGCGCAACATCGTGACCACCATTCGCGGTTTTTCGGTCAGCGAGCTGGACGTACGGCGCGAACGAAGCTGGTGGGAAAAACTAATGGGCCGCGCGGCGCCATTTGCCAAGTTCACCGCGCAATACGAACAAGTACAGGGCCAGATAGACCGCATTACTGACGATTTGTTGGCGCATGAGCATACGCTGCTGAAAGACATCAAATCGCTGGATATGCTCTATGAAAAGACGCTGGGTTTTTACGACGAGCTGGCGCTGTATATCGCGGCGGGTGAGGAAAAGCTGACCGAACTGGACAGCCACGATATTCCCGAAAAAGAGGCCGCCGTTCAGGCCGCCCCCGAAGATGATCAGGTCATGAAAGCGCAGGAATTGCGCGACCTGCGCGCCGCGCGGGATGATTTGGAACGCCGCGTGCATGACCTGAAACTGACCCGACAGGTGACGATGCAGTCGCTGCCCTCAATCCGCTTGGTACAGGAAAACGACAAGTCGCTGGTGACCAAGATCGATTCGACATTGGTGAACACCGTACCGCTGTGGGAAACCCAACTGGCGCAGGCGGTTACTATCCAGCGCAGTTCCGAGGCTGCCTCGGCCGTGCGTGAGGCCAACGACCTGACAAATGAGTTGCTGACCTCGAACGCGGCCAATCTGCGGCAGTCGAACAAGATGATCCGCGAAGAGATGGAGCGCGGCGTGTTCGACATCGAAGCTGTAAAACAGGCCAATGCTGATCTGATCGGAACGATCAATGAAAGCCTTGCTATTGCCGATGAGGGCAAAGCCAAACGCGCCGCCGCCGAAGAAGAGCTGCAGAAGATGGAGGCCGAGCTGCGCGACACGCTGGCCGCCGCCAAGGCCCGCAAGGACGGCATCGGCGACAATTCCGGCACCGCTGTTCCGGGCTGATACGGTGGCAGGACTAAGGACACTCAGACATGCGTTAGGGTGCGTTGCGCTTTGGGCCTTGGCCAGTTGCGACGAAACCCTGACCGCGTCTGCAGTGCCTGAACCCCGCCCTGCGCCGGCAACGCCCGCGCCCAACGCCTATGTCGCGCCCTCGGCCGCCAGTCAGGATCTTGCGCGGTTTTACCAGCGGGTCGAGCGCGATCTGGTCACGCGCGGCCTGCTGCGCACAGATGGCGGGGGGCCAGATACGCCCTACGACGCCAGCGACCTTGAGCGCAATTTCGACGTGATTGCGTTTTACAACGAATATCCCGACCACGCCGTCACGGCGACGACGTACAGCACCGAGGGGCAACTCAGCCGCTGGACCACCCCGGTTCGTGTCCAAATTGAGTTTGCGCCCACCGTGGAACCAAAGTTGCGCGAACAGGATACCGCTCAGGTCAACGCCTACACCGAAAGGTTAGCGAGACTTACCAGCCACCCGATTTCTGTCGTCACAAGAAAACCGAATTTTCATGTCTTTTTTGCAGGCAAAGACGACAGCGCATACGTGGTGTCACGCCTAAAGGAGCTCGCGCCGGGGATCAGCCAACCGGTCCTTGAACTGGTCGCAAACCCTCGGGCCAATATTGATTGCTTTGTAATTGCGTCCCCCACTAACCGGGCGCCGAACCAGTTCGTGCGGGCCGTGGTACTCATCCGAACGGAATTGCCGGACTTGCTGCGCCGCAGTTGCATCCATGAAGAAATGGCGCAGGGTCTTGGCCTGTCCAACGACAGTCCGGCCGCACGGCCTTCGATCTTTAACGACGATGACGAGTTTGCTCTGCTGACCAGCCATGACGAGAAACTGCTTTCAATGCTTTACGATCCGCGCCTGCAACCGGGCGTGACGGCACAGGATGCCCGCCCCGTGGTGCGGATACTGGCACGTGAATTGATGGGCCAGCCGCTATAGGCCCAAGGATAAGGAGGCCCCAATGGGTATTTTCGATTTTCTGACCGGAGAATTCATCGACGTCATTCATTGGGTCGACGACACCCGTGACACAATGGTCTGGCGGTTCGAGCGTGAAGGCCATGCGATCAAATACGGTGCCAAGCTGACCGTGCGCGAAGGTCAGGCCGCCGTTTTTGTGCATGAAGGGCAACTGGCGGATGTGTTCACGCCGGGCCTTTATATGCTTGAAACCAACAACATGCCGATCCTGACGACCCTGCAGCATTGGGATCACGGTTTTCAGTCTCCGTTCAAATCCGAGGTCTATTTCGTCAACACGACCCGGTTCAACGATCTGAAATGGGGCACCAAGAACCCGATCATGCTGCGCGATCCCGAATTTGGGCCAACCCGCATTCGGGCCTTTGGCACCTATACGGTGCGGGTGAAGGATGCCGCGAAGTTTCTGGTCGAGATCGTCGGCACCGATGGCGAATTCACCATGGATGAGATCAGCTTTCAGATCCGCAACATCATCGTGCAGGAATTCAGCCGCGTGATTGCGGGATCGGGCATTCCGGTTCTGGACATGGCGGCCAACACCGCCGATCTGGGCAAACTGATCGCGGCTGAGGTCTCGCCCGTGCTGGATGGGTACGGGTTGGAGATGCCTGAGTTTTACATCGAAAACATCTCATTGCCGCCGGCGGTCGAGGCGGCGCTGGATAAGCGCACATCCATGGGTCTGGCCGGTGATTTGGGCAAGTTCACCGAGTATTCTGCAGCCGAGGCGATGACCGCAGCCGCCAACAACCCCGGTCAGGGCGGTGGCATGGGGGCCGGTCTTGGTATGGGCATGGGAATGGCGATGGCGCAGCAGATGGCGAATATGGCAGCGGGTCAACCGAGCGGCCCGTGGGGCAGCTCCGCCCCCGCTGCCCCGCAAACAGTTGCACATGCGGCACCGCCGCCCCCGCCTCCGGTTGAGCATGTTTGGCATATCGCCGTCGACGGGCAGACCAGCGGGCCGTTTTCCAAGGCCAAGATGGGCCGAATGGCCACTGACGGAGAGCTAACCCGTGACACCCATGTCTGGACCGCCGGTCAGGACGGCTGGAAAAAGGCGGGCGAGGTGCAGGAACTGGCACAGCTGTTCACCATCCTGCCGCCACCGCCGCCGGGGGCGTAATCGGTGGCCGACGTCAAGGCGGAGTCTCCGTATTCTCGGCGCGATCTGGGATGTGCGGTGAAACTCTCTGCGCTGTTGGGCTGGGTGGGCGTTATCGGCGTACCGCTGTTTGCCAGCCTGAGCCGTGAAGCTCTGGACGTGGACTCTGTGTTCCTTGTGTTTTGGTACGCGTTGTTTGGCCTGCCAATATCGGTTTTTATTTGCTGGCTGTTGGTCAAACCCTTTCTGCGCTTCATGATGCGCCGCCGGATCAGTTATATACGTGCGGCCATTTGGGGCGCAGGGATTGCGGTAAACCTCATCGCCATTCGACTGACCTTCAGGTTCTTCAGAAGCTGGCTAATGTCGCAGGATCCTAAAAGCACATCCAGCTATGGCGACGGGACTGACACCATCTCGATCAACGGTGTCTACACCGACTATGGTTGGTGGGTATTTGCAAAGAACTCTCTGAATTTCGTCGCAATCTGCATCCTCTCGGCCTTGGTTGTTCGTTTGATAATTGGCCCCGGGAGCAGCGCCACGACCACAGAGGCCAAGCTATGACCGAAGAACACCGTTTCCCCTGTGACCAATGCGGCGCGGATTACCGTTTCAACCCGGGCGATGGCACTTTGACCTGCGACCATTGCGGCCATTCGGAACCCATCGGCGCAGGTCCGTGGGGCGGGGCCAGCCTGAAAGAGCTGGATTTCGACACCGCCATCGCCGACCGGCTGCCCGATACCGAGATCGAGGAAACGCGCGTTCTTTCTTGTCCCAATTGTGCGGCCCAGGTCGAATTCGACCCAGCCACCCATGCCGCCGAATGCCCATTCTGCGCCACGCCCGTGGTGACGGATACCGGAGTCAACCGGCACATCAAGCCGCGCGGCGTGCTGCCTTTTGCGCTGGATGAGCGGGCTGCGCATAAGGCGATGGGCGATTGGCTGGGCCGGCTGTGGTTTGCGCCTAACGGGCTCAAGGACTATGCCCGCAAGGGCCGGAAAATGCAGGGTATCTATGTGCCCTACTGGACCTTTGATGCCGACACCCAGTCCAGCTACCGAGGTGAGCGCGGCACGGTCTATTACGAAACCCGCACTGTCATGCGCGATGGCCAGCGGGTGCAACAGCAGGTTCCCAAAGTGCGATGGTCGCCCAAATCCGGGCGGGTGGCGCGTTTCTTTGACGATGTGCTGGTGCTGGCCTCTCGGTCCCTGCCCAAAACCTATACCGACGCGCTGGAGCCTTGGGATCTGCCTGCGCTGGAACCCTATCAGCCCGAATATCTGGCCGGGTTCCGGGCCGAGGCGTACTCGGTCGAGCTGAAGGAAGGTTATACCGAGGCGCGCGGCCATATGGCCCGCGTGATCGAGCGGGACGTGCGCTTTGATATTGGCGGCGACCGTCAGCGCATACACGCGATTGATACCGATGTGCGGAATGTCACCTTCAAACACATCCTGTTGCCCGTCTGGATGGCGGCCTACAAGTATCGCGGCCAGACCTATCGGTTCGTGGTGAATGGCCGCACGGGACGGGTACAGGGCGAACGCCCATGGTCTGCAATCAAGATCACCATCGCCGTTGCGCTTGGTTTGCTGGTTGCCGCGGGGGTTGGCTATCTGATCGCGACCGGTCAGCAATAGACAGACACACTACCAGCCGGATAACTGCTTGAACATCCTTTGGTCAGACGCCATCCTGCGCGTCGTCAACGCCGAGGGGAGAGGCCAGTGTGACGCTATCCGAATTGAACAAATTGCTGGACGAGCGCCATTCCTGTCGCGCTTTTCGCCCTGATCCGATTCCAAAAGACCAGATCGAGCAAATACTGACAAGCGCGGCACGTGTGCCAAGTTGGTGCAACGCACAGCCATGGGACGTTGTCGTTACCAGCGGTGCCCAAACCGACACCTTCCGAAAAGCGCTACAAGAAGAGGCGACCACTGGCGCGCCTGCGCCTGATCTGCCCTTTCCGACGTCATATTCTGGCGTTTACAAGGACCGTCGCCGCGAATGTGGCTGGGCCTTATACGAAGCGGTGGGCGTTGAACGCGGAGACCGACCCGCCTCCGCAAAACAGATGATGCAGAACTTCACCCTTTTCGGTGCGCCTCATTGCGCGATTGTGTCCAGCCCGGCCGAGCTGGGCTCATATGGTGCAATGGATTGCGGCGGTTTTGTCACCGCCTTTACGCTGGCAGCGCAGGCTTTGGGCGTGGCGACCATCCCGCAGGCAGCCGTGGCCAGCTACGGCCCATTCCTGCACCGGTTTTTCAACATCCCTGACGACCGGCTGATCCTTTGCGCAATTTCCTTCGGCTATGCGGATTCAGAGCATCCGGCAAATGGATTTCGTACAACACGCGCTGCACCAAGTGAATTTATCACCTGGGCCGATTAACTAAAGGAGCAGCACTTGCGGGCCGTTTTACAAAGAGTTTCCAAAGCCAAGGTCAGCGTAGATGGTGTTGTCGTTGGGCGGACCGGTCCCGGCCTGATGATTCTGGTTTGTGCCATGCAGGGCGATGACTTGGTTAAAGCAGAGCAGTTGGCGACCAAAATCGCAAAACTGCGAATTTTCAAGGACGACGCCGGCAAGATGAATCGGTCGGTTCTGGATATCGGGGGCTCGGCGCTTGTGATCAGCCAGTTCACGCTGGCGGCAGATACGACACGGGGAAACCGGCCCGGTTTCTCAGAAGCTGCCCCGCCTGAGATTGGCGAGCACCTGTACGAAGAATTCGCGCGCTTTCTGGACGCGCAAGGCATACCTGTCGAAACCGGGCAATTCGGTGCGGATATGGCCGTGGAACTGGTAAATGACGGGCCGGTCACAATCTGGGTGGAGAACTGATGAATCAAACGCAAAAGGCAATACGCATCTGGCAAGCAGGCGTGGATGCCGTTGGCGGCCACGCCGCAACGCAGACAGCCCTTGGTGATATCCCAGCGCCCGACCAAATTCTGGCAGTGGGAAAACCTGCAGCGGCAATGGCCCTCGCCGCGCTTGAGCATTTCGGCCCGGTGCCAACCCTTGTCGTCACCAAGGACGATCACGGACGGGGCCTGCCTGATCATGTAACGGTGATCGAGGCGTCTCATCCTGTTCCTGACGCGCGCAGTCTGGACGGTGGGCGTGCGCTGCGACAAACCGTGGAAGAAATGGGAGCTTCGTCGCACCTGCTACTGCTCGTGTCAGGCGGCGCATCATCGCTGGCGGAAGATCTGGTACCGGGCCAGACGCTGGATGATCTTGAGCGATTGAACAAACGGCTTTTGTCCCAAGGGCTTGATATCACTGCGATGAATGTCGAACGTCGCAAGATATCCCGGATCAAGGGGGCCGGATTGCTGTCCCATTTCAAGGGGCGCAAAGCAACGGTTCTGGCGATCTCGGATGTGCCTGGGGATGATCTGAATGTCATCGGCTCAGGGATTGGAGCGCTACCCGATACCCGTGATTTCGAAGCATCGGCACAGATTGTGGCCTCAAACGCCCACGCCCGTGCGGCCGCTGTCCGACAAGCCGAAATCGAAGGCGCAGCGGTATTTGCCGATGAAGAAGCTTTGCACGACGATTTTCTTGCCGTGGCAGCGACCCTAGGCCCACGCCTGCGCGACATGCCAAAGGGAGTTATGATCTTTGGAGGCGAGCCGACGGTTGTTCTGCCGGACGATCCGGGACGCGGCGGGCGGAATCAGGCGCTGGCGCTGGCATTGGCCAAGGAAATCGCTGGCGTCGAAGGGCTGACGGTGGTCGTAGGCGGCACTGACGGCACCGACGGTCCGACGCAGGCGGCAGGCGGTATTGTCGATGGAACCACTTGGGCAGACGGCGCAGAGCAAGCGCTGCAGAATGCCGACAGCGGCACTTACCTTGAGCGTGCAGATGCTTTGTTGGTGACCGGCCCCACCGGAACAAACGTGATGGATCTGCTTGTCGCAATTCGCTCTTGAATTGACGATTTTTATCTCACCCTAAACGCACAAGACCACGAGACTGATCCGATGACTCATCCCTCCAATGCGCTGCGCGAGATCGAAGACCTGCCAGATATCGGTATTCACATGCCAGATGGGTGCCGCCTGTCTGCCCGCGTTTGGCGACCGGTGGATGCGCAGGACGATCCTGTCCCCGCCATTCTGGAGTTCCTGCCTTACCGCAAACGCGACGGCACCGCGACGCGCGATGCCTTGACACATCCTTGGTTCGCTAAGCGCGGTTACGCCTGCATCCGGGTCGATATGCGCGGCAATGGCGACAGCGAAGGGCTGATGGAGGACGAGTACACCCAACAAGAGTTGGACGACGCCGTCTCGACGATCCGGTGGCTGGCCGACCAACCCTGGTGCACGGGTCAAGTTGGGATGATGGGGATCAGCTGGGGCGGTTTCAATTCGTTGCAGGTCGCTGCAATGCAGCCCGAGGCCCTAAAGGCGATCATCACCCTCTGCTCAACCGCAGACCGCTATGCCGACGACATCCACTACAAGGGTGGTTGCCTGCTGAACGAAAACCTCGGCTGGGGGGCAACAATGTGGTCGTATTCGTCACGCGCTCCTGATCCGGCACTGCGCCCGAACTGGCGCGAACTATGGCTGGATCGACTGGAAAATGAACCATTCCTGCCGTCGGTCTGGCTACGGCATCAGACTCGGGATGCCTATTGGCAGCACGGCTCGGTCTGCGAGGATTTCGGTGCTATCCGGGCCGCAACCCTTGCCGTCGGAGGATGGGGTGACGCCTATAAAAACACTGTTCCTCTGCTGGTCGAACAACTTGACGCCCCAGCCAAAGGGATCGTGGGACCATGGGTGCACAAGTATCCGCATTTCGCGATCCCCGAGCCCCGGATTGGGTTCCTGCAAGAGGCGCTGCGCTGGTGGGACCACTGGTTAAAAGGCCGAAATACCGGAGTGGACCAGGACCCGGATTACCGTGCCTATCTTATGGACGGCGTTCGCCCGCAACGGTGGTACACCGAACGTCCCGGCCGCTGGATCGCTGAAGAAAAGGGCGCGACCACGCACTTGCCTGTTCAGACGTTGGCGCTGACCGAGGACGGGTTGGGCGCGTCAGGCGCGTTGGACGCTCGCATCCGGTCGCCGCACACCTGCGGGATGGAAGGCGGCGAGTATTGCGCCATCTGGCTCGGCCCGGACATGCCCGGTGATCAGCGGGGGGATGACGCGCTGTCTGCTTGTTTCGACGGCGCAGTACTGTCCGATGATTTGGACATCGTTGGCGCACCTCGGCTACGGCTTCGCGTCAGCGCTGACAAACCACAAGCACAGATTGCCGTGCGTCTGAACCACGTGCACCCCGACGGTGCGTCGACGCGTATCACCTATGGGGTCCTTAATCTGTCACACCGAGACAGCCACGCGACCCCGTCTGCCCTGACACCCAACGTACCCTTCGAGATAGAATTAGACCTCGACCATATCGCGTACCGCGTTCCCAAAGGGCACCATTTGCGTGTCGCAATCTCAAGCGCTTACTGGCCGCTGATCTGGCCCTCGCCCGAGGCGACCGAGCTTCATATGACCAATGGTGAGATCGATATCCCTCTTCGCCCGTCATCCGGGGACGAATGGGTGTTCGAACCCGCCGATTCTGAAACCCCTCGCAATGTCGACACTCTGCGTGCAGACAGCAACAAACGCCGTGTAGAAACAGACATGAACACGGGCGAAACGCACTTGATCATCGAAGATGATTTTGGGTTGATCACAGATAAACACCACGGTCTGACACACGGGGGCACGGCCACTGAAAAATGGTCTATTCACCCCGAAGATCCACTTTCAGCGCGCGGTCAATGTGTTTGGACACAGGAAATGCGCCGGGATGACATTCACCTGCGCACCGTGACCACTTGTGAAATGTGGTCGGATATCAACACCTTTTACCTGAAAGCCAAACTGACCGCCTATGAGGACGGGACAGAGGTTTTTTCAAAGGAAACGGAGGATTCGATCCCGCGCGAGCAGATGTGACTCAGTGCGATGCAAATGTATGACAATAAAACTTGCCCGGTGGGCAAAAATCAGCCAACTTTGACTCATGCGTCAATAAAAAGCCCGCGCAAGGGCTGGAATCCAATCAACTGGGAGATCTTTGGATGAACGAACAACTCACTCACATGACCAAACAGGTCACAGCCGGGAAACTGACCCGCCGCGAATTTATGGGAAAAGCGGCGGCATTGGGTGTTTCGGCAGCGATGGCCAGCACCATGTTTGCAGATGCAGCTCGCGCAGCGGGACCAAAAAAGGGCGGCGATCTTAAGCTGGGCCTTCAGGGCGGCGAATCCACCAACTCGCTTGACCCGGCAACCTATGCCAGCTCGGTTCCGTTCGCGAACGGCAAGCAGTTCGGTGACACGCTGGTCGAGGTCGCGCCCGATGGCTCGATCGAACCCCGCGTCGCCGAAAGCGTTGAAGGCAGCGCGGACGCTAAGGTTTGGACTTTCAAATTGCGCCAAGGCGTGGAATTCCACAACGGCAAGACCATGACCAGCGAAGACGTGCTGAAAACCATGGAGCGCCATTCGAACGAAGACTCCAAGTCCGGTGCTCTGGGCATCATGAAGGGCATCGAGTCCATGAAGGCCGATGGCGAGTATTTCCAGGTCACACTGACCGAAGCGAATGCCGACCTTCCCTATTTGCTGGCCGACTACCACCTGATCATCCAGCCAGACGGCGGCATGGACAACCCCGGCGCCGGTGTCGGCACCGGCCCCTACCAACTGGAGGTCGACGAGCCCGGCGTACGCCATGTGTTCAAGAAATTTGCCAACCACTGGAACAGTGATTTTGGCAACTTCGACAGCGTCGAAGTGGTTGTAATCAACGACGCAACCGCCCGTACAGCCGCATTGCAGTCGGGCCAGGTTCACGCGATCAACCGGGTCGAGCCCAAAGTGGCAGACCTGCTGGGCCGCGCACCCAACCTGACAGTGCATTCAACAGCTGGTCGTGGACACTATGTGTTCATCATGCATTGCGACACCGCACCGTTCGACAACAACGAACTGCGTCTGGCACTGAAATATGCGATCAACCGTCAGGAACTGGTCGACAAGGTTCTTCGTGGTTATGGCTCGATCGGGAACGACATGCCGATCAACGCGGCATATCCTCTGTTCGACGGCTCGATCCCACAGCGTGAATTCAGCATCGAAAAAGCCGCCGAGCACTATAAGAAGTCCGGCCATGACGGATCACCCATCATCCTGCGGGTCGCAGATGGTGCATTCCCGGGTGCCGTGGATGCCGCCGCTCTGTTCCAGCAAACCGCCGCTCAGGCCGGTATCCCGCTGGAAATCAAGCGTGAGCCCAACGATGGCTACTGGTCCGAAGTCTGGAACGTTCAGCCCTTCTGCGCCTCGTATTGGGGTGGCCGTCCGGTTCAGGATCAGATGTACGCGACCGCGTATCTGTCGACCGCTGACTGGAACGACACGCGGTTCAAGGTTGCCAGCTTTGACGAAATGTTGTTCCAGGCCCGTGCCGAGCTGGACAATGACAAGCGCAAGAACATCTACAGCCAGATGGGCCAGATGGTCCGCGACGAAGGCGGCCTGATCTGCCCGATGTTCAACGACTTTGTCGAAGGCGTCAGCAACCAGCTGGAAGGTTGGGAGACCGACCCGACCCAAGAGCTGATGAACGGCCAGATGTCTCGTAAGATGTGGTTCGCCTGATACGGATCACGGACGAATGCATCCTATTCTGAAACTGGTTTCCCAGCGCCTGGCGCTGGGACTCCTATTGCTGCTCGGCGCTTCGGCCCTGATTTTTGGCCTGACCGAAGCCCTTCCCGGAGACGCCGCGCAAGCCGTCCTGGGGCAGTCCGCAACCCCTGAAGCTCTGGCTAACCTACGCGAAGAAATGGGTCTGAACCGCCCTGCCCTGACCCGCTATTTCGAATGGCTGGGTGGCATTGTGCAAGGCGATCTGGGCCAGTCCCTGACAAACAAGCTGGACATCGCCGAATCTGTTGGCGGCCGTCTGAACAACACTCTGTTCCTGGCGTTCTGGGCCGCGCTGGTTTCGGTTCCACTGGCCATTTTTCTGGGCCTGCTGGCAGTGCGCTACCGCAACCGGTGGCCGGACAAGCTGATTTCGGCTGTCACGCTGACCACAATCTCGATCCCGGAATTCCTGATCGGCTATGTGCTGGTCTATTTCGTTGCCGTAAAACTGGGTATGTTCTCGCCGCTGGCAATGATCAATGACAGCATGTCACTTGGGCAAAAGCTGAACTCGATCGCACTGCCCGTCATGGTGCTGACCATGGTTGTCTTGGCGCATATGATGCGTATGACGCGCGCCGCTATTCTGAACGTGATGCAGTCGGCCTATGTCGAAACGGCTGAACTGAAGGGTCTGACCAACTTTAAAATCATCTACCGCCACGCGCTGCCCAATGCAGTCGCACCTATCGTCAATGTGGTGATGTTGAACCTGGCTTATCTGGTCGTCGGCGTTGTCGTGGTTGAGGTCGTGTTCGTCTATCCCGGCATGGGGCAGTACCTTGTAGACCACGTGACTAAGCGAGATGTTCCCGTGGTTCTGGCCTGCGGCGTGATCTTTGCCGCAATCTATATCGGACTAAACATGGTTGCAGATATCGTTGCCATTCTGGCCAACCCAAGGCTGAGGCATCCGAAATGAAGAACATCCCAATCTCTGCAATGATCGGGCTGGCCTTTACAGCCCTCTACTTTCTGATTGCTCTGCTGGCTCCTGTGCTGGCCCCATACGGTATGGCCGAGGTCGTGGGCGATGTCTGGGAACCGTCAAGTTCGCAGTTCTGGCTTGGGACCGACAATATCGGGCGCGACCTTCTCAGCCGCATGATCTATGGCGGACGCACAACGATCTTTATCGCGACGGCTGCGACGATCCTCAGCTTTGTGACCGGTTCGATCCTTGGATTTTTGGCCGCTGTTCTGGGGGGATGGGCCGATCAGGTCATGTCCCGAACAGTTGACCTGATCATGTCGATCCCGACGCTCATCAGCGCGCTGGTGGTGCTGGCGATGGTGCCAGTGACCATTCCGGTTCTGATCATCGTCATGGGTCTGTTGGATTCCACCCGCGTCTATCGCTTGGCTCGCGCAGTCGCGGTAGATATCGCCGTAATGGACTATGTCGAGGCCGCCAAGCTGCGCGGTGAGGGGCAATCGTGGATCATCTTCCGCGAAATCCTACCTAACGCTCTGTCGCCGCTGGTGGCGGAACTGGGCTTGCGTTTCATCTTTGCGGTTCTCTTCGTCTCGACACTGTCGTTCCTGGGGCTGGGCGTTCAGCCGCCACTGGCCGATTGGGGCGGGATCGTGAAAGAAAACAAGGACGGCATCGTCTACGGCATCGGCGCGGCGCTTTATCCCGCTGTGGCTATCGCGACGCTGGCAATCTCGGTCAACCTCGTGGCTGACTGGGTCCTGAACCGAACCACATCGCTGAAAGGAGGCCGGGGATGAGTGATACCCTTCTCAAGGTCCGCGACCTCAAGATCGGCGCGACCGTCTATCCGCCGGGCGAAAAGCCCCATGACATCGAAATCGTGCACGGGGTCAGCTTTGACCTTGAACGCGGCAAGGTGCTGGGGCTGATCGGTGAATCCGGGGCTGGCAAGTCCACCATCGGCCTGGCCTCGATGGCCTATGGTCGGGGCGGAGTTCAGATCACCGGAGGCGAGGTCTGGGTCAACGGGCGTGATATCCTGAAGACGTCCTATGGCGATATTCGCAAGCTGCGCGGGGGTGAGGTGACGTATGTGTCTCAGTCCGCTGCGGCGTCCTTTAACCCCGCCAAAAAGATCATGGATCAGGTGGTCGAGGCTGCGGTTGAACAGAAAAAATTCAGCCGCAAAGAGGCCGAGGCCCGCGCGCGCGAGCTGTTCGCCAAGCTGGGTCTGCCCGACCCCGACAATATCGGCGAGCGCTATCCGCACCAGGTCTCGGGCGGTCAACTACAGCGCTGCATGACAGCGCTGGCGCTATGCCCCGAGCCTGATCTGGTGGTGTTCGACGAACCCACTACGGCACTGGACGTGACCACGCAGATCGACGTTCTGATGGCCATCAAGGAGGCTATTGCAGATACCGGCGTTGCCGCGCTGTATATCACGCACGATCTGGCGGTCGTTGCGCAGGTCAGTGATGACATCATGGTTCTGCGCATGGGCAATACGGTCGAATACGGCACCACCGACCAGATCATCAACAACCCACAGGAAGAGTACACCAAGGCCCTGGTCTCGGTGCGTTCGATCGAACACGAGGAAAAGCAGCCCACACCTGAACCGGTGCTCAGCGTCGACGGCATCACCGCGCGTTACAAGGGGCTGAATTTCGATGTGCTGCACAACGTCAATGTCGAGCTTCATCCAGGGCAGACGCTGGCGGTTGTGGGTGAATCGGGTTCGGGCAAGTCCACGCTGGCGCGGGTGATCACCGGCCTGCTGCCGCCGCGCGATGGTGAGATCACGTTTGCCGGGCGCAAGCTGTCGCCCGACCTCAAGGGCCGCACCCGCGAGGACCTGCGTGAATTGCAGATGATCTACCAGATGGCCGATGTTGCGATGAACCCTCGTCAAACCGTGGGCACCATCATCGGACGCCCGCTGGAGTTCTACTTCAACATGCGCGGCGCTGAAAAACGCAAGCGGATTGTGGAACTTCTGGACGAGATCGAGCTGGGCGAAAAGTTCATTGACCGCTACCCGGCAGAGCTGTCCGGCGGACAGAAACAGCGTGTCTGTATTGCGCGCTCTTTGGCCGCCAAGCCCAAGATGATCATCTGCGATGAGGTCACCTCGGCGCTGGACCCGCTGGTGGCAGACGGCATCCTGAAGCTGCTTCTGGACCTGCAGAAGATTGAGGATGTGGCCTATTTGTTCATCACTCACGATCTGGCGACGGTCCGCGCGATCAGCGACAGTATTGCGGTGATGTATCAGGGCCGTGTGGTCCGCTACGGCCCGAAATCGCAGGTTTTGAGCCCGCCGTTCGACGACTATACCGACCTTCTGCTAAGCTCGGTGCCCGAGATGCATTTGGGTTGGCTGGAAGAGGTTGTCGCGCACCGCAAGATGGAGAGCGCCGGGAACTGATCCCACGCAAAACAATCATAAAATCCCGACGCTTGTCACAAACAGGTGTCGGGATTTTGCTATTTGGGGCGGGAACAAGCTGCCCCTGCCCTGCGAATATCGTAGGGTCGCCGAAAGACCCCACGAAAAGGCCGAACCATGGACCGCAAACTTCTTCTCATCATCCTTGACGGTGTCCCTTGGCGTAATTTCCGCCGCCTGTTCGGCAACCTCGAGGGTTGGGTCGACAGCGGCGAGGCGCGCGCGTGGAAACACCGCGCGGTGTTGCCGTCGATTTCGGCCAGTTGCTACGCCTCGATCCACACAGGTGTCTCACCGCAGGAACATGGCTGCACCGGCAATGGCAATGTCTTCCGCCTCAGCCACAAGGACGTGTTCAGCCAGGTACGCGAGGCCGGGGGCGTCACAGGGGCAGTCACTCATAGTTATTGGTCACAGTTCTTCAACCGCCATCCCTTCGACTACGTGCGCGACGTGGAATATGACGAACCCAACAGCAAGACGATCAACCACGGCCGGTTCCACACCATGACGGGCTACGGCAAAGCCAATCAGATGACGCCCTGCGATGTGGATCTGTTTGCCCAGCTCACCAACATGTGCTTTCGGTTCGGGCTTGATTACGGAATCCTGCACACTTGCACTCTGGACAGCATGGGGCACCGTTTTTTCCACGAAAGCGAAGAGATGGACCACGCTTGTTTTGTCATGGACGAAATGCTGGCCCCATTTATTCCCCGCTGGCGCCAGTTGGGGTACGAGGTGATCGTCACCGCCGACCACGGTCAGGACGACCGCGGCCACCACGGAGGGCGCAGTCCACTGCAACAGGAAACGGCGCTGTATTACTTCGGCGACGCGGAAGGCCCCGAGGCGGATACGGTCATAGACCAGCTTCAGCTGGCACCAACGATCCTGACGAGGATGGGCGCACCGGTGGCCGAGACCATGAAGGCGCAACCCTTTCTGAAGTGATCAGTCATAGGGCCAGATTTGCTGGCCCAGCGCTTCAATCGCGATCGAAATCCGCTCAAAACTATCTGCGGCACGTTTGACCGAGCTTCGTGCCCGCAGATAGCCATGCACCAGCCCCGCTTCGTTGATGCAATGTGCCTTCCCTCCGGCCTTTTTGATCCGTGCGCAATAGTCTGGCCCGTCATCCCGCAGCGGATCGCAATCCGCCGTCACAATCACTGTGGGCGGCAGCCCGGCGAAATCCGTATCCTGCAAAGGCGCGTAGGTCGGGTCACTTTGCGGAGGCGTGCCACCGCAACGCACCTTTTCGTAAAAGACTATGTCTTCCAACGTCAAAAGCGGCGCATGGGCATGTTCGATATAAGACCCTTTAGAGCGGTCCCCGCCCAATCCCGGATAGATCAGAACTTGCCCCAGAATCCCATCCAGCCGACCCCGCGCGTGATGAGATACAGCGGCGACCAGATTGCCTCCGGCGCTGTCTCCGGCCAGAACAAGCGGGTCACCGAATTCACTCGCGGCCCATTGCACTGCGGTCCACGCATCCTGAAACTGCGCCGGATGCACATGTTCGGGGCAGAGCCGATAATCTACGGCAACAATTCGGTACCCGGTCTGCGCGCAAATTTCAGCGCAGACGTCATCGTGGCTGTCCAGTCCTCCGACAACAAACCCACCGCCGTGCAGATAGACGACCGTCCGTGTCGGATCACCGGCAGTGTAAATGCGAACAGGCACACCCTCGGCGTGCCTGTCTTCTGTTTCAACGCCCACCGGGCGCGGTTGGCGAAAGTCGCGGCACATGGCGTCATACACGTTGCGCTGATCCGCGATGGAAAGATCAACCGCATCATCTGGATAGCTTTCAGCGGTACGTCTTATGAACGCCCAGGTTTCTTCGTCGATCAGGCGTTCATAATCCATGTGTCCTCCGCAATCAGGCAGCCCATTCCCATGGCCGGGTAAATGAGCCCAGCACTTTACTGACATCGTCGTCCGAGGAACCGTTCGCGTCAAGCTGTGCGACCAAACCGCGTTTTTTATCATCAAGCACCGAGACAACACGGGCCTCGACACCGGCTTTTTCCAGCGCACCGTTGTAGATACGGGTGATCGCCTGTTTGCGCAGTTCGGGTTTGAACACTTTTCCGACGGCGGTCTTGGGAAGCTCGTCCAAAATGGTCATGTGCTTGGGTTGTGCGGCGCGTTCGTGAACGTGGACGTCGCAGTATTCCATCAGTTCCTGTTCGGTGACCTTCGCTCCATCGACCAGTTCGACAAAGGCGCAAGGCACCTCTCCCGCATAGGCATCGGGCTGGCCAATGGCACCAGCGAATGCGACTGCCTCATGGCCCAGCAGGGCCTCTTCGATCTCAGCCGGGTCGATATTGTGACCTCCGCGAATGATCAGGTCTTTGGCGCGGCCCGTAATCCACAGGTATCCGTCCTCGTCAAAGCGGCCCAGATCGCCTGTGCGCAGGTATTCGTCGAAATGATAAAGATCTACGTTCTTGTCTGCTTCGGTATAGGTATTGCCAGCGTAGACACCCGGGTTCGAAATACAGATCTCGCCGATCTCATTGGCAGCAGACTCGACCGGGCCGTCCGGGCTGTCGTTGAGGATTTTTACGTCCGTATAGGGGAACGGAATCCCGATCGAACCGATCTTTTTCTCACCATCCGTCGGGTTACACGACACCAGACAGGTTGCCTCGGTCAGGCCATAACCTTCGATGATCGTGACGCCCGTGGCCTCTTCAAAGCGGCGGAACAGCTCGACCGGCAGCGGGGCCGAGCCCGAGAACGCAGTTTTCACGCTTGAGATATCGGCATCTACCGGGCGCTGCATCTTGGCAGCAATCGCCGTTGGGACAGTGATGATAAATGTCACCTTCCAACGCTCGATCAGCTTCCAGAAATTATCGAACACGCCATCGCCGCGATAGCCTTGCGGCGTCGGGAATACCACATGCGCACCCGACGACACAGCCGCCATCATGATCACATGTACGGCAAAGACGTGGAACATCGGAAGCGGGCACATAACAACGTCTTCGTCCGAGAACAGCAGCGTGTCGCCAAGCCAGCCGTTATAGATCATGCCCGAGTACTTGTGCTGTGCCACTTTGGGCATACCCGTTGTACCACCGGTGTGGAAATAGCAGGCGACGCGGTCTTCCTTACTGTCTTCGACAGTCAGAGTGGTCGGCTGTTTGGCAAGCTCTTTACTGAAGCTTTTGTAGTCCGCATGTGCCAGATGTTCCTTGTCGCCCATCTTGGGACGCAAAAGAGGCACGATCCATGACTTGGGCGGGGTCAAATAGCGGTTCAGATCAATTTCGAGGATTGTGTTGACCTTGGGCGCATGCCGCACGGCCTCTTCGACCTTTTGGGCCACATCCGTCTTGGGGAAGGATTTCAGCGTGACAACAACCTTGGCACCGGTTTCACGCAGGATGGCTGCAATCTGTTCGGGTTCAAGCAAAGGGTTGATCGGGTTGACGATACCTGCAACCGCGCCACCCATCATGGTGATCAGCGTCTCATTACAGTTGGGTAGGATATAGGCGACTACGTCCTTTTCCCCGACACCCAACGACCGGAAGAGATTGGCGGCCTGATTGACCTTGCCCAGCAGGTCCGACCATGTCAGCGTCTCGGCCTTGTCTGTGGGACCAGAAAACAACTGAAAGCTGATCGCATTGTTGTTCGGAAACTTGGTCGCGGTTCGCGACAATAACTGGTGGAATGTGACCGGAACGTCCCGATCCTCCCACGGCATTTCCTGTTCAAGTTTCTTCTTATCGTCGATGCCAACAAACGACATGCGTCTCCTCCCGTTTTATTTCGCACTCTGCGCGCGGCTTTTTCCATCACAGGATGGAAGTAAAACCACGCGGGTTCAAGCAACGGGTTAGAGAGGGAGGGGGTAAAAAACTAAATTACGCTACGGCGAAAATCCGTTTCCCCGACGTCATACTACTCGGCAGCTACACCATCGGTGAACTGCAACCGCGCCAGACGTGCATACAGACCATCCTGCGCCACAAGATCATCATGAGTACCTTGCGCCACAATCTGACCTGCATCCATCACTACGATCCGGTCCGCCTTTTTCACGGTAGCCAGCCGGTGTGCGACGATCAACGTGGTGCGTCCCGCACGCATCTGATCCACAGCACCCTGCACCGCCCGCTCGCTTTCCGCATCCAGCGCCGAGGTCGCCTCGTCCAGCAGCAGAACTGGTGCATCGCGCAGGATGGCGCGCGCGATGGCGATGCGCTGTTTCTGGCCACCCGACAGCATGACGCCCCGTTCGCCTACGAAACTGTCATAGCCTTCCGGCAATGCCGAAATGAAATCATGCGCGGCGGCGGCGCGGGCGGCGGCCTCGACTTCGGCATCCGTTGCGTCCAATCGGCCAAAGCGGATGTTCTCACGGGCCGAAGCGGCAAAGATCGTGGGGTCTTGGGGGACCAGCGCCATGTGACGTCGAAATTCAGATCGGTCCAAGTCACGCAGATCGACGCCATCCAGGCTTACCCCGCCGGCATCCGGGTCGTAAAAACGTTGAATCATCTGAATGACAGTCGTTTTGCCTGCCCCCGAAGGCCCGACAAAGGCGACCGTTTCGCCCGGGCTGACTGTAAGCGTCATCTGATCCAGCGCGACCACATCCGGCCGCGCAGGATAGCGGAACGTCACGCCGTCGAACCGTATCTCGCCCCGCACGGGCGCGGGAAGGGCCTTGGCTTGCGTGGGGTCGTTCACAGTGTCCTGCGCGTTCAGCAATTCGACCAGACGCTCGGTCGCGCCGGCTGCACGTTGAAGTTCGCTCCAGATCTCTGACAAGGCCGCGACCGAGCCGGCCATGATGATCGAATAGATCACGAATTGGATCAAAACACCTTCGGTCATCACACCGTTGCGGACGTCATTCGCGCCCATCCACAAAACGCCCACGATGCCGGAGAAGACCAGAAAAATCACGATCACAGTCAAAACGGCACGGGTTTGGATACGGCGCAAAGAAACCTCATACGAAGTTTCCGTCATCTCTCCGAACTGGGCGCGGCTTGCCTGTTCGTGAGTAAAGGCCTGAACAGTCTGAACCGCACCCAGCGCTTCGCCTGCGTTTCCGGACGAGGCTGCGATCCAGTCCTGGTTTTCGCGGCTGATCACGCGCAACCGGCGCCCCAACACCAAAATCGGCACCACAACCAGCGGAATCAGCAACAAAACCATCGCGGTCAGTTTGGCCGAAGTCAGCAGCATCAGCACCAAACCGCCAATGAACATCAGCATGTTGCGCAGCGCGATTGATACCGAAGAGCCCAGCACAGACTGGATCAACGTCGTGTCAGTGGTAATCCGGCTCAGGACTTCTCCGGTCATGATGCGTTCATAGAATTCGGGGCTCATCCCGATGACGCGGTCGAACACGGCCTTACGAATGTCGGCCACGACGCGCTCACCCAACCGTGTCACCAGTGCATAGCGAATACCTGTTCCGATGGCCAAGACACCGGCGATGCCCAGCGCAGCCAGAAAGTACCAATCCAGCAACTCGCCATCTTCGATGCGGAAGTTGTCCACCACGCGGCGCACGGCCAACGGCAGAGTCAATGTCATGCTGGCCGTCAGGATCAATGCCAATGTCGCGCCGATCATCAACAGCTTATAGGGCTTCATAAACGGCCACAACGAGCCCAGAACACCAATTTTTCTGGAACGCGCGCGCTCTTCGCTGGCGCCGGGCGCGGATTTTGCCGATGGACTGGCTGAGGCGTTTCTTGCCATGACTGGCCCTTACGTGGTGTTCGCGTTTATTTCAGCGCTTCTTGGCGATGACAGCGCGTGGGGTCAAGCTGCCATGGCAAAATCGAACACCAAACGGGCCTTTTGACGCAGAATTTTGGGGCTGACTTGGAGCGGGCGGCGGGAATCGAACCCGCTTCATCAGCTTGGAAGGCTGAGGTAATAGCCAGTATACGACGCCCGCTCAGCGGAGGTCGGTTTAAGCGATGCGTCAGATGGCGTCAAGCGTCCTTCGGTCGCTGTTTTGAAATTCAGCGCCGAAAAATTGCGCAACCGACAAGTCCTTCCCAAGCAGTTCATTCAGTAGGAAATAACCACGTGCATTTTTCAAGGTTTGCACTGATGCGGATCATCTGATCGCGCTTCATCGACGGTCCATGCGTTTGCCCGATCAACTGGGCGGGATATGTCGTGGCAGCTGTCAGAGCATCTGGCAAGGGAACACCCACCTGCGTCACCAGCACGCGGATGGCTGTCGTCAAATCCAGGTCGGCCCCAGCCAAAGTGCCATCCTCCAGAGTCAGTCGCCCATCGGTTCGCGTGATCCGACGACCTTCCAATCTGAACTCGGACAAATCAGTGCCTGCAACGGCCATTGCATCGCTAACCAGATAGATCTGGCCCGGGCCGGATTTTGCAGCCCACGCGGCTCGCATCGTTTCGGGATGGACGTGGATGCCGTCCGCAATAAGCCCGGCGGAAAGACCGCCGTTAGCAAGAGCAGAGCCAACCAAACCGGGCTCGCGGTTGCCCAATTGGCTCATGGCATTGAACAAGTGGGTGACACAGCGTGCCCCGGCTGCTGCGTAACGTTGACAGGTCGCGAAATCTGCATCCGTGTGCCCGAGCGAGACAAGAATGCCCGCATCACTCAGCGCCCCAACATGCTGTTCCGAGACCGTTTCAGGTGCCACAGTCACTTTGAGGCAAGGCAAATGCTGCGCCGCCTCAAGCAACATGGAAAGGTCGGTATCAGACATGGGGCAAATCAGATCACCGTCATGCGCCCCCTTGCGGGCAACCGACAGATGGGGGCCTTCCAAATGCAATCCCGCGACACCCGGAACGCCCTCTTTCACTGACTGAATGGCCGCTGCGATCGCCGCCCGAGTCTTTTCGCTGGTATCCGTGATCAAAGTCGGCAGCAAAGCCGCGACTCCCAACCGGTGATGGGCCTGCGCGATCCGGCGGATCGTTTCGACCGAAGGGTCATCGTTCAGCATGACACCGTCGCCGCCATTCACCTGCAAGTCCACATAACCCGGACTGACGATATCTCCGTTCAGATCAATGTGATCCCCAACAGCCGCTACCTCTGCGTCAGCTACGATTTCCGCACTCTGACCGCCGCTGAATACAAGCGCATGATCACTCAGCAACCGCTTGCCGTCAAAGATTGCACCGTTTCGAAAGATCACTCTATCTATTGTCATACCGTCTCGGTCACTTTCTTGAGGTGACGCGGCGCGTCCGGGTCAATGCCGCGCATACTGGCGACGGATTCGACCATAGAGTAAAACGCGGTGATCGTCGTGATCGGATCGGTGATCCAATGATCCGTACGCTCCACTGGCAACTGCTGCGCCCGCGTGACGCGATCCGTGGTGGCGAAGACTATGGCCCCCTTATCGGCCAGCGCGTCAGCGGCCTGCGCCGTGGTATACTCCGCGGCATCCCCAGCCGCAAAGACAATGGTTGGGAACCCGTCCTCGACGATTGAGACCGGTCCATGCAGCACCTCGGCAGCTGAATAGCTTTCTGCATGGATCTGACAGGTTTCCTTGATCTTCAACGCCGCTTCGCCCGATATGGCAAAAGATGGCCCCCTGCCCAAAGTAAACAGCGAACGCCCTGTAATCGTGGCCGCCGCTGCAGACCAGTCGCACTGTGCTGCGCGCTCCAACTGGGCGGGAAGCGCCCGTATCGCCCCCAACAGTTCAGCATCGCCCTTGACTTCGGCCAGCAACCACAACCCTGCCACCAGCGAAGTCACAAATGTCTTGGTGGCGGCCACGCTCAACTCAGGGCCGGCGTGCAGCGGCAGCATCGCATCCGCAACGTCTGCCAATCGCGATTCCGAGTTGTTGGTGATCGCCAGCGCAACAGCCCCTGATGACCGCAGCGAGCGTGTCAGTCCGACAATATCGGGACTTTGGCCAGATTGAGACACCGACAGGCATACAGCGCCCCGCGCCATCAAGTCGGCCCCATAGATCGAACTAACCGACGGCCCAACCGAGGCCACAGGCAGCCCAAGCAATAGCTCGCTGGCATATTTCAGGTAACTACACGCGTGGTCGGATGACCCGCGCGCCACCGTGATCAGGAACCGCGGGTCGGTTTCCCGGACCAGCGCGGCCGCGTTTTGAATACTGGCCGCGCCACTGCCTAGCAGCCGGTCAACCGCGGCAGGGATTTCCAAAATCTCCTGGCGCATCTTGGATGTATTGTCGGACATCGGCCTTTGATCCTTCCGGTTATAAACGCAGCTCGGCGACGAAGTCATAAGCGTCACCGCGATAGAGAGAGCGGGTCAATTCCGCGACCCGCCCGTTTTTGAGAAATGAAAGACGCTCGATGTTCAACCCTGCCGCCCCTTCCGGCACATCCAGCAACTCAGCCTCGCGCGCAGCAAGATTAAGTGCCGAGATTTTCTGGACCGCCCGAACGGGACGACGCCCTAACCCGTCCAGAACCTCGTAGAGCGAGGTGGTCACCTCAATCGGGTTCGGCAGAATGTCCAACGGCAGTGCTGCCTTCTCAAGCGCCAGAGGGCGGCCGTCTGCCTCGCGCAGACGATAGATGCGGGCAATCTGCGCGCCTTCCAGCAAGTTCAGCGCAACTATCTCTTGAGACGTCGCCGCAAATACGCCCCGCTCCAACCACTTTGACGTGGTCTGCATTCCACGGCTCGACATGTCTTCGGTGAAAGACGTCAAATGTGTCAGCGATTGTTCGACCCGGGGCACGCGCTCGCGGATGAACGAGCCTGAACCCTGACGTTGTTCAATCACACCTTCCTGCACCAGCTCTTGAATAGCCTTTCGCACCGTGACGCGGGACAGATCAGTGATGTCCACCAATTCCCGCTCGGACGGAAGAGATGAATTCGGTGCAAGCACGCCCGTATCTATCCCTTCCTGAAGGCGGCGGCGCAGCTGAACATATCGCGGGCCGTTCTCGGGGCTCAGCCACGCTTCTGCGCGCAAGAAGTCAGCAATGCTCATGAGCGCCCTCCTTTGCCAAGGCCAAGGCCCCGATCAGTGGTTCGCCCTGTGCTGGTCTTAGCGCAGCTTGCATGTCTGCGGGCAGATAATCGGCATAATGCGGGCCAATTCCGCCTGTTAAACAGAGAGTTAACCCCGCCTTCCACCCAAGGCGTTTCGCCATTCCACCGATGTAATCGGCACCTGCCCGCATGACCTGACGCGCAACCTGATCACCATCGGCGGCAGCGGCTGTGACCTGAGGTGCCAATGCGCCGAACGCCCCCGGCGCGGCCTGTCCCGCAAATTCGACAATTCCAGTAACACCGCCGAACTGGTTAGAAAACTCTTGCGTCAAGCTCGACTTCGCTTGGATATGATCCACCGCATTCAGCACTTCGGACAGCGCACGTCGACCGACCCATTGCGCGGATGCTTCGTCGCCCAAGATAGGCCCCCACCCTCCGGCAAGGCGGATTTCACCGTTGATCTGAACAGCCAGAAATGACCCGGTCCCGCAATGCGCGATTAGGCCATCTGAGGAACCCAATGCGCCCCTTACCGCTGCAGGTCGATCATCCTCGATCCGCGCGTTGGGCATATCCAACGCCACTCGCAGTCGATCGGCGACGCTGTCACCCGTTACGCCGGCCAACCCGATAAAGGCGGGCCAGCGCACCAATTCTGCTACAGAGGTATCCAGCCCCGCTGCTAATTGAGACAAACCGGCAGCGATCTGACGAACCCCGCCCTCGAAATCTGTTGATACATTGGCCGCTCCGGTCTCGACCGAATGAACGACGCCACGGACCTCAGCAGCGACCCTGCATCGGGTTCCACCACCGTCAACGGCCAGAAACGCGGTGTTTTGAGACTCAGTCATGGCAATACCATTATAATACCTTTACTTCACAGGAAAGACCAAAATTCGGGCACAAATCGCAAATTCCTGGAGTTTAGCGCAAAAATCCCCAAACATCGCTTGCAATAATAAAGTTATAGACAAGTGGTATTACATAGGTATTGTAAAAGGACTGTAAGGGGGATTCTCTTGACGCTGCCGTCGACTGAACAACTGCACATTGATGCCGCCCAACTTGACCGGAGCGATCTGGCCAACTCGGCCCGCGCCTTGGCCGCTGGTCAAATCGCTGCTGCGCAGGCTGTTGAGCGTGCGGCACCCGCGATCGCGCGGGGAGCTGCGGCAATGGCGGCAACACTCCGCACCAGAGGCGTGCTGCATTACGTCGCCGCCGGGTCATCTGGTTTGATGGCCGCAGCGGATGCGCAGGAACTGGGCGGTACATTTTCGATCCCTCCAAGTCACTTACGCATTCACATGGCAGGCGGCTTACCGACCGGTGTTGAAATGCCCGGCGATACAGAGGACTCGGACGTAGGACTTGCCGAAGCTCTGTCCGACTTAAAGCCTACCGATACCGTCATCGCGGTGTCGGCTAGCGGATCCACGCCCTATACTCTGACAGCGGGTGACATCGCGCGCGCCAAAAAGGCAACCTTGATCGGCATCGCCAATAACGCGGGAAGCCCTCTTCTTCAAACCGCTGACATACCAATTCTGCTCGCCACGCCACCCGAGTTGATCTCGGGCTCGACCCGCATGGGGGCTGGGACGGCGCAGAAGATCGCGCTCAATATGCTGTCTTCGCTCATGGCGCTTGATCTGGGGCATGTGCATGGCGGCATGATGGTGAATTTGCGCGCTGACAATCACAAGCTACGTGCGCGCGCGGCCGGGATCGTGGCACGGATTGCCAAGGTCGACACCGATGCAGCCCAGGCTGCGCTGGCTCAGACGAACGGCGACGTGAAACCCGCCATCCTGATCGCTGCCCTTGGCGTGTCAAAGGGCGACGCGGTGGCGCGGCTTGAAGAAGCCGACGGCATCCTGAGCGTCGCACTAAACATGAATAACAACTGCTAACCAACTGGGAGAATGAAATGAAACGCACAAGTCTGAAGCTGGCTCTGCTGGGCTCAACCCTTATGGGTACGGCTGCCATGGCCGAAGATGTCACGCTGACCATCGAAAGCTGGCGCAACGATGACCTGACCCTGTGGCAGGATCAGATCATTCCTGCATTTGAGGCCGCAAACCCCGGCATCAAGGTACAATTCACGCCCTCGGCCCCCGCTGAATACAACGCTGTTTTGAATTCAAAACTGGACGCGGGCTCGGCTGGCGACCTGATCACCTGCCGTCCTTTTGACGCCTCTTTGGCGCTGTACGAAGCCGGGCACCTGACTGATCTGTCGGGCGTCGAGGCGATGGGCAATTTCTCTGATGTCGCCAAATCGGCGTGGCAGACCGATGATGGCGCGGTCAGTTTCTGTGTTCCGATGGCGTCGGTGATTCACGGGTTCATCTACAACAAAGACGCGTTCAACGAGCTGGGCATCGACGTGCCGACCACCGAGGATGAGTTCTTTGCCGCCCTCGACAAGATCAAGGAAGACGGCACCTATATCCCGATGGCGATGGGCACCAACGACCAGTGGGAAGCCGCCACCATGGGCTATAACAACATCGGCCCGAACTATTGGAAAGGTGAGGAAGGCCGTCAGGCGCTGATCAAAGGCGAGCAGAAGCTGACCGATGAGGCATGGACCGCCCCCTACGCCACACTGGCCCGTTGGGGCGAATATCTGGGCGACGGGTATGAGGCGCAGACCTATCCCGACAGCCAGAACATCTTCACGCTGGGCCGTGCGGCTGTTTACCCTGCCGGGTCGTGGGAAATCTCGGGCTTCAACGCGCAGGCTGATTTCGAAATGGGCGCATTCAAGCCGCCGGTCCGCAATGCGGGCGACACCTGCTATATCTCGGATCACACCGATATCGGCATCGGCATGAACGCCGCCACCGAGAATCCCGAGGCGGCCGAAACTTTCCTGGCCTGGGTCGCAAGCCCAGAGTTCGCGGAAATCTTCGGCAACGCGCTGCCCGGCTTCTTCCCGCTGTCCAGCACGCCGGTTGAGCTGCAGGATCCGCTGGCCAAGGAAATCGTCGGCTGGCGTGATGAGTGTGAATCGACCATCCGTTCGACCTATCAAATCCTGTCGCGCGGCACACCGAACCTTGAGAATGAGACCTGGGGCGCATCCGTTGCGGCTATCAAGGGTGCCAAATCGCCCGAAGAACTGGGCGCCGAACTGCAGGAAGGTCTTGCCTCCTGGTACGCTCCGCATCAGTAAGCTGATCCTTACCCGGGCGGAAACGCCCGCCCGGGTACACCCGACACCCCTGTGAAAGCTGACCCATGAATCGCCCCCGCTTCCGCTGGCATATCGTCGTGTTTCTGGCCCCAGCCGTGCTGGTTTATACGGCGGTGATGATCTTTCCGCTGTTCAACACACTGCGGCTAGCGCTCTATTCCGAGGTGGATCAGAGCCGCGTGTTCGTGGGCTTGCAGAACTTTCAAACGCTGTTTTTCGATCCCATCTGGTCCGAGCAGTTCTGGAACGCTTTGGGCAACAACTTCTGGTTCTTCCTGATCCATATGCTTGTTCAAAACCCCATCGGGATCGCGCTGGCCGCGCTGCTCAGCCACCCGCGCCTGAGGTTCTCGGCGCTCTATCGGTCGGCGATTTTCATCCCGACAATCCTGAGCTTTGTGATCGTTGGCTTTGCATGGAAACTGATCCTGTCGCCCATCTGGGGCATCGCGCCCTCGATGCTGGATGCCGTGGGCCTGAAATCCCTGTTTGCACCGTGGCTGGGGAAAGAGGAATACGCGCTCACCACGCTGGCGCTGATCTCGGTCTGGCAGTTTGTGGGCATCCCGATGATGCTGATCTATGCCGCTCTGTTGACCATACCCGAGGAAATCCTTGAGGCCGGAGAGATCGACGGCATAACCGGGGCCTCGGCCTTCTGGAAAATCAAGCTGCCGCTGATCCTGCCCTCGATCGGCATCATCTCGATCCTGACCTTTGTGGGCAACTTCAACGCCTTCGACCTGATCTATGCCGCCCAAGGCGCGCTGGCCGGGCCGGATTTCTCGACCGATATCCTGGGCACCTTCATGTACCGCACCTTCTTTGGCTTCCAGCTGCAACTGGGTGACCCGCATATGGGGTCAGCCATCGCCGGGGCCATGTTCGCGATCATCCTTGTGGGCGTCTGCATTTACCTCTTCGGCATCCAGACCCGGATGCGCCGGTATCAATTGTGAGGGTCCAGCGATGAACAAAGCACGCCATAACCCGCTGAATACCGCCGCGATGCACGGGGCGCTGATCCTCTACACGCTGATCGCCCTGTTCCCGGTTTTTGTGATCATCATCAACAGCTTCAAATCCCGCCGCGCGATCTTCCGCGAGCCGCTGGCGCTGCCGAATGCCGACAGTTTCTCGATGATCGGCTACGAGACGGTAATGAAGCAGGGGGATTTCTTCCTCTACTTCCAAAACTCGATGATCGTCACCGTCGCGTCGCTGTTCTTCATCCTGCTGTTCGGAGCGATGGCGGCCTATGCGCTGTCGGAATATCAGTTCAAGGGCAACCTGCTGATGGGGCTGTATCTGGCGCTGGGGATCATGATCCCGATACGCATCGGCACTGTGGCGATCCTTGAGATGATGGTGGCCACCGGGCTGGTGAACACGCTTTGGGCGCTGATCCTGGTTTACACCGCGCAAGGGCTGCCGTTGGCCGTGTTCATCCTGTCGGAGTTCATGCGGCAGGTTAGTGACGATCTGAAGAATGCAGGCCGTATCGACGGGCTGTCGGAATACACGATCTTTTTCCGGCTGGTCCTGCCTCTGGTCCGGCCGGCGATGGCGACCGTGGCGGTGTTCAACATGATCCCGATCTGGAATGACCTGTGGTTCCCGCTGATCCTCGCCCCGGCCGAGGAAACCAAGACCCTCACGCTGGGCAGTCAGGTCTTTATCGGGCAATTCGTCACCGACTGGAACGCGGTTCTTTCGGCACTGTCGATGGCGATCCTGCCAGTGCTGGTTCTGTATGTCATCTTCTCGCGCCAACTGATCCGCGGCATCACATCCGGAGCTGTCAAATGACCAAAGTTCTGATCGCTGGCCTTGGCAATATGGGTCTCAGCCACGCACTGGCCCATCACAACCACCCCGACGCGCAGATCGTGGGGCTGGTGAACCGGTCCGGTCGCGTGGATCACCCCGAGCTGGGCCAATACCCCGCCTATTCGGATTTCCACACCGCGCTGGCCGAGACCAATCCCGATCTGGTGGTCGTCGCCACCTATTCCGACAGCCACGCCGACTATGCTTGCGCCGCGATGGAGGCAGGTGCGCATGTGTTTGTCGAAAAGCCGCTGGCCACCAACGTGGCCGATGCACGGCGCGTGGTCGAAACCGCCACCCGCCTGAACCGCAAACTGGTCGTCGGATATATCCTGCGTCATCACCCCTCGTGGATGCGCCTGATCTCCGAGGCGCGCGATCTGGGCGGGCCTTACGTGTTCCGCCTGAACCTGAATCAGCAATCCTCGGGGGCGGAGTGGGAGACTCATAAGGCGCTGATGCAGACCACCTCGCCTATCGTGGACTGCGGCGTTCATTATGTGGACGTGATGTGCCAGATCACCGATGCGCAGCCCGTCCGCGTGCATGGCATGGGCCTGCGCCTGTCTGATGAGATCGCCGAGGACATGTATAATTACGGCCAGTTTCAGGTGATCTTTGAGGACGGCTCGGTCGGCTGGTATGAGGCCGGATGGGGCCCGATGATGTCCGAAACCGCGTTTTTCGTGAAAGATATCGTCTCGCCCAATGGCTCGGTCTCGATTACCGACGGCAACAAGGACGCGTCGGCGGATATCGACGGCCATACCAAGGTGGGCGGGCTGCTGATCCACACGCCGGGCGGCGATCGTACCGTCGAGATGCACGATGAGCCCGGCCATCAGGAACTGTGTGACGCCGAGCAGGCGTATATGCTGCGCGCCATTACTGACGATATCGACCTGACGCGCCATATGAATGACGCCGTCCAATCCCTTGCCATTTGTCTGGCCGCCAATGAAAGCATCCGCACCGGCCAGCCCGTTTCGCTTAAGGAGTCCGCAACATGACTGCTCTGACCTTGACCAATGTGAACAAATCCTTTGGCGAGGTGCATGTCCTCAAAGACATCTCGCTCGAGGTTGAAGAAGGCGAGTTCGTTGTCTTCGTCGGCCCTTCGGGCTGTGGCAAATCCACCCTGCTGCGCGTGATCGCGGGGTTGGAGGATGCGTCCTCGGGTGAGATCAATATCGACGGCCAGCAGGTCAATCTGGTGCCGCCGTCGAAGCGCGGGATTGCGATGGTTTTTCAAAGCTATGCGCTCTATCCGCACCTGAACGTGCGCGGGAACATGACACTGGCGCTGAAACAGGAGAAACAGCCCAAAGCGGTGATCGAGGAGCGCGTCGCCACTGCCAGCCGGATGCTGAACCTTGAGGAATATCTGGACCGTTATCCATCTGAGCTGTCCGGCGGTCAGCGCCAACGCGTCGCCATCGGGCGGGCCATCGTGCGCGAGCCGAAACTGTTTTTGTTTGACGAGCCGCTTTCGAACCTCGACGCGGCGCTGCGGATGAACACGCGGATTGAGATCGCAAACCTGCACCGGGCGCTGGATGCCTCGATGATCTATGTCACCCACGATCAGACCGAGGCGATGACGCTGGCCGACAAGATCGTCGTGCTGCGCGATGGGCGGGTCGAACAGATTGGCAGCCCGATGGAGCTGTATAACAACCCCGCCAACCAGTTTGTCGCGGGATTCCTTGGATCTCCTTCGATGAACTTCCTGCCCGAAAGCCTGCTGAATCAGGGGTCAGACACCCTTGGTATTCGGCCAGAGGATCTGTTTCTGTCTGACGACGGCCCTCTGTCAGCGCAGGTCAGCCATGTCGAAAAGCTGGGCGGTGATACCAACGTCATTGCGACCGTTCAGAACCATTCGGTGACGGCGCGCTTGTTCGGGCAACATGCAATATCCGAAGGCCAAGACCTGCGCCTTGGGTTCGCGCCCGAAAAAGCGTATCGGTTCAATGCCGATGGGCAGCGGCTGTGTTAACCCGATCACGGCGATGTGATCAATCAATTTTGATGATTGTAAAACCCTGTCTGCGTCGCGCAGGCAGGGCTTCGGCGCGATTTAGCGTAACAAAAATGAATCTATTTTCAGGTCGAAATACAGCGGCTTTAATAGCGCTGTTAAGAACCTGTCACAAAGACCTCTTAAATCCCGTTCATCAACTTTCATTTTAGCCAGGAGCCATCCATGAAAGACGTCGACAACACCACACTATCCGCAGACGACTGGGACGAGCTGCACTTCCCCCGCCCCGAGGAAAACGACTTTGACCGCGTGGTCGAAAGCGCCATTTCCCGCCGTGGTTTTCTGGCCGGTGTGGTGGCCTTTGGATCGGGTGCTGCCGCAATGGGCACAGGTCTGCTCAGCTCGACCTCGGCGCAGGCCGCTGACGCGTCGCGCTTTGCCTTCACCCCGATCGCAGCCCAGACTGATGGCACCGTTCACGTCCCCGAAGGGTACGAGTGGAAAGTCATGATGCGCTGGGGCGATCCGCTGTTCTCGGATGCCGACGGCTATGACATCGCCGATGGTGGTTCGGTCGAAAAATCCGACCGTATCTTTGGTGAGAACACTGACGGGATGGAAACCTTTTCGTTCCAGGGTCACGAACTGATCGCGATCAACCACGAATACCCCAACCGCAAGATCAACCTGCCGGCCGCTGCGGAAGGTGTTCCGGCAAACGCAGACGATGTTCTGAAGCTGCAAAACATCCAAGGCGTGACAGTCATGGAAATCACCGAAGGCCCTGACGGCTGGTCGGTTGTCAAGGACAGCCCCTTCAACCGCCGTATTCATCACAACACTCCGATGAAAATCGTTGGCCCCGCAGCCGGTCATGACCTGCTGAAAACTGAGGCTGACCCGACCGGCACCACCTCGCTGGGCACCATGAACAACTGTGGTGCGGGCAAGACGCCCTGGGGCACCTATCTGACCTGCGAAGAGAACTTCAATGGCTACTTCGGCTCATCGGATGAAAATGCCGCCTATGACCAGAAGGTCGCGGACGGTATGGCGCGCTACGGTATCAAGGCCGAAAGCTGGAACGGTTACGAGTTCTTTGATCCCCGTTTCGACACATCGAAAAACCCCAACGAGCCGCACCGTGCGGGCTGGATCGTTGAAATCGACCCGACCAAACCTGACAGCACGCCTGTCAAGCACACCGGTCTGGGTCGCTTCAAGCACGAAAACGCCGAAGTCACCCTGGCTGCCGACGGTCGCGTGGTTGTCTACATGGGCGACGATGAACGTGGCGAATACCTGTACAAATTCGTCTCGAACGGCACCTATCAGCCCGGTGGTGAAACCGAGAGCCTGCTGAACGACGGTACGCTTTATGTCGCCAAGTTCAACGACGACATGAAGGGTGAATGGCTGGCTCTGACCCCGGAAACAACCGGAATGGACGATGCCGAGATTCGCATCTTTACCCGCATGGCGGCCTCCAAAGCGGGCGGCACCACCATGGATCGCCCCGAATGGGTCGCCTCCAGCCCGGTTGCGGTCGAAGCCTATTGCTGCCTGACCAACAACAAGAACCGCGGCGTCAAACCAAACGCCGGTGGTGATGATACCTCGGTCAACGCGGCCAACCCGCGTGAAGCCAACAAATACGGTCAGATCGTGCGCTGGCGCCCGGCCAATGACGACCACGCCGCCGACGCTTTCGATTGGGACCTGTACGTCATGGCGGGCAACCCGACTGTACACTCGGATGACCGCGCCGGATCGCCTAATGTGAACGAGGGCAACCTGTTCAACTCGCCCGACGGTATGGTGATCGATTCGACCGGTCTGATCTGGATCCAGACAGACGGGAATGACGACAACGAGGAAGATTTCGCAGGCAACGGCAACAACCAGATGCTGGTTGGTGATCCCGTGACCGGTGAAATTGCACGCTTCATGACCGGCCCGAACGGCTGTGAGGTAACCGGTCTGGCGTGGTCCACAGATCTGCGCACCATGTTTGTTGGCATCCAGCACCCCGGCAGCAACTGGCCTGATGGTGGTACGCCACGCTCGTCTGTCATCGCAATCAAGCGCGCTGATAACGGTCTTGTCGGTTAACTAACGCACCAACGCCCCCGGAGTTCTTTTCGGGGGCGTTGATCTTCAGATGTCTTCGCCCTTCGGGGCAAGTGGTCCCCCGGCGTCCAGCAAATGGCGTTCGGACAACCACGGGTTAAGCTTCAACGCCTGTTGCAAAGTCTCACGCGCTTCATCAACCCGCTTTAAGCCCAACAAGGTCAGCGCCTTACCGCTGATCGCAGCCACATGGTTGGGCGACAGTTCGATCGCACGGTCCAGATCAGGTAGCGCCGCCTGATAGTCTTGTCGCAGAAAATGCGCAAAGGCGCGCTGGTTATAGCCTTCAGCGTAAGAGGGACAATATTCGACCAGTTTGTCGAAATCCTCGATCGCGCCCAACAAATCCCATTGGCTACGGCGGGTCATGCCACGATCCAGCACGGCCTGTGCGCTGTCGTCCGGTGCGTCGGCCCAAAATTCCCACAGCTGGTTTGAAAGGATTTGCGCGGCGCGCTCATTCTCGGCTTGCTGGATTTGCGTGATGATCCCGGCAACTCCGTCCGAGTGGTCCGGCGCAGCGGGGCACCCCTCGGACTGGGCCGCTATTGTGCCCGAGACCAGAAATGCAAAAGCTGTAGCGATCTGTTTCATGTCTCAATGGTGACGCGCCATACACGTTCGTCAACCCACTGCATCGATCCCGCCCGAGACGCCGGTTTCCTTCACGGCCTCCATCGCCACAAAGGTCGAGGTGCTGGCCACATGCGGCAAGGAAGAGATTTTCTCGGCCAGAACCGCGCGGTATTCCGACATCGACCCGGTGCGGATTTTCAGCAGATAGTCGAAATTCGACGCGATCATATGGGCTTGCTCGATCTCGCCCACCTTCCGTACTGCGGCATTGAACTCGGCCAGTGCCTTTTCTCGGGTGTCGGTCAGGCGCACTTCTACAAAGGCCACATGGTCCAGTCCAAGGCGGATCGGGTCCAGCAGGGCGCGGTACCCGGTGATGATCCCGTCTGCCTCAAGTTTCTTCACACGTGCTTGAGTGGGCGATTTTGACAAACCGATCCGCCGCGCGAGGTCCGCGACCGAGATGCGCCCATCCTCGGACAGAATCGCCAGAATGGCGCGGTCGAACCGATCCAAGTCGGGAAAGTCCATTTGCATCACATCCGCCCCTCAAATTAGTCCAATCGACTGCATACTGCGAAATTTAGGGCAATCAGCCCGCCAAAGCGATCCTATATTTAACCAAAGCACCGGAGGATTCATGTCACACAGCCTGCGCACCCATATTGACGCCCAAACCTATGCCGACCCGTCGGCCGTTCTGGACAGCCTGATCGCGCAGGCCGATCTGAGCGACACGGATCGTGCCGCCATCTGTACGGCCGCAGCCCAACTGGTGCGCGACATCCGTGCCAGCACCTCGCCGGGGATGATGGAGGTCTTTCTGGCCGAATACGGCCTCTCCACCGATGAAGGCGTCGCGCTGATGTGTCTGGCCGAGGCGCTACTGCGGGTGCCCGATGCCGACACGATCGACGCGCTGATCGAGGATAAAATCGCGCCCTCGGACTGGGGCAAGCATCTGGGGCAATCCTCGTCCTCGCTGGTCAATGCCTCGACTTGGGCCCTGATGCTGACGGGTAAGGTTCTGGACGAAGGCAAAGCCTCACCGGTCAGTGCCCTGCGCGGGGCGATCAAAAGGCTGGGTGAGCCGGTGATCCGCACCGCAGTGGGCCGCGCGATGAAGGAAATGGGCCGTCAGTTCGTTCTGGGCGAGACGATCCAATCCGCCATGGACCGCGCCAAAGGGATGGAAACCAAAGGCTATACCTATTCCTATGACATGCTGGGCGAGGCCGCCCGGACCGAGGCTGACGCCGCCCGCTATCACCTATCTTATTCGCGCGCGATTGCGGCCATTGCCGATGCCTGCACGCATGATGACATTCGCGCCAATCCCGGGATCTCGGTCAAGCTGTCCGCCCTGCACCCGCGCTATGAGCTGGCGCAGGAACAGCGCGTGATGGATGAGCTTGTTCCCCGCCTGCGCGCCTTGTGCCTGCTGGCCAAAGCCGCCGGGATGGGCCTGAACGTGGACGCCGAGGAGGCCGACCGCCTGTCTTTGTCTCTGCAAGTGATCGAAGAGGTGATGTCAGAACCCGCCCTTGCCGGATGGGACGGGTTCGGGATCGTGGTGCAGGCCTATGGCCCCCGCGCCGGGGTGGTTCTGGACACGCTCTATGACATGGCGCAACGCCACGACCGCAAGCTGATGGTGCGGCTGGTGAAAGGCGCCTATTGGGATACAGAGGTCAAGCGCGCGCAGGTCGAAGGCGTCGATGGCTTTCCCGTCTTCACTCGCAAGGCGGCGACCGATATTTCCTACATCACCAATGCGCGCAAATTGCTGGGCATGACCGATCGGATCTATCCGCAGTTCGCAACCCATAACGCCCATACGGTCAGCGCGATCCTGCACATGGCTGATGGGCAGCCCTTCGAATTCCAGCGCTTGCACGGCATGGGCGAGACGCTGCACGGGCTGGTCAAGGACCAGAACGCCACCCGCTGCCGCATCTATGCGCCGGTGGGTGCACATCGTGACCTGCTGGCCTATCTGGTGCGGCGCCTGTTGGAAAATGGTGCGAATTCCTCCTTCGTGAACCAGATCGTGGATGAGGACGTGCCGCCCGAAGTGGTCGCCGCCGATCCCTTTGTCACGATCATCGACGCCGCCCGCCCCCTGCCCACCGGCCCCGACCTGTTCCGGCCCGAGCGCCCCAATTCGCGCGGGTTCGACCTGCACCACACGCCAACGCTGGATCGGATCGACGCCGCGCGCGATGCCTTTCGTGCACATCACTGGTACGCGCAGCCCCTGCTGTCGGACGATGCGCGCCCCGAAGGCGATCAGCCCGTCACCAACCCCGCCCAGCCACAAGACCGCCCCGGAGCGGTCGCCCCGGCCAGTACCGCAGATGTGGAACTGGCGCTGGCCTCTTCCGCACCGTGGCAAGCCCCATCCGCCCAGCGCGCGCAGGTGCTGAACGCAGCCGCTGATCTTTACGAGGCGCATTTCGGCGAACTGTTCGCCCTGCTGGCGCGCGAGGCCGGGAAGTCTCTGCCCGACGCAGTGGCAGAACTGCGCGAGGCCGTGGATTTCCTGCGCTACTACGCCGCCAATATCCCCAATGCCGACCCCGCGGGCATTTTCACCTGTATCAGCCCGTGGAACTTCCCACTGGCGATTTTCACCGGGCAAATTTCGGCGGCTCTGGCCACCGGCAATGCCGTTCTGGCCAAACCGGCACCACAGACACCTCTGATCGCACATCGGGCCGTGCAACTGCTGCACGAGGCGGGTGTGCCGCGCGATGCGCTACAACTGCTGCCGGGTGGCCCACGCGTGGGGGCTGCGCTGACATCCGATGCACGCGTGTCGGGCGTGGCCTTCACCGGCTCGACCGGCACGGCGTTGAAAATCCGCGCGGCGATGGCGGATCATCTGCAACCCGGCACGCCTCTGATCGCGGAAACCGGCGGACTGAATGCGATGATCGTCGACAGCACTGCCCTGCCCGAACAGGCCGTGCAATCCATCATCGAAAGCGCGTTTCAATCGGCGGGTCAGCGATGCTCGGCCCTGCGGTGCCTCTATGTGCAAGAGGATATCGCCGACGATCTGCTGACCATGCTGACCGGCGCAATGGAGGCCCTGGTGGTGGGCGATCCGTGGCTGATCGCAACCGATTGCGGCCCGGTGATTGACCGCGACGCGCGGCAAGGCATCGCCGACCACATCGCACAGGCTCGCAGTGAAGGTCGGGTACTGAAGGAACTGAGAACCCCGCCCGAGGGCACTTTCATCGCCCCCACCCTGATTGAAATCCCCGGCATTGCGGCACTTGGGCGCGAAATATTCGGCCCCGTGCTGCATGTGGCGCGGTTCAAGGCCTCAGATCTGGATCAGGTCATCGCCGACATCAACGCCACGGGCTATGGCCTGACATTCGGCCTGCACACCCGCATCGACGACCGCGTGCAGCACATCACCGAGGCCGTTCACGCGGGCAATATCTACGTCAATCGCAATCAGATCGGCGCCATTGTCGGCTCGCAACCCTTCGGGGGTGAGGGGCTGTCGGGGACGGGGCCCAAGGCGGGCGGGCCAAACTATATGGCGAGGTTCTGCGCGCCGGACCGGCAAAAGGTGGATGCCATATGGGACAACACCGCCAATGACCTGCCCGACCCCACAGGCCAGCCGGCCCCGCTGCGCACTCGGTCGCTGCCCGGCCCCACCGGCGAATCCAACCGGCTCAGCGAATTCCCCCGCGCGCCGCTGCTATGCATGGGTCCGGGTACAGATACCGTTCAGGCGCAGGCCCAAGCGGTTGAGGCCCTTGGCGGCACCGCGATCCGTGCGTCCGGCATGATCGACCTGCACCGACTGGAGAACATCGCGAACATCTCAGGCGTGTTGTGGTGGGGCGATGAGGCCACCGCGCGGCAGATCGAACAGCATCTGGCCCGCCGCCATGGCCCGATCCTGCCTCTGATTCCCGGCCTGCCCGACTGCGCGCGTGTGCTGAGTGAACGTCACGTTTGTGTCGACACAACCGCCGCAGGAGGCAACGCCGCCCTGCTTGGGGGTGCGGCGTAACCGGACCTTGACGCTGGGCCGCGAAAAGCCCAGCGTCGCGCCATGTTTCCAATCCGTGACCATAACCCCTCGGGGCGCACGCCTTACGTCGTCTATCTGCTGATGGCAGCGAATATCGTGATCTTCCTCAGCTATGTGGGGATCATGGATAACGCGCGGTTACTCAATCAACTTTACTTCGATTATGCGGTAATCCCGGCCCGTATCACGGATGGATTTGCGCTGGAAACGCTTGTGACCTCTATGTTTTTGCATGGCGGCTGGATGCATCTGGCGGGCAACATGCTGTTTCTGTGGATTTTCGGAGACAACCTGGAAGACGAAATGGGGCATCTACCCTTTCTGCTGTTTTATGTGCTGGCCGGTATCGGAGCGGGGTTGATCCACGTCGTGACGGCTCCTGAATCAGTGATCCCCACGATTGGCGCGTCTGGTGCCATTGCTGGCGTCTTGGGCGGGTATCTTCTGATGTTCCCCAAAGCCCGCGTCGACATCCTGTTGATCCTAGTCGTCTATTTCCGCGTATTTACTATCCCGGCCTTTGTCATGTTGGGGGTGTGGTTGGGAACGCAGTTCCTCGGCAGCCTGGCAAGCGATCCTGACAAGGGCGGTGTCGCCTATTGGGCACATACCGGTGGGTTCCTCGTCGGTCTGATCCTTTGCGTCCCCTTGTGGCTAAGGCGCGGCGCGATGTCTTATTGGAACCGCACCCACGGCCACCCGCCCCACCCCGAGCACGAATACAAGCTGTCACAATCCCGCATTCCCCGCATCCCGCGCCGGTAAGTGACCACCGCTTTGCCGCGTTACCTCTTGCGCGGCGGCCTGGACCAGCGCCCCCAGTTCCGGCGCGCGTTCAGCGTTGAACCGGACCGTTGGACCAGACACCGAGATACCTGCACAAGGCTCGCCCCGGTCGTTGAATATGGCTGCGCCGATGCAGGACATTCCCTGATATCGCTCCTCCCGGTCTAATGACCATCCCCGCGCGCGGGTTTGATCCAAGTCTGCCTGCAACCGGGTGTCGTCTATTAAAGTATGAGGCGTGAAGCGTTCCGGTTTGGCCCCGGTCATCAATCTGGTCAGCGCGGCCTCTCCCATCGCGGCCAGAATCGCCTTTCCCGTCCCCGAGGCATACATCGGCGTCCGCGCCCCCGGTGGGAAAAACGCCCGGATCGGGTTTGCTGTTTCAACCTGACCGACAAACACCACCTGCGCCCCGTCCGGGACCGCCAGATTGGCCGTTTCTCCGCTGTCCTGCATCAATCTGCGCAGGACTGGCCGCCCAATCTCGATCACACTATTACGTCGCAGGAACGAGGCCCCGGTCCGATAAGCCTCGATCCCGATCATCCACTCCTGTCGTTCTTCGTCGAAGGCCACGAACCCGTGTTTCTGCAAAGTCATCAGAATGCGGTGGGTGGTGGCCGTAGGTACACCAGTCTCACGTGCCAGATCGCTTAATGCTGCGCGCTCCAGCCGGGCAGTTTCGGTCAAAACACCTAGCGCGCGATCCAGCGACTGCATCGTCCCGGCCGTGCTTTCCTTGAACAAGGACTTCGGTCTACCGCGCTGTCTTTTTGAAGATTCCATCCCATTTTCTCCGGTTTGCGACGCCAAATATTTTTGGTCCGTTTTTCTTCTCCAAGAAATGAAAAAAAGAAATTTAAATAAAATCATTACTTTAGCATTAAACTTGCAAAAATGAAAATATTTTTCAAGAAAATTGCATGGAACCGAGCATTCCCGGACACTGACCTCAAATGCGGAGGAACACGTCATGTCCAACCAAAACCCTGTTTTCATTCCTGGCCCGACTAACATCCCGGACAGGCTGCGTCTTGCAATGCAGGTCCAGACTCAGGACCACCGCGCGCCCGATTTCATCGAAACCTTTGCCCCCGTGCTTGAAGACACAAAGAAGGTTTTTGGCACCACCTCTGGTCAGGTCGTCACCTACCCCGCCAGCGGAACTGGCGGGTGGGAAGCTGCGGTGACCAACACGCTCAACCCCGGTGACAAGGTGCTGGTGGCGCGGTACGGCGTATTCAGTCACCGTTGGATCGACCTGTGCCAACGGCATGGACTGGACGTTCAGGTGATCGACTGCCCTTGGGGCAGCGGTGCCCCTGCCGAGCAGTTCGAAACCGCCCTGTCCAAGGACAATGCACACCAAATCCGCGCGGTTCTGGTGACCCATAACGAAACCGCAACCGGCGTTCGGTCGGACATCAGTGCAGTTCGGCGCGCAATTGACGCCGCCGATCATCCCGCGATGCTATTCGTGGATTGTGTTAGTTCCCTAGCTTCCATGCCGTTCGAGTTTGACGAATGGGGTGTCGATATCGCCGTGTCCGGGTCGCAAAAAGGGTTCATGCTGGCAACCGGCATGGCGATCCTTTGTGTCAGCCCCAAGGCTCTGGCGGCTTCGGCAACGGCGACGCTACCGCGCACGTTCTTCGATTTTCGCGACATGATGCAAGCCAATGCGTCTGGTGGCTTTCCTTATACCCCACCGCTGCAACTGATCTACGGGATGCGGGAAAGCCTGAAAATGTTGTTCGAGGAAGGGCTTGAGAATGTCTATGCCCGCCACACCCGTCTTGCTGGAGGCGTTCGGCGCGCCGTTGATGCCTGGGGCCTGCAACTGGTTGCCGAGGCGCCTGAGCTTTATTCCGACACTGTCAGCGCGATCTATGTACCGGATGGTATCAACAGCAATGCGCTGACAGATCATGCGTTCAACGCATACGGGATGTCATTCGGCATCGGCCTGGGCCAGCTTGATGGTAAGGCGTTTCGCATTGGTCATTTGGGTAGCCTGACGGATGCGATGGTCCTGTCCGGCCTGTCGACGATTGAGATGGCGATGGCCGATCTGCACTATCCGATCAACTTGGGCAGCGGAGTCGCCGCCGCACAGGATTTCTATCGCAAAGGGTCACCGGACCACGCCAAGGCAGCCGCATAAGGAGGGTTGAGATGTTGGACCATTCACAAGCCGCCAACTTGACGATCGCGGACATGCGCGCGGCGCAACGGCGGATCGCACCTCATATCAGACGCACACCGCTGATGACGTCGGACTACCTGAATGACCTGACCCGCGCGCAGTTGTTCTTTAAATGCGAGAACTTTCAGGAGGCAGGTGCTTTCAAAGTGCGCGGTGCTTGCAACGCGGTCTTCAGCCTCAGCGAAGAAGAGGCCGTCAAGGGGGTGTGCACCCATTCCAGCGGCAACCACGCGTTGTCGCTCTCATACGCTGCTGGTCGCCGGGGTATCCCGTGCAACGTCGTTATGCCCCGCACCGCGCCTCAGGCCAAGAAAGACGCGGTACGCAGGTATGGCGGTACCATCACGGAATGCGATCCTTCAACCTCATCGCGCGAGGCTACCTTTGCCGAGGTTCAGGCCCGGACAAGAGGTGAGTTCATCCACCCCTACAACGATCCGCGTGTGATCGCAGGGCAAGCCACTTGCTCCGCTGAATTGCTGGATCAAACCGGCGGCGTTGACGCCGTTATCGCCCCGATTGGCGGCGGCGGCATGGTTTCGGGCACCTGCCTGACCGTCTCGAACCTTGCATCCGGCACAGAGATTTACGCGGCCGAACCCGAGCAGGCGGATGATGCGTTTCGGTCCTTCAAGGCTGGGTACATAATTGCCGACGACGCACCCAATACCGTCGCTGACGGCTTGCTGGTGCCCTTGAAAGAGAACACATGGCACTTTGTCTCGAACCATGTGACGGACATTTTCACAGCCTCTGACGACGAGATCATCGCCGCTATGAAATTGACGTGGAAGCACCTTCGGGTGGTGATGGAACCATCTTCGGCGGTGCCATTGGCGGTCATCTTGAAGAACCAAGACGTGTTCCGCGGCAAACGTGTAGGCGTGATCATAACAGGCGGGAACGTCGATCTAGACAAGTTGCCATGGTTGCAAGGATGAGGAGAGAGAATATGAACAAATCCGCGAAATTTGACGATCTCGAGATCGGCTTCGACATCCCTGCCGCCATTGGGATGGACGAACGCGATATCCAGACGCCAAGCCTAATCCTGGACCTTGATGCGCTTGAACGAAATATCAAGAAGATGGGTGACTACGCCAAAGCGCACGGGATGCGGCATAGGGTGCATGGCAAAATGCACAAATCCGTGGACGTAGCCAAGCTACAAGAAGAACTGGGTGGCGCGGTCGGCGTGTGCTGTCAGAAAGTGTCCGAGGCCGAAGTCTTTGCCCGTGGTGGTATCAAAGACATCCTCGTATCCAATCAGGTGCGCGACCCAGCCAAGATCGATCGCTTGGCGCGTCTGCCCAAACTGGGTGCGCGCACAATCGTCTGCGTAGATGACGTGGACAACGTCGCCGAGCTGTCGTCGGCAGCCACGCGGCACGGCGTCGAGTTGGAGGTTTTTGTCGAAATCGACTGCGGCGCAGGACGTTGCGGCGTGACCTCGACCGCAGCAGTCGTTGAAATCGCCCAAGCGGTTCACGCCGCCGCAAATCTTAAGTTCACAGGAATACAGGCCTATCAGGGTGCGATGCAGCACATGGACAGTTATGAAGCCCGCAAGGAAAAACTGGACGTCGCCATCGCGATGGTCAAAGACGCGGTCGACGGTTTGAAAGCGGAAGGGATAGACTGCGAACTGGTCTCGGGCGGGGGAACTGGGTCGTACTATTTTGAAAGCGAGTCAGGCGTTTACAATGAATTGCAATGCGGGTCTTACGCGTTCATGGATGCTGATTACGGACGCATTCTGGACAAGGACGGCAACCGGATTGACCAAGGTGAATGGGAGAACGCGCTGTTCATTCTGACCAGTGTCATGAGCCATTCCAAACCTGATATTGCGGTCTGCGATGCGGGTCTAAAAGCCCAGTCTGTCGATAGCGGCCTGCCCTTCGTATATGGGCGTGACGACGTGGAATACCTCAAATGTTCGGACGAACATGGCGTGATTGGCGACCCGGACGGGGTTTTGAAAGTCAATGACAAGCTACGGCTGGTGCCTGGTCACTGCGACCCCACTTGCAATGTCCATGACTGGTATGTCGGCGTACGCGGCGGCAAAGTCGAAGCGTTGTGGCCAGTGTCGGCGCGCGGAAAGGCGTATTAAGCGATGAGGGATGCCATGATTACTCAAGACGGACCGCTGATCGTGACCGAGGATTTATGTGCCCAACTCGTGGGCCGTCAACAAGCATTTGATGCTGTCGAGGCCGTCTTCGGCGCCATGGCCAGCGGCGGGGCGCGAAACTTTCCCGTGATCCGCGAGGCTTTGGGCCACGCAGATGCGATTTATGGGTTCAAGTCAGGGTTCGACCGCGAAGGGCAAGTGCTGGGCGTGAAGTCCGGTGGGTATTGGCCAGGGAATACAGATCGCGGCCTGACCAACCATCAATCCACAGTGTTCCTGTTCGACCCGGACACGGGTCGGCTGTCGGCACTGGTTGGCGGCAACTATCTGACGGCGGTGCGCACTGCGGCGTCATCTGCTGTGTCCATCGCTTATCTGGCCCGTAAGGACGCCAAGGTTCTGGGCATGGTCGGGGCTGGCCATCAATCCACCTTTCAACTGCGCGCAGCCGCCGAGCAACGCGCGTTCGAAAAGGTCGTGGCGTGGAATCCACATCCGGACATGCTGCCTCGATTGGCCTCCGTCGCTGACGAGATCGGGTTGGAATTCGAAAGCGTCAGCCCACAGGAGTTGGGCGCACAGGCGGACGTGATCATCACCATCACCTCGGCTTTCGAGCCCTTGCTGATGAAGGAGTGGATCGAACCCGGCACCCATCTGGCCTGTATGGGCACCGACACCAAAGGAAAGCAAGAAGTCGACCCGGCACTGGTCTCTGCGGCCTCGGTCTTTACGGATGAGGTGGCGCAATCCGTCTCGATTGGTGAAGCGCAGCACGCCGTTGGCAACGGGGCTCTTACAGAGAAGGCTATTACGCCCATCGGCGCTGTGATCAATGGCGTTCATCCTGGCCGGGTTTCGGCGGATCAGATCACCTTGTTCGATGGAACAGGCGTCGGCCTGCAGGACCTGGCGGTCGCATCCGTCGCCGCACGGCTGGCTGAAGACTGCGGGTTAGCCCAACGCATTGCGTTATAAACAAAAAAGCGCGCCTTGTACGGGGCGCGCTTGTTCGGCACTGGCTTAAGAAAATCAGCCCCGGATCACCTTCGAGAACTGGTCAAAGATCGGCTCATTCGAACAGATAACCTCACCATCCTCCAAGACACTGCCTTCTGGATTGATGGCTTGCACAAATCCGCCAGCCTCTTTCACGATGATGATCCCGGCTGCCACGTCCCACGCGTTCAGTCGACGCTCCCAATAGCCTTCGTAACGCCCTGCAGCGACATAAGCCAAATCCAGCGCTGCCGATCCCCAACGGCGCACGCCAGCGCAGGTGGGCATGATACGAGCCAGATCCTGCAAGGTAGCAGGCAGGTCGGAACGGCCACCAAAAGGCAAACCGGTCGCAAAGATCGATTCGATCATACGGTGACGGCCCGAAACGCGGATGCGGGTGTCGTTCATCCACGCGCCTTCGCCCTTTTCGGCAAAGAACATCTCGTCCTTGGCAGGGTCATAGATCACGCCCGAAACGATCTTGCCCTTGTGTTCCAGAGCGATCGAAATCGCCCAATGCGGCAGCCCGTGCAGAAAGTTCGTGGTGCCGTCCAGCGGGTCGACAATCCAGCGGCGCGTTGGGTCTTCACCCGCCTGCCCGCCGCCTTCTTCACCCAGCCAGCCATAGGTCGGGCGCGCACCCAGCAGTTCCTCTTTCAGGATCGCCTCGGCGGCGATGTCGGCCTTGGAGACAAAGTCACCCGCACCTTTCATCGAGACCTGCAGGTTCTCGACTTCGCGGAAATCCTTGACCAGAGACCGCCCCGCCTTGCGCGCGGCTTTGATCATGATGTTGAGGTTTGCACTGCCTACCATTGTCCCAAGGCTCCTGTTCGGTCAAACCGCGCGTATACTGATGCAATGCGCCCTTGCCAAGAGGCTTGATGCGCATAGCAGCCCCGCGTTTCGCGCCTATTGCGATTGCAGCTTGCGCGCCTCGGTCCCGGCCAGTTCGATCAGTTCCTGCACATAGGGTTTTTCAAGGTCCTCGGACCGCACCGCCGCATACAGACTGCGGGTGATCCCGTCCTTGGTCAGTGGCCGGGTCACATAGTCCGAGTTATACTTGACCTCGCGCACCACCCAGTCGGGCAGGACCGAAATCCCCCGGTTCGAAGCGACCAGCAACAGGATAACTGCTGTCAGCTCCACCTGCCGGATGGCCGCCGGTTCCACTCGCGCCGGGATCAGCAACTGGCTGAACACGTCCAAACGCGTGCGTTCGACCGGATAGGTGATCAGAGTCTGACCGCGGAAATCCTCGGCCTCAATGAAATCCTTTTGTGCCAATGGGTGGGCCGAGGCCGCAACGAACACCGCGTCATAGTCGAAAAGCTTGATGAACTCGACCCCCGGTAAGTCTTCTGGGTCAGATGACACCACCAGATCAACCTCTTCCTTCTGCAGCGCGGGCAAGGCGTCAAACGCCAGACCGGGGCGGATATCGACATCCACATCGCCCCAGGATTTCCGGAACGCCTCCAGCACCGGAAACAGCCATTCGAAACAGGCATGGCACTCGATCGCGATATGCATCCGGCCCGTGCGCCCGTCACGCAGGGAAGAAAATTCGTGCTGCGTCGCTTCGACCTGCGGTAGTATCTGTTCGGCCAGCCGCAACAGGCGCAACCCCGCCGCCGACAGCTTCATCGGTTTGGAGCGACGCAGGAACAGCTCAACCCCGGCCTGATCCTCAAGCCCTTTGATCTGATGACTCAACGCCGATTGGGTGATGTTCAGCTGATCCGCCGCGCGGGCCAGGCCGCCGCATTCATGGATCGCCTTGATCGTGCGCAGGTGCCGGAATTCGATATGCATTCAATGGAACTCATGTTGTTCTTGAGGAATATGAGTTTGTCTCACAATGCAGGTCATGGCACAAGGCCTGCAACCAGTATTTACGAGGCCGAGATGACACAACCTGAGATTTCATTCGAATTCTTCCCGCCCCAAACGCTCGAGGCCTCGTTCCGCCTGTGGGACACCGTGCAGACGCTGGCTCCGCTGGACCCGCGCTTTGTGTCAGTCACCTATGGTGCTGGTGGCACCACGCGGGAATTGACCCGCGATGCGGTGGCGACTTTGCACAAGTCTTCGGGTCTTCCCGTGGCCGCGCATTTGACGTGCGTCGATGCGACCCGCGCTGAGACCCTGCAAATAGCAGATTCCTTCGCCAAGGCAGGTGTGAAAGACATCGTGGCACTGCGTGGCGACCCCCCCAAAGGACAGGACCGGTTCGTCCCTCATCCAGACGGGTTCGCCAATTCGGTCGAACTGATCGAAGCGCTTTCAGACACCGGCGCGTTCAACATCCGCGTGGGCGCCTATCCAGACATCCACCCCGAAGCGCAATGCGCTCGCACTGATATCGACTGGTTGAAAGCCAAGCTGGACGCTGGCGCAGACGAAGCGCTGACGCAGTTCTTCTTTGAGGCCGAGACTTTTTTCCGCTTCCGCGACGCCTGCGAAAAGGCCGGGATCGACAAGCCCATCGTGCCGGGCATCCTGCCAATCGAGAACTGGAAAGGCGCGCGCAACTTTGCCAAACGTTGTGGTACACGCATTCCCGGCTGGATCGAGCAGGCATTTGACAAGGCCCTCCGGGATGACCGCGAGGATTTGCTGGCTACTGCATTGTGCACCGAGCTGTGCTCGGACCTTATAGAAGGCGGTGTGGACAAACTGCATTTCTATACACTGAACCGGCCAGAACTGACGCGCGATGTCTGCTTTGCTCTTGGGATCACACCAAAGCCCTCGTTGCAGAACGTGGCCTAACGAAAGGCCGGACGATACCTGGCCAATCAGACGCAATAGTGGGAACAATCAAAATAGTTATCTCGAAATTGTTCCCACATACCCCCTAAAAACTCACCAAATTTGACAAAATTGCGACCGTCACAACACTAGGGCATGTTGTTGTTTAGTGAGTGATTTGGGTATGGAAGCAGTTGAAAAGATCAAGGCGCGGACAGATGCTTTGTATGCGCTTGGGCTGGACCACAGTGCCAGTTCCGACGACATCCGCAACGCTTGGCGCAAGATTGCCTTCAGCGCACATCCTGACCGCGCTGACAATGATTGCTCGGATTTTGTCCGCGCCAAAGACGCTTATGATCTTCTGCGGCAAGAGGGGCTGACCACCAAGAGCTCGATGCATGGCAAGCCCAAAAGGCCCAAGCTGCGCAAACGCGTGATCCGGTTGAAAGACACCGAAGTCAGCGCCTGTCGTGATCTGCTTGCTCGGGCGTTGGCCCATTCTGGCAAAACTGCGCCAACTGACGGTGCCGACCAAATCGTTGCTGACTCGGACCACATCCCCAGCGCTATCGAGTGTTTTGGTCGTAATCTGATATACTTCGTGAAGTCTCCGGTCTGCAAAGGTGCGAACCGCGTTGCTTTGCCCACATCTGTTCTGGCTGGGTTTCGCAAAACGGAAACCGAAGTTTTGAATTTCCAATCCAAGAACGCAGGTGCCGGCGAAGTCGTTGTCCCTGACGCGATCATGGCCCGAAAGTTTCCTGGCGCCAAAAGTGTTCGCATACGGTTCGATGCGGATCAGGCCCTGCAGGATGCCTTTGAACTGGCAAGCTGAGGCCTGAAATGCAAAAAACCCGGCTGATACCAGCCGGGTTTTCGTTTGTCGGATTCCATTTAGTTGGAAATCGGAGCGTCCGAGGTAAATTTCGGGATAACTGCGGTCGAAGCTTTCGCAGGCTCGATACCCGGCCAGTTACCTTCCGCCAGATTGATGTTACCCGGGATATCTTCCTCGAAGAATCCAACAACCACGTCCGTGATGTTCAGGTACAGCTTGTCATCAACGATGCGCCACAGGTTCGGGTTGGCCGGAACCTTGCCGCCACGTGACACGCCATAGGCGCAATGGCCATCATACTGCGGCGCGTAGTACGCGGGGTTCTCCAAAAACTTGTCGCGGTTTTCTTCGGTCGAGAATGCCCAGGTTGCGCCATTGTATTCAGCGGTGTTGTCGGAACGCCCACGAACGCCCGCCGGCTGCGCCTTACCAACCGGTGACTGATCCAGGCTGCGATAGGCCACAACATCATAGCCTGAAACAGCATAACCGGTTCCATCAACATACTGATCACCAGCGAATGCCGGAACAGCGAATGCCAGCGTTGCTGCAAGGGTCAGGGCAAAACGTTTCATATAGGTCAATCCTCTTGTCCTTAGGTTTCAAGGTCACCCGCATTCCGGGTCTGACCAGACAATAAGCGATTTCAGGGCTCAGAGCAGTCCTGCTCGCGGCGCTGTGACGTCCGATGAAGAAACGTGAGAGTATTGGCGCCGAATGTTACAAAATGAACCACAGATGCGGGGTTGGACTCGGCGCTTTGCAATATTAGCTGTTGCTGCGGACAGACAATGCACACCAGATTTGCTGAGGAAGGCAAGAAATGAGCGAGCAATCGACCTATACCCCGCCAAAGGTTTGGACTTGGGACAGTCAGAATGGCGGACAATTCGCCAATATCAACCGCCCCATTTCCGGCGCGACGCACGACAAAGACCTGCCTGTAGGACGCCATCCGTTCCAGTTGTATTCGCTGGCAACGCCAAACGGTGTCAAAGTCACGGTGATGCTGGAAGAACTGTTGGCCCTTGGCCATGAAGAGGCCGAATATAACGCCTGGCTGATCAATATCGGCGAGGGCGATCAATTCAGTTCGGGCTTTGTCGGGGCAAACCCGAACTCAAAGATACCCGCGCTTTGGGACCGGTCGGGGGATGAACCTGTGCGCGTGTTCGAAAGCGCCTCGATCCTGTTTCATTTGGCCGAGAAATTCGACGCCTTTCTGCCGAAATCCGGTCCCGAACGGACTGAGGTGATGAACTGGGTATTCTGGCAGATGGGCAGCGCACCTTATCTGGGCGGCGGGTTCGGCCATTTCTATGCGTATGCGCCCGAGAAATGGGAATACCCGATCAACCGGTTTGCAATGGAAACCAAGCGCCAGTTAGACGTTCTGGACAAGCAACTGGCGGAAAATGCCTATATTGCAGGCAACGATTACAGCATTGCCGACATGGCCATCTGGCCCTGGTACGGTCAGTTGGTTCTGGGACGTCTGTATGACGCCGCCGAGTTTCTGGACGTCGAATCCTATAAGAACGTTATGCGTTGGGCCAAAGCAGTCGACGAACGCCCCGCAGTACTGCGCGGTCGCATGGTCAACCGTCCCTTCGGTGAAAAGCACATGCAGCTTCACGAACGCCACGAGGCCAGCGACTTTGAAACCCGCACTCAGGACAAGCTGGAACCTGCAGCGGAGTAACGCATGGGCCTCGCAGCTTAATCTGCGGGGCCTTATTATTGCAGAATTGGTGGTTTATCCGGGTCGCTGCCCGGTGCTATCTGCGCATATTCGGACGTCTCGGGCTGGGGCAAATCGAACCTTAGCCCAACGCGCGCCAACGCTGCGGCAGCTGAGTCGTGCGCTGAAAAAAAACCGACATCCATGGCCCCAGCTTCGATACCCGAAAAGATCAACGCTTCGGACGCAGCTTTGGCCAGCGCAGCCTCAGCCCCGCTCACCGCTCCGACAAAGCCCAGCAGATGACCTGTGCCACCCTCAGACGTCTTTGTGCCGACCAGATATGCCGCCTGCGCCAGACCTACGGCCGTTGCCAGTTTGGCGTCCAGGGCCGTTAACAGATCTTCGGGCAACCCAACGGGGGGTAGGAACTCGGACAGGTGTTGCTGCACTTCCTCTGGCGCGTGCTGCAAAGTCGTAGCCAACCATCCAAGGGCCTCGGACGGGATCAGCATGGACGATGGCGCGACCTCAAGGTTCAGACCCAGACCAATCCCCTGACCGGCCAGCATGTTGGACAAAATCCGCCCCGACAAAGCAACATAAGGCACCGGGCGTTCCGCAAATCGGGCAAGCCGATCTTCCCGATCGAAGGCCAGAACAAACCGGCCGTCAGCCACATCGAACAATTCGGGCGAGATGTTTTCGTCTTTCGCCTCTTCGGTCAGCAAAAGAAACAACTCGCTATCCGCTAGCCGTTCAAAAAAGCGCAGTCGGGCAGCATCGTCCAGTGGGGCAGCCTCCATCGCGGAATGGGCGGCATCCAGAGCTGTTGTGTCAGTCATTCAGAACCTCTTGCACCCGCGCACGCAAGACCGGCAGAAGGTCGGCCTCGAACCAGGGGTTTTTCTTCATCCATGCCGTATTCCGCCAAGACGGATGAGGCAAGGCAAAGACGCGCGGCGCATGGTCCCGCCAGTTGCGCACCGTTTCCGTCACCGAGCTTTTTGTGCCCAGGTGATATTTTTGCGCATGGCCCCCGACCAGAACCGTTAACGGCATTTCGCCCAGCGCTTGCATCACCCGGTCGTGCCAGGTTTGCCCGCAGATCGGCGGTGGAGGCAGATCGGCTTTGCGCACATCATATCCGGGAAAGCAGAATGCCATTGGCACAATCGACACCTTTGAGCGGTCATAGAATGTCGGTTCATCAAGCCCCAACCAATCCCGCAGGCGATCCCCGGAGGGGTCGGTAAAAGGGCGACCGGATTCGTGAACGCGTGCGCCGGGTGCCTGCCCTGCAATCAGAACCGAAGTTCCTTTGCGGAACCAGACCACCGGTCGAGGTTCGTGCGCAGTGTGCGTGTCGGCAAACCTATCGGCGCAGATCCTGCAGGCTGCGATGTCTTTCTCGAGTGTATTCATCAGATCGCAAGGTTTCCTGCATCAAAATGAGTGACGGTTAGATCAAAGGATAGACAACGCGCCTTTGGACGCCAACAGATGGAAAAGTCACAATAGCAACAGCATGCAAGCGAACGCATTGATCCCCCCCCTCATTTTTCGACATAATGCAGCACGCGTGAACGCGGCATCACCGGCTTGGTCGGTGCAATAAAAAGACATATGTAGCAGGCCCAGTATGCTTGAGTTTGAGAACGTCAGTAAGTCTTTCTGGACCGGGACGCGCCGCAAGGTGATCCTGGACCGGGTGTCGTTCAGGGTTGAGCTTGGAAAATCTCTGGGCGTGCTTGCCCCGAACGGCACTGGCAAAACAACACTGATCAACATGATGGCCGGGTTAGAGAAACCGGATGAAGGCGTGATCCGCAAGTCCTGCCGGATTTCGTTTCCGATGGGGTTCACTGGTGGCGTTGCGAACAAGCTTTCGGCACTGGAAAACGCGCGATATATCGCGAAAATCTATGGCATGGATCCCGATTACGTCGAAGCCTATTGTAAATGGCTGTGCAATCTGGGCGAGTATTTTGACCAGCCAATGGCCACGTATTCATCGGGCATGAAGGCCCGTTTCACCTTTGCCTTGATGCTGGCACTTGATTTCGACATGTATCTGATTGACGAAGGCATGCCCGCCACCACGGATGTCGAATTCAACAGGAAAGCCGGTGACATTCTGAGGGAAAGGTTGCGCACGACCACGTTGGTCATCGTATCCCACAGCCCTGCAGTGCTGGAAAAATTCGCCCGTCAGGCTGCCGTTCTCGTGGACGGTCAGCTTTACATGTTTGACACCTTGGAAGAGGCTAAGCAGCTATATGACTACCAAACCCAAGGCTAGCATCTACAACCTGCGCCGCAAGCGCAAAGGCTCTGGCGACCCTGAAGCGCGCGCTGAGGCGATCTCGCGTATTCGCAAGGCAACGCAGGCTCCGGCCGCCGCAAACGAGTCGCAGACTGCTACTGAAATCGACGAGATCAAACGCGAAGGGCTGACCGGACGGCAGCTTAGGGTAGCACGACGTCTTGCTCAGAAAAACGGGCTTGCCGCGACCTCGGATTATGATGCCGTACGTCTTTTGCGGAAAAAAGGTATCGACCCGTTTGAGCGGGCTAACCTTTTAGATCTAGCCGCTGAGAAGAAACGCACTGAGGGTGAGACCAAGGACAAAATCACCATCCAACTGCCCCAAACGTTTTCTGAAGCCGCTCAAACCCTGCCTGGCCCCGAAATGAACCCGGCAGAGCGTCGCGAGATTGAGATCAAGGAGATCCAAAGGGACATTGCTCGCAGACGCAGGCGCAAGCTGATGGCATTGTTCGCGCGCCTCGCTGCATTTGTTCTGCTTCCGACGCTAATCGTGGGCACCTATTTCTATCGCTACGCGACCCCAATGTATGCCAGCGATTCGGCTTTCTCGATTCTTCAGGCCGATGGCGGGGGCGCATCGTTCCGTGGGTTTTTGGCCGGTACGCAATATGCCACAGCGCAGGACTCGGTGGCGACGCAGGAGTTCCTGGAATCCAAAGATGCCCTTCTTCGGTTGGATCGGGACATGGGCTTCGCCGAAATCTTCAAACAGGAGTGGATTGATCCAATTCAGCGCCTGTCGCCTGATGCCAGTCTGGAAGAAACCTACAAGCTGTTCAAACGGATGATAACGATCGGATATGACCCAAGCGACGGGATCATACGGATGGAGGTTGCCGCCCCATCGGCCGAGCTTTCCGTCGGTCTGTCCGAGCGCTTGTTGTCCTATGCTGAAGAAACGATCAACGGACTGACCGAGTTGAAACGCGAAGACCAGATGCGCGAGGCCCGCGCCGGATTCGAGTTGGCCCAGGCCGAGCGCCGAAAAGCGCAGGAAGACTTGATCGAGTTGCAGTTGCAAGGTGCTTTGCTGGACCCTGAAAACGTGATCGCTGGTCTGCGCGGGCGCATCAACGCGCTGGAAACCGAGATTCAAGACAAAGAACTGCAATTGGCTGCTTTGCTGGACAACCTGCGGCCCAACCAAGCCAAGGTCGATGGCGCGCGTGCAGATATCCGTCGTCTTGAACAAGTCCTGGATGAGCTTAATGCACAGATGCTGGATGTCTCGGCAGGCGAAAATTCGCTTGCCCAGCTTAGCGTGCGCCTTCAAATGGCTCAGGCCGATTTGATTGCCCGGGATATGATGCTGCAAAACGCTATGCAGCAAATGGAAACCACCCGGACCGAGGCTAACCGTAAGGTTAGATATCTGACAGTCTCGGTTAATCCTGTGCCCAGTCAGGACCCCACTTACCCGCGCAAATTCGAAAATACGATTTTGGCATTCCTGTTGTTTGCTGGTATCTACCTGTTGATCTCGCTTACCGCGTCGGTCCTTCGTGAACAGGTATCCTCGTAAGACACATGAAACATGTAAAAATCTCCGATCTCACGGTCGGCAATGATCTGCCTCTGACAATCATTGCCGGCCCCTGCCAGCTTGAAAGCGCCGATCATGCCCAAATGATCGCCGGTAAAATGAAAGAGGCGTGCGATACCGCGGGCGCGCAATATGTGTTCAAGGGCTCGTTCGACAAGGCCAACCGCACCTCGATAAATGCCGCCCCTGCTTTGGGGTTGGAAAAGGGGTTGTCCGTTCTGCAATCGGTCAAGGACAGCATCGGGGTGCCAGTTACCACCGATGTACATGAGAAAGAACAATGCGCCCCAGTGGCCGAGGTGTGCGATATCCTTCAGATCCCTGCGTTTCTGTGTCGCCAGACTGCCTTGCTTAAGGCGGCAGGCGCAACAGGCGCGGTGGTGAACGTCAAGAAAGGACAGTTCCTGGCCCCTTGGGACATGCAAAATGTTGCTGCCAAGATCGAAAGCACCGACAACCACAACATCATGTTGACCGAGCGTGGCGTCAGCTTTGGCTACAACCGTCTGGTGGTCGATATGCAATCGCTACCGGAAATGGCGCGAACCGGGTATCCGGTGATCATGGACGCCACGCACACTGTGGCTCAACCCGGCGGTTTGGGCGGCGCATCAGGTGGCCAGCGCGAATTTGCGCCTGTTATGGCACGTTCGGCCGTTGCTGTTGGCGTTGCCGGCGTCTTTATGGAAACGCATCAGGATCCGGACAATGCGCCATGTGATGGCCCGAATATGATTTACCTGGATCAGATGCCTCAACTGATTGATACATTGATGCGATTTGATACGCTTGCCAAAGCCAATCCGATTCAGATTTAACAACCGAGATTCTTGATGACCAAACCACTCCCCGAGGTGACCCCGAACACCTGGACATTTCTGCGCGACGCAATGATCAAGTCAACGGGTTTTCGTGAATACGACGCGCGTTGGAAATACCCCGAAGAGATCAACTTGCCGGGCATGACAGCGCTGGGTCTGGGTCTTGGAACACAGATGCGTCGCCGCGGAATCGCGCCGGTGATCGCGGTTGGCAACGACTATCGAGACTACTCTCTTGCGATTAAGAACGCGCTGATCCTGGGGCTGATGCAGGCGGGGGTACAGGTCAAGGATATCGGCCCGGCACTTAGCCCGATGGCTTACTTCGCGCAGTTCCATCTGGATGTGCCTGCGGTTGCGATGGTCACGGCCAGCCACAACCCGAACGGCTGGACAGGGGTTAAAATGGGGTTTGAGCGTCCGTTGACCCATGGTCCCGATGAAATGTCCGAGCTGCGCGACATCGTTCTGAACGGCGAAGGTCAGCCGCACGAAGGCGGTTCGTATGAATTTGTCGACGGGGTGAAAGAGGCGTATATCGACGATCTGGTCGGCGATTTCAAAATGTCCCGCCCGCTTAAAGTCGTCTGCGCGACAGGCAATGGAACTGCGTCGGCCTTCGCACCCGAGGTCTTTGAACGGATGGGGGTCGAGATTGTACCCAGTCATAACCGGCTAGATTATACCTTTCCCAACTACAACCCCAACCCCGAAGCCTTGGAGATGTTGCACGACATGGCCGACAGCGTGAAATCCAGCGGTGCCGACATGGCGCTTGGGTTTGACGGTGATGGCGATCGTTGCGGCGTGGTAGATGACGAGGGCGAGGAGATATTTGCCGACAAGGTCGGAGTGATCATGGCTCGCGATCTGGCCAAGCTGTACCCGAATTCCACCTTTGTGGCCGATGTGAAATCCACCGGCCTGTTTGCCAGTGACCCCGAGTTGCAGGCCCACGGCGTCAAAGCGGATTACTGGAAGACGGGCCACAGCCACATGAAGCGGCGGGTTAAGGAAATCAATGCGCTAGCTGGTTTCGAAAAGTCGGGCCACTACTTCTTGGCTGAACCCATCGGGCGTGGTTATGATTGCGGGATGCGCGTGGCGGTTGAGATCTGCAAGCTTATGGATCGAAACCCCGACAAAAGCATGTCTGATCTACGCAAGGCCCTCCCCAAGACTTGGTCGACCCCGACCATGTCACCCTACGCGGCGGATACCGAAAAATACGACATCCTAAAGCGTCTGGTCGACAAGCTGGTCGCCAAATCCGAAGCTGGCGAGACTTTCGCAGGGCGCAACATAAAAGAGGTGGTCACTGTCAACGGAGCCCGTGTCATTCTAGACAATGGCAGCTGGGGATTGGTTCGCGCATCGTCCAACACGCCCAATCTGGTTGTCGTATGCGAAAGCAGCGAAAGCGAAGAAGAGATGCGTGCGATTTTCGCTGATATCGACGCCGTTATTCGAACGGAACCTGGCGTCGGCGACTACGACCAAACCATCTGAACCGGCAAGGGGGGCACTTTACGCCCCCTGCCCTCTCAATCTGCGCCCAAGAGTTTCAATAACCCTTTTGCAGCCTCTTCCTGCAGCTTGTTTTTTACCGCATCTTCGATGCTTTCCGTGTCGGTCACCGTAACTCCAAGCTCATCGCCAACCTTTTCCAGAACTTTTTGCTTGGCATCATCCTCCAACTCTTTGACTTTGCCCTCTGCTGCCGCTTCAAGTACTTTGCTTAGGTCAGGTTGGATCGATGGATTGCTCCAGGGGCCGACAATTCGAACGGGTACCGAAAGCCCCTGACCTGCGTTAGCCTGCAATGCTGTAGGGGTGAAAAGATAATCAATGTCACGCGCGCCAATGCCCACACGCCCCTCACCATCCGCACGGAAATTTTTGAGTGACATCAACAAGTCGTCGTTCCTAAGCACGCCTTGATCCAAGGTGAAACTTGCTGAAAGGCTGTTGAAGACGGTTGTCCCACCCGTTTCCGAGCTGCGCCCCATCAGACGGTCCAGATCAAATCCGCTGATGACCCCGGCGCCAACATCCAGCCGCCCATCGCCGCTGAGCGACCGCATGATCTGATCTTCGGTTTGGCCGACACCGAGGAACTTGAACGAACCTGTCCCGGTCCCCGACAGGCGATCGACACCTGCAAGCGCAGTCAAAGCCTGTTCGATGTCGATGCCCTCGGCCTTGAGGTCACCGCCGACCGACAATCCGCTTCGGTTATTGGCTACGACCTGCCCGGTCAACTGACCTGAAAACAAGCTGGCCGGATTCATCTGCAGAACTGCGCGCGACCGATCAAGGTTCAGCGTCAGATCACTGGGGCCCAGGGTCAGTCCCGGAACCGCAATCGAGCTGGCCTTCAGCCGAATTTTCCCGTTCGCCAGTGCCAAAGCCGATGCGTCGATGGGATCGGTGGACCACCCAGTGTCATTAACCGGACCTGTGCTTGTTCCGCCTGACGGGCCTGCCGGGGCCGTGTTGTATTTCGACAGGTCCAAGTCACCAGCGTCCAGCCGCGCCGTGATTTGTGGAGGATCCGAGATCAGAATATCCGCCTCGCCGGTCACTCGGTTTTCGTCCAGTTGAGCAACCATATCGCGAACAGAAATGCGACCATCCTGCGTGTAAGTCATATGCCCCGATATGTCTGCTGCCGTCCCCAACCCCAGTGGTACGCCAACACCAGCTTGACCAAAAGCTGCCAGCATCCGCTCGGTGTTTTGCGTTCTGACGTGGAAATTGCCGTCCATCTCACCAGCGAGGTTAACGCGGCCATCAAATCGCACGTCTCCGCCGGGTGCGGTCAACGTCACGGTCAAAGGCGTCGCAACACCCGAAGCATAGGCGGGAAGGTCAGGAATCGTCAGATCGACGTCCACAGCGCCACCCGGCACCGTCATTTGGGCTTCGAGGGTCATAGGCGCACTCGGGTCCGGCCAACTTGCGGCCAGATCGACATTGTCGAAATCATACCGAGTGGAACCATTCTCGACATAGACAAGCCGCGCGTTCGTTAACTGCAGACGGTCCAATGTCACCGCGCCTTGCTGCCCTTGCGCTGGGGTCGCTGCTGCGCTGGTGGTGCCCTCAGTCGGGGTTGCCGAAGTGAACTCCCAGTTCCCGCGCCCATCCGACAATTCCAGCCGCAGTGTCGGGTTTTCGGCAATGATCCGTTTGATCCGCAAATCGCCCCCCGTCAGCGCCGCCGCGTCAACGCCCACGGCCAGGCTTTGGGCGCTCAGCATCGGATCGGAGCCTGCCCAAGGCGCGTTGCCAAAGGCAACGGGGCCGGTTTCCATTCCCAAGACAGGCCAGAACGATAAACGGACATCGCCCGACAGGTTCAGATCGCGCCCGGTTTCCGCTTTGACCTGCTCAGCCAGTATGGATGCCAACTTGTCACCTGGCATCAGTAGCAAAGCGCCGATTACCAGCCCAAGCACCGCTATAAAAAGGAAAACAATGCGCAACAGCCATTTCATTTTTCTGCTCTCCGCCCTTCGGCTTGTTTGGAAATGATCATTCTTGGCCTTCAGTGCATTTGCAAGGGGAAGCGTTCCCCACTATATGCCGCGCCATGAGTACAAACCCGCCGAACCTCCGCCCCGACCTGGCGCCTGCCGCCCGGATCACCGAAGCGCCCCGCGCGAACCAGCCGACCATTGGTATGGTGTCGCTGGGTTGCCCCAAGGCTTTGGTGGACAGTGAACGCATCCTGACCCGTCTGCGGGCGGAAGGGTACGGTATTTCTCCGGACTATTCAGGGGCGGATGCCGTGATCGTGAACACCTGCGGGTTCCTTGACAGCGCCAAAGCAGAATCACTGGACGCAATCGGAGAAGCTCTGGTCGAAAACGGCAAGGTTATCGTCACGGGCTGTCTGGGGGCCGAGCCGGATTACATCCGCGAGCATCATCCGCGCATCATGGCCGTCACCGGGCCACATCAGTATGAACAGGTGCTGGACGCCGTGCATCAGGCGGTTCCACCAGATCCCGATCCGTTCGTAGACCTGCTGCCCGCCGCCAGCGTGCAATTGACCCCGCGCCATTACAGCTATCTGAAAATATCCGAGGGCTGTAACCACAAGTGCAAGTTCTGCATTATCCCCGACATGCGCGGTAAGCTGGCCAGCCGCCCGGCCCACGCGGTGCTGCGCGAGGCTGAAAAACTGGTCGACAATGGCGTGCGCGAGCTGCTGGTGATCTCTCAGGACACGTCGGCCTATGGGTTGGACCGCAAATATGACGTGAACCCGTGGAAAGATCGCGAGGTCCGCAGCCACATCACCGATCTGGCGCGCGAGCTGGGGCAATTCGATGCCTGGGTACGCCTGCACTACGTCTATCCCTATCCGCATGTGCGCGAGTTGATCCCGCTGATGGCCGATGCAGGCTGCAACGTGCTGCCTTATCTGGATATTCCATTCCAACACGCCCATCCAGACGTTCTGAAACGTATGGCACGCCCGGCGGCGGCGGCCAAAACGCTAGACGAAATCGCCGCGTGGCGCGCGACCTGCCCCGATATCACCCTGCGCTCGACCTTTATCGTCGGCTATCCCGGTGAGACCGAGGCCGAGTTCCAGACTTTGCTGGATTGGATGGACGAGGCGCAGCTGGGTCGTGTTGGCTGCTTTCAGTACGAAAACGTGGACGGGGCGCGCTCGAACGATCTGCCTGATCATGTCCCGGCCGAGGTCAAACAGGACCGCTGGGAACGCTTCATGGAAAAGGCGCAGGCGATATCCGAGGCAAAGCTGGCCGCAAAGGTTGGACAAACGCTGGACGTGATCGTGGATGAGGTCGATGACGAGGCCGCCACCTGCCGCACCAAGGCCGACGCGCCCGAGATCGATGGCAATTTGTTCATTGACGAAGAGTTCGCGGATCTCAAACCCGGCGATATTGTCTCGGTCGAAGTGGATGAAGCGGGGGAATACGATCTCTGGGGCAAACTGGCCTGATCGGTCATTGATTATAGTCGAAGCGTGAGCCGAGTTTATTGGAGATCAACCACTCGGCGCCCCACATAGACATGAGACCTCAACACGCAAGAAGGAGGGTTATCATGACTAAACTGCGTCCCTTCGCGGCGAAATTAGCAGTGGCGGTGCTTGCCGCTCAACTGATTGCGGCCCCTGCCGCCGCTGACCACCGACATGGCAGTTCGGCCAAAGTTACGCTTTCCGGGGTGAAATCCTTCGGCATTTCGCATCGCGGAAAAGCGCGGGTACATCGGCATTTTATCGCGCCGAAAGTGCATAAACCTGCTGCAAAAGCAAAATTACATCACGCGAAACCGGTAAAATAGCACCACCGATCGTCGTTCAAGCGGCACAAAAAGAAATACTATAAATACTATACGCCGCGACGCCATGGGTTTCGGCATCATAAATTCCATCGTGGGTTTGCAAGATATCGAATCAAATAGCCCACGTCAGATCAGTGTGATCAGGCCAATAACCCATACAACCCCGGCGGCAACGGCTGTCAGCGCAACCGCCGCGCTGGCGGCGTCCTTGGCTTGACCAGCCAATATGCTGTGGTCGGTGGATGTGTGATCCACAGCCCGTTCGATCGCCGTGTTGAACAGCTCGGCGACCATAACCAATATGCCCAGCACGATGATTAGCGCGCGCAGACTGCCTGTAAGAGGCAAAGCAACCGCAAGCCCAGCGGAAATGAGATTAGCCCAGCCCCAAACACGAAACGAATACTCGTCGCGCCACGTGGCGGCCAGTCCTTGCCAACTCCAGACTGTGCGGTGTTTTAATCGGATCAGAAAGTTTTTCATGCGCCCTCTGCATAACAGTAGAGCGGACAAAACCTCAATCCGGGGGCTGCAGGCAAGAAAAAACCGCCCAAAGGGCGGCACGTTTCTGGAAACGGGCGACCCTGCGAAGGTCGCCCGCGATATGGTTATTGTGCGACCGGGTCACAAACTGTCTGACCTGCTTCGGTCGTTGCCAGCTGAGTACCCGCAGGGCAGCTTGGGTTTCCAACCTTGTCGTATTCAGGAGTGATATAAACCGGTGCCGGTTCTTCCTGTTGCGAACACGCGCCCAAGATCAATGCAAACGCGCCAACTGTAGCGAATTTCAATTTCATGTCCGTCATTCCTTTATTAATTTCCTGATATTCCCCAGAAATTCGGGGCCAGTCTCAAAATACGACTTCGCTGGCGAATTTGCAACAAATCCGATCACAAAAATGTGAGGCCAGCAATTCTACGCCGTTGTGGCGGAATATCCGACCGTTGCTGGAGTTTCAGAGGATTTGAACTAAAACCATCGGACAACACACGCCAAGAAAAGGAGCAGCCAAATGTCAGATGCGCCAATTATCGCTCAGAAAGCCCCATACCCGGTCGAGGTGACCGAGGGCAAAAACTACTTCTGGTGTGCGTGCGGACAGTCTAAGCGCCAGCCGTTTTGCGATGGGTCTCACAAGGGAAGCGGTATTGAGCCGGTAAAATACACCGCGGAAAGCACCAAGAAGGTGTTTTTTTGCGGGTGCAAACACAGCGCTAATCCGCCGCTTTGCGACGGATCCCATTCAAAGCTCTAAGCCTTCAAGGCGTTCAAAGTCTCGGCATTGGCGCAAAAGCCGGGGGCCTTGTCGGCCCCTGCTTGCTGGTCCGCAAGCCATCTGGCGCATTGACCGCTGCATTTCGAGGCCCTGCATCGCGTCACCATAGTCGCGTAGTCATCTGTACTGAGCCTGCCCTCTGCCATTGCCTCCGACAGCGATAGGTCGATACATCTGGCCATAGACCGCGTAAGCCAGAAATGCATCTCCACTTCGCCTAGAACGTCCCGCATTAATGGGTCTCCTGCATTTGTTGCACCTTTAGTTCTGCAAACCGCTCTCGGTTTGGGCAGGTCTGCGGCGCGCATACCGCATTTTGAGCATCAGACAGCCAGTCTGGGCATCGTTCGGCCCAATTGCATCCCTGACAGGATCTCACCATTCTTGCCCAATCCTGCTGACTAAGACGCCCTTGTCGGTGAGCCGAAGTCACATCTGTGCCTGTCGCCTTTCCCATACGCAGCACCAGCCGCAGATGAGTCATAACGTTCCCTAATTTTTGCATGACATAGCCGCCGACGAGACCAGTTGAGAAAACAGATCCTTATTGCGGCAATATTCTGGTGCCGACGGCGATGTCGCGTCTTGCTCCATTAGGGTTTTGCAATGTCCGGGATTTCCGCATTCCGTGCAACGCAGCACCGCCTCTGATATCTGATCGATCGAGACATCCCCCCGGATCGCCGCATCTTCAAGGTCGATACCGACCCGCGTTGCCATTCGATCAACGAGACTTGCGTGCTGCTTCAACGTTTCTCGGCTGGGCATTCGGCATCCTTTCCCTGACACGTTTTGATCAGAGTATCCGAAAGCTGCTGCGACGCCCTTGACTCAGGTCAACACTCTGCAACGATCTGGTCCAGATAGGCTCGTGTTGCATCCTGAACGCGGCGGAACCGGTCTCCGCCCAGTTTTTTACCACCATACCAACGCGTTACGATGATAACGTGCCCGTCCAAAGCCGCACGTTCCATCATCCGCAGAATAACCATGGCAGCCCCGGCTTCACCGTCGTCCGCCTTTAACGCACCCGTCGGCAGTGTCGCAGCCCAAGTGTTGTGCGTTGCCTTGGCATAACTCTTATCCGATTTCAGCGTCTTCAGAACGACTTCCACATCGGCCCGCGATGCGACCGGAGCACCCGACACGGCGTATTTTGATCCCCGGTCAGTCAGAACCACCCCCAAGCATTTCAACCCGGTCATTGCGTCAACCCAAGCTGGCGCGCTGTATCCACCACAACCTGAACCCGTTTTGCATTGGGCGGATGAGTGCTTAGAAAACTGTCTTCGGGGTCTAGAATGCGATCGAAGTACTTGGCCCCAACAAGTGGGTTATAACCTGCCTTGTAAGTGATAACGGTACCAAGCGCGTCGGCCTCGAGCTCGAAGTCCTTGATATAGACTTGCGCCCCGACCTGAGCACCTAGCTTCTGCGCCTCTTCCACATCTGCACCTTGCGCCCCGCCAAGCCGGGCCAGTTCACCAAAAATGGCAGCACTTTCGCGTGCATTCACCGATTGCCGGGGAATGTGCCGCAGGATGTGATGGGCGGCCTCATGCCCCATAACAAAGGCCAATTCATCCGCATTCTCAGCCGACTGAATCATGGCCCTTGTAAAGATGATTACCGGCTGATCCTTATCGTCCAGCGTTTGAAAGGCATTTGCGGGGGCTTTTGGGTTCAGGTCAACAACAATGGTAAAGTCGCAATTCCTGACACCTTCCCGTTTCAGGCATTCACTGCGAGCCTGTCGGCCCACCCTCCGGCTGATCTCCTGAAAAGCGGTTGCCTGAACCGCAAAACCAGCAGAATCCTGTTGCCAGTCTTCAGCGGGTTGAACACGCAGCGTATCGGCTGTGCAAGCTGCCAACACCACAGGTAAAATCAAAGCAATCAGACGGCGCATTCATCATCCCTTTAAACAGTCCTGCCGCTTTTTTCGACCATAGCGCGCCCAGAATAAGACCGCCACTGGTTGAATGCGTTTGAACGGGTTGCAATGGCGTTAAACGCCCGGCAATCTGATCACATGTTTTCGATTGAGCATGAATTCGACTCGACAGTGATTACTCTGGTGGACGAGGGCCGAAAGCCTTTGCAGGAGGACGTAATCATCAACAATTTTGCCGAATGCGTCACGCTGGAACAATTGGATCCACGGACCGACACAGTGCAAAAAATTACACTATCGCCCGAACAGGTTCGGGATCTGGCTGCTGCCCTTGACCTGCCCGAGGGGGTTTACCAGATTCACGAGACACCGGATCAAGGGTCATAGACAAACAGCTTGTCCCGTGATGTCTGCCCCCGCCTTAGTTTCAGTGAAGTCGCCGGAACGCCTAACGCAATCGCAAGAACCTGGCGCACTGCGTCGTTGGCCTTACCTTCGGCGTGCGGGGCGGTGACGTAGGCGCGAATTAAACCGCCATCAAGCGTGATCCGGTCCAAGGCAGCTTTGGGTGTTACCTTCACGTTGATCTCAGCCCCTGGAAGAGCAATGCCGGTTAAATCCGGCACGTTTCGCAGTTTTGGCTTTGCCATGCGGACCTCCTGTCCCCAAACACACTTGCACCCTATGGCGTGGGATGGAAATGATCCTCGCAGTCCAGCCGTTTGCTCTTGAAACCTGCCAGATGGTCAACCAGATACAATCTGCCTATGTGAAGGAAGTTAACATATGTCCTTGAAGAACCCGGCCGCCCTTGAGTTTCTGCAAACGCGCCGGTCCCGGCCCGCAAAGACGCTGGTCGCCCCTGCCCCGACCCGAGAAGAGCTGTTGCCTTTGCTGACAGCCGCCGCTCGCAGCCCCGATCACGGCAAGCTGGAACCGTGGCGGTTTATTGTGATCGAGAAAGGCGCGATGCCCAGGCTTTCTGCCCTGACACAGACCTGCGGCGAGCGTTTGGGCAAAACTCCGGAAGATATCAATAAGACCCGCAGCCAATTCGACATGGGTCAGTTGGCTGTCGCTGTGGTTGAGGTCCAAAAACCGTCTGACAAGGTGCCTTCAATCGAGCAAACGTATTCGGCAGGCACGGTTTGCCTTGGCTTGCTAAACGCGGCTTTGGCGGCCGGTTGGGGGGCAAACTGGCTGTCTGGCTGGCAATCGCATGACCCCGAGTTCTGCCGCGAAGCTTTGGGTCTAAAGGACAATGAACGGATCGCAGGCTTTATCCACATCGCCACAGAATCTGTCACACCGCCTGAACGCCCCCGACCCGATGTGACCGCACTGATCGAATGGGTGTCCGAATGATGATCCTCAACGCGTTCTTCGCGGCGCTTGGTCAGATCGGCGACCCGAAGTTCCGCTCGGTCCTTTTACGCGGTGTCGGGTTAACGATCATTCTTCTGATTGCGGGCTGCGCAGCGGCGATTTGGTTGATTAACTGGTTGGCAAGCAGTGAAATCTCATTGCCTTGGATCGGTACAGTCTCATGGCTGAACGACGTGCTGAACTATTCGGGCATCTTTGTCGTTCTGGTGCTACCGGTATTCTTGATGATGCCCGTCGCCTCGGCCATCATTTCGATGTTTCTCGAAGAGGTCGCGCAGGCGGTCGAAGACAAGCATTATCCCACGCTGCCCGCCGTACCCGGCATCCCGTTTAGCGACGGTGTCCGAGATGCGCTCAGCTTTATGGGCGTGCTGATTGTGGCCAACCTTCTGGCGTTGATCCTTTATGTGATCTTCTCGCCTTTGGCTCCGTTTATCTTTTGGGCCATGAATGGCTTCTTGCTGGGACGGGAATATTTCACTCTGGCCGCGATGCGCCGGATCGGGCGCGACGAAGCGCGGAAGCTGCGCGCAAAACACACTTCAACCATTTGGCTTGCCGGCACACTGATGGCCATCCCGCTGTCAGTGCCGCTAGTGAACCTTGTGATCCCGATCATCGGTGCGGCTACATTCACCCACATCTATCACAAGCTGTCAGGGCCGACGCCCTGACAGTTATCCCCTGGGCTCCAACTGGTTCAGCCAGTCGAAATCGCGGACCGAGATCACGCCGGAAACGATGATCCCGGCAATAATCGCCCACAGCACCACGGAAATTCCGGTGGTGATCCACATCTTCTTTTTCATGTGGTGGACTTCCGGCGCACCCGCATGGGTACCCGGCACGATCTCGTTCAGATCCCCCTGCGTCTTGATACGGATCGGCAGCACGATCAGCAACGTCATGAACCAGATGACGGCAAACAGGACGAGTGCAGCAGTAATGGTCATGACATCCTCGCTTCGGTTAAACCTGTTCTAGCTCGACCAGACAGCCGTTAAAGTCCTTGGGGTGCAGAAACAGCACCGGCTTGCCATGCGCCCCGATCTTGGGCTCACCAGATCCCAGCACGCGGGCGCCAGTTTCCTTCAGATGATCACGGGCCGCGATGATATCCTCGACCTCATAGCAGACATGGTGGATGCCGCCAGCGGGGTTCTTTTCCAGAAATCCGTTGATCGGGCTGTCATCGCCCAGCGGATACAGCAGTTCGATCTTGGTGTTTGGCAGTTCGATGAACACAACGGTCACCCCGTGATCGGGCTCGTCCTGCGGTGCACCGACTTTGGCGCCCAGCGCGTTGCGGTACTGCGCCGATGCGGCCTCTAGGTCAGGCACGGCGATGGCGACGTGGTTCAGACGACCAATCATGGAACTCTCCTCTGTTCTCTGCGTTGCAGCGGTTATGGGGCGTGTCCGGGCAAAGAACAAGTGCGCCAAATTGCCGTTAACGTCGTGTTAGCCAGAAGTTCCTAGCCTGAAGGCATCTGCTGAATAGGAGTTCTGCCATGGACGATTCGAACCCCTTCACCTCGCCCGCGCAGCCAACGGCGACGCGGCCGCTGCTGGGTCAAACGATTTTGGTTGTCGAAGACAGCCGCTATGCCTGCGATGCGATACGCCTGATGTGTTTGCACTCTGGCGCACGTATTCGACGCGCAGATTGCTTGAAATCGGCCCGCAGACACCTGCAGATTTATCGCCCCTCGGTAATTCTGGTCGATATGGGCCTGCCTGACGGGTCAGGCGCTGATTTGATCGCCGAACTAACTGAGGCTGTGCCGCGGATCGGTGCCATTCTGGGTATGTCCGGGGATGACTACGCACAGAAGGATGCGCAAACCGCAGGGGCCGATGGGTTTTTGGCCAAACCCCTAAAATCCCTTTCCTATTTTCAGAAGTCGATTTTAGAGCGTCTGCCCGCGGACCGCCGCCCTCACAGTCTGCACGCTGTCCGGGACGAAGTTATTCACCCGGACCCAATGGCCTATCAGGACGATATGGCCCATATCGCTGATGTTCTTGCCGGGCCGAACGATCACCGAAGTTTGGACTATGCGGCGCAGTTCTTGCGTGGCGTTGCACGCGATGCCGAAGACGCGATTCTGGCTGAAGCTGCCAGCAAACTTGCTGAGTCACGCGCGAGTGGCACTCCGGTAACGGCACTTGCGGCTCAGGTGGCCGGCATTGTTCAGGCACGACTTGAACAGCGCGAGGCTATCTGAGATGGCAACCGCCTATTTTGTAACCGCAGGTTTGGTCTGCCTGTGGGCTTATTGCCAGGCAAGACTTGCAGCACGCAATATTAGTGCAGCCCGCGACGAAGTCAGCGATCCGCTGGAAAAGACCGGACGGATATAGCTTGGCGTACAGAAAAAACCCGCCGCAAAGGATGCGACGGGTTTTTGTTATTCCTGCGGGATGATCCTCAGTCCCAGTTCCATCAACTGATCCGAGCTTGGATCGGACGGAGCGTCCATCATCAAATCTTCGGCGCGCTGGTTCATCGGGAACATCATGACTTCGCGGATGTTGGCTTCATCCGCCAGCAACATCACGATCCGGTCGATACCTGCAGCACAACCACCGTGGGGCGGTGCGCCATAGTGGAACGCGTTGAACAGCGCACCAAAGCGGGATTTCACCTCATCCGCGCCATAGCCTGCCAGCTCAAAAGCTTTCAACATGATCTCGGGCTTGTGGTTCCTGATCGCACCTGAGACCAGCTCATACCCGTTGCAGGCCAGATCGTACTGATAGCCGCGCACGTCCAGAGGGTTGCCGTTCAGCGCCTCCATCCCGCCCTGCGGCATCGAGAACGGGTTATGTTCAAAGTCGATCGCGCCGGTTTCTTCGTCCTGCTCATAGATCGGGAAATCGACGATCCAGGCAAAGGCAAAGCGGTCTTTCTCGGTCAGGCCAAGCTCTTCGCCAATAACATCACGCGCCTTACCGGCGACCTTTTCAAAGGCTTTCGGCTTGCCGCCCAAGAAGAACGCGGCATCGCCGACGCCAAGACCCAGCTGCTGACGGATCGCCTCGGTACGCTCAGGACCGATGTTCTTGGCCAGCGGACCTGCGGCCTCCATCCCTTCGCCCTGATCACGCCAGAAGATGTAACCCATCCCCGGCAGGCCCTCTTTTTGCGCAAACGCATTCATACGGTCACAGAATTTGCGGCTGCCGCCGGTCGGCGCTGGGATAGCGCGGATTTCGGTGCCGTCCTGCTCCAACAGCTTTGCGAAAATCGCGAAGCCAGACCCGCGGAAGTGGTCGGAAACCACTTGCATTTTAATAGGGTTCCGCAGGTCGGGCTTGTCGCTGCCGTACCACAGCGCCGCGTCCTTGTAGGATATCTGTGGCCATTCCTGATCCACTTTGCGGCCACCGCCGAATTCTTCGAACACACCGGTCAGAACGGGCTGGATCGTGTCAAACACGTCCTGCTGCTCAACAAAGGACATCTCAAGGTCAAGCTGATAGAAATCGGTGGGCGAGCGGTCGGCGCGCGGGTCTTCATCGCGGAAGCACGGCGCGATCTGGAAATACTTGTCGAAGCCCGACACCATGATCAGCTGTTTGAACTGCTGCGGGGCCTGCGGCAGCGCATAGAACTTACCCGGATGCAGGCGCGAGGGCACTAGAAAGTCGCGCGCGCCTTCGGGAGAGGACGCCGTGATGATCGGCGTCTGATATTCGCGGAAGCCCTGATCCCACATGCGGCGACGCATCGAGGACACAACGTCCGAGCGCAGGGTCATGTTTTGCTGCATCGCCTCCCGACGCAGGTCCAGATAGCGATAGCGCAGGCGGGTTTCCTCAGGGTATTCCTGATCACCGAACACCATCAACGGCAGTTCGTCGGCTGCGCCCAGCACCTCTAGCTCGCGCACGTAGACTTCAACCTCACCGGTGGGCAGTTTCGGGTTCACCAGTTCCGGGTCGCGCGCTTTGACGGTACCGTCGATGCGGATACACCATTCGGAGCGTACTTTTTCCAGCTCGGCAAAGGCGGCGCTGTCGCCGTCGCACAGAACTTGGGTCACACCAAAGTGATCGCGCAGGTCGATGAACAGCACGCCACCGTGGTCGCGAACCCGATGCACCCAGCCGGACAGGCGGACGGTTTCACCGACATTGGCGGCGGTCAGAGCGGCGCAGGTGTGGCTGCGATAGGCGTGCATGGATCATATCCCTTCGGGCGCAGAATTCGTCGCGCCGATACACCCCGTCGGGCCGCGAAAGTCAAGGCAGGTATCCCGCTCAAAACGGCCTTTGCACGTTGCCCGAGTAGAAATAGATGCCCAGACCGACCGCAAAGATGATGTTCCCGGCAATTGCGTGCAGCAGCACTGCGTAGAAAAACGAACCGCGCCTGCGATAGGCCCAGGTGAACAGCAGCCCGCCCGCAAAGGTCATGATGGCGACGATCCAGCTCCAGTACATCAGGTGAGCCAGCGAAAACAGCGCGGCGTTCAGTAGATAGGCCGCGCGCTCGCCCGGCAGAATTGCATGATAGCGGCGGAAGAACAGCGACCGGAAGAGTAGCTCTTGCGGTAGGGCCGAGACAATCGGATAGAACATGCAGATCACCAACAGCATCTGCGGCCGTTCGCGCAGCAGGAAAAAGGCCGCCTCGGGCCGGGCGATCATGACCACGGCCACACAGATCCCGGTCATCAAGATTGCGAAAATGGCGACTTCGGTCCAGGACCAGTTGTACGGGTTGTATCGAAGCTCTGCCCACGCAAATCCCGGTGTGTAATGCAGCAGGACGATGCCGATGGCCGTAAAGGTAAATAGCGACGGAAACATCCAGTTCGGCGGGAAAAACACCGCGATCAACACCGGTACTGCAACAAAAAACAGACAGAACTCGAGCCGCAACCGCAATAGCGGTGCCGCACTTTCGGCCCAATCGGTTTGTTTGCTCACTGTATTGCCAACTCCGCCCGGATCAGACCACGTAGAGAATTTCCGACATAGAGTTTTTCCGCGTTTTGCAGTTCGGTCAAGGTCACCGGGGCTGCGGTAACCTGTTTATTATCCAGCAATTCTTCGCGCAGAATGCCAGGCAGGACGCCGCTGAACAACGCAGGTGTCAATCGCCGGCCATCCGCCATGTGTACAAACAAGTTGGTGATCGTGCCCTCACAAAGTTCATCGCGCTCGTTCAGGAACAGCAACTCATCTATCCCCGGTGGCAGCGATGCGCGGGCGTCATCGTACAAAGCGCGCTGCGTTGTCTTGTGCTGCAACCATACATCCGAGGCCTGCAGACGCTGGTCCGCTATTGCCACCCGCCAGAGCGGCGGGTTCTCGGCCAGTGCGCCGGTCGTCACCTCTACAGCGCCCGCTGCGTCCAGCGTCAGGCGACAACGCAGAGGGGATGGACCCGCGACACCTTCCAAAGCGGCAATAGCTCGGTCCCGATCAAACGGCACTCCTAGCGCCGCAGCGGAGCGACCCATGCGGGCCAAATGGCGATCACGGCGCACAAACCCCTGCCCCGGCCGGAAGGCCAGCGTTTCGATCAGGCGGAAGTCAGGATCATCTGGCGGGCGAAGCGGGCTTTCCATAGCGCCTCCTCATATTCGGATGGGGCGGTGCTGTCCCAGACCACGCCGCCGCCCACATTCAGTGTGGCCTTGCCGCCCTCGACCATCAGCGTGCGGATGGCAACGTTAAATTCCGACCGCCCATCCGGCGCGGCCCAGCCGATGGCACCGCAATAGATGTCGCGCGGCCAGGGTTCGAGGTCGGACAGAATCTCCATCGCGCGGATTTTGGGCGCGCCGGTGATCGAGCCGCAGGGGAAAAGCGCCATCAGAATGTCCGAAAGCTCGGCCCCCAGATGCAGCTGCGCCTGCACCAGCGAGATCATCTGATGCACGGTCGCATAAGTTTCGACCTTGAACAGTTCGGGCACGTTGACCGAACCGGGCAGCGCCACACGGCTGATATCGTTGCGCAGCAGGTCGACGATCATCAGGTTCTCCGCCCGGTTCTTTGCATCGGTCGACAGGAAATCGCGGCGGCGGGCGTCTTCGGCCAAGTCTTCGCTGCGCGGTTGGGTGCCTTTCATCGGGCGCGTTTCGATCAAACGGTCGGCATCGGTACGGAAAAACAGCTCGGGCGAGCGGCTGAGCAAGTCAGGCAACCCGTCCTGCTGTACAAGCGCGCCGTGGCCCACGGGCTGACCCGCCGCCAGCGCTGCATAAAGCGCAGCGCTGGCGCCTTCGAGCATCAGGTCAATCGGAAGGGTCAGGTTTGCCTGATAGATATCGCCCGCGCCGATGGCCTCGTGCACTCGGTTGAAGGCGCGAGTATAACGCGCTTCGTCCCAGCGAGGCGCGAAACCGGTCACTCCGCCCGCAGGCGCAGGCAAGTCGCTTTGGGCTGGCGCGTCAAAGACGCCAAAGCATAGCAATGGCAGGCGACGGCCCTCGGGCATCCGCGCGGACAACCTCGGCTCCAGCGCATAACCAAGCTCATAGCTGGCATAACCGGCCAACCACGCACCATCCGCGCGCGCGGAATCCAGCGCCTCCAACGCGTGGGGCACGTCCTCCGCGCGGTCGGCGCGGATCACCTGCGTGGGCCGGTCAAAAGTGGTCCCTTGCCCGGCCGGGCCCTGATCGAAACGAATACGCACCTGCATCCTCATTTGCCGTGCTGCGCGGTATAGAGAATACGGTGCCGAGGGAAAGAGGGGAAAGCGGCAATTTCACCCCTGTTTCCGATACCCCTTGAACCTTTTCGCGCTGTCCCTATAACGCAGGACAATTTGGGCGCTTGGGGGTGCCCTGACTCGCGAACAATTGAAGGAACGTGGCCATGCCGAGAAGAACCGACATCAAGTCGATCATGATCATCGGGGCGGGCCCCATTGTCATCGGTCAGGCATGCGAGTTCGACTATTCCGGCGCTCAGGCATGTAAAGCGCTGCGCGAAGAAGGCTACCGGGTCATTCTGGTGAACTCGAACCCTGCCACGATCATGACCGACCCCGGTCTGGCCGACGCCACCTATATCGAGCCGATCACCCCCGAAGTTGTTGCCAAGATCATCGAGAAAGAGCGCCCCGACGCGCTGCTGCCCACCATGGGCGGGCAGACCGGGCTGAACACTTCGCTGGCGCTGGAAGAGATGGGCGTGCTGGACAAGTTCGGCGTCGAGATGATCGGCGCCAAGCGTGACGCCATCGAGATGGCCGAAGACCGCGCGCTATTCCGCGAGGCGATGGACCGGCTGGGCATCGAAAACCCCAAGGCCGAGATTGTGACCGCCCCCAAGGACGCGGACGGCAAGAAAGATCTGGACGCGGGCGTGGCGCTGGCGCTTGAGACGCTGGAGACCGTCGGTCTGCCCGCCATCATCCGCCCCGCCTTTACATTGGGCGGCACCGGCGGCGGCGTGGCTTATAACCGCGAGGATTATATCCATATTTGCCGCACAGGCATGGATGCATCCCCCGTGGGTCAGATCCTGATCGACGAAAGCCTACTGGGCTGGAAAGAATATGAGATGGAGGTGGTGCGCGACACCGCCGACAACGCCATCATCGTCTGCTCCATCGAAAACGTCGACCCGATGGGCGTGCATACGGGTGACTCGATTACCGTGGCCCCTGCCCTGACATTGACCGACAAAGAATACCAGATCATGCGCAACCATTCGATTGCCGTGCTGCGCGAGATCGGGGTCGAGACCGGCGGATCGAACGTGCAATGGGCGATCAACCCCGTCGATGGCCGCATGGTCGTGATCGAGATGAACCCGCGCGTGTCGCGCTCGTCTGCGCTGGCGTCCAAGGCGACCGGCTTCCCGATTGCGAAAATCGCCGCGAAACTGGCCGTGGGCTACACGCTGGATGAGCTGGACAATGACATCACCAAGGTCACGCCTGCGTCCTTCGAGCCGACCATCGACTATGTCGTCACCAAAATCCCGAAATTCGCCTTCGAGAAGTTCCCCGGCTCGGAACCCTACCTGACCACCGCAATGAAATCGGTGGGTGAGGCCATGTCCATCGGCCGCACGATCCACGAATCGATGCAAAAGGCGCTGGCCTCGATGGAATCTGGCCTGACCGGCTTTGATGAAATTGAAATCCCCGGCCTGAACGTTGGCCTATGGGATGAAGCCGACGACAAGGCCGCCGTGATCAAGGCCATCAGCCAACAGACACCGGATCGCCTACGCACCATCGCGCAGGCCATGCGCCATGGTCTGACCGACGATGAGATTTTCGGCGTAACCAAGTTCGACCCGTGGTTCCTTGCCCGCATCCGCGAGATAATCGACGCCGAGCGTCAGGTCCGCAAAGAGGGACTGCCCGTCACCGAAGACGGTATCCGCAAACTGAAAATGCTGGGCTTCACCGACGCGCGTCTGGGCAACCTGACTGGCCGGGACGAGGCCAATATCCGCCGCGCCCGCCGCAACCTTGGTGTGCACGCTGTATTCAAGCGCATCGACACCTGCGCCGCCGAGTTCGAGGCGCAGACACCCTATATGTACTCGACCTATGAGGCCCCGATGATGGGCGAGGTCGAATGCGAAGCCCGCCCAAGCGACCGTAAAAAGGTTGTCATCCTCGGCGGTGGTCCCAACCGGATCGGTCAGGGAATAGAGTTCGACTATTGCTGCTGTCACGCATGTTTCGCGCTGACCGAACAGGGCTATGAGACCATCATGGTCAACTGCAACCCCGAGACCGTCAGCACCGACTATGACACCTCGGACCGCCTGTACTTTGAGCCGCTGACCTTTGAACACGTCATGGAAATCCTGACCAAGGAACAGGAAAACGGCACGCTGCACGGTGTGATCGTTCAGTTCGGTGGTCAGACCCCGCTGAAACTGGCCAACGCGCTTGAGGCCGAAGGCATTCCTATCCTTGGCACCACGCCCGACGCCATCGACCTTGCCGAAGACCGCGAACGCTTCCAAGCGCTGGTCAACGAACTGGGCTTGAAACAGCCCAAGAACGGCATCGCCTCGACCGATGAACAGGCGCTTGAGATCGCGGACGAGATCGGTTTCCCGCTGGTGATCCGCCCTTCTTACGTGCTGGGCGGACGCGCAATGGAGATCGTGCGCGATATGGAGCAATTAAAACGTTATATTAACGAGGCCGTAGTGGTCTCGGGCGATAGCCCCGTTTTGCTGGACAGCTATCTGGCCGGCGCGGTCGAACTGGATGTCGATGCGCTGTGCGACGGCGCTGATGTGCATGTGGCCGGCATTATGCAGCATATCGAAGAGGCCGGTGTGCATTCGGGCGACTCGGCCTGTTCACTTCCGCCTTACTCGCTGTCCAAAGATATCCTCGACCAGGTCAAGGATCAGGCGTTCAAACTGGCCAAGGCGCTGAACGTCGTGGGCCTGATGAACGTGCAGTTCGCGATCAAGGACGATGAAATCTACCTGATCGAAGTGAACCCCCGTGCTTCGCGGACCGTGCCGTTCGTCGCCAAGGCGACCGACAGCGCGATTGCGTCCATCGCGGCGCGTATCATGGCTGGTGAGAAGCTCTCGACCTTCCCGATGCGCCCTGCCTACAAAGAAGGTCAAGACACCAAGATTGCCGACCAGATGACGCTGGCCGACCCGGACATGCCGTGGTTCTCGGTGAAAGAGGCGGTGCTGCCCTTCGCCCGCTTCCCCGGTGTCGACACCATTCTGGGGCCGGAAATGCGCTCGACCGGCGAGGTCATGGGCTGGGACCGCGACTTCCCGCGTGCCTTCCTCAAGGCGCAGATGGGCGCTGGTATGGTTCTGCCGTCTGAGGGCCGCGCATTTATCTCGATCAAGGATGCCGACAAAACACCCTCGATGCTTGAGGCGGCGCAGGTGCTGACGGCACAGGGCTTTACGCTGGTTGCCACGCGCGGCACGCAATCATGGCTGGCGAAACAGGGTGTGGCCTGCGACGTAGTCAACAAGGTCTATGAAGGTCGTCCGGACGTGGCAGACATGTTGAAAGACGGTCAGGTACAATTGGTGATGAACACCACTGAAGGTGCGCAGGCGGTCGAAGACAGCAAAGCCATCCGGTCGATCGCGCTCTATGACAAGATCCCCTATTTCACCACAGCGGCCGCCAGCCATGCAGCCGCTTTGGCGATCAAGGCGCAGGCCGAGGGCGATGTCGAGGTCAAATCTCTTCAGGGCTGACCCCCGCACCAGAATAAAGCAAAGCCCCCGGTCGATGACCGGGGGTTTTTCATTTAAACAACAGGTTGCGGCGCGGACTTTCGCCGGTATTCCGGCAGGAAGAACACCATGTAGAACACCGGCGCCGCCACCATGGTCAGGATCGTGGCAAAAGCCAGTCCGCCCATGATCGTCACCGCCATCGATTTGAAGAATGCATCCGTCAACAGCGGCGCCATCCCAAGAATGGTGGTGATCGCTGCCAGCATCACAGGACGCAGACGCGAGACCGAGGCTTCAATGATCGACTCGCGCAGCCCTTTGCCGGTTTCGCGTACCAGATCGATCTCTTCGACCAGAACGATTCCGTTCTTGATCAACATCCCCGAGAGACTCAGCAGCCCAAGCAGCGCCGTAAACGTGAAGGGCAATCCGGTGCCCAGCAAGCCCAAGACCACCCCATTGACCGACATAGGCACAAGCAACCAGATGATGATCGGCTGACGGATCGCGTTAAAGATCAGCACCGAGATCAGCACCATGATCAGCAAGCTCAGCGGCAGTTGACGCCCAAGGCTTTCATTCGCTTCGCCGGCATTTTCGAACTCACCACCCCATTCCATCCGATACCCTGCAGGAAGGTCCATGCTTTCGATGGCCTCACGGACCTCGGAATGGACCTGAGCCGCCGTGAATCCCGCCGGAATATCCGCGCCAACTGTGATGGTCAGAACCCTGTCCCTTCGGTGCACAAGCGTGTTCAACGCCTTGTATTCGAACCCATCCACCATCTGTTCGATAGGAACAAAGCGCTCGGATTGGTCCGAGAACACGACCTGGTCCACGATCGAATAATCTCCGTCCGCCGGTCGACGCAGGATGATCGGGATCAGGCGATCCCTTTCGCGGAAAACGCCGCCCGTGATTCCATCGGTCGAAAACTGTAGCGTGGCCGCAATATCCTCGCGCGTAACACCCGCCGTCTGCGCACGTTCGGTCGCATAGATCGGCTGGACGGCCAACGACTTTTCACGCCAGTCATGATGAACGTGTAGCGCGTTTTGCGACGCATCCCGCATCCGCAACACAGCCTCATCCGCAAGCTGGCGCAGCACAACCGGGTCACTGCCCGAGAAGCGGGCCTGGATCGGATCGCCTCCACCCGGACCAAAGATCAGTCGTCTTGTACGAAACTTTCCTTCAGGAAATTGCGCCTGACCAAATTCCGCAAGTTCGGCACGCAGCGGGGGGATGTCCTCCAGCGTCCTGGTACGGATGATCAGGTGGCCGTAACTTGGATTGGGTTTTTCTGCCTCATAAGTTAGCAGGAAACGGGTCGCGCCCTGCCCGACAAAGGTGGCGACGGACACTACATCATCCCGGTTGGCCAGCCACTCTTCGAAAACCGCCATATCCTCAGCGGTCCGCGCGATCGGCGTTCCTTGCGGCAGGTTGTAATGGACGAAGAACAGCGGCGTGTTCGAGTCGGGAAAGAACTGCTGTTTCACCAGCCCGAACCCGGCAAAGCATGCCACGGTGACAGACATCAACAAGGCAATCACCAACCAGCGGAACCGCAATGCCCATCTTAGGATCGCTCCGTAGACGCGGAACATGATACCGCCATAGGCATCAATTGCACCAGCTTTACCCTGCTTGAAAAAGTAATGTCCCAGCATCGGAGTAACCGTCAGGGCCAGAATCCAGCTCAGCAAAAGTGATATTCCGATGACGGCAAACAGCGAGAACATGAACTCTCCGGTCGCGTCCGGGCTTAAGCCTATCCCGGCGAAAGCCATGATGCCGATGATGGTCGCCCCCAAAAGCGGAATTTGGGTTTTGGACGCGGCCTCGTCCGCTGCATCGCGCGAGTTTTTGCCCCGCAACATTGCGATTTGCATTCCTTCGGCGACCACGATGGCGTTGTCGACCAGCATACCCATCGCAATAATCAGGGCCCCTAGGGAAATCCGTTCCATCTCGATGGAAAACAGCGCCATGAACAGCAACGTCCCGACAACGGTCAGCAACAGCGTCGAGCCGACGACAATCGCGGCCCGCCAACCCATGAACAAGGCCAGGACAAGAACGACGATTGCCACCGACATCGCAAGGTTCAACAGAAAATCGTTCGAGGCTTGCTCGACGACCACGTGCTGCTGATAGATCGGCAGGATTTCGACACCGTAGGGGATTTGCCCGTCAAGTTCGGCAAATTTCTCGTCTGCGCGCTTGCCAACCTCGACAATGTTCTCGGTCGACAGCCCCGCAATGCCCAGCGTAAAGGCTTCTTCCCCGTTAAAGCGGATGATGACATCCGGGTCGGTCTGGCGGCCGCGGTACACATTTGACATGTCAAACAGGTTGATCACCTGCCCCTGCGACCCAACGGACAGACCCGCAATGGCCGAAACAGTGTCGGAGCCTTCGGCGGTCAGGACCGTTGTTCGGTCATCTGCAGACCGCAACGAGCCTGATGCGTTCACCGAATCCGCATTGGCAATCGCATCGTTGATTGCCTGCAGCGGCACGTTCTGATTGACCGAGATTGCCAAGTCCGGTTCGACGAAAATCGCCTCTTGCGGCAGGCCCATGACTTCGACATCGGCCACTCCTTCGACCGTCAGCAATTCGCGCCGCAGAAACGTGGATAGTTCGTGTTTTTCAGCGTCCGAAAAGCCATCCGCAGTGACTGCATAGAAAAGGCCGAACACGTCGCCGAATCCATCGTTGACCAGCGGCTGGCCGACTCCGGACGGCAACGCCCGGGCTGCGTCGCGAACCTTGGCGCGCAGCTTGGTCCAGACTTCGGGCAGCTCGGTACCGTCATAGGTTGACTTGATCTCAACCTCGATCAGCGAAAATCCCGGCTGGTTGAGCGAGGTGATGGTTTTGACCTCTCCCATCTGCTGAATGGCGGATTCCAGTGGCTCCGATACCTCCAGAGCCACCTGCTCGGCCGTTGCGCCGGGATACTGCGTGGCGATGACAGCATTCTTGATGGTAAAGGCCGGGTCCTCCAGTCGCCCAAGCGACAGAAAACCCCAGATGCCGCCGAACAAGGCGATCAGGATGATCAACCACGTATAGATTGGCCGGTCTATGGATGCGCGTGCGATATTCATGCGTCCGCCCCTTAGTTCGCAAAGCCGGCAAAGCGGCGTACGGCTTGCCCGTCGATCAGCGCTCCGCCTCCGGCAACCACGATTTCATCGCCATCCTCCAGCCCGGACAGGACGCTTACGTCACCCGATGCCGTGGGTTCAATGGTCACGGGGACCCATTTGACACTGCCTTCATCCGCGCCGACGGGCGAAAAGACAAAGACACCCAAAACACCTTCCGCATCCGCAACAACCGCTGTGGCCGGAACAACGATACCTGTACGTTGGTCCTGCACCTGCACATTCACCGTTACCGATGACCCAGGAAGAATCTGCAGACCTTCTGGCGGTGTCAGGCCGAATTGAATACGGAAAGTCTGACCGACGCTCGACGACTCGGCGTCGAATTCCCGAATTTGCAGAGGGAATACTTCGTCACTGACAGGGAATTTCGCCGTGATGGTGATGTCATCCTGCTGGCCCGAGCGCTGGAACAAAATCTCGGGCACGTCGACTTCGATGCGTAGCTCGGACATGTCATGGATACGCACAATCGGTGTCCCCGCCGAGACGGTCGTAAAGGATTCCACTGCCCGGCTTGAAACCAGAGCATCAAAGGGGGCTGTTAGCGTTGCCTGCTCTAGATCATAAAGCGCATCGCGCACCGCAATATCCGCCAGCTGAGCCGCTGTCTCGGCATCATCCACAGCAACTTGACTTGCTGCAGTTCCCCGCAGACGGGACAAGCGCGCCAGCGTCCGGTCCGCCTGATCTTTCTGCAGCACAGCCCGGTCGTAGCGACGCTGGAATGGTTCACGATCCAGTTCCGCAATCAATTCGCCTTTGGGAATCACGAAACCTTCGGTTACCGGCATATCAACGATTTGCCCCGCCACCTGAAAAGCCAGATCAACCGTCTGTCGCGCTGCGACCCGGCCAAAGAACTGCCGCGAAAACCCGGGCGCAGTTTCTTGCACAACCATCAGCTTGACCGGCTTGGCAGCACTTTCTGCCATGGCCGTGGTGGCCAGCATGGTCAGGGCGAGGCCCAAAACAGAGATCAATTTCATTTCTTCAACCCCTCGGGTATTCCCGTTTTCAGAATGTTTTCCCGGATTTTCCGGGCAAGCCGGGCAAATTCGGCCGTTTCATCAGGCGTCAAACCGGATGCGCGCTGAAACAGCGCCCCGGCCTCGGCCACCAAAGTCTGGCGCATCGCCAACCCCTTGTCGGACAACACCAACAGCAAGGCTCGACGATCGTCCGGATCGCGCTCTCGCGTCAGGTATCCTGCCGTTTCCAAAGCATCAGCGGTAGACGTGATTGTGGATGGCACCGTCAGCATATCCGCCGCCAAAACGCCCATACGCTTGGGTTGGTCCAGCTTTATCACCATGTGACACTCTTGATGGGTCAGTTCGACCTCCATCAAATCAAAGCTTTCTTCCAGCTTCCAATAGAGGGCATAGACCCCCATCATGGCCTGCATTTCGGGGCTTAGTCGCTTTACCAGTGCGCTGTCGTCGAATGTCATGTGCCGAATCCGTTGCCGTTCACGGGGCGTCATATACTTCAAAAAATGAACTATTCAAGATTTGAAGCGCATTGACACCGCAACTTTGATATTCCCTTGGGTCAATCTCTCTTGAACTAACCTTGCGTTGACTGCATTTTGGGCAAATCCGAAAAACGCAGGGGCAACAATGTATACGCCAGCAATCACCGGCACCGGTGTGTTCACGCCAGACAACGTCATCACCAACGCGGAACTTGTTGCCGCCTTTAATGCATACGCCGATAAGGTGAATGCCGAAAATGCCGACGCGATTGCTTCGGGTGAAGTGGAACCCCTGCAGCATTCATCGGAAGAGTTCATTCTCAAAGCGTCAGGCATCGAGAACCGGTATGTGATGGACAAGACCGGCGTGCTGGACCCCGACGTGATGCACCCCTTGCTGCGCCAGCGCAGTGATGATGAACCCGGCATCATGACTGAGATGGCCGTGGATGCTTGCAAAAAGGCGCTGGCCCAGGCCGGGCGCGCACCAGAAGATGTGGATCTGGTGATCTGCGCCGCCTCGAACCACGAACGGGCCTATCCGGCGATTGCGATCGAAATCCAGCAGGCGCTGGGGATCAAAGGCTTTGGCTTTGACATGAATGTCGCCTGTTCCTCGGCCACCTTCGGTATTCAGGCGGCCGCTGACATGATCAGGTCAGGGTCAGTGAAATCCGCGCTGGTGGTCAATCCCGAGATTTGCTCGGGCCATCTGGAGTGGCGCGACCGCGATTGCCATTTCATTTTCGGAGACGTAGCGACCGCCACCCTGATCGAGCGTGTTGAAGACGCAAATGGTCCCTATTTCGAAATCCTCTCCACCCGTTGCGCAACCGAGTTTTCGAACAACATTCGCAACAACAACGGCTACCTGCGCCGTTCGCGCCCCGATGGCGTAGTTGATCGCCGCGACATGCAATTCATGCAGAACGGCCGTAAAGTCTTCAAGGAAGTGCTTCCGATGGTCAGCAAGCACATTGCCGACCATATGGACTCCGAAGGGCTAAACAGCTCTGACCTGAAACGCCTGTGGCTACATCAGGCGAACAAGACGATGAACGATTTCATAGGCAAAAAAGTTCTGGGCCGCGAGCCCGAACCCGGCGAACAACCCAATATCTTGCAGGACTACGCCAACACGTCCTCAGCAGGGTCGATCATCGCATTCTCGAAATACTCGGATGATTTCGCGGATGGAGAAATCGGTCTGATCTGTTCCTTCGGGGCGGGGTATTCCGTAGGTTCGGTAATCGTGCGGCGGCACGGATAGTCAGCTCGATCCATCGCGCAACTCAAGAATTCAATTGCTCCAAAACCCTTTGGCGTGATGGATTGAAGTCAACTTGCCTTTGCACGCATTTGCTGAGTCAGCGACACCAATCATTCTGAGTTCACAAAATGGCAACCAAACCTAAAGCACGTGCGACTCTGGAAGATATCCTGGCATCTTGTTCGGACGTTCTTTTCCCGGAATCTCTCGGCGAAGCTCCGGTTTCTTTGAACAGCCGCGCGTCAAACGGTGATACTGCGTTGCACGCCGTTCTTTGGCGCGACGACACCTACGCGGCCCTGACGTTGATTGCCGCTGGCGCTGACGTAAACGCAGTCGGCGACATGTCGGAAACGCCCCTTCACGTCGCGGTTAAGAAACAAAACCTGAGCGTTATTGAAGCGCTTTTGAAAGCGGGTGCTGATCCCCTTCTGAAATCGGAATTCGATCAGTCTGCAAAGGAATTAGCTGACGCGTTTGGTGGCGACCTTAAACGGCTTTTCGATTTCGATTAACGAAAAACCGGCGATCAACTCACGCTTTCTTCTTCCAGATGCAGCTTCATCTCGATCAGGACCTGTTGCAACAAGCTGGTCTCCTTCAACAGGCGCTTGGCCTCGTTGACGGTGATGATGCCGTCTTCAATAGCAGCTTGATATTCGGTCATCAGCATTGCAAACCGTTGGCTTAAGGCGATGACATCCGAATTCACACCTCCGGTCCTGGGGGTATCCGTATTACGGCCATCATAGGACAGCGTGATATTCTTAAGATCCGCCAGGGCCGAGGTCACATGCGGAAAGTTCGAGACGGCCTCGAGCCGAGCAACCGCATCGACTGGCATAAAACGGTCCGCATGTTCCGCGTTGTCCGAGTAGTACCGACCCAATGTTGCCTTGGACTTGCCTGTAATCTCGCAGGCCGATTCAATGCCGACGTCTTTTACCAACGCCTCGGTATGTTTTTTCAGATAAGCCCCGATATCTGCCATGTTTCAACCTTTACTGCCTGGCTTTCCCACGACATCTGCCACTATGGGGGAAAGGGTAAGGAAATTTCCCATACTCGAGTCATAATTGAAATGCCATAAATTGACTATCCCTCAGATATGCAGGGATTTTGTGAGTGAGTGGCGGCGTTTCCAGCCGGTAATGAGTGTTTGCAAGGCGGTTTTCTGGTCTTGCTCTGTTTTGGCCGCATGATGGCCGACGGCGTCGCTGTTGTTGACGTGGGGGTATCCATCCCCAATGAGCTTTCGCTCGACCCTTGCAACGACAACGGCGACGTCGCTTATTTCTGAGAATTTGGTTACTTGCCCATGCGGATCAGGCGTTTTAGACCCGGGCACATGGCAAAACTGTACTTCAACTATTCAACCATGAACGCGGGCAAATCGACCGTGTTGTTGCAGGCCTCGCACAACTATCGTGAACGCGGCATGGACACCTATCTTATGACCGCACAGCTTGACGGTCGCGCGGGCGTGGGCAAGATCGCCTCGCGCATTGGCATATCTGCAGATGCCGACACGTTCGGGGCAGAAGATAATGTGTTCGACATGATCGAGAGCCGTCTGGCGCAGGGTAAGGTGGCCTGCGTGTTTGTGGACGAGGCACAGTTTCTGACCCGCGATCAGGTCTGGCAGCTGGCCAGTGCCGTGGATGATCTGAACGTACCGGTTCTTGCCTATGGGTTACGGGTAGATTTTCAGGGACAGCTGTTTCCCGGCTCTGCAGCCCTCTTGGCCTTGGCGGATGAGATGCGCGAAGTTCGAACGATTTGCGAATGTGGGCGCAAGGCCACAATGGTCATCCGTCAGGACGCGCACGGGAATACGATCACCGAAGGAGCACAGGTTCAGATCGGCGGGAACGAAACCTATGTCTCACTCTGCCGCCGACACTGGCGCGAAGCGATGGGCTCTTAAACCGGCGTCAGCAGCGCCCGGCCTGCGATAAAGGCCGCAACATTGTCCAGCGCCAGGTAACCCATATCGGTGCGTACCTCTTCAGTGGCGGTACCCAGATGCGGGCACAGGGTCACGTTCTCCATGTCGATCAGCGCCTGCGGAACCTTGGGTTCGAATTCGTATACATCCAGCCCCGCCCCTGCGATCTGCCCGGACTGAAGGGCTGCGATCAGGGCAGCCTCGTCCACGACTTCTCCGCGCGCGATATTGATCAGTAAGGCATTGGGGTTCATCGCCTCAAGTACCGGCGCATTGATCAGATGTTGAGTTTGCGCTCCACCGGGGACGGCCAGCACCAGAAAATCGACCGACGCGGCCAAAGCGGATAGATCGGGTACGAACTCTGCCGGGAATTCCAATTCCTTCGCACTACGCGACTGATAGGCAACCTGCATGGAAAACCCAAAGTGACAGCGCCGGGCAATGGCCTGTCCGATCCGACCCATGCCAACGATACCCACCCGCTTGCCGGTGACGTGGTGGCCCAGCATTTGCGCGGGATGCCAGCCATGCCAGCCCCCAGCCCTGACGATGCGTTCTCCTTCCCCGACACGGCGCGCGGTTGTCAGCAACAAAGTCATGGCGATATCGGCTGTGGCATCCGTAACGGCACCCGGCGTATTGGTGACCGCAATACCTGACGCGCTGGCCGCGTCCACGTCAATATGGTTGTAGCCGACGCCAAAATTGGCCAGCAGTTTGCAGCGCGGATCGGACACATCCGCGAATACCTGCGCCGAAAAAAGATCGCCAAGCGTTGGCATTACCACGTCGAATTCCGTCAAGGCCCGCCGCATCTCATCCGGTGTCAGTGGCGACGTTTCTTCGCGAATCTCCGCATCGAACTCCGTCCGTGCGCGCTCCATTACGGCGTCGGTCATGGGGCGTGTAATCAATAATTTCATCAGTGCATCCTCCCGCCGGTCGGAACCTCTCCATCCGGTCCGATCAGAACGATCTCGCCATTTTCGTCGGGCAGACCCAGAACCAGCACCTCGGACATGAACTTGCCTATCTGGCGCGGCGGGAAGTTCACCACGGCCATAACTTGCTTGCCCACCAGCGTAGCCGGATCGTAATGCGCGGTGATCTGGGCCGACGTCTTTCGCTCGCCGATCTCATCGCCGAAGTCGATCCACATCTTGATCGCCGGCTTACGGGCCTCGGGGTACGGCTCGGCGCGGATCACTTCACCCACGCGGATGTCGACCTTGAGAAAATCGTCGAAGGAAATCTCACTCACGGGACAGCTCCTTGGATCGGTCGGTCGCGGCTTTGACGGCGCGGTGCAGCAGGTCTGGGAAACCCTGTTCTTCGTGCATCAGCACCTCGAGCGCTGCCTGCGTGGTGCCATTGGGCGAGGTCACATTGACTCGCAGCTGCGCGGGGTCTTCGTCGGCGGTCATCGCAAGCGCGCCTGCCCCTGCAACAGTAGATTTGGCCAGCTTCATTGCCAGTTCATGCGGCAAGCCCTGCGCCTGCCCCGCAGCGGCCAGCGTTTCGATCAGGTGGAACACATAGGCCGGACCCGATCCGCTTAGGCCAGTCACTGCGTCCATCTGCGCCTCATCCGTCAGCCGGACAGTCTCACCAATCGCGGACAGCAGGTTTTCGGCCAGAGTCAAATCGGCCTCGGAGGCCTGTGCATTGCCGATCAGCGCCGTGATGCCCTGCCGGATTGCTGCAGGCGTATTCGGCATCGCCCGTACGATCGGCGTGCCCGCGCCCAACACAGATTCAAATGTGGAAATCGACGTCCCCGCCGCGACCGAGACGAACAGGCTTCCGCCCCCGCCCAGCTCTTTGATCGCGGGCAATGCTTCGCCCATCATCTGCGGTTTGACGGCCACAAGCACCACGGCTGGGGCTTCGGGCAACGGTGTGTTGATATTGACGCCTTGTGCTTTCAACCAGTCCGAGGGGTACGGATCCACGACCCAGACTGACGACGCTGGTAAGCCATGCTCTAGCCAGCCAGCCAACATGGCCGATCCCATCTTTCCGCATCCCAGAAGCACAAGCCCCTGTTCCGCGATGCGCGACATGTCCATGATTGCCCCTCCCCATTATCTGGCTTGGGGCAAAGCTTTACGCGCGGCCGTAAGCCTCTGCAATGGCGACTTGCATCGCATCTTCGGGATCACGATTGCCCCAAGTGACCAGCTGGATCGCCGGGTAATAGCGTTCAGCGCTCAGGACAGCTGCAGTGATCATCGTGTCGATCTGTTCCGGGCTGGCCGTCTGACCACCCGCCAGAACCAGACCATAGCGATAGACCATCAGTTTCTGGTTAGCCCAATAGGTAAACGCCCCGGCCCAGCACTGATCGTTCATCTTGTTCAGAAGCTCATACAGCTCGCTTTCCCGCTCGGATGGCGGGTCCATTTCGAACGAGCACACCATGCGCAGGGTTTCGTCATAGTTCGACCAGGCCAGAGTGATGGAATAGGTGCGCCACTGTCCTTCGACAGCCATGGCGATCTGATCATCGCCGATGCGATCAAAATCCCAGTCGTGATGTTCGGCCAGGTGTTCAACAATATCAATCGGATGAAGGTCTTCTTCGAGAAACTGCTCGGATAGGGCCATAATGCCACCTCACTTATCTCTAGCAATTCGGGGCTGGCAGCGCCCCAGCGCTAGTTGCCTGCTCTACAAGCCGGGCTTCCCCCATGTGCCTGTACTAAATATGGTGCGCCGCGCGCACCCATCTGGCAACCCTATTTATTGGGGATAACAGCAATAAGTTGTGGACGAACAGCAACGGAGATCAAAATATTGGCGCCGAGCACAGCTTTGTCTTGATTTGCGTTTGCAGGGCAGCAAAATGCACAACACCGCACAATCTGGCCTCAGATTGCGCGGCGTTCTCTTTATCTTCGAATCTGTGCTGAGACGTTACTTGTCCAGCTTTGCCTCAAGCGCGGCGATACGCTGTTCCAAGGCTGCGTTTTCTTCGCGCGCCTTTTGCGCCATGGCGCGGACCGCATCGAATTCTTCGCGGGTGACGAAATCGCGGTCCGCCAGCCAGCGGTCGATCATCGACTTCATCGCATTCTCGGCCTCTTCCCGCGCGCCCTGCGCCACGCCCATGGCGTTGGTCATCAGTTGGGAAACATCGTCGAGGATCTTGTTGCGGGTCTGCATGGTTTTTCTCCGAAATCGCGGTTGTTCTCTATATGGGTAAACTTTGCGTCAGGCTCAAGGTTGACTTGCCCTGCAAAGCACGGGCAATGAGACGCACATGAAGGCTGTTCTGAATTTCCCCGATCTGTCGCCCGAACTGTTCTCGATCTCACTATTGGGGATGGAGTTCGCCCTACGTTGGTACGCGCTGGCTTATATCGCAGGCATCCTAATCGCGTGGAGGCTGGGGTCAGCGGCGCTGAAACGCCCCGCGCTTTGGGCGGATAACACGCCGCCGATGAAACCCCAGCAGCTTGAGGATCTGATCACTTGGATCATCCTTGGGGTGATTCTGGGTGGTCGACTTGGGTTCGTGCTGTTTTATCAGCGCGACTACTATCTTGCGAACCCGGCGGACATTTTGAAAGTCTGGCAGGGTGGCATGGCCTTTCACGGCGGTCTGCTGGGGGTGATTGTTGCCTCTTACATCTATGCGCGCCGTCACAAGATATCGGTACTGCCGCTGGCTGATCTCATTGCCCACACTGTTCCGCCGGGGTTACTGCTGGGACGGTTGGCCAACTTCATCAACGCCGAGCTTTGGGGCCGCCCCAGCGAGTTGCCATGGGCGGTAATCTTCCCCGGCCCTGCCGCGCAAGACTGCCCCGGTGTGCTGGTTGGCATGTGTGCACGTCATCCCTCGCAGCTTTACGAGGCCGCGCTGGAGGGGTTGCTGCTGGGGGCTGCGCTGCTGTGGCTGGTCTACCGCAAGGGCGCGCTGCGCAAACCCGGACTGGTTATGGGTGTGTTTCTGGCCGGGTATGGTGCGTCCCGGTTCATCGTTGAGTTCTTTCGGCAACCGGACGCACAGTTTATCTCGGCCGGAAACCCACTGGGACTGGCGTGGCCTATTGGCGAATATGGCCTGACCATGGGGCAGCTCTTGTCGCTGCCAATGATCGCGCTTGGCCTATGGTTCGCCCTGCGCGCGCGAAACGCGCGATGAGCCTGATTGACCATCTGCTGGAGCGCATCGCGCAAGACGGGCCGATGACCGTGGCCGACTACATGACCGAATGCCTGCTGCACCCGACGTATGGCTATTACACCACACGCGACCCGTTGGGTACGCAGGGCGATTTCGTCACCGCGCCTGAAATCAGTCAGATGTTCGGTGAATTAATCGGCCTAAGTCTGGCGCAAAGCTGGATGGATCAGGGGCACCCAGATCACTTCGTTCTGGCCGAGCTTGGGCCGGGGCGCGGAACTCTGATGGCGGACATCCTCCGGGCCACACGCGGGGTCCACGGGTTCCATGATGCGGCTGAAATCGTGTTATTCGAAGCCTCACCGACCTTGCGCGACATACAGGCAGAAACGTTGAAGGATTTTGCACCGCGCCGGATCACAACGCTCACCGACCTGCCCGACGCGCCCTTGTTTCTGGTCGCCAACGAGTTCTTTGACGCCCTGCCCATCCGCCAGTTCCTGCGCGACGGCCTGGCGTGGCGCGAGCGCCTTATCGGGGCTGAGGGCGAATCGCTGACCTTCGGACTGGGTGCTCAGGCGGATCAGGTCGCTCTGACGGACCGATTGCAAGACACGAAAGATGGCGATCTGGTTGAGCTTTGCGCGGCAGCTATCCCCATCCTAACCGTCATCGCAGGTCGAATCGCCAGCCACGGCGGTGCCGGTCTGATCGTGGATTATGGCGACTGGCATTCGCTGGGCGACACGTTTCAGGCCCTGCGCGGGCATGAGCGTGTGAATCCGCTGGATACACCCGGTCAGGCGGATCTGACCGCACATGTGGATTTCGAACCTCTTGCACTGGCAGCGCGTGCCGCCGGTTGCGCCCATTCCCGCCTGACCCCCCAGGGCGTGTTTCTGGAACGGCTTGGCATTACCGCCCGTGCGCAAGCTTTGGCCAAACCGCTCGGCGGGTCCGAGCTTGATACGCTGGTGGCAGCACATCGCAGGTTGACGCATCCCGAGGAAATGGGAAACCTGTTCAAAGTACTGGGGCTCTACCCCTCTTACGCGGCACCTCCACCGGGACTGGAACCATGACACTGGAAATACTGACCTCGGACATGCTGTCAGACGTACGCCACGGCTTTTTCAGCCGCCGTGGCGGAGCGTCATCAGGGGTGTTTTCCGGCTTGAATTGCGGCTACGGCTCGTCAGACCAGACCGAGGTTGTTTCGATCAACCGGGCGCGTGTAGCTCAGGCGATGGAAGTCGAGCCCGAAGCGCTGATTGGCGTACACCAGGTGCATTCTCCGACCGTGGTTAAGGTTGACGCCCCGATGAACGGCGAGCGTCCACGCGCGGACGCAGTGGTCACAGCCACTCCGGGCTTGGCCCTGACCATACTTACAGCGGATTGCCAGCCCGTTCTTTTTGCCGACACCCACGCAAACGTTATCGGCGCGGCCCACGCAGGGTGGCGCGGGGCTTTGGACGGCGTTCTCGAATCGACTCTGGACGCCATGGAAGAACTGGGGGCAAAGCGCGAAAACACGGTCGCTGTAATTGGCCCGTCGATTTCGCAACAAGCATACGAGGTCGGGCCTGAGTTCCTGGATGATTTCGTCGCAGAAACGCCAGAAAATCTGCGTTTCTTCGCAAATGGGGAAGGCGACAGGTTGCAATTTGACCTTCCCGCTTACGGTTTGCATCGCCTTCGACAGGCAGGCGTAGGCCAAGCTGAATGGACCCGGCACTGCACCTATTCAGACCCCGACAGATTCTATTCCTACCGGCGATCTACGCACGCCAAAGAAGCGGACTATGGCCGCCTTATTTCTGCAATCAAATTGTAGACCTAGACTGAATTGTGGCGATTTCGCCGCTTTTTTGCCACATTCTTTGTGTCTACCTGAGTCGTAACAAGTTGAGTTTTATTGTCCGCTCTCAGGTGTTTATCTGCCGATGCTCCAGCAGTGTGAGACAGTATGAAGAAAGAGGAGCTGCTAACCTTCATTTTGTCCTGAATTGATCCCGGATCAGCCTTATCGCTGCCTCAATATGGCGTCAGATTGGCATCCCAAAGGGAAATGGGGCCCAAAAACCCCAGAGGAGCAGGACCAGATCATGAAGGTAAAATCTCGCTTTCTGAGCGCCGTTGTCGCGGCGACCAACGAAAAGACGCCGGAGATGCCGTGGAAAAGCATTTCCAGCGACTCGGTCAGGGTTGCCCGTCGTTTGGCGGAAGGGGTCTGATCGTGACGCCCAGGGTACCAAGCTGCCGGTTCCAGGGGCCAAGACGCGCATCGGAGGGGTGCTCCGGCCCGATGCGTGACCTGCCGCAGGTATTTTCCGCGGTCAGGTTCAGGGGCGTTGTGTGCGCGGGTAATTTTCGCCGGCGTTGTTGTGAGTTTGTCTGGGGGGTCAAGATGTTGACCAAAGGTGTGCTGAATACCATCACGTTGCGACGTCGGTTTGACGCTCGCCCTGAGGTCGCCCTTTCATTCAAAACAAAGAAAAAGATCGGTCAGACGGGCCTGTACGGAGGGTTCAACCTGTCTGCACGGATGATAGAAGGGACGGAATAAAAATGCCTATTCCACATTCGCTTTCGCGCGCGGCCAAAAACGCCGTCGATACTTCGGCGATGCTGCGGGATGCGCCAAGGGACAAACCAAAGGCGCAACTGCGGCGCTATGAAGTGAGCGCGCTGCTGCCAAATGGCGATATCTCTCAGACCCGCCATATCGCGCCCGCTTTGCCGATGTTCGAGGACGCATTCTGCGCCTTTACCCGAGGATCTTTAATTGAGACGGAAACCGGCCCGCTCGCGATTGAGGACCTGCTGCCCGGCGATACGGTACTGACACAGGATGGCTCGTCTCAGACTGTGCTATGGAAAGGCTCTGTGACCCTGGTTCCCGGACGCGAGGATTCCCGAGGTCGGACTCGCCCTCTAACGCGGATTATGGCTGACACATTCGGGATGCAGAAACCTCTTTCAGGCGTTATCGCGGGCCCAGCGGCGCGGTTGGTTGGAACCCCGTCCCACCTGCGCCATCTGCACGGTAATGAGACCGTTTTGACCCCGGTTCACGAATTTCAGGACGGAATGAGCGTGGTCGAAACCTTGCCGCCAACGCCGATCGAACTGTTCCATATCTGTCTCAAGCGCCATTCGGTGATCAAGATCGACGGGCTGCAGTTCGAGACGTATCATCCCGGTGTCAATGCAGTTCGGATGATCAGCCATTCATTGCGCTCGATCTACCTGAACCTGTTCGCGCATGCCGATTCGCTGAATGATTTTGGTCCGCTGCTGATGCCGCGTGCTGGCGACGGAGAGGTGGACGCGATCACAGCGTAAATTTTTGTCAGTGCTGCAGAGTGGGGGCTTTATGCAGATTCTTTTGGGTTGGGTGCTGTTCCTGATCGTTACAGCGATTCTTCCGCCATGTTGTTCCGCACATAAACGGATGCGCTTCAGGCCATCCGGTTCATGCGTTCTTCCAGAACATCGAACGGCACACCGGGCTCGTCCTTAGCGCCTCGAATCACAAGCGATGTCTTAACACTGGCCACATTTGGGGTGGTCAGCAAATCGCCGGTCAGGAACCGCTGAAAACTGCTAAGGTCAGGGGCGACGCATTTCAGGATGAAATCAACCTCGCCATTCAGCATGTGGCATTCGCGAACCAAGGGCCAGTCACGGCACCGCTCTTCGAAGGCGCTCAGTTCCGTCTCGGCCTGACTTTCCAAACCAACGCTGGCAAAGACCTGAACTTCAAATCCCAACTCTCGCGCGTTCACTTCGGCGTGGTAGCCGCGGATCAGGCCGGATTCCTCAAGCGTACGAACACGCCGCAAACACGGAGGCGCAGAAATGCCGACACGTTTCGCAAGTTCGACATTGGTCATTCGACCGTCTGCCTGCAATTCCGCCAGAATTTTGCGGTCAATCTCATCCAGCCGTGTCGCGACCATAAAATGCTCCTGATTTTTCGGTTGTTATATCAGCACCCAGAAGATGCGCAATAATCTTTCGCGTTAGCGCAATATTCTTTATTTTAAACGCCCTATTTATAGGCGCCATTCGCGTGACGCATAGCGGTTCTCTGTCAGGAAGGGGCTTTAAGCAACGCCATCGGGTCGCTATATCCAGTCGCCAAGGGGCCACGCGCCCACATCAGGCAGATCGAGTTGGGGGTACCATGGCCGAAACGAAACACACCAAGGTTCTGATCATAGGATCGGGGCCCGCCGGATACACGGCGGGCGTTTATGCCAGCCGCGCAATGCTGGAACCGATCCTGGTGCAGGGCATTGAACCCGGCGGTCAGTTGACCACCACCACAGAGGTCGAGAACTGGCCCGGCGATACAGAGGTTCAAGGCCCCGACCTGATGGTTCGTATGCAGGACCATGCTAAGGCAATGGGATGTGAGATCATCGGTGACATCATCAGCGATCTGGACGTCAGCAAACGCCCCTTCACTGCCAAAGGCGACAGCGGCACGACCTATACAGCTGATGCAGTCATTCTGGCGACCGGCGCACGCGCAAAATGGCTTGGGCTGCCGTCCGAGGACAAGTTTAAAGGCTTTGGTGTCTCGGCCTGTGCCACCTGCGATGGGTTCTTCTATCGTGGACAGGAAATCGTTGTCATTGGCGGCGGCAACACTGCCGTGGAAGAAGCTCTGTTTCTGACGAACTTTGCCAGCAAGGTCACCTTGATCCACCGTCGCGACGAGTTGCGGGCCGAGAAAATCCTGCAGGATCGCCTGATGAAAAACGAAAAGATTGAACCGCTTTGGTTCCACGAGCTGGATGAAGTGCTTGGCACCGATGCGCCTTTGGGCGTTGAGGGCGTGCGCGTCAAGAACGTGAAAACCGGTGAAATCTCTGAGATTCCTTGTAAGGGCGTGTTTATTGCCATCGGTCACGCCCCTGCAAACGAGCTGGTCAAGGACACGCTTGAAACCCACATGGGTGGCTATGTCGTGACCAAGCCGGGTTCGACCGAGACTTCCATACCTGGCGTATTCGCCGCCGGTGACTTGACTGACCACATCTATCGTCAGGCCGTTACCAGCGCCGGTATGGGCTGCATGGCAGCGCTGGATGCCGAGCGGTTCCTGGCGGAGCAGGACTAGCCAATGATAGAATTCTCCGGCCCGGTCTGGAGAATTCTGTTTCGAACACATTCAGACGCCCCTATGGCCCCCGCTCGGGCGCCAGAGGGGCGTTTTCACTATGCGGTCAGACCGCACTTTATGCATCTCTCAGCCCCGAAGGGGTCGAAGTCGCGATACGTCGCTATGTATAGCGCGATGACCCACCGCGAATCCTGCAACGTGCAAGGATCACAGAGGCACGTCTTTTCGACCTGAGAGGTCAGCCCGAAGCATCCATCGTTTGGCAAGACATTGCAAAGGCCTGCGGGCGTTCTCCAACCTGGCAATTCTCGGACAAGGCTCGAGCTTTAGGTGCCGATGGCATTATCTATAGCTCTCGATCACGGCCCCAGCTCAGCCATGTGGTTCTGTTCCGTACCAGTACCCGGCTTATTTGCGTCGATGCCCCGTCAGAAACCTGGGTACCTGCTTATTCTTGACCCGCCCGCGCGCCCGTATCAGACTCGGGGCACAAGGCAAGAATTCACAGGTGACCTGAAGTGAAGAGCGTATTGTGGCAAGGCGGGTGGATAACCCGGCTGAGGATTGGCAGTGGCCTGATCCTGTTCGCGTTTGCATTCCTGCACTTCATCAATATCGGCTTGGGCCTGTTCCACACCGATTACCTGCACGGAATGCAAGACGGCCGCCACGCTGTCACCCGTCACGACATCGGCAGCGCCTTGCTCTATGCTGCTTTGTTCATTCACTCGGGTCTGGCGCTCTATTCGATCAGTCAACGCAAAACACTAAAAATGCCGCTGAGCATGGCATTGCAGATTGTTCTGGGATTGCTGATCCCGCTGCAACTGATCGCGCATATCGTTCACACACGTTACGCGCACGAGGTGTTCAACGTGAACGACGAGATGGGATACATCATCGCGCTGATGTGGCCCAGCTCGGCGATCTGGATGCAAAGCATGCTCTTGCTGGTCGTTTGGGTGCACAGCTGCATTGGTCTTCATATGTGGCTGCGGTTGACCAAATGGTGGCCCAAAACAGTCCCCTATCTGATCGGATTGGCCGTGTTCGTCCCGTCATTTGCGATGGCGGGATTATTGACAGAAGGGCGGCGGATTTGGGCCGATTTCGGCGACCCGTTTCTGCGCGACCAATATATCGAGCATTACAATTGGCCGTCGCCCGAAGAATTTCAGGCTCTGTTTAGCGTCAAGGACAATGCGCTATTAGCCTTTTGGATCGCTCTGGGTGTTTCGTTGGCCGTGTTTGCGGGACGCAAACTTCTACGGCGCAGACATTCGGTCCGCGTTACATATGTCGAAGGACCAGAGGTCGTCGCTGAAAAAGGCATGACCCTGCTTGAAATATCGCAGGCCAATGGCATCCCACATACGGCCCTGTGCGGTGGCAAAGGCCGCTGCACCACGTGCCGAGTCATTGTCGAAGACGGTGCGGCAGAGCTTCCGGCTCCAAGCGAAGTTGAAGCCCGCAGCCTTGCCGCAGTCCGGGCGCCCAAAGGCGCGCGGCTGGCTTGCCAAATCCGCCCGACTCAGCCGATTACGGCCTTTCGAATGTTTCGTCCTGATGGCCTTCGAAACCGCGCACATGCCAGCCAAGGCCAGGAACGTCAGCTTGCCGTTCTGTTTCTGGACATGCGTGGGTTTACGTCGCGCACAACGGGACAGCTGCCCTATGATATTGTCTTCCTTCTGAACCGGTTTTTTGACGCGATCGTTCCTGCGATCACTGCCGAAGGTGGGGTGGTCGACAAATACATGGGCGATGGTCTTTTGGCCGTGTTCGAAACCGCCGACCCCGCAAGTTCCGCCCGTGCTGGTTTGATGGCCGCAGCCGATGTCAGCCGCGCACTGGAACGATTCAACAAGCAACTCAACGCAGAAGGCAGCTCGCATATTCGCATAGGCATGGGGTTGCATCTGGGTGATCTGGTTCTGGGTGAAATCGGTGCCGCCGGAACAGCGACCCGTACCATCATCGGAGACGCGGTCAACGTTGCCAGCCGGTTAGAGGCAGAGACCAAAACTCTGGGCGTCGAGCTTTTGATCTCAGAGGACCTTCTGCGCGCGGCCGGATATGACGGTGACGAAACGGGGCTACAGTCTTTCAAACTAAGGGGGGTTTCCCGCCCAATTCCTGCGTTACCGGTAAGGAACGCCACCTTACTGGCGCTTAGGATAGCTGCTTAGGAACACATGGCCTAGAACTTGCCCAATTGCCGACAATTCGAAGAACCACAGTCGGCATTTGCATTTGAATGTGGAAAATTCTTCCAATCCGAGCGAAAACCGCGCATATCGTCCTTTGTTTCATGAATGTATATGGACTTCACCTGATCATCGGGGCAAACGCCCCTTAAACACCTATGAATCACGGGCAAAACTGCCCTTACACAAGAGTATTCCGATGACGATGTTAAGCAATCTGGCCCCTATCCCAGAACTCTATGTCTCCTACGACTCGGCGCAGAAGCTGAAAGTAGAAGCCGCTGACCTGACCAGTTGGGACCTGAGCCCGCGCCAGATCTGTGACCTTGAACTGCTGATGAACGGCGGGTTCAACCCGCTTAAGGGTTTCCTGTCCGAAGCCGATTACGACAACGTCGTTGAAAACATGCGTCTGGCCGACGGTACCCTGTGGCCGATGCCCATCACGCTGGACGTCAGCGAAGACTTCGCCCAATCAATCGAGCTGGGTCAGGACATCGCCCTGCGTGATCAGGAAGGCGTCATCCTCGGCACCATGACCGTGACCGACCGCTGGACCCCGAACAAATCCCGCGAGGCTGAAAAGGTATTCGGCGCGGATGACGACGCGCATCCAGCCGTGAATTATCTGCACAACACCGCAGGCAAGGTGTATCTGGGTGGACCTGTGGTCGGCATCCAGCAACCCGTCCACTATGATTTCCGCGCCCGCCGCGACACCCCGAACGAGTTGCGCGCCTATTTTCGCAAGCTGGGCTGGCGCCGCATCGTTGCGTTCCAAACCCGTAACCCGCTGCACCGCGCCCATCAGGAGCTGACCTTCCGTGCTGCCAAGGAAGCCCAAGCCAACCTGCTGATCCATCCGGTTGTCGGCATGACCAAGCCCGGCGACGTCGACCACTTTACCCGCGTGCGCTGTTATGAGGCGGTTCTGGACAAGTATCCGGCCTCGACCACCTCGATGTCGCTGCTGAATCTGGCCATGCGGATGGCAGGCCCCCGCGAGGCGGTCTGGCACGGGCTGATCCGCGCCAATCACGGCTGCACCCACTTCATCGTGGGCCGCGACCACGCGGGCCCCGGCAAGAACTCGGCCGGTGAAGATTTCTATGGCCCCTATGACGCGCAGGACCTGTTCCGCCAGTTCCAGGACGAGATCGGAGTCGAGATGGTCGACTTCAAACACATGGTCTATGTGCAGGAACGCGCCCAATACGAACCCAATGACGAAATCGCGGACAAGGATGACGTCACCATCCTGAACATCTCGGGCACCGAACTGCGCCGCCGTCTGGCCGAAGGTCTGGAAATTCCCGAATGGTTCAGCTTTCCCGAGGTTGTGGCCGAGCTGCGCAAAACCAAACCACCACGCAGCCAGCAGGGCTTTACCGTGTTCTTCACCGGCTTCTCGGGTTCCGGCAAATCGACTATCGCCAACGCGCTTATGGTCAAGCTGATGGAGATGGGCGGCCGCCCCGTGACCCTTCTGGATGGTGATATCGTTCGTAAGAACCTGTCGTCGGAACTCGGTTTCTCGAAGGAACACCGCGACCTGAACATCCGTCGCATCGGCTATGTGGCGTCGGAAATCACCAAGAACGGCGGCATCGCCATTTGTGCCCCAATCGCGCCCTACGCAACCACCCGTCGTGCCGTTCGCGAAGAGATCGAGCAATTCGGTGCCTTCTGCGAAATCCATGTCGCGACCAGCATCGAAGAATGCGAGCGCCGTGACCGCAAGGGTCTGTATAAGCTTGCGCGTGAAGGCAAGATCAAGGAATTCACTGGCATCTCAGACCCTTATGATGTGCCCCAGAACCCGGAGCTGAGCGTCGAGACCGAGAATGTCGAGGTCGACAACTGCGCCCATCAGGTGCTGCTCAAGCTTGAAAGCATGGGTCTGATCGCGGCGACTTAAGCTGACCGCCACATGAAACAGGCCCTCGCGCTGCGGGGGCCTTTTTTGTGATCAGAGCTCGGCGCGAATGGCCGCAACAGCGCGGGCTTCGAAATCACCGTATTCAGCCGCCTTGGGCTGGATCGCCTGTAGATGCGACAGGCGCGCAGCGTAGTCCTCGGGTGAGGCCGCTTGAACGGCGCGGTGAATATCGGCCTCGGATTCGCACAGGATCATGCCGGATGTGTCGAAGAAATCCCCGATATTCGGGCAGCCCCAATAGATCGGAACAGTGGCGCACAGGATCGCATCCGTCAGTTTTTCCGAGAAATAATTCCGTTCCCGCACATTCTCGATCACCACAGAATAGCGATACGGGGCCAGCCCGTCGGATTTCTGGTCAAACGGCATATAACCACGACCCATGATATCGACATCCGCGCCCGTCTCGCGCACCCAGTCGATGACCGCATGACGCAATTGGTGACCTTCCAGATCACGCTTGGCCGAGGCGATCAACGAACAGGACTTGATCTTTTCGACGGACAACTTCTGCCAGTCCGGCACCATGGTGACGCCATAGGGCAGAAAGACCGCATTCGGGATGCCTTGCAGCAGGACGTCATGAAAGGTCAGCACACGAAAGAACCGACGCCATGTCCAGCGCAGCATCCGGTCGTGTTTTGCGTGGATGGCCGAGGGTTCCCCCATCATCAGCGAAATCTGCGCGCGGGTACCCCGGCGCAACCGCAGATGCACGGTGGAATTGGGATACATGATCAGGTGATCGGTTGGTTCAAGATCTGCGACAGTTTTGCCAGTCAGACGATCCGGGCAACCCTCGGGCCAGATCAGATCGCTGAGCAGAACCGAGCTCAGTTTCGGCCCCAACCGGTGCCCATAGGGCAGGATCGCAATTGCGGGCTCAGACATCAATTTCCCTCCGACAGACTGACCTGCCCACGCATCAGCACGTGGCCGCTCCCGGCCACCTTGATGCCGGTCATTGCCTCCGGCGGGCCAACACGCGTAACGGTGGCCTGACCCGGGCGGCCCATGTCATGGCCTTGTTCGGCAACAAAGCTGTCTTTCTCCATCAGACCCTGCTTCCACAGATAGGCCGCCATCGCACCGGTGGCGGACCCGGTAAACGGGTCCTCGGGCGGGCTGGGCGGCGCCAGCAACAAGCGCGAAAACGTGTCCCCGCCATCGGTCGCGCCTTGCAGCGTAACCAGAAACGGCTCGGCCATATCCGAACCCGAGAACCCAGCCATAGCCGCGACCTCACGCAGCGGTCCCTCGGCCAGTTTCGCCGCCCGCAGCACCGCGTGATCACGCAGGACGGTGATGCAGAACGGCAAGCCGGTAGACACGAATTGCGGCGGTGAAGTGATGGCGTCTGTGGACAGGCCGATCGCGGAGGCCACCAAATCAGCCGGCACCTCGGCGCCAAATTGCGGTGCGACCTGAGTCATCTCGATCTCGTCACCGTTCAGGCGGATATCGACGAGGCCCGCGCCCGTCTCAAGCGTCAGGCTGTCGCCGTCAATCATCCCGCGCGACCGCATAGCGGCCACGGTCGCAATTGTTGGGTGCCCGGCAAAGGGGATCTCGCGGCTGGCCAGAAAGTAGCGAACCCGGATATCAGCGATGTCAGAAGGCCCGGTAAAGGTGCATTCGACCAAAGACGTCTCTTGCACATAGGCCATGCAGACCGCATCGGATAAACCAGCGCCGCCATGCACGACTGCGCACCCATTGCCCCCAAAAGCGCGATCGGTAAAGGCATCTACCCAGTCAAAATCAAACCAGCTCATTCCTCGGACCCTTTGCTTTACAAGGCATATCTCGCCCGGTCAGCGTCGGATGTCACGAGGAAAACGCCCAAAGGGCCGTGTCAGTGCACGGCCACCGGCGAGAAGTCATGCTCGCGCGCGAGGTTGAAGGCCAGCTTACGGTCGGCGACCAAAGCCAGCCGTTGCCCATCCGAATCATGGACGGCATATATCTGATCCAGATCGCCTGCCTGCTCGCGCATTTCTTCTGGCAAATCGGCGACTTCAACCGTTTTGACATAGACGATCCGGTCGCCCTCAGCGTTCAGTTCAATCGGTGTATTCATTGCTCTTACCCCTTTCTTATGTTGATCGTTTGCACCACGGATTCTGGCACAGCGCGGGTCAGATCCACATGCAGCAGACCATTTTCCATGATCGCCTCGCCCACCTCAACCCCGTCGGCCAGCACGAACATGCGCTGGAATTGACGCGCCGCGATGCCGCGATGCAGGAATATGCGCCCCTCGCTGTCGTCGCGTTGACGGCCCCGGATCACCAGTTGGCGATCCTCGATGGTGATCGACAGATCCTGCTCGGCAAACCCGGCCACGGCCAGCGTGATCCGATACGAAAAGTCCGAGGTCTGTTCGATATTGTAGGGCGGATATCCTTCATTTCCGGCCTTTGCAGACCGTTCCAAAAGGCGTTCCAGTTGCTCGAACCCCAAAAGATGCGGGTATGAGCCCAAGGTAAGTTTAGACACGTATTTCGTCCTTTATTGTCAAAGCGACGTGTGGTGCGGCCCCGTTTTGGCAACCGCGTAAAATAGAATATGGGAATGTAGCCAGATGTCCACAAGGTCTGGCAGGATAAACCCTGACACACTATCTTGTGTGACAAGCACCACAATAACCACTGAGTCGGCCATGAACGCCCCCACCGATCTTTCGATGAAAACTGATGACGTTCTGCGGGTCGAGCTGGAGGTTTTTCGCCGCCAGCACCGTGATCTGGACGAAGCGATTGAGGCACTTCAAGGCACCGGTACGGCCGACCAACTGACCATCAAGCGTTTGAAAAAGCAGAAATTGCGGCTGAAAGACATCATCCGTCTGATCGAAGACCGCCTGACCCCCGATATCATCGCCTGACACATTGCCTCGAATGCGGATTTGGCTATAGTGCGCGCTCTCTCAGAAGGCAGGGACATAAGCGGATGAGCGACGTGAAAGTGGGGATCATCATGGGCAGCCAGTCGGACTGGCCCACGATGAAAGAAGCCGCCAATATTCTGGACGAATTGGGCATAGCCTATGAAAAGCGCATCGTGTCCGCCCACCGCACCCCTGACCGGTTGTGGGACTATGGCAAGACCGCCGTATCGCGTGGTCTGCATGTGATCATCGCCGGTGCCGGAGGGGCAGCACATCTGCCTGGCATGATGGCCTCGAAAACCCGCGTGCCCGTGATCGGTGTTCCGGTGCAGACGCGGGCGCTGTCGGGGGTCGATTCGCTTTATTCCATCGTCCAGATGCCCAAAGGGTTTCCGGTGGCAACCATGGCGATTGGCGCCGCCGGTGGGGCCAATGCGGGCCTGATGGCAGCCGGTATTCTGGCACTGCAGGATGACGCTTTGGCGGGCCGTCTGGACGCGTGGCGCGATGCCCTGTCAGCCTCGATCCCGGAAGAACCGCAAGGATGAGCCGCGTCGGGTTCATTGGAACTGGCCATATAGCAGCGCCGATTGCACGGTTGCTGGCACGCAAGGGGCATGAGATTTATGTGACCGAGCGTAACGCCACCGTGTCGGCAGCGCTGAAGGTCGACATCAACGCAACCGTCGGCGACCCGCAATCAGTGATCGACCAATCCGACGTCGTGTTTCTGTGCCTTCGACCTCAAGCCGCGCTTGATGTGCTCGAACCTCTGAGCTTTCGCCCCGATCATCGGATCGTATCGGTTATGGCGGCGGTGTCCGAAGCGGACCTCAGATCGCTTTGCACTCCGGCGGAGGATTTCGTGCAAACAATCCCTCTGGGCTTTTTGGAAAACGGCGGCTGCCCCATGGCAGCTTTTGGAAATGATCAGTTGTTGGCCAATCTGGTCTCACCCGAGAACCCGGTTGTTAAAGTCGCAAATGAAGCCTCGCTAAATGCCCATTTTGCGATCTGCGCGATGGTTCCCGGTGTTCTGGACTTGTTGGCAACCGGCTCGAAATGGCTAGCCGAACAGACTGGTGACGCTGACGGAGCCGAGTTCTATACGACCCAGTTGATAGCAGGATTTCTTGCGTCCACGGAAAAGGATCGGGCGGGTCGGCTTGCTGCAGAACGTGATGCGCTGGCAACAGACGGAACTCTGAGCTTGCAGATGACGCAGGCATTGCAAACGGACAAGGCCCACAAGGCGCTGCGCGACGCCCTGACGGCAATCGGCAAACGGTTGGAGACCTGAACAATGACCGACATGCTTGCACCCGGCAACACGATTGGCATCCTCGGTGGTGGACAGCTGGGGCGGATGCTGTCCGTCGCGGCGGCTCGACTGGGGTTTGTGACCCATATCTTTGAACCCGGTGCCAACCCGCCCGCCGGTCAGGTGGCCGACCGGGTGACCACGGCAGCCTATGACGATGTCGACGCCCTGCGCTCCTTCGCCGAGTCCGTCGATGTCATCACCTATGAGTTTGAAAACATTCCGACCGAAGCGCTGGACCTGCTTGAGGCGCATCGCCCGATCCGTCCGGGGCGTGAGGCGCTGCGGGTCAGTCAGGACCGCCTGACCGAGAAGAATTTTCTGCAAGGGCTGGGCCTGCAAACCGCGCCTTTCGCAGATATCACCGATCTCGACAGCCTGAAGGCCGCGATTGATCAGATCGACACGCCTGCAATCCTGAAAACCCGCCGCTTTGGGTATGATGGCAAAGGGCAAGCCCGGCTGCGCGCACCCGGGGATGCCGAGACCGCCTTGGCCGATATGGCGGGCGCCCCTGCGATCCTGGAAGGGTTTGTGGAGTTCAGCCACGAAGTCTCGATCATCGCGGCGCGCGGGTTGGATGGGCAGGTCGCCTGCTTTGACCCCGGCGAGAATGTGCATCGCGATGGCATCCTGCACACGACGACGGTGCCCGCTCGCCTGCGCTCGGCGCAACGCACGGATGCAGTGCTGTTGGCAGCCAATATCCTGAACGCACTGGACTATGTGGGCGTGATGGGGGTTGAGCTGTTCGTGACGCCGCAGGGCCTGATCGTGAATGAGATCGCGCCGCGCGTGCATAATTCGGGCCACTGGACGCAGAATGGCTGCGCGGTGGATCAGTTCGAGCAGCATATCCGCGCGGTGGCCGGGTGGCCTTTGGGCGACGGTCAGCGGCATTCGGATGTGGTGATGGAGAACCTGATCGGTGACGACATAACCCGTGTGCCTGAGCTGGCGCAGGAACGAGACGTGGCACTGCATCTTTATGGCAAGGCCGAGGTTAAGGCTGGTCGTAAGATGGGGCACTTCAACCGTATCGTGCGCTGAGAAATCGCGCGGACGCGCGATGCCTCCGGCGGAGGTATTTTTAGCCAGATGAAGCGCGGATCAGTTGAAGAACCGGGCCGCGATATCCCCGGTCATATAGCTGATCCGACCCCTGGCCATTGTTGCGGCGACCCGGTGGGTGTTTTTGTCCAGAATGGTCAGGTCGGCGCGTTTTCCGGGGGCCAGCGTGCCCCGGTCGGTCAGGCCCAGCACCTTCGCGGGCCCCGAAGAAACCATCGCCCAGGCCCCGACCATATCCAACAGGCCCGATTTGGCCAGCATCAGCGCCGCGCGGCGCGGGCTTGGGTAGTGGTAGTCCGAGGCCAGCGCGTCGCACAGTCCCATCGTGATCAGGTCCAGCGCGCTGACATTGCCCTTGTGCGATCCGCCGCGCACCACATTGGGCGAGCCCAGAATGATATGGTCGCCTGCGGTATGCGCGGCCTCAGCCGCGTCGAGCGTTTCGGGGAATTCCGAGATTTGCGCCCCGCGTGCGCGCCAGTCTGCCCGGGTTTCGGCGGTGGCGTCATCATGGCTGCCCATGCGCACCCCCTGCCCCGCCAATGTCGCGCACAGCTGATCCAGCGCCGCCGGAACGTCACCGCAACGGGCATGCATGGAGAGCAGCATCTCAAAATGTTTGTCCGGGTTGCGCCCGGCTTTCAGCGCCTGTCCGGTCAAGCGCGGTGGCTTGCGCCCTTCGGCCAGACGGTCATGCGGCAGGTGGTCATTGAACACCACATAGGGCACCTGCCAAGCGGCGATCTTTTCGGGCAGACCGGCGTAGTCGTTCAGCATATGCGTCTCAAACCGAAGTTGGGGAACCAGGTCGGTCACCACACGGCCTTTAACCGAGGCAATCGCATCAAACACCTGACCAGCGAATGCTGGGCCGCGCACGCCGCCCTCCCAACTGTAGAACTGCGCCAGAACGGCGGTGGTAATGCCGTTGGCGGCCAGTTCGGCCTCGACCGAGAGGATGCCTTCGTCCATCTGTTTCATCGCACCCCGGCGCGGGGCGATGTGGCGTTCGAACCCGTCGCCGTGCAGGTCGATGATGCCCGGCAGCACCAGATAGCCGGACAGATCAATAGGGCGCCCGGTGGCATCCGCCTGTATCACACCGTCCGCCAAGAACAGGTCGGTCGGGATCAGGCCATCCTCCGGAAGCAGAACCTCTGCGCCGGTCAGGGTCAGGTTCAATGTGCTCATTCGGAACGCTCCGACTCGGGCTCGGAGCAATCCTGCCCGATGCAGATCTCGTCGATGATATCCTGCACCCCGTCCAGCCACGTGATCTGAGGATCAAATTGACCGAATTCGATGAAGTGCAGCGCCTGTGCCATGACGCGCGGGTTATTCATCATAAAAGTGTGGGTCACTGGCAGGACGATATGGTCCTTCATGCCCGCGACCTTGGTGCTTTCGACCGAAACCTTGCCGTCATCCGGCCCATCAATCATCGAGGAAAACAGTGGGTTCAGTGTGTCTTTGCCCGCAATCACGCCCAATTCAAAATCCACCGGCGGCAACATGCGCGGAAGGCCCTCGGGGCCGGTGCCCAGCGCAAGGCCGGCGGGGCCGTTCAACATGCCGAACACCTCATAGGCGCTAAGTTCGTCCACCAATTGGCTGCCCTGGTTGGGCGGGCCCAGCATGACCACGCGGCCCAGATTTTCGGGCATGTTGTCCTGCAGCCAATAGCGCAGCAGGATGCCGCCCATCGAATGAGCCACCACGTTGACCGTATCCTCGCCACAAGCCGCGAACGCATCCGGCAGGGTCTGGTTCGCAAGGTCCGGGATTGGCAAGTCGGTCGAGGGGTAGCCCGGTCGCACAACCGTATAACCATGCGCCTTGAACAACTGATCCATTACGGTAAAAGACGCCTCGGTCCGCGCAAGCCCGTGCAAAAGCACTACGCATTTCGCTTGGGCCGCAACCGGCAGAAGGAACAGAATTAAGGTCAGCAGAACTCTCATAGCGGCCAGATAAGCCCTAAGCGCGAGTGATGAAACCCCTAGCGCGGTTTCAGGCGCAGAACAGCCAGCGCGATGCCGCCCAGCACAAGTGCCGCACCAAAGATCAGGCGCAAGCTGGCGACCTCACCCAACAGAACCGCACCGCCCAAAATGGCAATGATCGGCACGCTCAACTGCACCACCGCCGCCGTGGTCGGGGCCAGTTGCGGCAATACGCGGTACCACAGCGCATAGCCCATCCCCGAGGTGACACCGCCCGACACAGCCGCCAGCACATATCCCGAGCCAGTCATCTGCCAATCGCCCCCGACGGTCAGCAAGGCTAACGCCGTCACCGGCAGAGCGACCACGAAATTCGCCGCAGTCCCGGCCAGAGCATCCGGCTCGGACCGACCAACCAGCGAATAGATCGCCCACCCGATCCCGGCGGCTGTCATCAGCGTCGCGCCAACCGGACTGACGTGCACCTGATCTGTGGGCCAAAGCACCCAGGCCAATCCTGCCAGCGCGATCACCGCGCCAGCGATCTGGCGCACGGTAGGCAGGGCCCCGGTAACAGAGGTCACGGCAAACATCGTGATCTGCACGACACCAAACAGGATTAACGCGCCCAATCCCGCATCCAGCGTCAGATAGGCAATCGAAAACCCGATCATGTATAATGACAATGACCCTGCCCCTGCGATCCGCCGCATATTCCGAAGCGGCAGATGTCCCCCTTTGAGGAAAACAAGCGCGGCCAGAACCAACGCCCCGGCCAGTACGCGCACAGTGGCAAATCCGGCCGGATCGCTTGCCCCGCTGTCGATGGCAAGCCGGTTCAGGATGGAGTTGGCCGCAAAGGCAACCATGGTTAGGGCCGTCAACAGGAACAGTTTCATAACAACCGCATAATGGGTTTAGGGCCGTTTGCACATTCACAATCTGGCGCGAGGATTGAAACGAAACGGGGCCGCCCAAAGGCGACCCCGTTCCTAAGCTCTGCGGCTTCCCTTCCGGCAGCTTGGCCTTTTGGCCAAGCGCCTGTCGGGCTCGTCAAAATTCGCCGGGGCGAATTTGACGTGCTTACATCATGCCGCCCATGCCGCCCATGTCGGGCATGCCGCCTGCAGCGGGTGCGTCTTTCTGGGGCTTGTCGGCAACCATTGCTTCGGTAGTGACCAGCAGGCCAGCAACCGATGCTGCATCTTCCAGTGCAGTACGGACAACTTTGGCCGGGTCAATCACGCCGAACGAGAACATGTCGCCATATTCTTCGGTCTGCGCGTTGAAGCCGAACGCGGCGTCGCCGCTTTCGCGGACTTTGCCAGCAACAACTGCACCGTCAACGCCTGCGTTTTCAGCGATCTGGCGCAGCGGCGCTTCGATTGCCTTACGAACGATGTTGATGCCTGCGTTCTGGTCAGCGTTTGCACCTTCCAGAGCTTCCAGTGCTTTACCGGCCTGAACCAGAGCAACACCACCGCCTACAACAACGCCTTCCTGCACAGCAGCGCGAGTCGCGTTCAGAGCATCGTCCACACGGTCTTTACGCTCTTTCACTTCCACTTCGGTCATGCCGCCGACACGGATAACAGCAACACCGCCTGCCAGTTTGGCAACGCGCTCTTGCAACTTCTCACGGTCGTAGTCCGACGAAGTTTCTTCGATCTGAGTGCGGATCTGGGCAACACGTGCTTCGATCTCGGCTTTCTCGCCAGCACCGTCGACGATGGTGGTTTCGTCTTTGGTGATTTCGATTTTCTTGGCGGTGCCCAGCATGTCCATGGTGACGGACTCGAGCTTCATGCCCAGATCTTCGCTGATGACCTGACCGCCGGTCAGGATTGCGATGTCCTGCAGCATGGCTTTGCGGCGATCGCCGAAGCCCGGTGCTTTGACAGCAGCAATTTTCAGGCCGCCGCGCAGTTTGTTGACAACCAGAGTTGCCAGCGCTTCGCCTTCAACGTCTTCGGCAATGATCAGCAGCGGCTTCTGCGATTGGATCACCTGCTCCAGCAGCGGAACCATCGGCTGCAGCGAGGACAGTTTCTTTTCGTGCAGCAGGATCATGCAGTCGTCGAGTTCTGCGATCATCTTGTCTGCGTTGGTGACGAAGTAAGGCGACAGGTAGCCACGGTCGAACTGCATACCCTCGACAACATCGGTCTCGGTTTCCAGACCTTTGTTTTCTTCGACGGTGATAACGCCTTCGTTGCCAACCTTCTGCATCGCGTCTGCGATCTGCTGGCCGATTTCGGCTTCGCCGTTGGCCGAGATGGTGCCAACCTGAGCAACTTCTGCCGAGTCTTTGACTTCGCGCGAGGCGTCTTTGATGCCTTCAACAACCTTGGCGGTCGCCAGGTCGATGCCGCGCTTCAGGTCCATCGGGTTCAGGCCAGCAGCAACCTGCTTGAGACCTTCGCGCACGATGGCTTGGGCCAGAACGGTTGCGGTGGTGGTGCCGTCACCGGCTTCGTCATTGGTGCGGCTGGCGACTTCTTTCACCATCTGCGCGCCCATGTTTTCGAACTTGTCTTCCAGTTCGATTTCCTTAGCAACCGAAACACCGTCTTTGGTGATGCGCGGTGCGCCGAAGGATTTATCCAGAACCACGTTGCGGCCTTTGGGGCCCAGGGTCACTTTAACCGCGTCGGCCAGGATGTTTACGCCTGCCAGCATCCGGTTACGGGCATCGGTGTCGAACTTGACGTCCTTTGCAGCCATGTCGTTTCTCCTTGAGAAATTAGTTGTAGATGAAGATCAGAGTGAAGCGCGAGGGCCTTACTCGATGATCCCCATGATGTCGCTTTCTTTCATCATCAGCAGCTCTTCGCCGTCGACCTGAACCTCGGTGCCCGACCATTTGCCGAACAGGATCTTGTCGCCAGCTTTCACAGCCATTGCGATCAGCTCGCCGCTGTCCTTGCGTGCGCCTTCGCCGGTTGCGACGACTTCGCCTTCGCTGGGCTTTTCTTTTGCGCTGTCAGGAATGATCAGGCCGCCTGCGGTTTTTTCTTCGCTTTCGGTACGGCGAACCAGCACGCGGTCATGAAGCGGTTTCAATGCCATCTTTGCAGCTCCTTGGGCTCAAAGTTGTTAATCCTCCCCTCGCCGGATGGCGGGGCGTTAGCACTCATGCTTGTCGAGTGATAACGACGCATAGCTAGGGGGTGCAATTCCCCGAGTCAACAAGCCGTGAAGGATTTTTTGAACCGCGGCCCCTATTCGGGCTGATCCCGACTGTAAGCCCAGTGTTTCAGACCCTCTTGTCCGGCATCGGTCAGGGCGTAAACACCCTTGTCGACCTTTTCAAACCAGCCGTAATGGTTCTCTCGCATTAGGCGGGTGGCGGTGGTCACACCCGTTGCCTTGGCAACCTCGGCTCCTTTGGTCGCTCCGCATTCCACCAGATGAGCGGCACATTTCAGCGCATCCTGACGATAGGCAGTGACAATCCCATGCCGCGTAGCCCCGCCTGCATTTGGGTCACCCTCCAACCGATCAAACTCGCGCAGCAGTCGCGCCGCTTTGGCTTTGTTCCTGCGCGGGGCATAAGGACCCGGATCACACTGCACCTCGACGGCCCCATCCGCGCGAACGGTGATCAAGCCCAGCCCCAAACGTCGACACATGGCCAGATTATCCTTCAGTGCCCGACGCGCACTGCGCCCGGTAGGCTTGCACACGCCCAGATAGACCTGATCCGTAACTTTTAAACGCGCCACCGCCTGATGAAACAAGGCCAGAGTAAACCGCAGTTTCAGCTCGACAATAACAGGCTCATCACCTGCGCGCACAGCCACGATATCGGCCGCGCCCACTTCACCCTTGACGGTATAACCCTGACGCTCCAACAGCGCTTTTATGGGGGGATAGAGATCCTGCTCACGGTCCATGGCGCCATGCTAAGTGATTTATTGTGGAATGCCAGACACAGAAAACGCCGACAATTGGTCAACTTGCTTGAACCCAACACTTGGCCAAGGCAAGGTCGCGCCACATATACGTAGCGAGTTAATACGGGATGATCCTGATGCATTTCTTGTTCTTTGTTGCTTTTTTGTTTTTTCCTTTGGCAGCCTATGCGGCCTGCGAAGGGCGAGACCTTCGGCCGGATCTTTCTGCTGACATGCGGGCGCAGCTTGATCAGGCGGTAAGCGGCACCCCGTTTTCTGAAGGCAACCACTGGATCGCGACCAAAGGCGATACAGTGCTGCACATGATCGGAACACTGCACACGAATGATCCACGCATGGACGCCATTATGGAACGTCTGGCCCCTGCCCTGTCCGACGCGGACGCGTTCTATTTCGAAGTTACCAAGGACAAGATGGACGGATTCGAGCAACAGCTTGCCCAAGACCTCAGCCCTGTTCTGATAACTTCGGGCCCAACTCTGATTGACCTGATGTCTGAAGAAGACTGGGCCGCCCTGTCCACCGGATTGGCCGATCGAGGCATCCCCGGTTGGATGGCCGCCAAAATGCGCCCATGGTTCCTGAGCATGATGTTGGGTGTTCCGCCATGTATGACCCAAGACGAAGATGCTAGCTATGGCATGGATGCACGCCTGACTGATCTGGCTGTCGAACTCGGAAAACCGCAGTACTCACTGGAAGAAATCGAAGAACTGATGGCGATGTTCAATGAACATCCGCTGGAAAAGCAGGTTCAGTCCCTGGTGCGAATGGCCAGCGCCTTTGAAAGCAGCGAAGATCAGCTTGCCACGATGGTCAACGCCTATATCGAGGAAAAACACGGCGAGATTCTTCACTTTGCTCGCCTACAGGGGCTCGAGACTTCGGGCTTGTCACAAGATGTCTTTGACGAGGAATGGGGCAGCTTTGAAGATCAGCTGCTCGTCGGGCGCAACAACAACTGGATGCAGCATATTCTGAATATTCAGGACCAAACAGCAGTCATCGCCGTTGGCGCGGGTCATCTTGCTGACGAATTCGGCCTTCTGAACCAATTGCAACAAGCTGGCTACACCTTGGAACGCGCGCCGTTCTAAGGCAAAATTTACCCTTCGTCGCAGTTTACGCGGGGGCGGGTGACAAGCGCGTCGGACCGCCCTATAAGGCGCGCAAATTTACCTTCCTCAGGACGCAGACATGACAACCCTCGTATTTGGACACAAATCCCCCGACACCGATTCCACCGGCTCTCCGATCCTGTGGTCTTGGTACCTGAACGAAGTCAAAGGCGAACAGGCCGAACCCGTGCTGCTAGGTGAACCCAACACCGAGGCCGCCTTTATGCTGCAGCGCTGGGACTTGCCCAAGCCGCGCATCATCGCAGACGTGGACGCGGACGCGCCAGTTGTCATCGTTGATACCAACAACCCCGCCGAACTGCCTGCCAGCGTCAACAGCGCCGACATTCGCGCCATCATCGACCACCACAAACTGGTTGGCGGTCTGGAAACCAAAGGCCCAATCGACATCACCGTGCGCCCGCTGGCCTGCACCGCGACCATCATGGTTGACCTGATGGGCGACGACGCGGCCAAAATGCCCGACGCCGTCAAAGGCGCAGCGTTGACCTGCATCCTGTCGGACACTCTGGAGTTCCGCTCGCCTACCACCACCGCGCATGACCGCGCAGTGGCCGAGAAACTGGCGGCTGAGCTGGGTCTGGACGTCTCGGCCTATGCCGCTGACATGTTCGCGGCAAAATCGGACGTATCCTCGTTCTCGGACGCCGAACTAATCCGCATGGACAGCAAGGAATACGAAGTTGACGGCACCAAGTTCCGCGTCTCGGTCCTAGAAACCACCGCTCCGGGCGTCGTTCTGGACCGCAAAGCCAGCCTAGCCGCGTCAATGGTGGACGTAGCCAAGGAAGACGGCGTTGATCAGGTATTGCTGTTTGTCGTCGACATCCTCAACGAAGAAGCCACCCTGCTTGTGCCCAATGACCTTGTGAAAGGCGTGGCCGAGAAGAGCTTTGGTGCGTCAGTAAACGGCGACGCCGTGGTTCTGCCCGGAATCATGAGCCGGAAAAAGCAGATCATCCCCAACCTCAAAGTGTGATCTTCGTAGCACCACAAACAAAAGGCGCCTGTATCGGGGCGCCTTTTTTTCGTTAAGACACAAGATTTTGCATAGAGCGTATCCGTTGATAGTCTGGTGCGGATAGTCTTGCTTGGGTCTTGGTCGCAGGAATGAGTAAACGAAAATTCAGCACCACCAGGGACATCCTTCGGTTCGAAGGGCATGACCGAGCGGCCTACTGGCGCAGATTTGCGATGCTTTTGACATTGTCGGTGGTGATCGCGACCATGGGGATGCTTCGCGATTCAGGCGCAGTGGTGATTGCCGCCATGTTGGTCGCACCGTTGATGACACCGATACTGGGGATAGCTGCCTCGATGGTCATGGGGTGGTTGGGACGTGCGTTTAAGCTTGCCCTGATTGTAAGCGGGGCGGCAGTTATCTGCGTCTTTCTGGCCTGGTTTCTTGTCTATATCGCCGATGTTCCCCGCGGAATTCTGATCCCAGATCAGGTTCTGGCGCGTACCGATCCCGGAACTGAAGATCTGATCGTTGCCTTGGCGGCTGGCGTCGCCGGAGCGTATGTGCAGATAAATCGATCAGAAGTTAGCCTGCTGCCAGGTGCTGCGATCGGCGTGTCTTTGGTGCCCCCGTTATCCGCCTCGGGGGTATTGATGTATTTTGAAGAAGCGGCTGAAGCTTATGAGGCCGGCTTGCTGTTCGCAACAAACCTTGGGGCGATCATCCTATCGGCTTGCGCGGTCTACATCGTGTACGCTGCTCGTTCGGTGGTTTTCAGCAAGGGGCGTCGCAGGCTGAACTTTACTGCCAGCGTCGTTGTGACCTTGGCGTTCTTGACCTTCGTTGTCATTCAATTGGGCAAGTCGACATATAACCGCTATCTGGAAACCCGGACCGAAGCGCAATTGGCGCAGACAATTCGCGATTGGGCTGACCCAGTCTCGGTCGAGATTATTCGCGTCGACGTCAACGCTCAACGCAAGCAAGCCGATATCTGGCTGATCGTTGACCTGCCAATTGAAGCCGCGTTCAAGGTGTCTTCAATCGCAGGCCTCCTTCCGGAAAGCCTGCGCGAGAACCCCCTAGTCGACGTGCTGCGCAACGAGTTGGGGCCGGGTTATCTGCTTGTCGTTCGCTTTCAGAACAGGATCGGCGCCCAGGTCATTCTAGGCACTGAAAACGTTCAACAGGCACCAGACGTCGAGGAAATCAGTGAAGACAACTGATCGCATAAGGCTATTCATTCAGAAAATTTGCAGCTGGGATGGTCAAAAGACCGAAGCTTTGACATAGCTGGCACAACTTCGACTCCAGACCCCCGGGGGCAGCTCAATGACTCAGATTATTCACAAACTTGATGAAATCTCCGATCGCTACAAAGCGCTGTTTGTCGACCTCTGGGGCTGTGTGCATAACGGCATAACCGCCTATCCCGAAGCCGTGGCAGCGCTTCAAGGTTATCGCGCCAAAGGGGGCATTGTTGTTCTGGTCACCAACTCGCCCAAGCCCCGCGCGGGGGTGGCCGAGCAACTGGAACAATTCAACGTTCCCAACGATGCATATGATACGATCGCCACAAGCGGAGACTCGGCGCGCTCAGCTATGTTTCGAGGCGCTGTAGGCGAAAAAGTTTACTTCATGGGAGAATGGGCGCGCGATGCTGGCTTTTTCGAGCCACTGAAGATTTTGCACCACCCAATTCAAATCGAGCGTGTGCCACTGGATCAGGCCGAAGGGATTGTCTGCTGTGGACCATTCGATCCAATGGCCGACCCTGACGTCAACCGCGCGGATTTCCTTTATGCCAAGCAGAAGGGCATGAAACTTCTCTGCGCCAATCCAGATATCGTGGTCGACCGGGGCGAGGTTCGGGAATGGTGTGCGGGCGCTTTGGCCAAGCTCTACACCGAGATGGGGGGCGAGAGCCTTTACTTCGGCAAGCCGCATCCGCCGATCTATGATCTGGCGCGGCGGCGGATGCAGGAGCTGGGTCACGATATCTCGGATGGGGATATTCTGGTCATCGGCGACGGCCCACATACCGACATTCTGGGGGGCATGGGTGAGGGGATTGATTCTCTGTTCATTTCGGGCGGACTGGCTGCGGCGGAAACCAAAACGTCGCACCATCCGCACCACGAGTCCTTAACCGATTATATCGCAAGGGAAAACATCAACCCCACCTATACGATCGGACGGCTACGTTAGTCAGAAAAGACTTGATTTTCTGCAGTTGCGAAGTAATAAAGTTACCCAACTTGGGTGACTTTGGTTTTTTTGTTGCCCACTGAAATCGAGTGAGGGTGACATGTTGGACAATCTTCCGCGCGGCACGATCTGTATTGAAGACATCGAAATGGGCATGACCCGCCACCTGCGCAAAGTGGTGACGGACGAGGATATCGAAATGTTCGCGCAGGTCTCGACCGACCGTAATCCCGTGCATCTAGATGACGACTATGCCCGCGACACAATCTTTGAGGGGCGCATTGCCCACGGGATGTTGACGGCCGGCCTGATCTCGGCCGTGATCGGTGAACAACTGCCGGGCCACGGCACAGTTTATATGGGGCAGTCGCTGAAATTCCTGGCCCCCGTTCGCCCCGGTGACATGGTCTACGCCGAGGTCAAGGTGATCGACATCGACTTTGCCAAGCGACGGGTCAAGCTGGATTGCCACTGTGCGGTGGACGGCAAAAAGGTGTTGATGGGCGAGGCCATGGTGCTGGCACCATCGCGCAAGTTCGACTGACGTCTCAAACCCTTGAACCTGCCTCGCAGTCCCGCTAGGCAGGCGCTATGCGCATTATTCGGGATTTCCAGTTTGTCGAGCCTCAGGACCGTAGTGCCAGTGTGGCCATCGGCAACTTTGATGGCGTTCATATCGGCCACCGTTCAGTGATCGAGCTGGCACGTAACGCCGCGCCCGACGCGCCGCTGGGTGTGATGACGTTCGAGCCGCACCCGCGCGAATATTTTGCGCCCGACAGCCCGCCCTTTCGCCTGATGCGCGGCAATGCCCGCGCGCATCGGTTGCAGAAACTAGGAGTGCAGAAGCTTTATGAATTGCCCTTCAACGCGGCGCTGGCCGGGCTGACGCCCGAAGAATTCGCACGCAATGTGATCTGTGACGGGCTGGGGCTGTCGCATGTGGTGGTCGGGGCCGATTTCTGTTTCGGCAAAGGCCGCAGCGGCACCGCCGATGATCTGGTGCGGTTCGGGGCCCAGATGGGCTTTGGCGTCACCATCGCCCCCTTGATGGAGCGGTCGGAAAACGTCGTGTCTTCGACCGCGATCCGTACTGCGCTGTCGGAAGGTCGCCCGCGGGATGCCGCCGCGATGCTGGGCCACTGGCACCGGATCGAGGGCGAGGTGATTGGCGGCGAACAGCGCGGACGCGAGCTGGGTTATCCCACCGCCAACATGTCGATCGAGGGGCTACACCCTCCGAAGTTCGGCGTCTATGCGGTGCTGGTTGATGTGCTGGATGGCCCGCATCAGGGCAGCTATCACGGCGCGGCCTCGGTGGGCACGCGCCCCATGTTTAACGGCGAAGTCCCCAATATCGAGACGTTCCTGTTCGATTTCTCGGGTGATCTTTATGGCGCGACGCTCTCGGTTGGTCTGGTCGAATACCTGCGCCCCGAGATGACGTTTGACGGGTTGGACGGGCTGATCACCCAGATGGATGCAGATTGCGAAAAGGCCCGTGCGCTACTGGCAGCGCTATGACCACCGACCCGATTGACCGCAACGGCCTGTCCGCCCGCTTCTGGGAACGCAAACCGTTGACCAAGATGAACCAGCGCGAGTGGGAGGCGCTGTGCGACGGCTGCGGTAAATGCTGCCTCAATAAGCTGGAAGACGAAGATACGGGCGAGGTTGCCCTGACCTGCGTTGCCTGCCGTCTGCTGGACGATGAGACCTGCCGTTGCACCCAATACGACATCCGCCACCAATTCGTGCCGGAATGCATCGTGATGACGCCCGATAATATCGATGAACACGCCTATTGGCTGCCCCAGACCTGCGCCTATCGGCTGCTGTGGGAGGGCAAACCCCTTTACGACTGGCACCCTTTGATATCTGGTACGCCCGACAGCGTACACGCCGCCGGGGTCTCGGTTCAGGGGCGCACGGTGTCCGAGTTCGAAACCCCCATGGAAGAGTGGGAAGACTATATCATTGAGGAGCCCAACTGATGTATTTCGCCTCTGACAATTCCGGACCGGTTCACCCGCAAGTGATGGCCGCGTTGAGCGCCGCGAATGAGGGCTATCAGATGGCCTACGGGGCCGACACGCTGATGAACGAGGTGCGCGACCGTATCCGTGGTATCTTTGAAGCGCCGGGGGCAGCTGTCTATCTGGTGGCGACCGGGACGGCGGCGAATTCTTTGGCTCTGTCGACGCTGGCGAACCCGTGGGACACCGTGTTTTGTTCCCCCGTTGCGCATATTCACGAGGACGAGTGCAACGCCCCGGAATTCTACAGCGGCGCCAAGCTGACGCTGGTGCCCGGTGGTGACAAGATGACGGCAGACGCATTGCGCAGCACCATTCTGGCCGAAGAAACTCGCGGTGTGCATGGGCCGCAACGCGGGCCAGTCTCGATCACGCAGGTGACCGAGCGAGGTTCGGTTTATTCGCTGGAAGAGTTGCAGGCGCTGTGCGTTGTTGCCAAGGAATACGGCCTGCCGGTGCATCTGGACGGTGCGCGGTTCACCAATGCGCTGGTCGCGCTGAACTGTTCTCCGGCCGAGATGACATGGAAATCGGGTGTTGATGCGGTCAGCTTTGGCGGCACAAAGAACGGACTGATGGGGGTCGAGGCGGTCGTCTTTTTCGACGAGACCAAAGCCTGGGAGTTCGAGCTGCGCCGGAAACGTGGCGCGCATCTGTTTTCGAAACACCGGTACTTGTCGGCTCAGATGGCCGCCTATCTGCAGGACGACCTTTGGTTGCAGATGGCGCGTCAGGCCAATGACAATTGCGCACGTCTGGCTGACGGGCTGCGGGCCAAGGGGGCCTCTTTCCTGCATCAACCGCAGGCAAACATGATCTTCGCCGAATTCTCGCGCGCGCGGCACAAGCAATTGCACGACGCGGGTGCAGTCTATCATCTGTGGGGCGGAGAGCTGAACGGGGCCGATGACGCAGAGCCGCTTGCTTGTCGTCTGGTCTGCGACTGGTCGATCAGCCCTGAACAGATCGACCAGTTCATCGCACTACTGTAAGGTCAGCACTTCCGAAGGCTGCCCATCCCAGAAATCGCGTATCACGCGCGCCATGTCCCGAGGATGCGTGATCGGGGCCATGTGCCCTGCCCCTTCAATGACACAGCCCGAGGCATTGGGCAGGCGTTGTTGCAGCCCTTCACAGATCGCGGGCATCGCGGGATGTGTACGTGACCCGTTGACCAATAGAATGGGCATATTTGCGCGGCTCATCATATCGGGGGCCAGCAAGCCCTTTTTATCCTCGAACAAATCATCTTTAACCGCAGGAACAAGATGCACACCGCGGGTCATTGCGGCACGGGTCCGTTCGGGTAGGTCCGGCCAGCGAGGGCTGTCATCGGTGCTCCACATCCTGTTGAAAAGGCGCGCGGCCAGTTCCATATCACCGTCAGCTAAAGCCTTTGCATAAGGTTGCGCCTCATGGTCATGCTGCGCCAGCAGATCAGGCGCGCCCTGCTTGGCAACGGCAAAGAATACCGGCTCGATCAGAACCGCACTGCGGACCAGATCTGGGTGTTCCATCGCCAGGCGCAGCGCGATCATCGCGCCAAAGGAATGACCGATGACATCCATCGGCTCTGTCAATTGCTCAACAGTCAGTTCGGTCAACAAATCGAACAGATCGCCCTGTTCGTTCCAATCGGGACTCTTACCGTGTGAGGGCATATCGGGCGCGATAAATGTCGCGTCATCTCCCAACACGCTCGCCAACCCTGCCCACGCCCCAGAGTGAGCAATCGTGCAATGCAGGGCCAGCACTTTGCGCTCGCCCTGCCCCAAGGTTCTGACGTGAACCGACGGCATCAAATCCTTCACCCTTTCATCTCGCTCAGATGACGGTCCAGGTCCTCTAGCCGATCCTGTCCCCAGAACCGTTGACCATCTTCGGTGATATAGAACGGCGCACCAAACGCGCCTTTGTCTACGGCCTCCTCAAGGTTGGCGGCATAGGTATCGGCCCCGACCAGCAAGCCGCTATCGGCCAGAGAGGGATCGAACCCTGCGGAAGACAGGCATTCACGGATCACTTCGTCCTGCGCGACGTCTTTTTCTTCGGCCCAGCAGGCGCGAAGAATGGAATGAACCAGCTGTCCGACATCACCCGAGCCGTCCTTGGCGGCGGCTATCACAGCGTAAGAGGACGGTGCCATATTCGTGGGCCAATGGGCAGGTTTCAGATTGAACTCCATCCCCAGATTCTTGGCTTGCCGCTGCAGTTCCTGCGCCCGGTATTCGATGCGCGAAATGTGCCGGTCCTTCGGTGGAGTTCCCCCGGTGCGTCCGAACAGCGCCATGATATCCAGCGGCTTGTAGTTGATCGTCGCGCCGTGCTTTGCCGCGACCTCTTCAAGCCGGGTTCCGGCCAAGTAGGTGAAGGGCGAAATTGTCGCAAAATAGTAGTCAATGGTGGCCATGTTCACTTTCTCCGCTGCGTTGTCTTTGCTGGACGGTAAGGCCGTGGTAAGCGGTGTCAACATCACGAATCTGTCACATTTGCCATTGCTGCCCGGGGACTTCAGCCGATGCCGACACTCCACGAACCCAAGCTGATCGCTGGGAACGCCAATCTTCCGCTTGCCGAATCCATTGCCCGCCGCATGAGCCTGTATCGCGGCGTCGATCAGGGCCTCGTCGATGCGCGCGTCGAACGCTTTAACGACGGTGAGATTTTCGTCGAAGTGTTCGAGAATGTGCGCGGCGAGGATATGTTCATCGTCCAGCCGACCTCGAACCCGGCAAACGACAACCTGATGGAGCTTCTGATAATCGCCGATGCACTGCGCCGTTCGTCCGCGCAGCGGATCACCGCCGTGATCCCCTATTTCGGCTATGCCCGTCAGGACCGCCGCACCAAGGCGCGCACGCCGATTTCCGCCAAGCTGGTCGCCAACATGCTGACCGGCGCCGGGATCGAGCGGGTTCTGACCATGGACCTGCACGCCGCGCAGATTCAGGGGTTCTTTGATATCCCGGTGGACAACCTCTATGCCTCGCCGATCTTTGCGCTGGATGTGAAAAACCAGTTCAAGGACCAGATGGATGAGATCATGGTGGTCTCACCCGATGTGGGCGGCGTGGCCCGCGCGCGCGAGTTGGCCAAACGGATCGAAGCGCCGCTGTCGATCGTCGACAAACGCCGCGAAAAGGCGGGTGAAGTGGCCGAAATGACTGTCATCGGCGACGTCAAAGACAAGATCTGCCTAATCGTGGACGACATGTGCGATACCGCCGGAACTCTGTGTAAGGCGGCTCAAGTGCTGCTGGATAACGGCGCGAAAGAGGTGCATTCCTATATCACCCACGGCGTCATGAGCGGCCCAGCGGTGGAACGTGTGACAAACTCAGTCATGAAGTCTCTGGTTCTGACCGACACGATCCAACCCACCAAAGAGGTCGCCAAAGCCAAGAATATCCGGATCGTGCCGACCGCGCCGATCTTTACACAGGCAATCCTGAACATCTGGAACGGCACCTCGGTATCGTCCTTGTTCGAGGACAAGACCCTGACCCCGATCTACGAATCCATGTACCACATGGACTGATTGACAAGGGTGGCGCGGCCACCCTTTTCGTACCAACCCAACAGGCAGGAGCGTCCCGTGACAGCCGCAAAACGTATTGTTCTTTCCAGCGACCATGCCGCCATCGATCTGCGTCAGGCCGTTGCCAAGCATGTCGCTGACCTCGGATGGGAGGTCGTGGACATCGGGCCGAAGACACCCGAGAGCACGCACTATCCAATCCACGGCAAAGCCGCAGCCGAATCCGTCGCATCCGGCGATTGTCAGCTGGGCATTATTCTATGTGGCACTGGACAGGGCATCATGATGGCGGCAAACAAAGTGCCCGGCATACGCTGTGGCGTGTGTTCTGACGCATTCTCGGCCCGGATGATCCGTCAGCACAATGACGCCAACATGCTGTCCATCGGCGCGCGTGTCGTCGGTGAAGGGCAAGCGCTGGACATTGTCACCGCGTTCCTTGGTGCCGAGTTCGAAGGTGGCCGTCACGCGACCCGCGTCGGAATGATCGAAGCATCAACTGACTGACCCTTGAACACGGGCATCAGGAGATGTCCCAATCATCCTCATGCGCAACCTCGCCGATCGCGGTCCACGTCACCCTAATCCGTGCGATTCGCGTGTCTGACCAAGTGCGGAACACTGCGTCGAATCCTTCGTTCGTAGTGTTTTCGGCCTTCACTTCGGCCCGCAACGCCGAGGTTGTGTCCACATCCCATAGGGATATACCGATCTGAACAACCGGCGCAGATCGGAACGGCTGGCGAAACGTCACAGCCGAGCGTCTCTCGCGCGTACCGTTGCCGGTCCACATGTCACCGCCGTTGGAAAATTCGGAAAACACCACGGTCTCGCCTTGGTCGATACCAATAGGATGGGTTCGAAACGTCTTCATTTTATTGTCTGTTCTTTATCAATTCCCGAAATCTAATTCGGCTTCATGATGAAATCACGACAAAAAAACGGCCCTACTGTCGCAGGGCCGTTTCTAATGATCCATTTGCAACAAGCCGTTACAGGCTCATATGCGTCCCAAGCGCTTCCATGTCGGCCAGCAGCTTGGCTGCATCGTCTACGATCGACTGATCGTCGCCAGACTTTGCGGCCTCGTGCGAAGCGCGGGCTTCCGCGATCAGGTCGTCCAGATGCGACCGGGTCACTTCGGCAACCGGGATAGCCTTTTCAGCCAGAACCGACAGGCCGTCACCGTTGATCTGGGCAAACCCGCCGGTGACCAGGTATTCGCTGGCTCCTGCAGGTGCCTCAACCTTCAGCAGACCGGGGCGCAGCGTCGTGATGGTGGGGGCATGATCGGGCATCGCCGTCATGTCCCCATCCGCGCCGGGAAGCTGGACCGCGGTGGCCTCAAGCGAAGCCAGGCTCCGCTCGGGGCTGACGAGGTCGAATTGCATCGTGTTTGCCATCAGGGATACTCCTTAGGCGGCTTCTGCGGCCATCTTTTCCGCTTTGGCGATCACTTCGTCGATGCCGCCAACCATCAGGAAGGCCGCTTCGGGCAGGTGATCGTATTCGCCAGCGACAACAGCTTTGAACGACGCGATGGTCACGTCCAGAGGAACCTGAACGCCCGGCGAGCCGGTGAACACCTGAGCAACGTCGAACGGCTGCGACATGAAGCGTTCGATCTTACGGGCACGGGCCACGGTCAGTTTGTCTTCTTCCGACAGTTCGTCCATGCCGAGAATGGCGATGATGTCCTGAAGCGACTTGTAGCGCTGGAGGATCTGCTGAACGTCGGTCGCAACCGCGTAGTGCTCTTCACCCACAATCGCGGGGTCCAACAGACGCGAGGAGGAGTCGAGCGGGTCAACAGCCGGGTAAATACCCTTTTCCGAGATCGCACGGTTCAGAACGGTGGTTGCGTCCAAGTGAGCAAACGATGTTGCCGGCGCGGGGTCGGTCAAGTCGTCCGCGGGAACGTAGATGGCCTGCACCGAGGTGATCGAGCCCGACTTGGTCGAGGTGATGCGTTCTTGCAGGGCGCCCATGTCGGTAGCCAGCGTCGGCTGGTAGCCCACCGCCGAAGGAATACGACCCAGCAGAGCCGAAACCTCGGATCCCGCCTGCGTAAAGCGGAAGATGTTGTCGACGAAGAACAGAACGTCGGTGCCGGACTGGTCACGGAACTGCTCGGCCAGGGTCAGACCGGTCAGAGCAACACGCGCACGCGCTCCCGGAGGTTCGTTCATCTGACCGTAGACCAGGGCCACCTGCGATTCCGACAGGTTGTCGGGCTTGATGACGTTCGATTCGATCATTTCGTGATACAGGTCGTTGCCTTCACGGGTCCGTTCACCAACGCCCGCGAACACCGAGAAGCCCGAGTGCACTTTTGCGATGTTGTTGATCAGTTCCATGATCAGAACGGTTTTACCAACGCCGGCACCGCCGAACAGGCCGATCTTACCGCCTTTGGCGTAGGGGGCCAGCAGGTCTACAACCTTGATGCCGGTCACAAGGATTTCCGACTCGGTCGACTGTTCCGCGAACTCGGGCGCGGGCTGGTGGATCGCGCGGGCCTCGGTTGCTTCAACCGGGCCTTTTTCGTCGATCGGCTCGCCGACCACGTTCAGGATGCGGCCCAGTGTGGCGTTGCCAACCGGAACCGAGATCGGTGCGCCGGTGTCGGTCACAACCTCGCCGCGGACCAGACCTTCGGTCGCGTCCATCGCAATGGTGCGGACGGTGTTTTCGCCCAGGTGCTGAGCAACTTCCAACACCAGGCGCTTGCCGTTGTTGGTGGTTTCCAGCGCGTTCAGAATTTCAGGCAGTGCGTCATCGAACTGGACGTCGACGACGGCCCCGATGATCTGTGTGACTTTGCCTTTTGCATTCGCCATGTTTCGTCTCCGGTATGTCTCTACAGCGCTTCGGCGCCGGAAATAATTTCAATCAGCTCGTTGGTGATCACGGCCTGACGCGAGCGGTTGAACTGGATCGTCAGCTTGTCGATCATTTCGCCCGCATTGCGTGTCGCGTTGTCCATTGCGGACATCCGTGCACCCTGTTCAGACGCTCCGTTTTCGAGCAGAGCCGAGAAGATCGCGGTGGCAACCCCCTTGGGCAGCAGGTCAGCCAGAATGGCCTCTTCGCTGGGCTCGTAGTCGAAGATGGCACCGCTGTCGTCACCTGCCGCGTCGTCCTCGAACGAGGCGGGGATGATTTGCTGTGCCGTCGGGATCTGGGTCACGACGTTGACGAACTTCGAGTAGAAGATCGTGGCAACATCGAACTCAGCCCCGTCAAAGCGGGACAGGATGTCCTTCGCGATGTCCTGCGCGTTGGCATAGCCAATGCGCTTGACCTCGCTCAGGTCGACATGTCCAACGAACAGATCGCCCAAATCGCGCTTGAGCGCGTCGCGGCCTTTCTTGCCGACGGTCAAAACCTTGACCGTCTTGCCTTTGCCGCGCAGCTCTTCCGCCTTTTGGCGGGCCAGCTTGGCGATGTTCGAGTTGAAGCCGCCACACAGGCCGCGTTCAGCTGTCATCACAACCAGCAGATGGACATCATCGCTGCCCGTACCACGGAGCAGCTTGGGGGCGCTGTCGCTGCCCCCGACCGAAGCCGCCAGCCCCGCCATCACGGCATTGAACCGCTCGGCATAAGGGCGTGAGGCTTCAGCAGATTCCTGGGCGCGGCGCAGTTTTGCAGCCGCGACCATCTGCATGGCCTTGGTGATCTTGCGGGTCGATTTGACCGACTCGATCCTGTTTTTAAGGTCCTTCAGACTAGGCATCGGAACCCCCCGTTACGCGAAGGTCGCGGCGTATTCGTCGATCGCTGCCTTGATCTTGTCGGACGCGTCACCTTTGATCTTGGGATCTTCGTCTGTCAGCCATTTCAGCAGGTCGGCGTGCTTGCCGCGCAGGTGCGCCAGCAGACCGGCCTCATAGCGGCCAACGTCCGAGACGTCGATCTTATCGAGGTAACCGTTGGTGCCCGCGAAGATGACGCAGACGATTTCCGCGTTGGTCAGCGGCGAGTACTGCGGCTGTTTCATCAGCTCGGTCAGGCGCGCACCACGGTTCAGCAGCTGCTGGGTCGCGGCGTCGAGGTCCGAACCGAACTGCGCAAACGCAGCCATTTCGCGGTACTGAGCCAGCTCCAGTTTTACCGGTCCAGCGACCGATTTCATCGCGTTGGTTTGGGCCGACGAGCCCACACGCGAAACCGACAGACCGGTGTTCACAGCAGGACGGATGCCCTGGTAGAACAGTTCGGTTTCCAGGAAGATCTGACCGTCGGTGATCGAGATCACGTTGGTCGGAATAAACGCCGAAACGTCGCCACCTTGGGTTTCAATAACCGGCAGAGCGGTCAGCGAGCCTGCGCCGAAATCTTCGTTCAGCTTCGCCGAACGCTCCAGCAGACGGGAGTGGAGGTAGAAAACGTCACCAGGATAGGCTTCACGTCCGGGCGGACGACGCAGCAGCAGGGACATCTGACGATAGGACACAGCCTGCTTCGACAGGTCATCATAGATGATCAGCGCGTGGCGGCCGTTGTCGCGGAAGTATTCGGCCATCGCGGTCGCCGAGTACGGCGCCAGGAACTGCATCGGCGCGGGGTCGGACGCGGTTGCGGCCACAACGATCGAGTATTCAATCGCGCCGGATTCTTCCAGCTTCTTCACCAGCTGCGCAACGGTCGAACGCTTCTGACCAACAGCCACGTAGATGCAGTACAGTTTCTTCGACTCGTCGTCGCCTGCTGCGTCGTTGTAGACTTTCTGGTTCAGGATGGTGTCCAGAGCAACGGCGGTTTTACCGGTCTGACGGTCACCAATGATCAGCTCACGCTGGCCACGGCCGATCGGGATCATCGCGTCAACCGATTTCAGGCCGGTTGCCATCGGCTCGTGCACCGATTTACGCGGGATGATGCCAGGGGCTTTGACGTCTGCAACGCCACGCTTGGAAGCGTTGATGGGGCCTTTGCCGTCCAGCGGATTGCCCAGACCGTCAACAACACGGCCCAGAAGTTCGTCACCGATCGGAACGTCCACGATCGAGTTGGTGCGCTTGACGGTGTCACCTTCTTTGATGTCACGGTCAGAACCGAAGATAACGACACCGACGTTGTCGCTTTCCAAGTTCAGGGCCATGCCCATGATGCCACCGGGGAATTCGACCATCTCACCGGCTTGCACATTGTCCAGGCCGTATACACGGGCAATCCCGTCACCGACGCTCAGCACGCGGCCGATTTCGGCCACTTCTGCTTCCTGACCAAAGTTCTTGATCTGGTCCTTCAGGATTGCAGAAATCTCTGCAGCTTGGATTCCCATTTATCCGACCTCTTTCATTGCATTCTGTAGGGAGTTCAGCTTCGAACGGATCGAGCTATCGATCATCTTCGAGCCCACTTTAACGACAAGACCGCCGATGAGGCTTTCATCAACGGTCGCATTTATTGTCACGGTCTTGCCCACACGCTCGGACAGCGTTTTGGACAGTTTTTCCATCTGTGTCTTGGTCAGGGCCTTGGCCGAAGCGACATCGGCGGTTACTTCGCCACGCTCTTCGGCCAGCATGTCGCGCAGAACCTGCACCAGCTGCGGCACGACAAACAGGCGGCGTTTTTGCGCCATCAGACCCAGCGTATTACGCAGTATCGCGTTCAGGCCCATCTTGTCAGCGATCGCTGTAATGGCGCCTTCCTGCTCGGCGCGCGAAACCAGAGGCGAAGCGATCAGGTTACGCAGTTCGGCGCTGTCGCCCAATGCTGCTGCCAGATCGTTAATTCCGGTCTCCAGACCTGCGAGGTCTTTATTCTCTTTCGCGATCTCGAAAATCGCAGTGGCATAGCGCTCGGCAATGCCTGTGGAAATCGAAGCTGGTTCGGACACGTCCACCCTTCCGATATTTGAGGCCCCGAATTCGCGTTGCGGCAGCTACCCCGGGGGCGTGAAGAAACCCCGGCCATACGGTCGGGGATCAAAATCACCGGGGATGTAGCAGAGCCGAACCCAGCTCGCAACATATTATCACGAGGGCAGCCTTATCCACAAAATGTTTGATTTCATGGAGTTACGCAGGGTGCGACCCTTTTGTCCGGTTGGAAGGGACTAAAAATGTTACGAAAGTGTAGGTTTTTGCGATTCCTGTGACCATTTTCCCGCATTTTCTTCGCGTGGCGGAGTTCCAAAAGTGGACAAAAGTTAGGCGGGCTTCAGCAAACCGTCCAACGCCTTGATCGGCCGACGAACAGGATCCTTTGTGACGCTGCCGCTTGGAGGCCGGATGTGTTTAGTTGCTTCGACCATCAAGACGCCTCCGGCCATGACCGTGGGAATCCGCTGACCCGTCTTTTCAATCAAACTGCCCGACTTGAGCCAAAATCGGCGGAATGACGGCGGCAGATACAATGCTGAACAATGGCTTTCCGGTTCAAAATGATGCGCCCGAAGCTGGTTTTCTAACTGCGTCGCTGAATAAGGGCGTCCAAAGCCAAACGGCGTCCGGTCCGTCCGCGACCACAATCCCGCGCGGTTGGGCACAATAAAGAACGCGCGCCCTCCGGGGCCCAGTACCCGCCAGCATTCATTTAACAGCTCGCTCGGCCGCTGTGAGGTCTCAAGCCCGTGCATCACCACCAGCTTGTCCACGTGCCCGGTCTCAATCGGCCACATCGTCTCTTCCGTCAGGACCGAGACGTTGGGCATCCCTGCGGGCCACGGCATCACACCTTGCGGTCCGGGCATCAGCCCAATCACCCGCCGAGCATCCGCCAGATAGGGGCGCAGCAAAGGTACGGCAAAGCCAAACCCGGCGACCGTCTGGCCCTTGGCTTCGGGCCATTGCGCGATCAACCGACCCCGGATCGCCGCCTGCGCCGCACGCCCCAATGTGCTGCGGTAGTAGAAATTCCTAAGATCCTGCACATCAAGATGCATTGCGGACACCCGGTCAATCGGCTTAGCTTCGGCGCAGTCTAGCAACGAAAGGGCAAAAGGCCATGCCTCTTGAGATCGTCACCATCCCATGTCTCAGCGATAACTACGCTTTTCTGGCGCATGACGCCGCAAGCGGCAACACCGCATTGATCGACGCGCCAGAGGCTGCCCCCATTCTGGCCCAGCTGGACCAGCGCGGCTGGAAACTCAGCCACGTGTTACTGACGCATCACCACTTTGACCATGTGGACGGGTTGCCCGGAATTCTGGAAAAGCACCCCGCTAAAGTCATAGGGGCCGCTGCGGACGCGCATCGTTTGCCCCCTTTGAACCAACAAGTCAGCGAAGGCGATACGTTTGAGTTGGGCGGAGAGACGGTGCAAGTGCTGGATGTCTCGGGCCATACAGTTGGACACATCGCATTCTATATGCCGCAAAGCGCCGTTGTATTTACCGCCGACAGTTTGATGGCTTTGGGATGTGGTCGCCTGTTTGAAGGAACCGCCCCGCAGATGTGGGACTCATTATCCAAGCTGGCCGCTTTGCCCGACGATACTCTGGTGTGTTCGGGTCACGAATATACGCAATCCAACGCCAAATTCGCTCTGACCGTCGACCCAGACAATGCCGCGCTGCGCGAACGCGCGACGGATATCGACCGCACCCGTGCCGCTGGCGAACCTACGGTGCCGTCAAGTTTGGCGCTGGAAAAGGCCACAAATCCGTTTCTGCGCGCCGCTGATCCGGCGATTCAAGCGCATTTAGGGATGTCGGGCGCTGAACCCGCTGCGGTATTTGCAGAAATTCGGGCTAGAAAAGACAGGTTTTGATGCCTATTTCACCCGCTTCACGGCCACGGTCACAATAAATGTGACTGTCAAGTGAAAGAAAACCCTTGAAGCCGGGCCATGATCAACCAAACTCTAATAGTATGAGGACACGGTTGGGATGGGGATCCGGCCTAAAGCCCGCGCCCCTTCCGACCCAAGACAGAGGAGCACCCGCGTGCCTTCATTCTCGAGCACATTAGAACAAGCCATTCACGCGGCCCTTGCGGCTGCGAACGAACGGCGACACGAATTCGCCACGCTAGAGCATCTGCTGCTGGCGCTGCTGGAAGAACCGGACGCGATCCGAGTTATGAAAGCCTGCAGCGTCGATCTGGATGAGCTGCGCAGCACTCTGGTCGAATTCATCGACGAAGACCTGTCTAATCTGGTTACGGATATCGACGGGTCCGAGGCTGTGCCAACGGCCGCTTTCCAACGCGTGATCCAGCGCGCCGCCATCCACGTTCAAAGCTCGGGCCGGACCGAGGTCACGGGCGCAAACGTGCTGGTTGCGATCTTTGCTGAACGCGAAAGCAACGCGGCCTATTTCCTGCAAGAACAGGACATGACACGGTATGACGCGGTGAATTTCATCGCACATGGCGTCGCCAAAGACCCAGCTTACGGCGAAAGCCGATCGGTCTCGGGCGCGGATCAGGTCGAGGACGAAACGCAACCCTCTGCTGGCGAAGGTGAGCAGAAGGAAAGCGCACTTGGCAAATACTGCGTTGATCTGAACACCAAATCCCGTGCAGGGGATGTAGATCCGCTGATTGGCCGGGCGGATGAAGTTGAACGTTGCATTCAAGTGCTTTGCCGTCGTCGCAAGAATAACCCGCTGCTGGTGGGTGATCCGGGCGTGGGGAAAACCGCTATCGCCGAAGGTTTGGCCCATAAAATCGTAGTGGGCGAAGCGCCCGATGTGCTGTCCGAAACCACGATTTATTCGCTGGATATGGGCGCTTTGCTGGCGGGCACGCGTTATCGCGGTGATTTCGAGGAGCGACTGAAAGCAGTCGTAACCGAATTGGAAGAGCATCCCGATGCCGTGCTGTTCATTGACGAGATTCACACGGTCATCGGCGCAGGAGCCACTTCGGGCGGCGCAATGGATGCGTCGAACCTTCTTAAACCTGCCCTACAGGGCGGTAAACTGCGCACGATGGGTTCGACCACCTACAAAGAGTTCCGGCAGCATTTCGAAAAGGACCGCGCGCTTAGCCGCCGGTTCCAGAAGATCGACGTGAATGAGCCTTCGGTCGAGGACAGCGTGAAAATCCTGCGCGGCCTTAAACCGTATTTTGAAGAGCATCACGCGATCAAATACACTGCGGACGCGATCAAAACGGCGGTAGAACTGTCGGCGCGCTACATCAATGACCGCAAACTGCCTGACAAGGCTATCGACGTGATTGACGAGGCCGGTGCAGCTCAGCATTTGGTCGCGGAAAGCAAGCGTCGCAAAACCATCGGCGTGAAAGAGATTGAGGCCGTGGTCGCCAAGATCGCGCGCATCCCGCCCAAGAACGTCACCAAGGACGATGCCGAGGTTCTGAAAGACCTTGAGACCTCGCTGAAACGGGTGGTGTTCGGTCAGGACGACGCCATTGTCGCGCTGTCCAGCGCGATCAAACTGGCGCGCGCGGGCCTTCGTGAACCTGAAAAGCCCATCGGCAATTACCTGTTCGCAGGTCCGACCGGTGTGGGCAAAACCGAAGTGGCGAAACAGCTGGCAGATACGCTGGGTGTAGAACTGCTGCGTTTCGACATGTCTGAATACATGGAGAAACACGCCGTTTCTCGTCTGATCGGTGCGCCTCCGGGTTATGTCGGGTTCGATCAGGGCGGTCTTCTGACTGACGGCGTTGACCAGCATCCGCATTGCGTGCTGCTGCTGGATGAGATCGAGAAAGCGCATCCGGACGTCTTTAACATCCTGTTGCAGGTGATGGATCATGGTGAGCTGACGGACCACAACGGCCGCACGGTGAATTTCCGCAACGTTGTGCTGATCATGACCTCGAACGCTGGCGCTCAGGAGCAAGCCAAGGCCGCGATCGGCTTTGGACGCGACCGTCGCGAAGGCGAAGATACCGCTGCGATTGAACGGACCTTCACACCGGAATTCCGCAACCGTCTGGACGCGGTGATTTCGTTCGCGCCGCTGCCTAAAGAGGTCATCCTTCAAGTTGTCGAGAAATTCGTGCTGCAGCTTGAGGCACAGTTGATGGACCGCAATGTGACCTTTGACCTGACACCCAAGGCCGCCGAATGGTTGGCGGACAAAGGGTATGACGACAAGATGGGTGCGCGCCCGCTGGGCCGCGTCATTCAGGAACACATCAAGAAGCCTTTGGCCGAGGAGCTGCTATTTGGCAAGCTGGCCAAGGGCGGCGTGGTCCGCGTTTCGGTCAAGAAAGGCGATCTGAACCTGGAAATTCTGGGCCCCGATCAGCCCCGCATACCGGGCGACAAACCACCCTTGCTCACAGCTGACTGATCGATGAGAAAAAAAACCCGCCCAATGCGGCGGGTTTTTCATTGCACCGTTATCTCGGTTGATCCCATAGCGGTGTTAAATACGGCTTCGACCTCTTCCTGCGAGCCAAGCGATACGCTGACAAAAACGAACGGGCATAACGTACGCCTTCACCCCCTTGAGAAAGGGCAGACAAAAGTGCGATGCCAATATCTCGGGCTTTTCTAATCGATCCGGCCTGGCTTGGATCGAAATATTCGAAGTCAATAAAGCGTATTCTGTGCCCGTCCCAGCACATGTCCCGAAATGCGGGGCGCCCATGCGCCAAATCCGCGGCATGCAAACGCGCGAGTGCTTGCCCGGCCGCACTGCAGGCTGCCAATTTCTCCACTTTGGTTACAAGCGGGTCGCCGCATAAGGCACGCAAACTATGCCCTGCGTCTTCGATTACAAAATAGCTGTCGCTTTCCAGAAGAACCGCCGGAACTGGAACTCCGCAACTGCGCAGGAAGCGATGCGATCGACGATCCCTATCAAAAGCTTGCCCGGGTAACCCTTTCACAACCCAAAGGTGTGGACCTGAACGCTCGATCCGTTTGAGCCAAACCGCGGCCCCACAGCGCATTTCGCACCTTGTTACAAGACGGTAAGGAGCGCTTAGTGCGCTATCAACAATATAGCGAAGTTCCGAAACGCCTGCTTTCACGATCCCTACCCGTTCAACCTAGGGTACATATATAGGGATGCGCGTGGCCTTTTCCACGCGACTACGCCGCTATTTTAGCGTAGGTTCAGACCGTCTCAAATCAGAGATACACAATCAGCGTTCGGTCAGTTTCAGCTCGATCCGGCGATTCTGGGCGCGGGCTTCTGGCGTGTCCGCCGGGTTTACAGGCTGAAACTCACCAAACCCGTTGGCCGCCAGGCGGTTCGGTGGGATACCCAGCGCTTCGACCATGTACAGCACGACCGACAACGCGCGGCCCTGGCTAAGTTCCCAGTTATCGCGATAACGACCTGATCCTGCCAGCGGGACGTTGTCGGTATGACCATCGACCCGGATAACCCAGTTCAGCCCTTCTGGGATCTCGGCTGCCACGGTCCGCAGGATGTTGGCAACCTTTGCGACCTCAAGCTGGCCTGCGGGGGACAGGACGGCCGAGCCGGTATCAAACAAAACCTCGGAGGAAAACACAAAGCGGTCGCCTTCGATCCGAACACCCTCCTGATCCCCCAAAACATCCCGGAGCCGGCCGAAGAATTCCGAGCGATAGCGCTGCAAATCTTCAGCCTGAGCAGCCAGTTCTTCGTTCTGACCCGACAGCTTTTCGGCTTCGGCTTCCAACCGGACGCGCTCAGCCTCTTCCAGAAGGCGGCGGCGCCGCTCTTCCGAGGCCGCACGGGCAAGTGCAGCGTTCAGATCCTGCCCCAGTGTCTGAATGCGGATGTCGGCGGCAGCGTTTCGCTCTTCGTAGTCGTCCAGCAAGGCTTGCAAACCGCCCAGCTGGTTACGGAGGGCGGCCATCTGCTGATTCAGCAGCGCTGTTTGGCGCTGCGCTTTTGCGGAAACCGCCTGTTCTGCCGAGATCGCTTCGCGCGCGACGGCCAGCAGCGCAGCTCTTTCCTCTGCTAGCGTGCGCTGCTCCTGCGCTTCGGTCTGGGCCTGCGTGCGCGCAGCCAAGGCAGCTTCAAGCTGGGCTTGCAACTCCTCAGTATTCAACTCGCCGAACTGACGCTCCAACTCTGCCTTGGCGGCTTGCGCCGCCGCAAGAAGGGTAAGCGTATCCTCGGCCTCTTTCCTTTGCGCTTCTAGCGCAAGCGTCATGGCCGTCAGTTCCGCATCCGCATCCTGAAGCCGGTTTCGCAGGTTTTCTGCCGCTGCTGCCTCGGCCAATCGGGCGGTTTCTTCTGCGCTTAGCTGCTCTTCGAGCTCGGAAATCAATGCCTCTTGCGCCGTGCCGCTTTGTTCGAGATCAGCAACAAGTGCCTCAAGCGCCTCACGGCGCGCGGCTGCCAGACGCGCGGCCTCGGCCTGTGCGTCAATTTCCGAACGGCTTTGGGCAAGGGCAAGGTTCAACGCTTCTTGTTCGGTCAACAGGGTCTCACGTTCCGACTCCAGCGACGCGATGGCCCCGCGCGCGCGTTCCTGATCTGCAAGAAGCGCCGCGACCTGATCTTCAAAATTAGTTAGACGCAACTGAGCATCAACAAGTTCGCCTTCGACTTGGGACAAGGTCGAATTCAAAGCTCCCAACCGCGCCTCAAGCCGACTGTTCTCACGCTCTTCCAAACCCAGCGCGTTGGCCAACGCGGCAACCTCGCCAGACAAGGCGGACAGCTCATCTTCCTGACCCGAGATCGTTTCACGCAGAACGAATTGCACGACCATGAAAATGGTCAAGACAAAGGTCAGCACCATCAACAGCCCAGTGATCGCATCCACGAAGCCTGGCCAGACAGAGCCCTGAAACCGTTGACCTGTGCGGCGAGACAGGGCCATGGCTTATTCTCCGTCCGGAGTGGTGCGAACGGCGCCCCGTGGCAAGGTCAAAGCCTTGACCAACAGTTCAATATCTTTGCGCAGTTCGCTCATGCTTTCCTGGCGACCTGCCGAGATTTCTTCGAGAATACGAAGTAACTGAACATCCATGGACCGCAGGCGCATGCGGCTTTCGGCATCGATCCCATCGCCAGTGCCTTGCTCGCGCATGTGGTCCAACAAGGCATCCTGTCCCAGAGCAACGCGTTCCAGCGCGGCTGTGACCCCTTCGGCCTCGGACTGGCGCATGTTCATTTCACCTATCGAACTAGCCAGCTGATTCAGGTTGGCGGACACCGATGCGCGGTCGGCCTCTTGCGCTTCGAAAAGATCCTGCAACGCATTCATCTGTTCCGACATTGCATCCAGAACAGGGGTAAGAACCGCCAGTTCAGCCCCACCTTCATCACCAGAAGCGAACCCGACTCGGGTGATTGACGACAGCCACTCTTCCAACTCGCGGTAGAACCGGCTTTGCCCGTGACCTGCAAACAGTTCAAGCAGGCCGACGATCAACGATCCGGCCAAACCCAAAAGCGATGACCCAAAGGCCACGCCCATACCCTGCAACTGCGCCTCGAGCCCGACCATAAGGCGGTTGAAGACAGCCAGCCCTTCTTCCCCTTCTTGGGGGTTTAGGCTGCGGATCGTGTCAACGATGGCCGGAACAGTTGTCGCCAGACCAAAGAAAGTGCCCAGCAGGCCCAGATAAATCAGAACATTGGTGATGTAACGCGTGATCTCGCGTTCTTCTTCAACCCGTTCTGCTACCGAATCCAGAATGGACCGGGTCGAGCTAGAGCTGATCTGAGACCGCGCCCCACGTTCCCGCAGCAGCGACGCCAGAGGGGCCAAGAGCTGCGGGGTCCGAGCGTCTTCGCGTACAACGCCACCGACGAAGGCTTCGATCCAACGAACCGAGCCGATCAGCTGTGTCACCTGATAAAAACAGGCCAATACGCCGATGCCAAATACCAGCAGGATGAACCCGTTCAGGTAAGGGTTGGCGTAGAAAACAGGCAGAACATAGGGCAGAGCCATAAAAACTCCGCCACCAGCCAGCGCAATCGCAACCAACATCGTTACGATCTGACGAATGGGTTGCGAGAAATGCGGTCTCGCGCTTTGATGTGCCTGCGCCATGCGCGTGGTTCCCGGTCTTTAGCTGCTCTGAGGATAAATCTAGCGAAAATCCGCCGGTTACGCCAAGGGTTTATGCGGTAATGTCACGCACGCGTTGCGCCAACCACTCAAGATCGGCATCGTGCAGGCCAATCTCGGCCAGATGTTCGGCAGTGTTATAGAGGTATTCAGTGTTTGGCCCCCGACCACCAACTGCGTGTGCGATGATCTGGGCCTGCTCTTCCAAAGGCATTCCCCCGCAATACTGCACATGGTCTTTTTCGATCACGTAAGTGACCGCAGTGACCGTGTCACCGGTTTCCAAATGCACATCCAGCATCTTTTCGACATAGGCGGAAGATATCAACTCGCGCTCTCGCAGCTCTTGTAAGGTGCGATCTTCGTGGCCCGGCTGGACCGCAAGAGCCAACCCTTTGCACTGTGCGTCGTCTTGTTCATCCAGCGCCAGAACAAGGCCCGGCTCATCCTCGGTACCGCGATGGTGAATCGAACTCATGCAAAATGAGCGTGCGTAGCCGATCAAAGTCGCGCGTTCACTGCGGGCCACAGGAAAGCCGGGATTCCACAGCAGCGACCCATATCCGAAAACCCACATCGTCATAACTCTGGTCCTTGCCCGTTTGCGCCTATAAACATCAAATTTGAGGTGGGAAAAAGGGCCAACTGCCATGCGCGGGCTGATACGAGTCATCATTGTCATAACTGTGATCTGGAGCGCTTACTGGTTCGTCGCGGGCATCGGCTTGCGAAACGCGATCACGACCTGGTTCGACACGCAGCAAGAACAGGGCTGGCAAGCCGAGTTCGCTGAGGTCACAACAGCCGGATACCCGTTGAACCACGTAACACGCCTGAGCAGTCCCGCGCTTGCCGACCCGGTCAACGGCACCGCCTGGAGCGCCGATTGGATTCAGTTCCAAAGCCCCGCAATCTGGCCCGGCAGACAGGTTTTGCGTTTTGCCGACACGCCGCAACGGCTGTCCTATTTTGATCAGACATCGACTATTCAAGCCGCTGATATGCAAGCTGAGCTACAGCTTCAGCCCGGTGTTGCGCTGGTCCTGGAAAAGATGGCGCTGACAGCCGGAGCATGGTCAGTCGCCGACAATTCCGAGGCTCTGGCCGGAGGCGAAACCCTGGCGCTTGTAATGGAGCAGACTGAGACGCCCGAAACATACATGATCAGCGCTCGCATTGATGCCTTCATGCCCGGGGATGAGTTGCGCGCGCTAATGCGATCAGCCACCACACTGCCGCAGACCTTCGAAACGCTCGAGTTGGACATGCGTGCAACATTCGACAAACCCTGGGACCGGTCCGCGCTGGAACTGAGCAGGCCGCAACCCGTGAACATTGAACTCCGTCTGGCCGAGATGAAATGGGGCGCGCTGCGCTTGTTCGCTGTCGGAGAGTTGGACGTTGACCCCCAAGGCATCCCCACCGGCGAAATCGCGGTCAAGGCAGAAAACTGGCGCGATATGATTGCCATGGCCAATGCAGCAGGCGCCCTGCCCGATCAGGCGGTTGATCCGGTAACCCGTGCCTTAAACTTCATGGCGGGCCTAGGCGGCAACCCCGACGCACTGGACTTGCAGCTTAATTTCCGCGACGGCTTTGTCGCGCTCGGCCCCTTGCCAATCGGGCCTGCACCGCGTTTGATCCTACGCTAACAACTTCTGCTTTAAATCTGTCCAAGGGGCATCGAATATGGGTCTGAAAACCGCGTTGTCCAACAAACTGTCCCGCTGGGCGCTGAAAAGGTTCGACACGCCATCTTGCGCGATCTCTGGAAAGACGATGTCGTTTTTTTCCGCCAGATGCAGGATCACTGCCTGATCTGCTACCCACATGACGTCATAGGAGAACAGATCACCTAAGGCGGTGAATACGGCCGTGGGGTTCTAAGTGCGCTTTCAAACTACTTGAAACAGGAAGGCGCTGCGCTGAGCGCTGGTGCGGTTCTGGAAATTGGCGCAAATATCGGAACGCATACTGTCTATTTCTTCCGTGACCTTGAATGCACGCATGTCATTGCGTTGGAGCCTGATCCACAAAACTATGACCTGCTAACGCGGAACATAAAACTCAACAATCTGGGCGACCGCGTCACGCATCTCCAAGTGGGTGCATCCAGCACCTCCGGCCAATTGCCTTTCGTTTCAAACGAAATGAATAGGGGTGGATCAAGGATTGGCGATCACTCCGATGAAGCGATAGTAGTTGATATCACCACGGTTGACCGCTTGTTTGAACAGTACAGTGAGCCTTTCAAAGATCTTTCCTTGATATGGATTGATGTCGAAGGGCACGAGCTTGAAGTGCTGGAAGGGGCATTGAAGACGCTACAAACCTGTCGCCCGGCAGTGTTCCTCGAATATACCCCTTCAGAGTCGTCTGCTCACAATAAAAAACTGCGTGACCTTCTGTTCAATCACTATGAACACGTCATCGATTTTGGCCGCCAACCTACACCACTAACGGCGCAATCGTTCGACGCAATACAGGGCCAGACGGACCTTCTGGCGTTCGACAAAAGAAAATAAGCTCGGTCAGCGGCAGTAAGGCCCACGCCGGTGCCGGGCCGTGTCCAGATGGAAATGGTCGCGGTGGTACCGATCCGAATTCGGACCAAGCACTGTTCCAAACGGCCCACACGCGTTGCGCCAGATCTTGGTCAACTGCTTTTTTGAAGGGTTCTTGCGCCATCCGTTCAAAACCGTCACCACCTCACCATCGGCCATCTTGAAACCTGAGATATCAATCGCGCGCCCCTTGCCGTGTTCCGAGATTTTTGCACCCGTGCGATTGTTCCGCGTCCGGCAAGCGTAGTGCGCGGCAACTTGCAGCTCGACCACGGGTCCGCGGCGCCGGAACGTCGGCTTGACGGATTTGTCCACCCATTCATTCAAAGCGATTGCCGTGCCGCAATCCATCGTAGAAGGTCTGCTAAGCGCAACCCCCGATACCGACGTGACTTGCACGGCATCCTTGATCCCACAGGCTTTGATCCTACCCGGAACCTTGCCAACGGCCTTGCCCTGAATCGCAATATCACCACAGACCGAGCCTTTGCGCAGCTTGCGCTTTTTGAACAACGCCTGTTGTTCGACCGCCTTGGGCCGCTTGTAAGGCATCAACGATGTATCCGGTCCAAGCGACGGCAAATCCAGTGGTCGCGCAGCGGTAGCGATAACCTGAGCGGATTCCGGACGCATGGCAGGGCGCAATCTGGTCGGCTGCGCATAGGCTAAAACAATACTTTCTGCAGGGCGCGAAAGGGGGACCAGGGACTGATCCAAAGGCGCCGCAGAAGCCTTCGTGGCGCTGAGCGCAAGCAATCCGATCCACAATACCTTAAGCGTCATGAGGTTGTCTTTCCTCGCCCAAAGTCCGGCGCATCAGTATCCTGGCCAGCGTCGATAATCCCACGACGGATCGCCCGAGTGCGGGTGAAATAGTCGAAAAGCTGCTCTCCATCGCCGGTTCGGATGGCGCGTTGCAGGGCGAATAACTCCTCGGTAAAACGTCCAAGGATTTCCAGCGTCGCGTCTTTATTGGTTAGAAAAACGTCGCGCCACATGGTCGGATCCGAGGCCGCGATGCGCGTGAAATCCCGAAAACCTGCGGCCGAGTACTTAATGACCTCGCTATCCGTCACCCGACGCAGATCATCGGCCACACCAACCATAGTATAAGCGATCAGGTGCGGCGCATGAGACGTCACCGCCAACACCAAATCGTGGTGATCGGCATCCATCTCATCGACATTGGCGCCCATGCCCTCCCACAAGGCGCGCAACCGCGCCACAGCGTCAGGGTCAGACCCCTTGACCGGCACCAGCAGGTTCCAACGATTGTCGAACAGTTCAGCAAAACCGGATTCGGGCCCGGAATGCTCGGTCCCGGCCAACGGGTGGGCAGGAATGAAATGCACGCCATCAGGAATATGGGGCGATACCGCCTCGATCACATGTCGTTTCACCGAGCCCACATCAGACACGGTCGCCCCAGGCTTCAGAACAGGCGCGATGTCTGCAGCAACCGCCCCCATCGCACCAACCGGCACACAAAGAACGACAAGATCGGCGCCCTTGGCCGCCTCTTGCGCTGAATCGCAAACCCGATCGCACAGGCCGATTTTCCGCGCGGTTTCGCGCGTCTCGGCAGACCGCGCATACCCCGTCACTTCGCCAGCAAGCCCGGCGCGTTTGATCGCCCAGAACATGGATGAAGCAATCAGGCCCAACCCGATCAAGGCAACACGATCGTAAACCTGGCTCATGCTGCGCCCTCTTTGAATGCGGTGATAGCTTCAACGACCCGGCGACACGCGTCTTCATCGCCGACTGTGATGCGCAGCGCATTTGGCAAGTTGTATCCCGCCACACGCCGCACGATCAAACCTTGGGTTTTCAGATAGTCATCGCAAGCCTCAGCCTCGGCCTGATCGGTGAACCGGGCGAGGATGAAATTGGTGCAGGACGCATCCGAAGGCACGCCGATCTTGGCCAGTTCGTCGGACAACCACACCCGCAGGCGCGCGTTTTCGGCCTGACAGTGAGACAGGAACTCTTCGTCCTTAACCGCAGCTTCGGCCGCCGCCAAAGCGGTCAGTGATAAGTTAAACGGCTGCCGCACTCGGTTGAGCACATCAATGATCGACTGCGCGGCATAGCCCCAGCCGACGCGCATCCCACCCAGACCGTACACTTTCGAGAACGTCCGAGTCATGATCACATTGTCGAACCGATCCACGATGGACGCCCCGCCATCAAAATCATCGACAAACTCGGCATAGGCCCCGTCGATCACCGTCAGGCAACTGTCGGGCAGAGCCTCGGCCAACCGCACAAGTTCACTTTCAGGGATCATGGTCGAGGTCGGGTTGCCCGGATTGGTTACGAACACGATCCGTGTCTGACCGGTCACGGCGGCAAGGATGTTGTCCACGTCCACGTGGCGATCCTTTTCAGGAACCATCACAGGTGTCGCGCCAGCCATCCGCGCGATGATCGGATACATGGAAAACCCGTGCTCGGTATAGATGACCTCATCCCCCGGCCCGGCATAGGCTTGGGCAACGAATTGCAGCACTTCGTCGCTCCCCACACCGCAGATGATCCGTGCCGGCTCCAGCCCGTGGCGCGCACCGATTGCGTCGCGCAGAGGCGCGTGGTCCGTACTGGGATAGCGATGCAGGGTGGCGGCACTGTCGCGCACGGCTTCAATCGCCTTGGGACTTGGACCAAAGGGGTTTTCGTTGGAACTAAGCTTGATCACATGCGCAACCCCCGCCACATGCGACTGACCGCCCTGATAAAGCGCGATGTCCATAATGCCGGGTTGCGGGGTAATCTTGGTCATAAGAGGCTCCGTTGATTGGAGCCTCTCATACCTGTCTCAACGCGTTGAGAAAAGCGGCAATTCCGTCACGCCGCTTTGAAGCGGGCAGTCGCCGGGTCGGCGCTGTAGAACGGGGCAAACTCTGACGTGCGCCGCGACAGATCATTGACGCTGTCGATGATGAAGCGAACCGTATCCTCGCTCATCAAATACGAGAAATTCAGACGTACCCAGCCGGGCTTTTTCAGCTCTTCCCCAGCGGACAGCGCCGCGTGTAGTTCATCCGAAGTCGACTGGTCGATTCCCAAAAGACGGTGCGCATACGGCCCAGCACACGCGCAGCCACCACGCGCTTGTATTCCATAGATATCACTCAACATCCGCGTGAAGAGTTGCTGGTGTACCGGATTCCCCGCGTTATCTCGCACCAGGAATGAATAGATAGGCAACCGGTGCGCGTCTTCGGAACCCAGAAGCGTCAGGTTAGGATTATTCTCCCAACCCGCGATCGCCATACGGTTATAGCGCGCCTCGCGCTCGGCGATCTCATCTTCTCCAACCGCGTCCTTGACGATAAAGGCCAAAGCCGCGCGGATATCACCAATGACGTTCGGCGTTCCGGCCTCCTCTCGCGTTGCAAGATCGGTGCTGTAGTCATGCCGCCATGGCGAGACAAAGCTGACAGTCCCACCGCCCGGCCAACTTGGACTGCGGCGCGTCACCATATTCTGGTTAACAACCAACACACCCGAGGCCCCCGGCCCGCCCGGAAACTTGTGCGGAGAGACCACAATTGCATCCTTGCACGTATCGCCCTGCCCCATGCTTATCGGCAGATAGGGTCCGCCTCCGGCATAGTCCCATACGGCAAGCGCGCCATGCGCTTTGAGAATCCGTGTCACCGGATCAGGGTCGGTGATAATGCCTGTTACATTGGAGGCGGCCGAAAACGACCCGATGATCAGATCCGACGCGGCATGGTCGTACAGAATACGCTCTAGCACTTCCAGATCGACACCACCGCCCGGCGCTTCGGGAATTTCAATCACCCGCGCTTTGCTTTCGCGCCATGGCAGGATGTTCGAATGATGCTCGTACGGTCCCAACAACACAACCGGCCGGTCTGCCTCGTTCACTCCCATCAGGCTGACCAGCCGGTTGAGGCCCGCGGTGGCGCCGGATCCGGTAAAGATCACCGCATCCTCTTCCTTGGCACCAACGACACGGGCAATCTCGGCCCGCGCCTCGCGGCGCAGGCGGGTCATGTAAGACCCACAATAGGAGGCTTCGGTGTGACTGTTGGCATAAAACGGCAACACATGCTCGGCCACAAAATCCTCGACTTGCCGCAATGCGCGGCCCGACGCGACATAGTCCGCATACACAAGCGGCACGTCCCCGTTCAGACCCGGGATCATAACGTTCTCTCCAATCAATCCGCCTCGCAGGGTCGAGATGCAGTTGGCGGATTGGAAGGTCGAGCGGAAATGGGACAGGGTCATAGATCAGGCTCCTTGTTGTGCCATCAATATGATTGGTGTTTGATCAATAAACTTCACATATTTTTGGATTTATTCATCTCGTATTGTGTCATATGATTAATAATGATGAAAAATTTAGATCAGATTGATCAGGGCATTCTACGCGAACTACAGAAAGATGCCACGCTGTCCCAGCGAGAGCTGGCCGATCGCGTCGGACTGTCCCAAAACGCGTGTTGGCGGCGCTTGAAAGCGTTGAACGAAAGCGGTGTCATCATTGGCTCGACAGCACGGATCGCCCGAGAAAAACTGGGCCTAAGCCTTGTGGTGTTTGTTATGCTGCGCACCCGGCATCATTCAGCAGACTGGCTGCAAGCATTTCGCAGTCACGTACTTACAATTCCAGAAGTTGTAGATTTTCATCGCATTGGAGGGGACTACGACTATCAGCTGAAAGTCGTAACCCAGGATATGGCGTCCTACGACAAGGTCTATCAGCGCCTGATCGAAAAGGTCGAGCTGGATAGTGTTACATCCTATTTCGCTATGGAAGCGATTGCCGAGGGACGGCCGTTACCGATCTAGGGCAGCAGACTATTCGCTTTAAAAAAGCAACTTTCGCGGCAGATTCGACGCATTAAAAGCAGTCAAATTAAGTAAAAAACTCATTTTCTTGAGAATGTCACAAACTCGTGTATGATATCGGTGTTTCAGGACCAAAAGATAAAAGCGAGAATTCGCACTGGGAATTGGGGGCGATTTCCTAAAGGCTAGAACCTCTTGGGCGTATGCCGCGCGTGGGTGGACATTAAGGCTGTTTGCCTTTTTGTCCTTTAGCTTCTGCGTGTGGTTTTGTTTGGTTAAATGTGGAGGGGGCCATGCCCAAGAAGAGTAACCCTAATTCTATGGCGACGATCACGTCGTCCACCAAGACCCGGACAATCGACTTTGAAAGTGATGACAACGGCCCGTTGATGGCTGGTGATACCGGAGATCAATTTGTTTTTGCCGATTTCACAGTGACGGGTGTTTCAAACTCTCCGTCAGGGATTTCAAACGAAGCCATGATTTTTGACAGCGCCAATCCAACTGGTGAAGACACTGATTTGGCGACAGTCTCTCAGGGGAATCTTTTGATCGTTTCCGAAGACGGGGATTCTTCGGATCCTGACGACGAAGCAGGCGGCGGAACGCTGACGTTTGATTTCAACACACCAGTGAACCTGACCAGTATCGCATTGGTCGATGCGTTCGAAGGTGGTGCGGAATTCGAAGCCTTTGATAGCGAGGGGAACTCGCTTGGGGTCATTGTCATCGTGGCCGAAGGCGACGGCTCTGACGGTAAAGTCGGCACTGTTGATCTTAGCCAATTCGAAGATGTATCGCAGCTTGTGGTCACTTTTGACGAAAGCGGTGCCGTCGACGACCTGATGTATGAGATCGAACAGTGTATTACTGTCGACAAGGACATCTCTAACATTGTCCTTTACCTCGATTGCGAGGACGAGGTCATCAAGTTCAAGATCGACGATTTTGGCGATGGTGTTAACGAAATCACTGTCGCAGAGCTGGAGCAATATCTCGACAAGACCGACTTTGGTGATTGCGACATACTCGGCCTTACAATCAAAGCGGGTAACAACGGCGGCGAGTTCGGGCCAGGTGAAGGTGAATATATCGACGTAATTACCGATGACACTTTTGACACCGGCACTTCTGCCAAAGCAGACGTCGAAGTATCCGCTGCCGATTTCTTCATGCACATCGTTTGATAGCGGACACGTTCTGAACAAGAACAGTGTAGGAAACAAAAAAGGCCGCGAAGATCGCGGCCTTTTTTATTAACTGTATCGGCGAAGATTAGTTCTTCGCGTAGAATTCGACGACCAGGTTCGGTTCCATCATGACCGGGTAAGGCACATCGCTCAGGCCCGGTGCGCGAACGAAAGTCGCGGTCATTTTCGAGTGGTCGGCGTCGATGTAGTCAGGCACATCACGCTCGGCCAGAGCAACAGCTTCCAGAACAACGGCCAGTTGCTTGGACTTGTCGCGCACTTCGATAACGTCGCCTTCTTTGACGCGGTAGCTGGGGATATTGACCCGCTTGCCGTTCACTTTGACATGGCCGTGGTTCACGAACTGACGTGCGGCAAACACGGTCGGCACAAACTTGGCGCGGTATACAACGGCGTCCAAACGACGCTCAAGCAGGCCGATCAGGTTTTCACCGGTGTCGCCCTTAACACGCTCGGCTTCGGCGTAGATGCGACGGAACTGCTTCTCGGTCAGGTCGCCGTAGTAGCCCTTCAGTTTCTGCTTGGCGCGCAGCTGCAGACCGAAGTCCGACAATTTGCCCTTCCGGCGCTGGCCGTGCTGGCCGGGGCCGTATTCACGACGGTTAACCGGGGATTTCGGACGACCCCAGATGTTTTCGCCCATCCGGCGGTCGATTTTGTGCTTGGCAGACGTGCGTTTCGTCACGGCTGATCTCCTTCTTTGTGGTCGAAGGCGTTCCCCCGTGAAGGGAGCAGACGCCTACTATGAAGGGCGTTGTCCTCTTGAGGTTTCCCCCATGACAGGCATCCCCTTGCGGGGGCCACCAACACCAATGAAGCCGCGCTTATATCCCCAGCTCAGGCAGAGTCAACACGTGGAGCATGAGAAGATGTGATTTTTCGGACGCAAAAACTGCGATGTCGCTCAGTCCATTGCCTGAGCAGCATTCACCGCTGGCAAACGCGTGACTGGGTGAATGTCAGAAGCCATGCTGGGTCGCGTCGGAAATGCAATAACGGTATCCGCTGTACCCGTGGCATGATCATTGGCAACTCTGATCTCGATCACCTCGTCGACCCAGAATTCTTGTTCACGCGTAGGCAATCCATTTTCGAACACAAGAACCGGATCGCCCAGGGTGCCGACGCTGTGCAATAAAGCTGAATACTGTTGCGCACCATTTGTCAGAACAATTACGCCTAACGCGTCACCATCCAGCTCTTGTTCAGAGATAAAGTGATCCGGCAGCCGAGAACGCAAGCCCTTCGCCGTGTCTGTGGAATCTTCAACGCAGAGAATATGTCCCCGCCACGACCACACTGCCCCTACAGCCATGAACGACAATGGCGCGCCTTCAAGACCATCCAATTCTGTTTGCGCCCACGAAATGGCCACACGACCGCTTTGTCCGGTTCTCATCTTTACCGCCTGCACTTAGAAACAAATCACTGCTCACGTGGACGTTCTTATCAGCCATAAATCGGGCAGAAAAGAGACGTTAATGTAACGTTCATAAAGTTGTTGCTATTGAGAATCATAATTTCGGATCTGCAGAGAAACTATCCCGCCGGCAAACCGTAAATTGTTGTCAAATCCAGCATCAGTGTGCCGCCCGAGAACGCTTCAGTATCTGGCTATAATGAAGCAGGGATTTGGCTTCGTTTCTCCAACTAACCCTCGCGGAGAAGCTGCTCGCCTAAGTGTAGCTGGATGCAAACCGTATTGTTTTGCCAACGAAGGCACAGAATGGAAGCGCCGGGTGTCGCCCCCAGCTGTCGCCAACAACATTCAGTTTAGTATTCATTTCGCCTTTTGTCTGATCATCAGCCGCCCGCATACACCCTTTTCGATGCTCAAGCTGGTCGCTGTGCCTTTAGGTAGGTAGAATTGAAAATAACAGTCCACTTTGCACAGTGATATTCGAAAAAGCCTACCATCATTCGGGCAAAGACACCCTTACCTCGGCCGCTTTCAGCCGTTGAAAAGTGCTTCCTGAGCTTGCACGGCCCCAATGTAGCTGTGTTACCATTCAACTCTGCGGCCCGTTTTTTGCGGAAGCTCTGCACCCCCACAAGCCGTTTGGAATTTGCAGTCTTATTTCGCCTAGGTCCGCGAGGACGTGCAATGCCTGAAATTTGTGTTTTGGTTTCTGATTACTGTAGTTGTCTTCTATGCGATGCCTGTGCACACGAAATCCAAAACCTCAACAAGCTTGCAAGTGTTGTGCGGCACCGCAGTAGAACTGGGGCTGAAACCCGAAGACCGACTGGAAGAAACAGAAATCTCTGTTGTGGATCGCAGCGATCCCAACCTTTGGCGCTTTACCGGGATGTGTCGCAAACCTTTGGAACAACCGGTGCCAGCGCGCTCTATTCGCCTAGCAATTCACGAATGTTGGCGTCCAACTGCGCTGTGAAGCCCACATCATTTCCTGGGTTAGCAGCGCAATGGCCCCAAGGCGAATGGTAGGGACGGAAGATGGCATTCGGCATGAGGCTGGCCTCGATTTCATTGTCCTCTGGTGGGAAATAGAGATCCTGCGTGCAAGGCATCAAAATGGCACGAGCTTTGATGGCACCCAATGCCAATTTGTAATCCCCGTTGTAAAGCGGTCCGATAGAGACGTCGCCAGCTTGCCAAGTCGCCAGCTTGGCCAACAGATCGTTGGCGTCCCAGCCAAGTACATGATCTAGCTCCCAATCCCGCAACAACTCCTCAATGGTTTGAAAGCCAAGTTGCCGATGGAGCTCTCCCAGCTTCTCCTTGATCTGGAGGACAAAGGGGTAGGTGGCACCCTTCAGATCGCAGTATTCCTTAACCTCTGTGAAGAGCTTTGTGGCCAAGCCGGACCAGCCTTCGGGTGTGCGTCCGAGGCACTCCTCGACCGATTGCTTGATGTCGTTGAAATCAATTGCGTTCGTAACTTCGTCCGCCATGTCGGACACCTCTTGAGGATGGTAGGAGGCGTCGGAATCGAACCGACTCGTGCACTCTAATCTGGAGCAATTACAAGGATATAAGCCTCGCCCGCATACCAATGCTGCCTCCCGCGGATTTCGCGTGGGTTATCGACCTCAGGCCGATATTCGATGGCAGTGGATGCGTGTGAACGTCATGACCGCAAGCTGAACCAGTTCGCATAACCATGTCAAGACGGAGCGTGCGGCACTTCGAAATTCACCGCGTAGTTCTGGGAACCTTCGCGCTAGACGAGTGCCAAATAGGTTGTCCGCATCGCAGAATTGTAAACACATTAGGTATGTGCGGTGTAAGGCTTCCTCTAGCCACTTATGCGAAAGTCAGCGGCGCTCGATACCGAATCCAAATTGACTGATGCCGCGCGAAGCTCCGATGACAGCTATGCGCAGAAAGCAGACTTTGCAAAGTCACAGACTCTGCTTCAAGCAGCACTTTAGTGTTTGATTGGTGCCAGATTGGACATCGTTTTGAGCAATTTCTGTTAATTATTACAGCATGACATTCTGTTTTATCCACAGTCTGGGCACGCAACACACTGGCTTCCATATGCTTAAGACAGGCGACTTTTAATTCGAATTTGCTTCACGCGCAGCTTTGGCTCGAAAGTTTGCCAATTTTGACGCGTCAAATTTTGCAGCCCCGGAACCTAGTTTTCCAATGGCGCTTGGACTGTTGACATCATCCGTGTCAGTGAACTTCCAACCATAGGCTGGGAGATCATCTCCTGCCTCTACATGCTGAGCTTCAAATGAATACGTTGCTCTCATTGGAACGTACCCATCCACGAAATTCATAGTCCTCTCTGACGGCGAAATAGAAACTATCCCTGTAAGGCGAACTGGCTCGTGAAAGCGTTCTGGATACCAACCTTCCGGCAATCGAACACGAATAAGCTGGTTTGGGTTCGGTGGAGGTGTATGGCTGCACATACCTCTCTCCGGAACCAAGTAAGCGACGTTTGTACCATCAGGATCCGGTGGTGCGGGTATCGCATAGCCCGCCAGCTTTACGACTTTTCCGTCAATTTCTGGATTACCAGCCGTGGCGGCTTTCTTTCGTCGCTCTGCTACGACCCATCGTTGTTCAATCAACCAATCAACGTCGATTCCAGCCTTTTGCAGCGGCGTCTCATTTTCCAGAATTTTCGCTTCAAGACTTTTGCGGACATCTTCGGAATGGGCTCCACTGTCCAGTCTGAGCTTTAGTCGGACGACTTTAACAAGACCACTAAGCTGGTCAGGTGTCAGTTCTTTGAAAGGATCTACGTATTCCTGAGATTCTTCATCAATCAATTGGTTCCAGTCTAACTCAGCGATTTCTGCGGACAACGACGTTGAAATCAAAGAGGCAACACAGACTATTCTCCAAATCTTCATGACTTGTCCCTTTCAACCGTATGGCCACTTGGATGTTGGTCAATGCGTCATCACCTGCCAGCCTAAGACATTAATGGATACCTGGGCTCCAAGCGAAACGCAGTTCAAAGCTCGTTTTTATAGATGACACCGTCCTTCATAATCAGGTCGAAGTTTTCGTTTGGGTCCCCTACAAGCTCCAAGTTTTCAAGTGGGTTGCCGTCCACGAGGATCAGATCAGCGTATGCGCCATCTTTGATAACTCCGAGTGGACCTTCTTGGTAGGGATGACGAGGGCCACTCATTTCCATTAGGCGGGCATTTTCAGAGGTCGCTATCTTGAGCGCTTGATAAGGAGTCATCCAAGTTCCCAACCTCACAAGATATTCGCTCTGTTGATACGCCTTTGATGGATCCATGAGTTGATCGGTGCCAAAGGCGAGATTCACGCCAATTTCGACGGCCATTGGGTACAGCGCGTCTACAGCATCAGTCACCTGTTTCCACTTTTTAGCACTAACTGGGCTGTCCCAAACCATATCGGCCTCAAACATCGCCTGAGGACTGAGCCAAGCGCCTTTTTCCTTCATCAATTCCAGTGTTTCTCTTGATGCGAAGAAGCCGTGCTCAATGCTCATTACGCCGTTTTCTATTGAGGTTCGGATGCCTCTGTCCGTCATCACATGCGCTAAAACATAGGTGTTAAAGTTCGTTGCCTCTTCGACTACCGCGCGAATTTCGTCGACCGAATACTCGCTCACATCCAGCGGATCGTATTGGGAAGAGACACCACCACCAGTCGTGATTTTGACCTGAGTAGCACCAAACTTGAGGATTTCTCTGGTTCTCTTTCTGACTTCCGGTACGCCATCAGAAATCATCGCCATCATATTTTTTTCCCAATAACTCAGTTCAGAGTTGGAGTTTCTTGGGTTTTCAAGCAGCGTGTGAAAGTCGGCATGGCCTGACGTTTGGCTCATGAATGGTCCGGAGGGCAAAATGCGGTGACCGGGGTATTCACCAGCGTCAATCAGTTTCTTGATCGTAAACGGATTTCCGCCAGGGTCTCTAACGGTGGTAAATCCACGCATTAAAGTCTCTTCAGCCCCCTTCATACTGCGAATGGCCACTTCCGACATGTCGCCTTGATTCAACATTAGAACGGATGCAGGGGTGTAGGCATACGTCGTGTGCCAATGGACATCGATCAATCCTGGGATCATCGTGCGACCGCCACCGTCAATCACCACCGCGTTCTCGGCTTCGATTGGGTCGGAAGAAACAGCGGTTATGAGATTATCTTCGATCAAAACGTTAGCATTCTCGATGCGTGCTTCGTTTACCCCGTCAAAAACATGAACATTCGTTATGAGAGTTCTTGTAGAATCCTCTTGAGCGCTCGCCAGCGTTGCCAGCATGCTTGAGATTACCACGCAGAGCGTTGACAATTGATTTTTGCGCATATCTTTCACCCCAGGAATATCAAAGCATTCGATTGTTTAATTTTAACGAAGGTAGCCAACTCTCCGAGGAAAATCGATATGAACTTTTTTAAGGAACTTGGCGAAGGCAAACCGGAGCTTTTTGCGGCAACCGTACGTGAAGCAATTACAGGAGAGGTTTTCGATGGCGACGTGATACAGTTGGGAAAGGGGGCTGACGAAGGCGCAATTCTCACAGCTCGTTTAGGGCTTTCCCGTTTGTCTAGTACCCGCTTCAAGCCCAATGCATTGGTGAGAACCGCACAAAGTGAAAGTTTCGCTAATTTCACTGTACCAATCTGCGCTTCAGAGTTATGGACGGTAAGTGGCGTTCCTTTGGAAGAAAACTCCATTTTCTTCAATTTCACTGCATCGGAAACCGAGGTAATCGCACGCAATCGAACTTCGTTATGTGGTCGTGTGCCTTTGCAACGATTTCTCGAAGAGGTTCAACTTTTTTCCGGCAGAAACACATCGGATTTTCTCGGACCAACAGTTATTGTGAAACTGTCTTCGGATTTTCACGCAGCTTTGGTGCGAACACTTAGCTGCATAATGAACCAAGCCGATGGTCAACATACCCAGGGTGACTTGGAGGCGCGTCTTGCAAGGACGCTTGCGATATTCTTTGCCTTATCTGTGAATAGTGGGAATGCACGCAAAGCGACTTGGTCTCAAAAAGTGGGTTTGGTCTCAAAAACACGAGAGTACTATTCTTCCGCCTTGTCAAAAAGGCCATCAGTGGCGGATCTGTGTCGAGTAACCGCGGTAAGCGCGCCAACATTGATCTCAGCATTTCGCGATGTAACGGGTGAAACACCAGCACGATTTTTTGCTCTTCAAAGACTGGCCAATGTCCATGATGAACTTGTTCAGGCGTCTCAGCAAAAACCCATGGTGAAGCAAGTGGCGCTCGCTCACGGATTCACCGATCTGGGACGATTTGGGAGCCTGTACAAAAGCATATATGGAATTTTACCATCAGAGCAAATTGAGCGTTTTGCACCCATTTGACCGGTTGTCTTTTTAGTTCTGCCGAAAACCGATTAATACCAATCTCGGCTCCGATGTAGCAGAGTTCCCTTGACGGATTGCATTGACACCTCAACCATCTGCCAAACAAAACTATGGATGGGACGGTGGAATGTTTACATTTTTTTTGAATTTCTACAGGCTCTTAAAAGCGATTGTCCGCTCGTGGAGTAGCCCCAGATTCCGCGGAGCGCTCACCCTTGCAATACTCTTGCTGCTCTCCGGAACTTTGTTTTATGTCAGCGTCGAGGGGTGGTCTTGGGTGGACGCGCTGTACTTCAGTGCAACTACTATTTCTACGGTCGGCCTCAGTGACCTAACGCCCGTAACCGACACAGGAAAACTCTTTACCGTGTTGTATATTTTTGTAGGCGTCGGGGTCTTCATCACGCTGTTTGTACAATTCACACATGCCCTTCTTAGGGACTACGATGAGAAAAAGTCGTCAGAGGATTAAAGATTGACGTAACATGCTTGCGACCTTTTCGAGGTTTTCCCATCTTCAGCACATATTTTTGGGGAAGTATGACATTGATGCCCACTCTGTGGCCAACGTTCGATTTCTTTCAGCTTTAATCCCGAGTGACGAATTAATGATTCTAGACAGGCTTAAGGAGCTGGTGCTGGCCTGTCTTCGGGCAGGTCAGTCTCGTTTGTTTGCTCGGTTTGATTGCGCCAGCTTCTGTCCGCTAAGCCAGAATTGTAAAGTCTTGCATTTCAAGTCCGCTTTGGACTGCCATCGGCCGAAAAAACAGGGCGCAGAGAAACGCGTAATTGAGGCCGCGGCAGTTGGACAAAAGAGCAAAACTCGGCGTCAGCCGGTCATACCTGCCGCCCTTAGGCCATTGGTGAGAAGTTTAAAATCATCCGGTCGCCGCCACATAGACCGAAACCCGCGTGCAAGGCTATCTAACGTGTCATCCTCAACCACGATACCTCGACTTGTGAACTCATCGTGACGTTCGATCACGAATTCTCGCAACGCATCGGCGGCGTCTCGCTCTCGTCCGAGCTGCGCGTAAGATGCGGTGACAAATGCGGCAGCCAGCGAGTTAAGCCGGGCTGCTCCCATTAGAAAACTAAGCGCTGCTTCATAGTTGCCGTTGAAAAATTCGACCTGCCCCATAATCCAGTCGATGGCAGGTGGATGCAGCGGATCCAGTCCCATAGCTTTCGAAACCACCTCGCGCGCCTTTTCGTGCTGGCCGAGTAGTAGGAAAGCATAACCACACCAGGCCATAGACTCCGCTTCACTTTCTATCATGGAAAGTGTTTTCTTAAATTGCGCTTCTGCCTCATCCCACAATCCGGCACAGAGATAAGCAAAACCAAGCTGGTCCTGAATGTAGACGTCGCGGTTATCGAGTGCCACGCCCTTTCGGGCTATTTTCAATGTGTGCGTGGGTGCATCAGCGTCCGCCAGCCCAAGCCACAAATCTATGACATATGTATCTGAGAGATACATATAAGATCGCGCGATAGAGGGATCGAGCGCGACCGCTCGTTCCAACAACGCTCTCGCCTTGGCCGTATCTCGGGCGTTCAGGCCGTCGCGTAACGCCTTGCCCTTAAGCATCAGTTCATAGGCCTTCATCTGATCCGTTGGTTTCTGTGTCGAACGGTCGACGACATCGTGCTGGACCCTGCCCGGCAACACTGCGACGATATTTCGGGCCACCTCGTCTTGAACCGCTAGAACATCTTCCAGTTCGTGGTCGTATCGATCCGACCAGAGTTGAGTGCCTGTACGGGCGTCAGCAAGTTGTACCGAGATTCTCACGCGACTGCCGGCCTTCCGCACGCTGCCTACAACCAGGTAATCTGCGCCGAGAGCTTCCGCGATTTTGGCCGGATTTTTGTCCTGTGTCCGGAACCTGAAAGACGCATTTCTGGAAACAACCTTGAGCGTCCGAAAACGCGATAAGCCCACAATAATGTCTTCCGCAATCCCGTCGCTAAAGAAGGCCTGTTCGGGGTCGTCGCTCATGTTGTGTAGTGGCAAGACCGCAATAGTGGCTTTTCCTGATGATTCAGGCCGAGGCGGTTCAGCGCAAACTGCGCTTGACCCGCCAATGCGCCAAGCATGTACCGGTTCGGCAACGTTCTTCACCGTAAGCTTACCAGCATCTTCCCAAACGACCGGTATACGGTTCCCGACCACACGATAAACATCTTCAGACACCAACACACCGCCTGGCGGGGCAAGCTGCTCCAACCTTGACGCAAGGTTCACACCGGAACCAAAAACATCTCCGTCGCGCATGATAATGTCTCCAAGAGTGACGCCGATGCGAAAGCGAAGTGGATCGGTGCCCACCAATGGCGAACTTTGCCACTCAACCGCGCAGGAAACAGCGTCAACAGCGCTGTCGAAGCTGGCGAGCAGACCGTCACCCATCTGTTTGACGATGCGACCGTGATGCCGACCGACAAGCGGAACAGCGGTTTTGTCAATGTGCGCTGAGAGGACTTCGAGCGTGCCTTTCTCGTCCCGCTCCATTCGGGCGGTAAAGCCGACAAGATCAGCAATCAGTATGGCTGCCAGCTTTCGCTCCACGTGTTGTCCTCCTTTTTGTTTCATACTGGTCGCTACGTGTTTAGACCATGCTAAAGTGCACAGGGTCGGTTTCTGCCCTTGCTTGAAGTCGGTTTCAGCGTTGGGAAACTATGCCATTCGTCTGCGCGAAAGGCTTGGAGGACAAACAGCCGAGTTGTCTTCGCCCTGAGTTGTGCCAGGTCCGCTTAGGGCTGAAAATTCTACTCTCAGGGTTCGCGCAAAAAAAGGCCGCTCGAAAGCGGCCTGATAGATCACATCTCGGTGGCTTCCGCGATGGCGAGTGCGTCTTCGATGTCTACACCCAGGTAACGCACTGTACTGTCCATCTTGGTGTGACCAAGCAATAGCTGCACGGCTCGCAAGTTACCTGTTCTACGATAAATCTGCGCCACTTTTGTGCGTCGCATTGAATGGGTCCCATACTGACTGGGATCAAGCCCAATCGAAGCGACCCATGACTGAACCAACCTCGCGTACTGACGAGTAGAAATATGCAGCCGATGCTGAAAACGCCCTGGCCACAAGTACTCGGATCTTTTCATTGCAGGTTGTTTCAGCCAATTCAAAAGCGAGTTTCGCGTACCACTACTAATTTCAAAACGAACGGGTATCTTTGTCTTGCTTTGGTTGACAGACGCGCGTTCCTTTACTTGTCCAGCGGCAAATACGTCTGCAACTTTCAGGCGAACAAGATCGCAACCACGGAGCTTACTATCTATTGCTAAATTGAAGAGTGCTAAGTTCCTATGATCTTCTGAAATTTCTAAGCGAACGCGTATTGCCCAGACATGCCTTGGCAAAAGCGGGCGCTTCTGGCCAATAACCCGACCTTTGTTCCACGCAGATCGGCCAACTCGAATGACGGGTAGATTTAAAGCTTGCATGACGAATACTCCACACCGCCACGCACCACCTCATCGCCCACACAGTGTCAGCGTCTATTGGTTACCATGCTTGGTCTCCGTCATGAAAAATCTGACTTTGTCGAAGCCTGACCGGCGCCTCAAATATGCGATTTGGTATAGGGCGAATAGCAGAACTATGGATTCAATAGATCAGGGTGGATAATCTTCGGTGTAGGGGAGAACGGGAGTGGAACGCCGCCTTACCACTATCTTGAGTATTGACGTCGTGGGCTACTCGCGACTGATGGAACGCGATGAGGCAGCGACGCTGGCAGCACTAAAGTCGCATCGGTCTGAACTCATTGACCCCTTTGCGGCGAGTTATGGTGGCAAGACGATCAAATTGATAGGTGATGGTGCTCTACTGGAGTTCGAAAGCACCGTACAGGCAATGAAATTTGCCGTTTCTGTTCAAAACGAAATGCTCTCTCGAAATTCGGACGTTCCAGAAAGCGAACGAATTGTGTTTCGGATCGGCATCAATATCGGAGATGTGATTGCCGAGGATGGAGACATTTATGGTGATGGCGTCAATGTCGCCGCTCGACTTGAAGGCTTGGCTGAGCCAGGAGGTATTTGCATTCACCGCAGCGTAAGGGACCAGGTACAGGACAAGCTGGATCTGAATTTCGAGGATCTGGGTGAGACCGAAGTCAAAAACATAGAGAGACCAGTCCGAGCCTTCGAAATCGTTCTGGATGACAAGGCCAAGGCTTTGGCTTTATCAAAACCAATTGCGCATACGAAACCAACGATATCCAAGTGGGTGCCAACTCTAATCGGTGCAGCATGCATCTGTTTGGTGCTGGTTTCGGTCGTATGGTGGCGATCCAGAGATGCGGCACCCCTGACCGAACAAGAGGAGTTTGCGCTTGCCATCCCAGACGAACCGTCCATCGTCGTTTTGCCCTTTGAGAACCGCTCAAAAATTGAAGAGGTCGGCTATCTGGCAGAAGGTTTTGGAGCAGCAATCACGACGCAGCTTTCGAAGTTTCCACAGCTATTTGTGATTGCTGGTTCTACTTCGATTACCTTTGCGGACAGCTTGGCCAAACCGCGAGAAATAGGTCGAGAGCTCGGTGTGCGATATGTTCTGTCAGGTAGCGTTCAGAGCGTTGGCGAGAATATTTCGATTAACTCAACACTGATAGAGACAGAGTCGGGGCACGCTCTATGGTCGGAACAATATGACGTTGGCGTCGAAGAATTGTTTTCCGCTCAGGCCGACCTTATTCGGGAAATCGCATCCACCCTAAAAATTGTAGTTGAGGAAGAAGAAATCGCTTCGCTTAGGAAACGGCCAACCGATGATCTAGAAGCGTATGAACTTTTTCTGAGGGCTGTCGCCAAAAGCAAGCTGCTGAATACTGCGAGTCGGCAAGAGGCAATTGAACTACTGGAACGAGCCATAGTGCTCGATCCAGACTACCTTTCTGCACATATTGAATTGAGCGGTCGCTACCTTAGTCTTTGGCGCTTTGGTGGGTCGGACGATCCAGAAACCGCGCTGAACAAAGCCCGCAGGCACGCACAGCGTGCGTTAGAACTGGATCAATCGGACTATCGCGTTCAACACCGCTTGGGCCAGCTACATTTGTTTGCTGACCACGATCATCAACTCGCATACCAGGCATTTCAGCGGGCAATACGGGAGAACCCCAATGATCCTGAGGTTCTATATGGTATGGGCTTTCTACGGTCGCTTATGGGTGAGCCAGCCGAAGCGATTGAGTGGAACAACAAGGCAAAAAAGGTCAACCCGCGTTATCCCGGCTGGTACAATTTTAACGCGGCCCTTTCTCATTTCTTAATCAGAGATTACAAACAGGCAATTCTGCTGGCAAAAACCGGTATCTCAACTTATCCAAAGTCGCTTCCTCCGCGCCGTATCTTGGTCGCAACTCTTGCTGAAATGGGACGTCTGGAAGATGCACAGGTTGAAGCAAAGAAATTACTAGAAATCCGGCCGGACTTCCGTGTTTCTACACACAGAAACACACCCTTTATGCATACTGAGGACCAGGACCGGTATTTTGGTGCGATGGTTGCTGGTGGATTGCCCGAATAGAAAGGTTTTCATATCCCGGATACTGGCTGTATGCGCGGTTTCCACTTTTGGTAGCATCGTTGCATGAACGGACCAATCCGCTCCTCGGGATCAACAAACATCGCTGTTGAATGTCTGGTTTGGGCTGCGACCCGCTGATGATGCGCATTGAAGAGAAGAGCGGGAGTAGCTTAGAACAACGTGTTTGTTGTTTCACTGGAGAGTGCGCAGTGAAGTAACCGTAGACGTTCAAGTGAGATTCAGGACTGACTCATTGTCAAAGCGGATCGGTCTACGCGCCAGTTTCAAGCCTTCCGGCCTCATTCGTCTTGCAGCACCGAGCCCGCCTAGGCGCGGAGAAGTATAGACAATACTCGGCGGTGAATACGATCTAGATCGTAATCGGTTAGTTCTAAACCCTCAGTCATCCGCGCTTTGAATGACTGAAAGTCTCCGCGAGTGATCTCGCCACGGTTTTCGTCGTCTCCGGCAAGTTGCTGCGCGAGTTTTTCCTTTCGGAAGTCCAGCAGAAAACGGGAAAATCGAGCGTTCAATTCGGAGTATTGAGGGGAATCCTCGATAGGCGATTTGTTTTTCATAAATTCGGTATCCGATAGCCATGGAACTGCCCGAGCGGTTTTGCTGGGCAAGTACAACATTCTGGTCAGCTTTTGCGTGTGACGCGTATGAGACGATTTGGTTCCATGGCCACAGTCTTGAGATTTTCTGGTCCTGGTCAATAGCGCGATTGCTATCGATGGTCGCCCAAAGCAGAACAATCTCAAAACTCTAAAGGAATCTTTTTTATTTTATTTCAGTACCTTAAGAATCTGTGGGCATTAAAGACCGTTCAAATGGGCGCAAAAATCAGCACTATGGGCTATTTATGCTCACCCACACAGTTCCACAGTAGTCTAAACTTTATCCGCACTTAGAGTGGCCGCAACTGCGGCAGGTCATGCAGCCTTCGATCATTGCCATGTCGAACTGCCCGCAGGACGGGCACGCTTTGCCACGCGGAGCATCCATATTGACGACCTGCGCCTGCGGATCTGATTTCAGCCCCATGCCCTCGCCTTCAAGGAAACCGATATTGATCAGGTGCTGCTCGATCACGCCGCCAATCGCAGCAAGTATCGAAGGGATGTACTTGCCTTTAACCCACGCACCGCCGCGTGGATCAAAGACGGCTTTCAGCTCTTCGACCACAAAGGACACATCTCCTCCACGACGGAACACGGCCGAGATCATCCGCGTAAGCGCCAGCGTCCAGGCGTAATGCTCCATGTTCTTCGAGTTGATGAACACCTCAAACGGGCGGCGACGGCCACCAATGACAATATCGTTGATGGTCAGATAGATCGCGTGTTCGCTATCGGGCCATTTCAACTTGTAAGTCGATCCCTCCAGCGATTGCGGGCGGTCCAGTGGTTCGGACATATAGACAACCTCGCCGCCATCCACCTGATGCGGGGCATCGGCGCTTTCGCCGGGGGCTTTGTCGGCGCTTTCGGACACTGTCAGGACCGAGCCGGTCACGTCATTCGGGCGATAGGTGGTGCAGCCTTTGCAGCCCTGATCCCAGGCCTGCATGTAAACGTCTTTGAAGGCGTCAAAGCTGATATCTTCGGGACAATTGATCGTCTTGGAAATCGAACTATCGATCCATTTTTGCGCGGCGGCCTGCATCTTAACGTGATCAGACGGGGAAAGCGTTTGCGCGTTCACGAAATAGTCGGGCAAGGCGACATCGCCGAACTTGTCGCGCCACATCTGCACGGCGTAGTCCACTACCTCTTCCTCGGTGCGCGAGCCATCCTTTTGCAATACCTTGCGCGTGTAGGCGTAGGCAAAGACCGGCTCGATCCCCGAAGACACGTTCCCTGCATAGAGCGAAATCGTCCCAGTCGGCGCAATTGAGGTTAGCAGCGCGTTGCGGATGCCATGTTCGCGGATCGCGTCACGCACGTCTTCATCCATTTGCTGCATGTTGCCGCTGGCCAGGTATTTTTCGGCGTCAAACAGCGGGAACGCACCCTTCTCCTTCGCCAAATCGACCGAGGCCAGATAGGCGGCGCGGGCGATCGCATGCAACCAGCGCTCGGTCTGACGCGCCGCTTCGTCTGACCCATAGCGCAAACCCAACATCAGCAGCGCATCGGCCAACCCGGTCACGCCCAGCCCAATCCGGCGCTTGTCCTGTGCTTCGGCTTCCTGCTCGGCCAGCGGGAATTTCGACGCGTCCACAACATTGTCCATCATGCGCACAGCCGTAGCGACCAGCTCTTGCAAGGCGGCCTCATCCAAATGCGCCGTATCCCCGAACGGGTCCGCCACCAGTCGCGCCAGATTGATCGAACCCAACAGGCACGCACCATAAGGCGGCAAGGGCTGCTCGCCACACGGGTTCGTCGCGGCGATGGTTTCCACATAGCTCAGGTTGTTGGCCTTGTTGATGCGGTCGATGAAGATCACACCCGGCTCGGCATAGTCATAGGTGGCCTGCATGATCTTGTTCCACAGATCGCGTGCCTGAACTGTGTGATAAACCTTGTCACCAAAGACCAGTTCCCACGGGCCATCGGCCTTGACGGCCTCCATGAACGGATCCGTCACCAGAACCGACATGTTGAACATGCGCAGGCGCGCCGGGTCAGATTTCGCGGTGATGAACTGCTCGATGTCGGGGTGGTCGCAGCGCATGGTCGCCATCATCGCCCCACGACGCGAGCCTGCGGACATGATCGTCCGGCACATCGCGTCCCACACATCCATGAACGACAAAGGTCCAGAAGCATCCGCCGCCACGCCTTTTACATCCGCCCCCCGCGGGCGGATGGTCGAGAAATCGTAACCGATCCCCCCACCCTGCTGCATGGTCAGCGCGGCCTCTTTCAGCATGTCGAAAATACCGCCCATGCTGTCGGGCACGGTGCCCATGACGAAACAGTTGAACAGAGTCACCTGACGCGCTGTACCTGCACCCGCAGTGATGCGACCAGCGGGCAGATATTTAAAATCTTCCAGCGCTGCGTAGAACTTATCTTCCCAATGGGCCGCGTCATCCTCGACCCGCGCCAGATCGCGGGCTATGCGTCGCCAGCTATCCTCGACCGTCTGGTCGATGGGCGTGCCATCCGCTTCTTTAAAGCGGTATTTCATGTCCCAGATCTGCTCGGCGATGGGGGCGGCAAAGCGGCTCATTGGTGATTCCCTGTTTTGAAAGAGGTATCCAGATTACCGCAATTCACATCCAAACCACAACACCTTGATGACGCCGCATAGCGAGCTACAATATAAAGGTGGGCCTTGGGACGACTCTGTGGGAAAGCTGTGGATAAGTACGTAAACCTCATCAAACTGTCCGTCGGATCGGAAAGCGTTGATACGCTGATGGCGTGGCAGGACAGTCGCAGACCGCTTTACGAGGACGGCTGCCCGCGCCATGTCACCCGCATGTGGCCCAAGCGCGAGGCCGAGATTCTGAATGGCGGATCAATCTATTGGGTGATCAAGGGCGTAATCCAATGCCGTCAGCGCATCCTGCGTCTGGATGAGGTGCGCGGCGAAGACGGCATTCGCCGCTGCGCTATCGTGCTGGACCCACAGGTCCATCGCACCCAGACCGCGCTCAAACGCCCGTTCCAGGGCTGGCGCTATCTCAAACCCGAGGACACCCCCGCCGACCTGCCGGAAGGGCGAGAACAGGACGATGCCTTGCCCGACGATCTGAATCGCGCGCTTGCCGAGATCGGCGTGCTTTAACGCAGGCGATCCAGCAATGCGTTCAGAGTGGCCTTTGTCTCGGGGTCACATTTCGCCACCCGACTGCGCCACAGGGTCGCCTGCGATTGCAGGATCAGCCCGTCGGTCAGGATTTTGAGGTGGTTCGCTCGCAGCGTCTCGCCGGTAGATGTGATATCGGCAATCGCCTCGGCGGTCTCATTCATCACCGTGCCCTCGGTCGCGCCCTGACTATCGACCAGAGTGTAATCGGCCACGCCCGCATCGGTCAGGAACTCGCGCACCAGCCGGTGATACTTGGTGGCAATCCGCAACCGGTGGCCGTGGGTTTTGCGAAACGCCGCTGCTGCCGCGTCCAGATCATCCAGCGTGTCTACATCAACCCAGCAAGCAGGTGTCGCGATGATCAGGTCGGCCTTGCCAAACCCAAGCTGCGAGATCTCCTCGACCTGTTGTTCCCAGCGGGGCAGTTTCTCATGCACCAGATCAATGCCGGTGACGCCCAGATGAATGCGACCTGCCGCCAGTTCACGCGGGATTTCCCCGGCGGACAGCAGGATCAGCGATACGCCGTCGATGCCCTCGACCTTACCCGCATATTCCCGATCTGACCCGCTGCGCGACAGAGTGATGCCGCGCTTTTCGAACCAGCCAAAGGTCTTCTCCATCAACCGGCCCTTCGAGGGCACGCCCAGTTTCAGGCTCATTGCGCGTCCTCCTCGATCTCAAGCATCAGGTCGGGGCGGATGACACCTCCCACAGCCGGAATTTCGGCCCCGTTGCCCAACTGCCGCGTCAGCGCATCGTAGCGCCCGCCGGTGGCGATGGGGGGCAGATCGGGGCGACCCTCGGCGTAGAAGCCAAAGACAAACCCGTCATAATATTCCATCGAGGTGCGGCCATAGGCGGCCTCGAAATCCAGACGTTCCACATCCACGCCACGCGCCTGTAGCGAGGCAATCCGCGCCTCAAGTCGGTCCAGCGCCGGAGTGATCTGCGGCAGATCCACCGCCACGTCGCGCAGCCGTTCCAACGCAAAGGGCATGGTCTCACGCACGTTCAGCAGGGTTTCCAGCCCAACCAGTTCGTTGTCGGAGATAGGCGGTGTGTCGCGATCTTCGCGCAAGGCAGCGATCCGCGCTTCGATCTCGGAGGCACGGCGCTTGCCGATCATTGGGATGTCCGGATCCAGCGGATTTTCCGCATCCAACAGGCTGTCGCGCCCTTCAGGTCCCGGTTTGCGACCGGCAAAGCGGTCCAGCAGCACCCGGAAGCGACGAGGCCGCCACAAGTGCCGCATCAGCGCCGCCTTGCGCCGGTCCGTGGTCTTAAGGCCCTCGACAGCGGCAGTCAGGATGCCGATATCCCCGGTCGCCGCGCGCAAAGGCAGCCCTCGCAATTGCAGCGCGAACAGCGAAAACACCTCAGCATCCGCGCCTGCAGGATCGTTGCGGTCGAACACTTCGTAGCCGACCTGAATGTATTCATTCGAGCGATCAGGGTCATGCTCCTGACGGCGGAATACCTCGCCTGAATAGGTGTATCGGGCAGGCTCGGCCCCGTCGGACATGTGCATCTGCACCACGGGCAGGGTGAAGTCCGGGCGCAGCATCTGCTCGCCCCGCAGCGCGTCCGTAGTCACATAGGCACGCGCGCGGATATCCTCACCATAAAGGTCCAGCAGCGTGTCGGCCGGTTGCAGCAGCGGAGGGTCCACGACCTGTGCGCCTGCGGCCTCGAACCTCACGCGCATCATCGCAGCGCGGGCTTGTATCTGGGAACGGTTGGGCATGGGTCAGTCCTGACTGTCCAGAATTTCGCGTACCTTGGCGACCAGATCGCTACGCGGCACTTCGAATTGGCTGGGGCGTTCTTTCCATTCCTCAAGCGTGGCGCTTTCGGCGATCTTGGCCCCAAGGATCAGGTCCTTGATCTGCACGATCCCACTGGCCTTTTCATCGCCCCCCTCGATCACCGCGATGGGAGAGTTCCGCTTGTCTGCGTATTTCAGCTGATTGCCAAAGTTCTTGGGGTTACCCAGATAGACCTCGGCCCGGATGCCTGCATTGCGCAGTTCGGCCACCATCGCCTGATAATCGGCCATGCGGTCGCGGTCCATTACGGTCACAACCACGGGACCAGTCGCCTGCGCGGCAATCCGGCCCTTTTCGCGCAGGGCGGCCAGCAACCGGTCAACTCCAATGGACACGCCAGTCGCAGGAACTTCCTGCCCGGTAAACCGCTTGACCAAGTCGTCATAGCGGCCGCCGCCCGAAACCGATCCGAACTGCCGCTTACGGCCTTTCTCATCGAAAATCTCAAAGGTCAGCTCGGCCTCACAAACCGGGCCGGTATAGTACCCGAGGCCCCGCACGACCGAGGGGTCGATCTCAATCCGGTCCGAGCCATAGCCGCCCGCATCAAGCAGAGCGCCGATCTGTTCCAACTCGGCAATCCCATCCGCGCCGATCTTGCTGTCGCCCACGGCAGCACGCAGGTTTGCCAGTGTACCGGCGGTATCCGCAGCCTTCGAGGTCAGGAAGGCAATCACTGGCTCGGCCTGATCGTCGCTGAGGCCCACACCGTCGATGAACGCGCCCGAGGCGTCCAGACGGCCCTTGGTCAGCAGCTCGCGCACACCGGCTTCACCTACTTTGTCAAACTTGTCGATGGTGCGTAGAACATTGTCGCGGGCGGCGGCATCTTCGCCCAGACCCATCGCCTCCAGCACACCGTTCAGAACCTTGCGGTTATTCACCCGCACCAGATAGTCGCCGCGGGGGATGCCCACGGTCTCCAGCGTGTCCGACAGCATCGCACAGATTTCGGCGTCGGCAGCCATCGAGGCTGTGCCCACCGTATCCGCATCGCATTGATAAAACTGACGATACCGCCCCGGCCCCGGCTTTTCATTGCGCCAGACCGGACCCATCGCATAGCGGCGATAGGGCGTCGGCAGGTCGTTGCGGTGCTGCGCATAGACACGGGCCAAAGGCGCGGTCAGGTCATAGCGCAGGGCCATCCAGTCACCGTTGCCGCCGTCGTCAAACTCCTGCCACGCAAACACACCCTCGTTCGGGCGATCCACATCGGGCAGGAACTTGCCCAACGCCTCGACCGTCTCAACCGCGCTGCTTTCCAGAGCGTCAAACCCGTACCGATGATAGACATCCGCAATCGTCCGCAGCATCTCGGTGCGCTGCGAGACTTCCTGGCCGAAATAGTCGCGGAACCCTTTCGGCGTGACGGCCTTGGGGCGGGGCTGTTTCTTGGGCTTGGCCATGTGGGGCGTCCTTGCGGTTCATGTTCCGCGCGCGGTCTATCCCATGGCCCGCATCTGGGCAAGGCGCGCTTTCACTGGTGTTGAGGTCAAAGCGCCGCTATGACCACGCCCAAAGGAGAGCCCCATGCAGCATCTGGAAGAGCAGATCGCCCACCTGACCCGCACGGTCGAAGAGCTGAACACGGTCGTTACAACCCAACAGAGTGAGATCGATCGCCTGACCCGGCGCGTCGAGATGCTGTTGCAGCGCGAGGCTGAACGGGCGCAGGAAGGATCAGGTGGGGTCGTGTTCGGAGACGAACGCCCGCCGCATTACTGACTGCTTATAACCCCAGCGTCGTTTTCACCGCATTGTCGACCACACCTCCCAAAAGAGCGTTCTTGTCCGCAGCGCAGCCTTCGGAAAGCGCCGCTATGAAGGCTTCACGCAATTGGGCCTTTTCCTCATCGGTCGTTGCGTGATCTTCGATATTGATCTGACGGTTATATAGCGACAGGGCCGTCATTTTCCCGACGACCTCTACGACAAAGGCTTCGTCTCCGTCTGCCTCTTCGGCAATCGACGCGCAGGTATAATGCATCACTGGCAATGCATCCTGCACCATCTGTTCAGCCGCCTCATCCGCCGCAGCGAAAGTTGGCGTTATTAAGAGCACGGCGCTTAGGATCAGTCTGGAGGTGTTCATCATGGCTCTCATTTCCAGTTATGCCCGATGATCGCACCAGCTACGCCGCCGATTGCTGCGCCCTTGCCGTCTCCGACCAACGCCCCGACACCGGCCCCGATGAGCGCACCTTCGATTGTCTGCTTTTTCTTCTTGTCATCAGCCACCCCTGCCGAGGCAAATGCCAAGGACGCCACAGCAGCAAGCGCAACAGTTCTGAACCCGAGACCTAAAATCACCATGTCAAACCCTCCTTTGGCCCGAAACCGACCAAAGTCAGCCTAGCCCGAGGGATTGTGTCTGGCAACAAAAGGCGGGGTCAGAACTCCTCGACCGACATCACGCCTTCCAGCGATTTGATCGCGCCTTTAATTTGCGGATTGATGGGGAAGTTCTGGCCCAGATCCATCTCGACCTCGCCGGGCAATCCGGGCGCCATCAGCAGCAATTGGATAGGCCCGCGCGCGGCGTTTTTGGCCGCGCCAGCCGCGTCCTCTAGCACTTTGGCCACGGTAGGCAGGGCCTGTTCCTCGTCCACAAAGATGCGCAGGCCGGTCGCACCCGCCTCGGCCACTACCGTATCCACCGGGCCGACAGAGCGGCCAAGCAGTTTCAGCTGATCAGCTTCCATTGTGGCCTCGGCGGTTAATACAACTTGCGCGCCAGTTTCCAGATACTCGCGCGATTTCTCCAACGTTTCCGAGAACAGCGTGACCTCATACGCACCGCTGGGGTCCGAAAGCTGCGCAAAGGCAAACCGGTTGCCGCGCGCCGATTTCCGCTCCTGTCGACCGGCAACAACACCGGCCATCTTGGCGATGAACGGACCCGAACGTGCCTTTTCCGTCACCTCGTCCAGCGTCATGACCTGCTTGCGTTTCAGCGCAGGCATATAGTCGTCCAGCGGATGGCCCGAGAGGTAAAAGCCGATGGCCTTGAATTCCTCGCTCAGCCGTTCTGCGGGCAGCCAATCGGGCGTGGGCGACAGGCGCGGTTCGGGCAGGTCATCGCCCGCCTCACCAAACAGCGACACTTGGTTCGAATTCTTCTGTTCATGGATCGCCGCGGAATACTGCACCAGAGGATCAAGGCTTTCGAACACGCGGCGGCGGTTCTTGTCCAACTGATCGAACGCGCCCGCCCGCGCCATCATTTCCAGCGGGCGTTTGCCGACCTTTTTCAGATCAACCCGGCGGGCGAAATCGAACAGGTTCACAAAGGGCTTTTCCGCGCGACCATCGACCACCAAGTTCATCGCCTCAACGCCCACGTTTTTCAAGGCGCCCAGCGCATATACAAGCTCTCCGTTCACCACATCGAAGGTCGCTTGAGATCGGTTCACGCAAGGGGGCACATAGGGCAACTCAAGCCCTTTGCGGACCTCTTCGAAATAGACGGCCAGCTTGTCGGTCAGGTGGATATCGCAGTTCATGACACCGGCCATGAACTCGACCGGGTGGTTCGCTTTAAGCCAGCCGGTCTGATAGCTGACCACCGCATAAGCGGCGGCATGGGATTTGTTAAAGCCGTAGTTGGCGAATTTCTCCAGCAGGTCGAAAACCTCGCTGGCTTTCTTGGCATCCACGCCGTTTTCACCCGCGCCCTTTTCGAATTTGGGGCGTTCGGCATCCATCGCCTCTTTGATCTTCTTACCCATCGCGCGGCGCAGCAGGTCGGCACCACCAAGGGAGTACCCAGCCATGACCTGAGCGATCTGCATCACCTGTTCCTGGTAAACGATGATGCCCTGTGTTTCCTCAAGGATATGGTCGATCAGCGGATGCACGGATTCAATTTTCCGCAACCCGTTCTTGACCTCGCAATAGGTCGGTATGTTCTCCATCGGGCCGGGACGATACAGCGCCACAAGGGCGACAATATCCTCGATACAGGTCGGCTTCATGCGCTTTAGCGCATCCATCATGCCCGAGGATTCCACCTGGAACACCGCCACCGTCTTGGCGGCAGAATAGAGCTTATACGTCGCCTCGTCGTCCAGCGGGATGGCATTGATCTGGTTCTCGGCCCCATCGGCGGGTTCATAGAGTTCCGTGCCATCGGCCGCGATGTGCAAAGGACGCCCGGACTTGAAGATGATATCCATCGCGTTCTGAATCACGGTCAGCGTCTTCAGGCCCAGAAAGTCGAACTTAACCAGCCCGGCCTGTTCCACCCATTTCATGTTGAACTGGGTCGCAGGCATGTCGGATCGCGGATCCTGATACAGCGGCACCAGCGCGTCCAGAGGCCGGTCGCCAATCACCACCCCCGCCGCGTGGGTCGAAGCGTTACGCAACAGCCCCTCGACCTGTTGGCCATAGGTCAGAAGCCGGTCCACCACCTCTTCGTTCCGCGCCTCTTCGCGCAGGCGGGGTTCGTCTTTCAGAGCCTTTTCGATGGAAACAGGCTTTACGCCCTCGACCGGGATCATCTTGGACAGGCGGTCCACCTGCCCGTAGGGCATCTGCAGCACCCGCCCGATATCGCGCACAGCGGCCTTGGACAGCAGCGCACCAAAGGTGATGATCTGCCCCACCTTGTCGCGGCCATATTTCTGTTGAACATAGCGGATCACCTCTTCGCGGCGATCCATGCAGAAGTCGATATCGAAGTCGGGCATCGAGACCCGCTCGGGGTTCAGGAACCGCTCGAACAGCAGCGAATACCGCAACGGATCAAGGTCGGTGATCGTCAGCGCATAAGCCACCAAGGAGCCCGCACCCGAGCCCCGCCCCGGCCCAACCGGAATGTCGTGATCCTTGGCCCATTGGATAAAGTCCGCGACGATCAGGAAATAACCGGGAAAGCCCATGCCCTCGATGATGCCGAGTTCGAAATCCAGCCGTTCCTGATATTCCTCGGGCGTCACCGCATGCGGGATCACCGCCAGACGTTTCTGAAGGCCCTCATTTGCGATGCGGCGCAGCTCAGCCACCTCATCATCGGCAAATTTCGGCAGGATCGGATCACGGCGATAGGCCATGAACGCACAGCGCTTGGCTATTTCGACCGTGTTCTCAATCGCTTCGGGCAGATCGGCGAACAGCGTCACCATTTCCTGCTGCGACTTGAAATAATGCTGCGCCGTCAGGCGGCGGCGGCCGTCCTGCTGATCGACATACGCGCCCTCGGCGATACAGATCAGCGCGTCGTGGGCCTCGTACATATCCGAGGTCGGGAAATAGACATCGTTGGTGGCGACCAAAGGCAGGTTCTTGGCATAGGCCATCTCGACATGGCCGCGCTCGGTCAGACGTTCGGCCTCGGGTTGCCCCCCCTCACCCGGATGGCGCTGCAATTCGATATACAGGCGATCCGGGAACATCCCGGCCAGCCGATCCACCAAAGCCTCAGCCGCTGGGCGCTGGCCTTGTTGCAGCAACATCCCCACAGGCCCTTCCGGCCCACCGGTCAAGCAGATCAAGCCGTCCGAGCGATCCGCCAACTCCTCCAACGTGACCTGCGGTAACTGCCCGCCCTTGTCCACATAAAGGCAGGAACTCAGCTTCATCAGGTTCTCATACCCCACCTCAGACTGCGCCAGCAGCACCAGCGGCGCGGGGGCTTTGGGCTTTTCCCCCGGCTGCGCTTGCAGGTAAGTCAGATCGACCTGACAGCCCATGATCGGCTGCACGCCGGCCCCGCTGGCGGTCACGGAAAACTCCAACGCCGAGAACATCGAATTGGTGTCAGTAACGGCGATGGCGGGCATATCGGCCTTTTCACACAGGCCAGGCAGCTTTTTCAGCCGCACGGCCCCTTCCAGCAGGGAATATTCTGTGTGAACACGAAGGTGGATGAATCGAGGAGTGCTGCTCATGAAGCCCAAGCTATCCCAGCCAGGCGCGCGGCAAAAGCGGGAACCGCATAGATGGAATGCCTAAAAAATCAGCTTGGATTATTCGGCTTTTCCAGAAGGTGCTTCGGCAGCAGCAACGACCCAAGAAGGCAAAACACTTTAATTTCAAAGCTCTGCGCGGTAGACACCAATTTCAAATTCATCGCCGTCCGGTGTAATGGTACATCCCACAGGCAGTTTTTCTTGCCAGATCGGGTGAGCTATTTCTAACATCTGACGGCAAGCTATTCGCCCGCCACTCTTTCTACGTCGCATCGAAGGAGGGCCGCAGGGGCGCAACCGGGTAAGGCGACGGGTTTCACGCATGAACATCACGTTTCTTCTGAACGGAGAGACAGTGGAGCTGTCGGATGTCGATCCGACCGCCACCCTGCTGGACTGGCTGCGCGAGGATCGCGGCCTGACCGGCACCAAGGAAGGCTGCAACGAGGGCGACTGCGGCGCTTGCACCGTGATGGTGACAGATGAGGGCGGTGCTAAGGCTTTGAACGCTTGCATCCTGTTCCTGCCCCAGTTGCACGGTAAGGCCGTGCGCACCGTCGAAGGCGCAAGCGGCCCCAATGGCGAGGCGCACCCTGTGCAGCAGGCGATGGTCGATCTGCACGGATCGCAATGCGGTTTCTGCACACCGGGCTTCGTCATGTCGATGGTCGCCAGCCACGCGAATGGCGCGACCGACCATGACACACAACTGGCCGGGAACCTGTGCCGCTGCACGGGCTATGCCCCGATCATCCGCGCCGCCACGGCTATCGAGGCAAAGCCTGTACCAGTCTGGGTCAAGGACGCGCCCGTGGATGCCGCTGCCCAACCAATGCTGCCCACGTCATCGGACGAACTGGCTGCTATCTACGCAGACCACCCGGAGGCCACCTTGATTGCCGGAGCGACCGATGTGGGCCTCTGGGTCACCAAACAGCTGCGCGAATTGGATCCGGTGATTTTCCTGAACCGCTGCGACGACCTCAAGAACATCACTATTACCGAGGGTGAAATCCGCCTCGGGACCATGGTCGACATGAACCGGATGGGCGCGGCGCTGTCCGATCTCCACCCCTCCTACGCCGAAATGATCCGCCGCTATGCCAGCGTGCAGGTTCGCCACGCCGCCACCTTGGGCGGCAATATCGCCAACGGCTCCCCCATCGGAGACAACCCGCCCGCCCTGATCGCCCTTGGTGCAACTCTGCACCTGCGCAAGGGCGACACGCGCCGGTCGATCCCGCTCGAAGATTTTTTCATCGACTACGGCAAACAGGACCGCGCGCCCGGAGAATTTGTCGAGGCGGTCAGCTTCCTCCGCCAGCCAGATCGCCTGAAATGCTACAAGCTCAGCAAGCGGTTCGATCAGGATATCTCAGCCGTCTGCGGCTGCTTCAACATCACCGTCACGGACGGCACCGTTAGCCAGGCGCGCATTGCGTTTGGCGGCATGGCGGGCATTCCGAAGCGGGCCACCCATGTCGAGGCCGCATTGATCGGCAAACCCTGGACCGCTGCGACCATTCAGGCCGCGCTGCCCGCCTTTGCTGACGATTACCAACCACTCACGGATATGCGCGCCTCGGCCACCTATCGTCTGGAAACCGCCAAGGCGATGCTGGAGCGGTATTTCCTCGAAGATCAGGGCGAAGTGACCGACGTACTGAAGGTGACGGCATGAGCGTGACCAAACCCCTCCCCCATGACGCAGCCCCGCTGCATGTCGCAGGCGTTGCGCGATACGTGGATGATATCCCAACGCCCAAAGGCACGCTGCATCTGGCCTTTGGCCTCAGCCCGATTGCCAAGGGCACAATCATCGCGATGGACCTGTCGGCGGTGAAAGCCGCCGAGGGTGTGGTGCAGGTGATGACGGCGGATGACCTGCCCTTTGCCAATGATGTCTCGCCCTCGATCCATGATGGGCCGCTGCTGTCGGACGGAACGGTCCATTATATCGGCCAGCCGGTGTTTCTGGTGGTGGCGACCAGCCATCTGGCCGCCCGCAAGGCTGCACGGCTGGGCAAGATTGACTATACCGAAGACACACCGATCCTGACAATCGAAGAGGCGCTGGCCGCCGACAGCCGGTTCGAGGACGGCCCCCGCATCTATGCCAAGGGCGACGCGGACGCAGCCATTGCCAACGCGCGCCATGTGATTGAAGGCAGTTTCGAACTTGGCGGGCAGGAGCATTTCTATCTGGAGGGCCAAGCCGCTCTGGCCGTGCCGAATGAAGGCGCGGACATGCTGGTCCACAGTTCGACCCAGCACCCGACCGAGATTCAGCACAAGGTAGCTGATGCTTTGGGCGTTCCCATGCACGCCGTGCGGGTCGAAACCCGTCGGATGGGCGGAGGATTCGGCGGCAAGGAAAGTCAGGGCAACGCTCTGGCGGTAGCTTGCGCCATCGCCGCCCGCGCCACCGGCAAGGCCTGCAAGATGCGATATGACCGCGATGATGACATGATCATCACCGGCAAGCGTCACGCCTTCCGCATTGCCTACAAAGCTGGGTTTGATGAGAACGGCCATGTTCAAGGCGTCTCGTTCCATCACTACGTCATCTGCGGCTGGGCACAGGACCTGTCCCTGCCCGTCGCCGACCGCGCGATGCTGCACTCGGACAACGCCTATCTGCTGCCGAATGCCCGGATTGAAAGCCATCGTCTGAAGACCAACACCCAATCTGCGACCGCCTATCGCGGGTTCGGCGGGCCGCAGGGCATGGTCGGGATCGAACGTGTCATGGATCACGCCGCGCACGCGCTTGGGCTGGACCCGGTCGAGCTGCGTCGCCGCAACTACTATGAGCCTGCGCATAAAGTGGCCGATCAGCCGCTGCACGCGAAACCACTGGGTCATCCCGACCCGCACGAAGACCTGACCAGCCGAGGTGCTGTGGAAACCGGGAATGCCCCCGTTCGTCCCCTACCCGCAGGCGGCAACACCACGCCTTACGGTATGGAGGTCAGCGATTTCGAACTGCACGGCATGACCGAAGCGCTTCTGAAATCCAGCGACTATGCCGCTCGCAAGGCCGCCATCGCCGAGTGGAACGCGAAGAACGGCGTGATAAAGAAGGGTATCGCCTTCTCGCCGGTCAAATTCGGGATTTCCTTTACGCTGACCCACCTCAATCAGGCGGGCGCACTGGTGCATGTGTATCAGGATGGCTCGGTCCACCTGAACCATGGCGGGACCGAGATGGGACAGGGCCTGTTCCAAAAGGTCGCGCAAGTGGCCGCATCGCGGTTCGGCATTCCGCTGGAGATGGTCAAGATCACCGCCACCGACACGGCCAAAGTGCCGAATACCTCGGCCACGGCAGCGTCCTCGGGCAGCGATCTGAACGGGATGGCTGTGAAAGCCGCCTGTGACACGATCCGCGACCGGATGACGGACTATCTGGCCGAACGGCACCAGGCCGATCCCGCGACTGTGACCTTCACGGATGGGCATGTCTTAGTTGGCGAGGAACGCTATACCTTCGCCGAAGCCGCCGCTCTGGCCTATCAGGGCCGCATCAGCCTGTCGGCGACCGGCTTCTACAAAACGCCCAAGATCGAATGGGACCGGATCGCAGGCAGAGGGCGACCTTTCTTTTACTTTGCCTACGGCGCGTCTGTCACCGAGGTCGTGGTGGACACGCTGACCGGCGAAAACCGCATTCTTCGCACCGATATCCTGCATGATGCGGGGGCCTCGCTGAACCCCGCGCTGGATATCGGGCAGGTCGAAGGCGGTTATGTGCAAGGCGCAGGATGGCTGACGACCGAGGAACTGGTCTGGGACGGCAAGGGCAACCTGCGCACCCATGCGCCGTCGACCTATAAAATTCCCGCCTGTTCCGACCGGCCCGATATCTTCAACGTTTCGCTATGGGGCGGCGAGAACCGCGAGGACACGATCTATCGGTCCAAAGCGGTTGGTGAGCCGCCCTTCATGCTAGGTATTTCTGCGTGGTTGGCCCTGTCGAACGCAGTGGCGGCCAGAGGGGATGGCTACCCAGCCCTGAACGCGCCCGCCACGGCAGAGGAACTCTGGCGCGGTGTCCAGCGGATGAAAGGCGGCACCTGATGGGATTTGACCTTGAAGCTCTGCAGGAGGCGGTCAAGATTCACGGGCGCGTGACCCGCGTGGTCATCGCTGCCATCAAAGGCTCGTCCCCGCGCGAGGTCGGCACCGCCATGCTGGTTTGGGCGGACGGTCAGTCCGGCACGATCGGTGGCGGTACGCTGGAGCATCAGGCGGCGCTCGCCGCACGGGCGCAGTCCGTCCCAATGCGACTGACCCACCATGCGCTTGGCCCCGATATGGGCCAATGTTGCGGGGGGGCGGTCTCGCTTTTGAGCGAGGTTTACGACCAGCACGCATTGGACGCGCTGGATGAGACAGTCATCGCACGTGCCCCGTCAGGCGGCGATATGCCACTTTCGGTCAAGCGCCTGCTGGCCGCAGCCCGCGCTCAGGGCGTCGCGCCCGAGCCGCAATTGATCGACGGCTGGATGGTCGAACCCGTTCACAAACCGACCCGGCAGCTATGGATTTGGGGCGCGGGCCATGTCGGGCGGGCGCTGGTTGATGTGCTGTCGCCCCTGCCCGATCTTGCGATCACATGGGTCGATACCGGCCCCGAACGCTTTCCCACGCAGATACCGGCCAGTGTCACTACGATTCCAGCGCCCAAACCCACCGCTCTGGTCCGGCACGCCCCACCCGATGCCGAGCATCTTGTGCTTACTTATTCACATAATCTGGACCTGGAACTGTGTAATCGCCTTTTGACGCATGGTTTTGGCTTTGCTGGCCTCATCGGCTCAGCTACGAAATGGGCGCGATTCCGGTCGCGGCTGACAGCCCTTGGCCATTCCCCCGAACGGATCAGGCAGATCACCTGCCCGATTGGCGATCCTGGTCTGGGCAAACACCCGCAGATGATCGCCATTGGCGTCGCCGCGCAACTACTGCGCCCGGCTTGGCAGAACGAACTGAAGAAGGACCAGAGCGCGTGACCACTCCACTTTTAAGTCTGCAAGGGCTGACCAAGGCTTATCCCGGCGTCGTGGCCAATGATCAGGTGTCCTTTGATATCGGCGAAGGCGAAGTACACGCCCTGTTGGGCGAAAACGGCGCGGGCAAGTCCACGCTGGTCAAGATGATCTATGGGCTGGTGAACCCCGACAGCGGCACCATGCTGCTGCGCGGCCAGCCTTTTGCTCCGGCGGAACCCCGCGCGGCGCGGGCCGACGGGATTGCGATGGTGTTTCAGCATTTTTCTCTGTTTGACGCGTTGAACGTGGCCGAAAACATCGCGCTGGGGATGGAAAACCCGCCCAAGATGAGCGATCTGGCCACGCGTATCCGCGAAGTATCCGAAACCTATGGCTTACCGCTGGACCCGTATCGCACCGTCGGCGACCTGTCGGCAGGTGAACGCCAGCGGGTCGAGATCATCCGCTGTCTGCTGCAGGACCCCAAGCTGCTGATCATGGATGAACCCACCAGCGTTTTGACCCCGCAAGAGGTCGAAATCCTATTTGAAACGCTGAACAAATTGCGGGCCGAAGGCACCTCGATCCTTTATATCTCGCACAAGCTGGAAGAAATCCGCACGTTGTGTGACCACGCCACAATTCTGCGTCTGGGAAAGAATGTGGGCGAATGCGTTCCGGCCGAGACATCAGCGCGGGACATGGCCGAGATGATGGTCGGTTCAACCCTGCAAACGCCCGAACGGTCGGGGCGTGACTTCGGCGAAGTCGCGCTGGATGTCAGCGGGCTATCTGTGCCTTCGCCGTCCGAGTTCGGCACTGCGCTGCGCAACGTTCACATGACAGTCCGCAAGGGCGAGGTTCTTGGCATCGGCGGTGTCGCAGGCAACGGGCAAGATGAATTACTGGGCGTTCTGTCGGGCGAAATCACCACCGCAGCTGATGCGATTAAGTTCAACGGTCAGCCCATCGGCTTGCTGGGGCCTACTACGCGTCGCAAACTGGGCGTTCTAACCGCGCCCGAGGAACGTCTGGGTCATGCGGCAGCACCGGACATGAGCCTTACGGAAAATGCCTTACTGACTGGATCGGTTCGGGAAGGTCTAGAAAACAATGGCTTCCTGAAATGGGCCGAGACTAAAAGTTTCGCTGAAAAGATCATCAGCGCCTTCGACGTGCGCACGCCAGGCCCGGAAAACGCCGCGCGCTCGTTGTCCGGCGGCAATCTGCAGAAATTCGTGATTGGGCGCGAAGTGCTACAAAACCCGGATGTGCTAGTGGTGAATCAACCGACTTGGGGCGTGGACGCGGCAGCTGCGGCGTCGATCCGGCAGGCCATTCTGGATTTAGCGGCCAAGGGCACGGCGGTTGTCTGTATCAGTCAGGATTTGGATGAGCTGATGGAGATTTCCGACAGTTTCGCCGCCCTCAACGAAGGTCGCCTCAGCGCGCCTCGACCAACTACGGGCCTTACCGTGGATGAGATTGGCCTAATGATGGGCGGCGCGCATGGCATGGAGGTCGCCCATGTCTAAGCTATTACAGAAAAAGACGAAAACGGGGGTATGAGCGGATGATTGTGTTGGAGAAACGGCCACAGCCGTCCAAGGCGTGGTCTTATGCCACCCCTTTGGTCGCGGTGTTGGCGACAATGGTATTCGGCGGGCTGCTGTTCGCTATTCTGGGGAAGAACCCGGTCGAGGCCATCGGCACCATTTTCTGGGAACCCCTGTTCGGTGAGTTTGCATTCTATTACCGCCCGCAGATGCTGGTGAAAGGGGCGCCTTTGGTGCTGATCGCCATTGGTCTGTCGCTAGGTTTCCGTGCCGGCATATGGAATATCGGGGCCGAGGGGCAGTATATCATGGGCGCCATATTTGGGGCCGGTGCGGGTCTGGCCTTTTACCCTCTGGACGCGTTTTACATTTTTCCGATCATGGTAATCGCGGGGGCATTCGGTGGCTGGCTCTGGGCGATGATCCCGGCCTTTCTGAAGGTTCGCTTTGGCACCAACGAAATCCTTGTCTCGCTGATGCTGGTCTACGTCGCCGAGCAGATGCTGGCCTCGGTGTCGCTTGGCTTGTTGAAAAACCCCGAGGGGTTTGGCTTTCCCGGGTCGCGTAATCTGCAATCCTATGACAGTGCGCATAATGCCGAGTTGATCGCGGGATCTGGGATGCACTGGGGCGTCGTGACAGCCCTCATCGCAGTGATCTTTTCCTATGTCCTTCTGAACCGGCACATGCTGGGCTTTCACATCCGTTTGACCGGTGAAGCTCCGCGCGCTGCGAAGTTTGCCGGTGTGAACCCGGCCCGTCTGATCCTGTTTTGTCTGGGCCTGTCCGGCGCTCTGGCCGGTCTGGCGGGGATGTTCGAAGTCTCAGGCCCTTCGGGCGTGGTCAGCATCGACTTTAACGTAGGCTACGGTTTCACTGCGATCATTGTGGCCTTTCTGGGCCGGCTGCACCCGGTGGGTATCCTGCTGGCCGGCGGCTTGATGGCGCTGACCTATATCGGCGGTGAAATCGCGCAATCCCAACTGGGCCTGCCCGCCGCTGCAATTCAAGTGTTCCAGGGGATGCTTCTGTTCTTCCTGCTGGCTTTCGATCTTCTGACAAACTACCGCATCCGTGCGGCACGTAGCGAGGTGGCGTAATGGACCTTGGTGAAATTAACCCCGTCCTTCTGGTCGCCTCTTTGATGGTGGCCGCAACCCCCCTGCTGCTGGCCGCGATCGGAGAGCTGGTTGTTGAAAAAGCAGGTGTTTTGAACCTTGGCGTCGAGGGCATGATGATCGTCGGCGCGATCAGTGGCTTTGCGATCTCGGTCGAGACCGGGTCACCTTGGCTGGGCTTTATCGCGGCAGCCATTGGCGGCGCGGTTCTGTCTTTATTGTTTGTGGTGCTGACACAGGTGGCCTTGGCCAACCAGGTCGCCAGCGGTCTTGCCCTGACCCTGTTCGGACTCGGCTTTAGCGCTCTGATGGGGCAAAGCTATGTAGGCGTCAAACCCCCGAGCATGGGAGATATCCATATCCCGGTGATCAGCGATATTCCGGTGATCGGTCCTATCCTGTTCCAGCACGACCCTATCCTTTATGTCGGCATCGCTTTGACTGCAGCGGTTTGGGCTACGCTAAATTACACTCGTGTCGGTCTGATCCTGCGCGCGGTCGGGGAAAACCACGATGCCGCGCACGCGCTTGGCTACAAAGTCATCAAGATCCGCGTCATGGCGATCCTGTTCGGCGGAGCTTGTGCGGGCCTGGGCGGAGCCTACATCAGCCTGATCCGTGTGCCCCAATGGACCGAGGGCATGACTGCCGGGGTTGGCTGGATCGCCCTTGCACTGGTGGTGTTCGCCAGTTGGAAGCCGTGGCGTGCGTTGCTGGGTGCCTATTTGTTCGGCGGTATCACCGTTTTGCAGCTCAATTTGCAGGCGGCGGGCGTTGCTATTCCGGTCGAGTATCTGGCAATGTCGCCCTACATCATCACGATCCTTGTGCTTGTGATCCTTTCGGCCGACAAGAGCAGCGCACCTGCCTCACTGGGCCGGACCTTCCATGCCTCGCACTAGACGGGGCCAACTGAACCAACTTGGGGAGTACCACATGAAATTCACTACACTTTTGGCAAGCGCCGCCATGGCGCTCGGGCTGGCTTCGGGCGCGATGGCCGACGAAAAGACAAAGGTCGGCTTCGTTTACGTTGGCCCAGTCGGCGATGGCGGCTGGACATACGAACACAACAAAGGTCGTCTGGCCGTTGAAGAAGAGTTTGGCGACAAGGTTGAAACCGTGTTTGTCGAGTCCGTCCCAGAAGGCCCCGACGCCGAGCGCGTAATGACGCAGATGGCGCTGGAAGGCGCAGACCTGATCTTTACCACCTCGTTTGGTTACATGGACCCGACCATCAACGTTGCCAAGAAATTCCCGAACGTGAAGTTCGAGCACGCGACCGGCTATAAAACCGCCGAAAACGTCTCGGTCTATTCGGCGCGTTTCTACGAAGGCCGCGCGGTTCAGGGTCACATAGCGGGTAAGATGACTAAGTCGAACATCATCGGTTATATTGGATCCTACCCGATCCCTGAAGTGATCCGGGGCATCAACTCGGCCTATCTGCACGCCAAAGCCGTAAACCCGGATGTCGAGTTCAAGATCATCTGGGCCTACACCTGGTTTGACCCGGCAAAAGAGGCTGACGCGGCCACCGTTCTGATCGAACAGGGCGCGGACGTGATCCTGCAGCACACTGACTCGACCGCACCGCAGGCCGCCGCACAAGAAGCGGGCAACGTGGTCACCTTCGGCCAGGCATCTGACATGAGCGAATACGCCCCCTTCCCGCGCGTCTCGTCAATCATTGATGACTGGGCACCTTACTACATCGCACGGACCAAGGCTGTGATGGACGGCACATGGGAAAGCGCGAACACCTGGGACGGTATCCGCGAAGGCATGGTCGCTATCGGCGAGATTTCCGACGCGGTACCTGCTGATGTCAAGGAAGAGGCGCTGGCTTTGAAAGCCGCAATGGCTGCAGGTGAATACCACCCCTTCACCGGCCCGATCAAAAAACAGGACGGCAGCGACTGGCTGGCGGACGGCGAAACAGCCGATGACGGTACCCTGGCTGGCATGAACTTCTACGTTGAAGGGCTGGAAGGCGAAATTCCGCAGTAAACCAGTATCTCAGCGAATACTTGTAAGGCCCGCAGAATTTGCGGGCCTTTTTTCTTGGTCTGCTTTTGACGTGTACCTTAGCCTTGAGGGCGGCAACCATCAACCGAGTTGCACGCCTTCTTCAGCAAAAATTCAGGGTTGTATTAGTCCTATAATACCACTTCGCGTTCTCTGCCCGGTACAAAGCCGCAGGAGGTGCGCAGATGGCAAAACTTGCACACAGCATGATCCGGGTTATCGATGAAGACCGGGCCGTGACGTTTTATAAGACAGCTTTTGATTTGAAGGTTAAGGATCGGCTCGACTTTGAAAGCTTTACCCTGATCTACATGATTTCGGAAGGTTCCGATTTCGAGCTAGAACTGACCATAAACAAAGATCGTAGTGAACCTTATGATCTGGGTAATGGATACGGTCACATCGCCTTTGTCGTCGATGACCTGGACGCCATGCATGGTCACATCCGTGATCTAGGAGCCCATCCCAAAGACATCGTGGATTTCCGTCCCGGAGGAACGCGCGTAGCGCGGTTTTTCTTTGTGTCGGACCCCGACGGTTATCAAATCGAAGTGATCGAAAAAGGTGGTCGCTTTATCTAAACGCGTCAAAAAAACTCGGAGGAAAACATGCTTTATCAACTGAATTTCAACGTTGAATACGATGCTACGATGGCCCAGCAAGGTCTGCTGGGAGTCTGGGCAGAAGAGGCCGAAGCCGCCTTGGGCGCGAAGTCGGCGGGCGTCGTCAAAGACTTGTGGAAGGTTGTCGGTGAACGCAAAGTGACGGCGATCGTCGATGTCGAGGATCCAGATACTTTGGACAGGATTCTGTTCGATCTGCCCATCATGCAGAAAATGGGTCATCAGGTTAAGGTCGAGGTGAAGTCATTGCGTCGATACGAAGACTTCGCGGCCGACGTCAAAGAGCGGCTGGGACGCTGAAGCGAAGGGGAACCCAATGTGCCAGTTGTTTATCGATGCCGATCCGGCGCTTTGGGCTTCTCACACCCGTTCATTCCGAATGGAAGGTATGGTCACCAGCGTGCGCCTAGAGGAGCTCTTCTGGCGTACGCCTGAAACCGTCAGCGAGAGGGATGAGCTTACCGTGCCCCAACTGTTGCACAGGCTATACAATGAAAGCCTGGATGCAGGGCATGATGTAGGTAATTTTACGTCATTCTTGCGGGTCTGTTGTTTGCGGTATCTTGATTTGCAACTACGCGGCCTGATCCCGATTGAAGCACACGTCAACCTGTCTTTGCTTCCAGCCCAAGATATTCTTTCACTTGAACAAAAGGCCCGCGCCGAGAACGCCCCAAAACTATGATGCTTTGGGGCGTCTCTGTAACCATGCAGCCATTTTGTCGTTAATGCCCGCTCAGAACCAGCGTGTTCACAGGCATCAGGATCAACCGCAAGCGCAGACCCGCTGCGTGCACCACACCGATCGTATCGACCACGTGCAAGAACGCTGCATGCCAGAAGCCCAGATCTTCATGCTCCAGCCTCTCGTGATTGCTGGTGTAGACATTCGCCAAACAGTTGCTGCCCGGAGGGATGTCGTCAGCCATGCCTTTGTAAAGCGGTTCCATGTAAACAAGGATCGAGCCGGGGTAGGTGTTGGCCTGCACGTCACGCAATTCGTCGGACGGGCGCAGTTGCCCCGATGGGATCACATCCTGAACCTGCACAACGACCATTGGGATGACGGTAAAGGGCTTGGTCATACAACCCAACTCGCCAATCATGCCGGGCTTGATGACTTGTGCAGACATCTGGTTGAACGCGGCCTGAAACCGATCATGCCCCGAATGCGACGGCACCAGAATGCCCGCAGGTCGCAACAAGGGGCTTACGAAATCGCCGACCTGTAGGCCGAATTGCTCGATCCGACCTGTTACACCTGCGGCAACAACGGTCTTGTCCAGCTCGGTCAGGGCCGCGTCCAGTTGCGCGTTTGCACTGGCAAGCTGTGCCGGGATCAGCTCTTCGATCTGTTGAACAACAGCGGCTCGTTTCGCCTCTGCAGCCAAAAGTTTGGCTTCGCGTTCAGCCACGATGTTTTCCAGCCGGTCAATTTCGGCCAGACGCACGGCACTGGACCCTTCGTCGCGCAGAGTCGTGTTACGCTCAAGGTCCTCAATCGCCTGATCCAGCGAGGCCTTGGCACCCGCAATTCCGGCAGTCGCTTCGGCCAGATCGGTCTCGGCCACTTTCAAAGAGGCCTGAACCTGCGCGATCTGCGCATTGGCAGCCTCGACCATTGCCGTTTGGGTAAAATCTTCCATTCGGAAAATGGGCTGTCCAGCAACAACCAGCTGGTTGTTGGTCACATAAACCTCGGCGACGCGTCCACCCAATTGCGGCAGGATTGTCACCGTACGAAAGTAAGACGCTGCTGTCTTGCTGGCAGGGTGAAAATAGAACAGCGTAGTGATCACGGTGAGCGCCAGAATGGCGCAGGTGGTCAGACCCCAGCGCAACTCATACCACATGGTGAACAGGGTAATCTCGTGCCCGATCCGTTTGCCTTGGACAAAGCGACGGAACAAATAATCCGGTAGCACCGTGACCAGTGCACACATCAGCGTTTCAAGCATATCTTATTGCTCCTGATGTTCGGGCGACGGGGGCGCGGTTGGATCCTGACTCTGCGGCCCCAAAGATCGGATCGCATCGGCAATCGCACGCAATGGCGCACCTATGTCGGGAAATTGAAAACCGGCGACCAAGATGGCGGCAATCCAGAACAAGCCGTTATGAGTAAACAAGGCCAGAAGGGCAAGAATACCAACCAGTTGAAACTGTGGATGATTGGATTCGTGTGCGATTTTTTCCGGAATCGAATGCAGCGTGAAATACCCCACACCGATCAAGATGATCACACCGACCGTAAACACGAACATGAACGTCAAAAGATAATCACTGCCATCCGCCTGGACCACGTAGTGCGGAATATGTCCCGTGGCCATTGGGTGTAAATCTGCGGCTGTCACCCTGCCCTCCTACAATTGTATATGACGTGTTTGGATGGGTTGATGCCCAAATTCAAGCCTGCTTAGTATGCGCTGCGCGGCTTGCCCCGTCTGTGCGGTTTTTTTCAAGGATTCAAGCGGTATGATAGATTTCCTCATCATTGGTGGAGGGATAGCTGGCCTCAGCACCGGGGCGCGCCTGTCTGCTTTCGGTAAAGTTGCTGTGCTCGAGGCCGAAGACGCCCTTGGGTACCACGCCTCTGGCCGCTCGGCCGCCTTGTTCGAGGAAAGCTATGGCCCTCCATCGGTCGTTGCTTTGAACCGGGCCAGCGCCGGGTTTCTGCACGAAGGTGGGTATCTTACTCCACGCGGTCTTATGTTGGTTGCCAACGCATCGCAGCAAGAGGCCTTTGACTGCGATGTCAGCGATCTTTCAATGCAAGTTATCTCCAACTCGGACGCAGTTTCGCGTGTGCCTATCCTGAACCCAGAGGTCCTGAGCCACGCGGCGATCAGCGACGCCGCATTCGACATCGACACCGACCGTTTGATGCAGGATTTTGCCCGAACCATTCGCCGCAATGACGGAGAAGTTCTGACAAAAAACCGTGTCACGTCCCTGAAAAAAAGCAAGAACTGGGTGGTTGACGGTCAACATCGTTACGAAGCGCGCCTTGTCATCAATGCCGCCGGACCCTGGGTCGACGAGGTCGCTGCTTTGGCTGGGATTGCGCCGGTTGGTATCAGTCCTAAGCGACGATCGATGGCACGCATTCCAGCTCCGGGTGGCTACGATGTTCGAGATTGGCCCATGATGCTGGGTGCAGGCGAAGGGTGGTATGCCAAACCAGACGCAGGCAGTCTGATCGTCTCTCCGTCCGAGGCGACCCCTGTACCGCCACATGACGCCTATGCGGACGACATGATCCTTGCCGAAGGGCTGGCCCGGTACGAAGAAATGATGACTGAACCCGTTACCCGGCTTGAGGCCAACTGGGCTGGGCTACGCAGCTTTGCCCCGGACGGCACATTGGTTCTGGGGCCGGAACCGTCCGAGCCGACATTTATCTGGTCTGCCGGTCAGGGCGGGTATGGGTTCCAGACATCGCCCGCCGCGTCTAAGCTGGTTGCAGATTTGGTAACTGGCGCGACCTCTGACTTAGACGCAGACAGTGTAAACGCCCTAAAGCCCTGCAGGTTCCGATAATGAGCAAACGCACCCTTCCCGCAAACGCCAGTGTTGCAACGCAGGCCGAGGGCGCCCGAATGATCGCCCCGGCGGCCACCCGCAACAACGAAGCTTTATCAGACCTGCTTGCGGAATGGGCTCCGACCGCTGGCCAAGCGCTGGAGCTTGCCAGTGGCACAGGGCAGCACGTCAGCGCATTCGCCCGAAAACTGCCCGGTTTGGTGTGGCAACCGACTGAAATTGAGCCCGAGCGCCGCTCCAGCATCGACACGTATGCTGCCGAGCATGCCAATATTGCCAACTCTGTGGAATTGGATGCAACGGCAGCGGGGTGGCATGAGAAGTACGGTGAACGCGACCTGATTGTCCTGATCAACTTAACGCATCTGATCAGCTGGCAGGAAACTCAAACCATTCTGACTGAGGCTGCAAAGGCCCTGAACCCACGCGGACGCTTTATCCTCTACGGGCCTTTCATGCGATCAGGGCAACTGACCAGTGATGGTGACCAACGGTTCCATGACGCGTTGGTGCAACAAGATGCGGAAATCGGATACAAGAACGATCAAGACATTATCGGGTGTATGCTGGAACAAGGCCTGACCCTTGTGAAAACCATTGAGATGCCTGCAAACAATTTGGCCTTTGTGGTGGAAAAGCCTGGCCTCTGATCGAAATCCAAACCTGTTGCCAGTGTGTCTGCTACCCCGTCAGACTGGGTTATCCTATCACACGAGCCTACAGCTTCTGCAGTAATTCACGGCTTTCTCCGACCGAAAACACCTGACCCGCCAAATCGGCTTTTTCAGGCGGCGCATTTTTGCGCCGCCTGAATTGATACTCTGTATCAACCGTCCTTTCGGATGGTTTCGTTCTTTGGATCATATGGGCTGTCGCAGGTCACAACCGCATCCCACAGCTTGTCCTGTATTTTAACTTGCAGCTTGGTGCCTTCGACCGCCAGCTCAGGCTTCACATAGCCCATGCCGATAGATTTCTCGAACGCGACCGAATAACCGCCCGAGGTCAGACGACCGACGCGTTCACCTTCCGGCGTATACAGCGCCTCGCGGCCCCACGGGTCCGCATCGTCCGGCCCGTCAATCAGCAGAGTGCAGCACTTCACGCGCACACCGGTCTCTTCCAGCTTGGCCTTGCCGTAGAAGTCTTTCGACAGATCGACAAAACGCGGCAGGTCGGCTTCCAGCGGGGTTGCGTCGCGACCCAGTTCGGTGCCGAAGGCGCGATAGGATTTCTCCTGACGCAGCCAGTTCTGGGCGCGGGCGCCGACCAGCTTCATACCGTGCTTCTCACCGGCTTTTTCCAGCAGATCGAACAGGTAGTTCTGCATCTCGATCGGGTGGTGCAATTCCCAACCCAGTTCGCCGGTATAGGCCACACGGATTGCGTTCACGGGGCACATGCCCAGTTCGATCTGACGGGCCGACAGCCAAGGGAAACGCTTGTTGGACAGTGCGGTTTCCGGATCGGCGTCTTTGATAACCTCTTTCAGAACGTCACGCGACTTGGGTCCGGCGATTGCGAAGACGCCCCACTGGGTGGTCACGTCCTGGATTTCGATGTAGCCGAACTCCTCCATCTTGTCCTCGGCCGCCTTGCGCAGATAATCCGCGTCATACTCGGTCCAGGCACCGGCAGAGACGATGTAGTAGCTGTTCTCACCATTACGGACGATGGTGTATTCGGTGCGGGTGGTCCCATGCGAGGTCAGCGCGTAGGTCAGGTTGATGCGACCGACCTTGGGCAGCTTGTTGCAGGTGAACCAATCCAGGAACTGAGTCGCACCAGGGCCTTTGACGACGTGCTTGGTGAAGGCCGACGCGTCGATCAGGCCCACGCCTTCACGGATCGCCTTGGCTTCTTCCACGGCGTGTTTCCACCAGCCACCGCGACGGAAGCTGCGGCTTTCTTTGTCAAAGTTATCCGGAGCATCGACGGGGCCAAAATAGTTCGGACGTTCCCAGCCGTTGACCCAGCCAAACTGAGCACCGCGCGCTTTCTGGCGGTCATAGGCCGGAACAGTACGCAGCGGACGGCAGGCTTCACGCTCTTCATCGGGGTGGTGCAGGATGTAGACGTGCTCATAGCATTCTTCGTTCTTGCGCGCCGCGAATTCGGTGGTCATCCAGTTCGACGAATACCGTTTGGGGTCCAGCGAGGCCATGTCGATCTCGGCTTCGCCATCGACCATCATCTGCGCCAGATAATAGCCGGTGCCGCCTGCAGCAGTGATCCCGAACGAGAAGCCCTCGGCCAGCCACATATTGCGCAGGCCCGGAGCCGGACCAACCAGCGGGTTGCCGTCGGGGGTATAGCAGATCGGGCCGTTAAAATCGTCTTTCAGGCCGGATTCGGCGCAGGACGGCACACGCTCAGCCATCGCCATGTACTGATCCGCGATCCGGTCCAGATCCAGCGGGAAAAGGTCAGCGCGGAAGCTGTCGGGCACGCCATGTTCAAAGCGCGCGGGAGCACCGTGTTCGTAGATACCCAAAATCCAGCCGCCACGTTCCTCTCGCGCATAGGACTCGTTGTCAGCGTCACGAACAACAGGGTGTTCGGGGTTACCGGCTTCACGCCATTTGACCAGCTCGGGGTCTTTGTCCATGACGATAAAAGTGTGCTCGACCGGGATCGCAGGCATCTTGATGCCCAGCATCTTGGCGGTGCGCTGTGCGTGGTTACCCGATGCGGTCACGACATGTTCGGCCGTGATAACCACCTGCTCGTCGCTTTCGACAAGGTTGCCACCTTTTTCAACCATCTTGGTGCAGGTGACTTCCCAGTGGGTGCCGTTCCAATGGAAGGCATCGGCCTGCAGTTTACGGACGATATCAACTCCGCGCTGACGGGCACCCTTGGCCATCGCCTGCGTTACGTCTGCGGGGTTAATATAGCCATCTTCGGTGTGATAGATCGCGCCCTTCAGGTCCGAGGTTTCGATCAGCGGCCAGCGTTCCTTGATCTGCTCGGGTGTCAGCCATTCATAAGCCACGTCACAGGTCTCGGCGGTCGAGGCATAGAGCATGTATTCGTCCATACGCTCTTGCGTCTGCGCCATGCGAAGGTTGCCAACCACGGCAAAGCCCGCGTTCAGGCCGGTCTCTTCCTCAAGTGTCTTGTAGAAATCGACCGAGTATTTGTGGATGTGGGTGGTCGCATAGGACATGTTGAACAGTGGCAACAAGCCCGCTGCGTGCCACGTAGAACCAGATGTCAGCTCGTCCCGTTCGATCAGCATCACATCGTCCCAGCCTGCCTTGGCAAGGTGGTATGCAATCGAGGTCCCGACGGCACCGCCGCCGACAACCAGTGCTTTGACTTGGGTTTTCATTCGCCCGCTCTCCGGATTGAGTCTGTTTGGCAAGGTTTATGCCCAAGCCTGCGTCTTAGCGCGAAGTCCAGCCGACGCAAAAAAGGGCAAAACCGACCTTTGGTGGCGCATTCACTCAAATGGAAGTGAAGCAGCTACAGAATTTTGCCGGGGTTCATGATGTTGTCGGGATCCAGCGCCGCCTTAATGACTGCCATATAACGAGTGGCTTCACCCAGTTCTTTGACCAGATACGGACGCTTGCCCTGACCGATTCCATGTTCTCCGGTGCAGGTGCCTTCCATCGAGATCGCAAGATCGTTGAGCCAACCCACAAAACCATCGGCTTTTGCGACCTCATCGGCATTGTCCATGTCAATCAGCAACAAGGTATGAAAGTTGCCGTCTCCGACATGCCCAACCATGGGGGCCATCAAGCCCAGCTCTTGCGCCTTATCTTGCGTGGCCGTGACGCACTCGGCCAGTCGCGAGATCGGAACGCAGACATCGGTGGAGATTCCGCGCGCGCCCGGCCGAAGCTGCAGGCTTGCCCAATACATATCGTGCCGGGCCTGCCACAGCTTGTTCCGCTCTTCGGTGGTCGTGGTCGCAGTAAAATCCGTACCCTGAAATTCTTCAGCGATTTGACCGAAGGTCTCGGCTTGTTCGACGGCACCGTGTTCCGAGCCGTGAAACTCAAGCAACAGCAGCGGCGTTTCCGGCAAGGCCAGATTGGAATAGGCATTGGCGGCGCGCACCGACATCTCGTCCAGAAGTTCTATGCGGGCAACAGGCACACCGTATTGAATGGTCATCATCACAGCCTGACAGGCCGCATCGACGGTTGGAAAAGAACAACGCGCCGAGGAGATTGCCTCGGGGATGCCCTGCAGTCGCAAGGTGATCTCGGTAATGATGCCCAGCGTGCCTTCGGCGCCGATCAGCAAACGGGTCAAATCATACCCGGCCGAGGATTTTTTAGCCCGGTGGCCGGTACGTATGATCTGCCCATCGGGCATCACGGCCTCAAGGCTGAGGATATTATCCTTCATCGTACCGTAGCGCACCGCGTTCGTACCCGAGGCGCGCGTGGCCGCCATTCCACCCAGCGACGCATTCGCGCCGGGATCGATTGGAAAGAACAGGCCCTGATCGCGCAGATGGTTATTCAGATCTTCGCGCGTGACACCGGGTTGCACGACACAGTCCAGATCGCTGGCATTCACGGCCAGCACCTTGTTCATCTGTGTCAGATCAACCGAAATTCCTCCGGCAGGCGCATTCACATGCCCCTCAAGCGAGGTTCCGGTGCCAAACGCGATCACCGGAACCTTGTGTGTGGCGCAGGCTTTGACAATCTCGGCCACTTCGTCGGTAGAATGCGGAAAAACAACGGCGTCGGGGCTTTGGTTTTCAATCCAGGTCGTCGTGTGGCCATGCTGTTCTCGAATGGCCTTACCGGTTTGCAACCGGTCGCCGAATTTCTGTTTCAGAATTCCGACAACCGTTTGTATCCCGTTTTCATTCCGGGGCAACGCAACTGCCTGCACCATGCTGCTCCTTGTTGAGGCGCTGGGTTATTCGCCCAGCGCAATGCCTTCACGTCTTGGATCCGCGCCACCAATCAGAACGTCGCCGATCTCGATCGCGTGCAACCCCGAGGTCAGGTCGCGTGGATTAACCTCGTATCCCAGCGCGGTCAGACCATCCGTGAACCCTTCGGCTGCAGTGCCTTGTTCCACGTCATAGGTGCCGAACCGGTTGACCAGATGCGGCAAGGACAGGGCCTGCTGGACATCCATATCCCAGTCTGCCCACGCGATGATCGACTTGGCGACATAGCCAATGATCCGGCTGCCTCCGGGCGAGCCGATGGCCAGAACCGGTTTACCGTCCTGCGTTACGATTGTCGGGCTCATCGAAGACCGGGGTCGCTTGCCGGGTTCAATCCGATTGGCAATTGGCACACCATCCTTGTGGGTCTTGAACGAGAAGTCAGTCAATTCGTTGTTTAACAAGAACCCGTTGGTCATGAGACGGGATCCAAACCCATTCTCAATGGTCGTGGTCATCGAAAGGACATTGCCGTATTGATCCACGATCGAAATATGCGATGTCGATGGCAGCTCAATCGACACGTCATCTGCCCAGTTTGATGCGTGATCGAAGGCCGGGTTACCCGGTTTCGCGTCGATCAAAGCACCATCTGTGTTCAAAAGCTCTCCGCGTTCGGACAAATAGCCGGGGTCGACCAGCCCCTGTGTCGGCATCGGGACAAAGTCGTGATCGGCCATGTAGCGGCCGCGATCAGCGAAAGCCAGCCGCGAGGCATCTCCGATCAGACGCCAGGTATTGATATCTTCTGGTCCGTACTCGGCCAGATCATACCCGTCCAACATGCCCAGGATCTGCCCAACTGTCAGCGCGCCGGAAGATGGCGGCCCCATGCCGCAGACCTCGTAGGCGCGATAGGTCGCGCAGACCGGTTCGCGTTCGATCACCTGATAAAGCGCCAGATCGATACCCGACAATACACCGGGATTGCCTTCGGCCCCGCGAACGGTGCTAACGATCCCGGCGGCGATCTCTCCGCCATAGAAGCCAGCCGAGCCTTCGCTGGCAAGCGCCCGCAGCGTGTCAGCATAGTCCGGATTCACCAGACGCTGCCCCTGCTCAAGCGGCTTGCCATCCGGCAGGAAATACGAGGCCGTTACCGGAAAACGTGACAGTCGCTCGGCGTCCTTTTCAACAAGGCTTGCCAACCGGGGCGAAACCAGGAATCCGTCGTCAGCCAGTGTGATCCCGTCTGCAAAAAGGCTGGGCCATGGGCTGCGGCCCCAGCGGCGATGCGCTTCTTCCAACAGTGCCGGGGTGCCTGGTGTTCCGACAGACAAGCCGCCGACAACAGCATCGAAGAACTTGAGCGGCTCGCCATTTTCATCCTGAAACAGACGATGGTTTGCCTCTAACGGAGCCGTTTCACGGCCATCCAACGTGGTCATCTTACCGGTTGCGGCATCATACCAGACCAGGAACGCACCGCCCCCAAGGCCCGACGACTGAGGTTCAACCAGACCCAGTACAACCTGAACGGCAACCATCGCATCGGCAGCTGATCCTCCGGCCCGCAGAACCTTGGCCCCAGCTTCAACTGCCAGCGGGTTCGCTGCTGCGACCATCCAGTTTTCCGAAGTGACCGGCTCGCCCGCAAGCTTGGCTTCAAGTGCGGCGATGACCTCTTCGGTCAGGCCCTGAACCTGCCCGGTCGAACCACCTTCGGGTGCGACGGTGTCGGCTGCTTCTTGCGCTATGGCCGGGCCAGCAAAGGCCATGACGGACAATAACAATCCTGAAATCAGACTTCGTTTCATAGTGTCCTCCTAAAAAATAAAAGCAACCAGCCTGCGTGATGCGTCAAAGCATGGCAGGAACCACCTGATCCGGTGGGCGGTGGCCGTCTTCGAATGTTTTGATATTGATAATGACCTTTTCGCCCATCTCAATCCGGCCTTCCAATGTCGCGGACCCCATATGAGGCAGCAACACGACATTGGACAATTGCCGCAGGCGTGGGTTCACATCGGTGCCGTGCTCATACACATCCAGACCGGCCCCGGCGATCTCGCCCGAGCGGATCAACCGGGTCAAAGCGTTTTCATCGATCACCTCGCCGCGCGAAGTGTTCACGATCACCGCCGAGGGTTTCATCAGCTTCAGCCGCCGCGCGTTCATCAGGTGAAAAGTGGACGGTGTCGACGGGCAGTTGATAGAAATCACATCCATCCTAGCAACCATCTGGTCAAGGCTTTCCCAATAGGTTGCCTCAAGCTCGTGTTCCGTTTCAGGCCGTAGCCGGCGGCGGTTATGGTAGTGCACCTGCATCCCAAAGGCGCTGGCCCGCCGCGCTACGGCCTGACCGATCCGGCCCATACCAAGGATGCCCAGACGGCGCCCGCCGATTCTGCCGCCCAACAACGCATTAGGAGCCCAGCCATCCCATTCGGATTTTTGCATCACCGAGAGCCCCTCGGGAATACGACGCGTCACGGCAAGAATCAGAGCCATGGTCATATCAGCGGTATCATCGGTCAGCACACCCGGAGTGTTGGACACCAGAATGCCCCGCTGGCGGGCGGTTGCCACATCAATATTGTCGACCCCTGCACCATAGTTGGCGATCAGACGCAGGTTCTCACCCGCCTGCCCCAGCAGCCCGCCGTCGATTGTATCGGTGATGGTGGGAACCAGCACATCTGCCTCTTTGACCGCGGCGACAAGCTCATCTCGGGTCATGGGGGCATCGTCTGTACGCAGCTGAACATCGAACAGTTCGCTCAATCGCGTTTCCACCGCCTCGGGCAACCGTCGCGTAACGACAACACTCAGACGTTCTCTTGGCACCTGTGCACTCCCACTGCTTTGCAAAACTTCGCGCGCCATGGCATCGTGGCGCAGGAAAAGGCGGGGCACAAGAACCCCAAGGGCATTGAAACCACCTTTTTTCGAAACAAGATCAACAGGCACAAGAGCAGACCGTCAGTGAGTGGTATTCTACCCGCAAAACGCCGAATAGCGGCGCTGATAAGCGTGATCCTGATAGGAATTTGCGCGTCAAGCGCAGCTGCACAGGATAAACGCGGCCAAGTCACAAACCTGCCGCTGCCGCGTTTCGTCTCGATGAAGGCGGCCGAGGGAAATGTACGGCGCGGCCCGTCTTTGACACATCGAATCGACTGGGTCTTCAAACGGCGTGGGATGCCCTTGCAGGTGACGGCCGAATTCGGAAACTGGCGGAAGGTTCAGGATCGCGACGGAGCCGGTGGCTGGGTACACTATGCTTTGTTGTCCGGCGTACGGACGGTTTTGATCGAATCCGAAATGCTGCCCGTATACACCAACCCCGATCCGAACTCACCGGTCAGCGCCCAGTTCGAGGCCGGAGTTGTTGCCCGGCTGGGCAGTTGCACCATTGACTGGTGTCGGATCTCAGCCGGTGGTTACAAAGGTTGGACACTCAAGTCGAATCTTTGGGGTGTAGACCCCGGTGAAGTTCGCGAATGATCGGCTTGCTCCGGTAACTAGGACGTCCGTTCAATAAAATCGCAGGTCAGCTTTACCAGTTCGGTGCCAACATCCTCTTGCAGAAAGTGGCCTGCCTTGGGCAGCACGACATGCGGTTGTCCCGCAGCGCCGGGGCACAGTTTTTGGAACATCTGATCGATCCCTGCCATGACTTTGTCATCTGCGCCAAAGGCCGTAAGAACCGGAGTTTTAAGTCCCTGTATCACCTCCCAAGCCTGCCTGTTAGGCCCAGCGGCCGGATCGTCCGGTGACGCGGGAACAAGCATGGGGAACTGGCGCGCTCCGGCTTTGTAGCTTTCATCGGGAAACGGCGCGTCATAGGCTGCCAATGTCTCGTCGGACAAGCTCGTCTCGGTTCCGCCTTGAAGGATGCCACCTGCCGGAAAAACCGGGACAGTCTGACTGAATGTCCGCCAATTTTCGAACGCCTCACCCATTGGCTGATCACCAGTGGGTAAAGCCGTATTCGAAACCACAATACGTGCGAATCTGTCCGGCATTTCTGCCCATAGTCTCAGGCCGATCAAACCGCCCCAGTCCTGACAGAACAACGTAATGTTATGTAGATCCGTTTTGCGAAGCCATTCTCCCATCCAGGCCACATGGCGCGCATAGGTGTAATCGTCGCGCTCGGTCGGTTTGTCCGACCGCCCAAAGCCAATCAAATCCGGTGCAATCGCCCGATGACCCTGCGCAACGAATCCCTTAATCATATGTCGGTACAGGTATGACCAACTTGGCTCACCATGCATCATCAAGACAGGCGCGGCCTCTTGCGGTCCTTGGTCGACATGGTGGATTCGCATAAACCCGCCTTCAGTGTCGTCGATCTGTGTATAATGCGGAGTGAAATCGTAGTCCGACAACTCTTGGAAACGTTCGTCTGGTGTGCGCAGATATATCATCTTTCACCTACTTTTTATGATGGGCTATTTAAATGAATGGCACGCACTTAGGTCGCCTGTCACATCACAATGCCTAGCAGCGGTTTCCGAGCACACCGTTTTTGCGGCGATCTTCTAAAGCTTGAGGGCTACGAGCCTTGAAAAAGCGATCCCTTTAATGCTGTCCTGAAGACCCCAGTATGGCGGCTGCTCAGGTTCGAAAAAATATTTTAACCTGAGCTGATTTTTTGCCTGAAAGGACTTGAACCCCCCAGACAACAATCGTAGATAGCGCCTCACCGTTGGGGTGTAGCCAAGTGGTAAGGCAGCGGTTTTTGGTACCGTGTATCGTAGGTTCGAATCCTACCACCCCAGCCACCTTTATCCATTAAGTATATGTTTTTATTTTACTAAATTAGTTGTAGAGTTTTTTATTCCCACCATTACTCCCACCAGTGCCGTTATTTCCGAGATTTGGCTTCCATCGATTGAACAATCGACTCTAGCCGATTCAAGATGGCCGTAGGGGCGGGTCTAACAATAGGCCATGAAGGGACTAGACCGCGTGGATAATCAAATTCTTGCATGGTCGAAATTATAGGTTTGCAAGACTCGACGTCCGCTATCCGCTCCTATGCTGTCATCTGACCAAAAAACTCAGATGACCGCTTCGAGCCCAAAGGCGACTTCGGCAATGACCGCAGCATCCGTCGAAAAGGGCGGGAAGCGGTCATTCGCTGCGCTCGAGGCCAAGGTCTGCTTTGCTGCGCAATGCCGACAATCGTCGCGGCCTGAAAGAAGTTCTCTAAGCACTGATACAATCGATGCTTAGCATTTCAACCTGTATGCGAAACGGCGCCTCCACAAACGGTCACAGCAATGCGCGCATTTGCTAATTGGTTTTCCTCAATCGAAAACAGGTCCTGTTCGAGAATGGCAATGTCGGCCAGATATCCCGACTTCAGACGGCCCTTTTGATCCTCGTTGAACTCCAGCCACGCATTGTCATGCGAATAAGCGGAAAGCGTGGCCATAAGGCTTTGACGGTTGTCCTGCCAGGGCGATGGCAGCTCATTGCAGTTTACTGCTCCGGCAATCGTCATCATTGTGTCGACGGGAACGACTGGCCAATCCGTCGAGAAGCAAATCTTGGCGCCACTCTCGCGTATTTTGTTCCACGCGAACGCAAAAGGGATTTGCTCGGTTGTCAGAATGTCTCCGGCCGAATAGGGAGAAAACAATCCTCCTGCGGGTGAATGCAATGGTTGAAGAGAGGCAACGACGTCGAGGGCTGCCAGACGGGGCAGATCCAAGGGGTCTATCACCTCGATATGCTCGATCCGGTGTCTGGAATCCCGTGCGCCGTTGGCACTGCGCGCTGCCTCGTAACCGTCCAGCGTGCGCCGAACGGCACCGTCGCCAATTGCGTGCGTGCTGAGTTGCAACCCCATTGCATCAGCGCGAATGCAGGCTTCGTTAAAGTGTTCGGCACTGAATACAGCATCGCCGAGGCTTTCCGGCTTGCCCGGATAAGGCGCGAGCATCAGTGCTGTATAGCTGTCCAGCACGCCATCCATGAACATCTTTACGCGCCCTGACCAAACCATATCCGACGCAAAGCGTCGGCGCATTTCATCGGCCTCTTCCAAACGATCCAGAGGGTCGGTGTTCTTGAGGTGCATGGGCACCTGAACACGGATCGGAAGGCGCCCCTCGGCCTCAAGTTCACTCAGCAGCTCAAGTTGATAGAAGTTGCCGTCCATATTATGCAACCCCGTGATCCCGTGGGAAGCGCAGTGCTTCAGACCACGCAGTATGACTTCCTTATCAAAGGCGCGTTCCTCTGGTGTTGCGGGTGGCACGGGGTCCGCTCCTGTAACATACCCCAGAAGATCGCGCCCTCCCAGTCGCGACAGGCGCAGGACAGGGCCAAAAGCACCGGTTTCGTTCAGTTGACCTTGTGCGTTACCATCCCCAACCATCACGATTTCCGAACCGGGGGGAACGAGGCCGCCGTGAAGAATGCCCGCCTTTTCCAAGGCAATTGTGTTTGCCCAGACGGTGTGGTGGTCAGCCGACATTAACGCAACCGGGCGCTCGGACAGGATGCGATCCAGATCTTGCCGTGTCGTTGTGACGCCGGGGCCAAGAATTTCGTAGTCGGCGGCGACCCCCATAAGCAAAGGTTCGTCGGGGTGCTCGGCCGCAAAGGCTCGCAATGCGTTTGTCAGAACATCCGAGCCCGTCGTTTCGCGCAGGTCCAACATGCCTAACTCGGCCGCTCCACCGAAAAGGTGGACATGGCTATCAATAAAGCCAGGCATGACGGTGCCGCCCGCAGCGTCGATGATTTTGGTTCCATTCCCAGCCAGAGTACGGATGTCGTCGGTGTTTCCAACAGCCACAATTATGCCGCCCTGAATTGCCAGGGCCGAAGCCTTCGGCGTGGCGTCGTCAAAGGTCAGGAGAGAACCGTTGAGGATGATCAGATCAGGTTTTGGCGACATGCGGCCTCTTGTGTCTGTGATGGTTTGAACTATTCAAGTGCGCGAATGATTGCCTCGCAGGCACGCACGGCATCGTGGCTAAAGGACTGGATCAGATAGTCGGGCCAGCTGGAAAGCTTGACGATAACCACGTCCGCGGTCAGGTCAATGAAGATCAGTTGACCAAAAACTCCGCGCGCCATGAACACGCCGCGCCTCGGGTCATGAACCCACCAGAACCTTCGGTATGCCCCTTGAGGGGACAGCACGTCATACGGGTCACCGTGCTTTGAAGGGTCCGCTCCCGAACAAATCCCTGAAACCCAGCTTTTCGGCACTACTTGTCGGTCACCAACCTTGCCACCATCAGCCATCATGCGGCCAAAGCGGGCATAGTCCCGAAGAGTTGCGTTGAACCCGCCGTCAGCGAGTGCTGTCTTGGCGTCGTCTACGGTAAAAAAACCCGAATGCACGCAGCCAATCTTTTGCCAGATCCGGTTGGACAAGAGCGAAGCAAGGTCTTCGCCGCTCACACGTTCCAAGGCCCAGGCGATGACATCCGTCTCAATCGAGCGGTAAGAAAACGCCTGCCCATGGGGTCTTTCCCGGGGCAAAGTTAGAATAACATCCCGAATGGTAGGTTTGATTTCTCCCTTGCGAACCGGGCGCCAGCCCGACGCCACATCAACGCGCGTCATGTCACTATCTGGAAAGCCATAATCCTCGGTAAAGCGCACGCCGGATTGCATATCGAGCGCCTGATCCACAGTGCATCCGGCATAGCCGGTCCCAGCAAGCTCCGGTACGATGTTGTCAAGCGGCTCCGAGAGGTCCAACTTGCCTTCACCGTGAAGCACACCGGCCAGAGAGCCGATCAGGGATTTGGAGACAGATTGCCCCAAATGTGCGGTGTCCGGAGTAAAGTCGTTGGCATATATCTCGGTTAAAAGCCGGTTGCCTTTCAACACTAGGAAGCCATCCGTGTAGCTCTCAGTCAGCCAGTTCCCGACCGATAGTTGGCGGTCATCAAAGGTCTGAAACTCCGTATCCAGCAGGTCACGAGGCGCCTGTATCAGTTCTCGGGTATTTGGGCCCGGACGAACATCGACCGTGGGAAACAGACTACGCATGTTCTGGAATGTCCAGCGGTTGAAAGGGGCGAGGTCCCAGTTCTCGAGAGACGGGCGTTTCTCAGGCGGGGGCGGGAAACCCTGCATGATGCCGATCTCACGCGCTGTTTTGGGCCTGGTGCCGGATTTGCTGTTTTGCATTTTCCATGCTCCCGCAAGGCGACCCAAACAGGGGCCGCAGTCAGGTTAAAAAAAACTTTGGAAGGGGTCGGCCCGACCAGAGATGGGCCGACCACAGGTGACTTTTAAGTTTATTGCTTTAGGCGGGTCCAAACCTTGTTGTACAGGTCCACAACGTCTTGGTCGCAAGGCTTCACAAAGTCGGGTACCGGTGCGCCTGCGGGCATCACGATTTCAGGCGCGTCGAGCATCTCGGCATCCATGAATGCCTCGGAACCTTTGATCCCGTTGGCATAACGCGCAAAGTTCGAGGTCATTGCAGCGTTTTCCGGGTCCATCATGAAGTTCACGAAGAGCTTTGCGTTTTCCATGTTGGGCGCGTCGGCAAGAACCGCGACGTTATCCATCCATCCGGTGAACCCCTCCTTTGGATAGGCGTACTGCAATGTCGGGCGATCCGCCCGGGCGCGCATGGCCGCGCCGTTCCAGCTTTGCGACAGGTCCACATCTTTCGACGTCAGCTTTTCGATCACCGCATAGTCCATGGTGCGCCAGTCACCCTTGGCATTTTCGAGCAGTGCCATCAGCTCTTTCATCTGATCGGGATTGGAGTTGCAGCGCGGATAGCCTAGGTAGCGCAGGCCGGCGTTGATCACATCATTCATGTCATTCAGCATGTTGATACGGCCCTTAAGCTCTTCGGGCGTATCGAAGATCAGGCCAAGCGTGTCTATGTCACCGCTGTAGACCGCGCTGTCGACCGTAAAGCTGGTCGTACCCCACTGATATGGGACCGAATACTTGCGACCCGGATCCCAGTATACATCGACCCAGTTCGGGTCCATGTTCTTGAAGTTGTCCATTTCGGAAGCGTTGATTTCGGCCAGTAAGCCTTCGCCTACCATGATCGCGATCATGTAGTCGCCAGGAACAACAACATCATAGCCGGTGTTGCCCTCTTTGACCTTGGCCAGCATGGTTTCATTGCTGTCATAGCTGTCCAGCGTGACCTCAATATCGTATTGGGCTTCGAATTTCTCGATCATCTCTGGGTTGGTGTAGTTCCCCCAGTTAAAAATGTTCAGTTTGCCTTCGGCATGCGCTCCTGCCGCGCTGAACGCCAGGGCCGAGATGGCTGCGGATTTGAGAAGAGTGTATTTCATTTTGTCCTCCGTTGAGATTGATGGCGTCCCGCAGCAGCGCGGGCTTCTTGTTATTTTCGTTTGCGTTGCAGAAAGAAGGTCAGGGCGACCATGGCTATGGTCACTCCGATCAGGATGGTCGAAACGGCGTTGACCTCTGGCGTTACGCCGCGACGGATTTGGCCCAGAATATAGATGGGCAAGGTGGTTTCACCCGGTCCGGCCACCAGAAGCGTGATGATGACGTCGTCAAGAGAGACTACAAAGGCCAGCATCGCCCCCGCCATAACACCGGGCATCAAAAGAGGCAGCGTCACATAGCGGAATGTCTGCCAGGGCGTCGCGTACAAATCGGCGGCGGCTGCTTCGTAAGTTACGGACAAATTTGACAAACGTGCGCGGATCGGCATGTAAGCAAAGGGCACGCAGAAAACTGTGTGGGCGAGGATCAGCCAGCCGATCCCGGTAACACCCGTGAGCTGGCGCAGGATCGAAAAGAAGGCCAGCGTCGCAATCGCCGTGACGATCTCGGGGATCATCAGGGGCTGGTTTATGAGCGCAATAGCCGCAGAACGGCCGCGATAAATATCGCCACGCGTTGTCGCCAGTGCAGCCATTGTGGCAATGACGGTGGAAAACACGGTCGCGGTGAGAGCGACCTGTACCGAGATCATTGCCGACCGTCGGATGTCATCGTTTTCCAAGGCCGCCGCGTACCAGCGCAAGCTGAACTCGGTCCAGCGCACAACAGAACGGTTATCGTTGAACGAGAACACGACCAGGACGGCAATCGGTGCGTAGAGGAACAACAGAACCAGCCAGGACACGCCGGTGAACAGGGGTTGCCGGCGTAGTTCGCGCGCGTCTGTCGACGGCCGGAAGAGTGACGACAGTTTAGCCATGTCCACTCTCCTTCGAAGCACCTGCTCGCAAGCTGACAAGAAGTGCGATTAACACGACTGCCATCAGGATCAGTGCAGCAGCGGCACCAAAGGGCCAGTTGCGGCCCGAACCGAACTGCAGGGCAATCAGGTTGCCGATCATCAGTTTCTTACCACCGCCGAGCAGTTCCGGCGTGATATAGGCCCCAAGCGCCGGGATCAGCACTAGAACGCAGCCAGCGACAATGCCCGGACGGGTAATCGGTATAATGATGTGGCGGAACACCTGCGTGCGTGTGGCATAGAGATCATGCCCTGCCTCAAGCAGTGAAAAGTCGAACTTCTCCAGCGAGGCATAGATCGGAAGGATCATGAAAGGCAGGTAGCTGTAGACCAGCCCGGCCAGTACCGCGCCATCAGTGTACAACATCTCTATCGGCTCGCTGATCAGGCCGATGTTCATCAGCGTCAGGTTCACAAAACCCTCGTCCCGTACGATCAGAAGCATTGAGTACGTACGGATCAACAGGTTTGTCCAAAACGGCAGAGTGATGGCGAACAGCCAAAAATTGCGTTGTTCCTGCGGACGGGCCGCAATAAAGTAAGCAACAGGAAACCCAAGGAGCAGGGTTCCAATCATAGTGGTGACGGCAAGACCAAAGGAACGCCCGAAGATCTGAAGATAGGCGCTGTTAAAGGTCAGCGTGTCATCAAAAATATCCCGCTCGAACAGGAACTGCACATAGGCGTCGTAAGAGAACGTCCATTCAACGCCGCCATAGGTCCCGGGTTCAAGGAACGAGTAAACCAGGGCGATAGAGAGCGGGAACAGTCCAAAGATACCGATAATCCCGAGCGCCGGGGCCAGCAGGAAAAGCCGGGTTCTGCGTCTTTGACGCGCGCGCTCGGCCTGCGCCGCAAGCAATCTCGACGCGGCGTCCAGCTGCGGGATATGTGCAACACCGGCCATCAGTCTTCCAGCACATGCAGCATGGAGGTGTCACATTCGAGCCCGACGCGCGATCCGATGGGGCGCGGAGTGAAAACCTGGACGTGAACACTGACACCATCTTCCAGCCGCACAAGCATTTGCGACCCGGCCCCGAAATAGGTGCTGTCCACGACCTCGCCACGTAAGAGCGCTGTTTCGGCACTCTCCTCGACCACACGGATCGTTTCGGGGCGCAGAGCGACATGTACGGGGCCCGGTTCGAGCAAGGTGCTGGCAGTGTGAATCGTGAGTGGTTTGCCTTCGCCAAACCGGATTTTTGCCGCGTCTCCGTCAAAGCCAAGCAACGTAGCGTTTACGATGTTGGTGTCCCCGATAAAGTCCGCAACGAATCTGCTTTTTGGGGCTGTGTAAATCTCTTCCGGTGTGCCGACCTGACGTACCGAGCCTGCCGACATCACAGCGATCTGGTCCGACATCGCCAGTGCTTCCCCCTGGTCATGCGTGACAAAAACAAACGTAATGCCTGTCTCATGCTGCAGTCGCTTCAACTCGCTCTGCATTCCTTTGCGAAGTTTCAGGTCCAAAGCAGAAAGGGGTTCGTCCAGCAGCAGAACCTTCGGGCGCGGCGCCAGTGCGCGCGCCAAAGCCACGCGCTGCTGCTGCCCGCCTGACAATTGATCAACCCGGCGCGTTGCAAACTCGCCCAGCTGCACCAGGTCCAGCATCTCGGTGATGGTGCTGTCGATCTCGGCTTTCGGCCTTTTCAGCATCTCAAGGCCAAACCCGACATTGCGGGCCACACTCATGTGCGGAAACAGGGCGTAGTTCTGAAACACTGTGTTCACGGGCCGATTGTTGGGTGCTAGATGGCCAATCGACTCACCGTCCAGCGCTATTTCGCCTTCGCTTGGAAGCTCGAACCCGGCGATCAGCCGCAGTAGTGTCGTCTTGCCACAACCTGACGGGCCCAAAAGCGTGAAAAAGCTTCCTGCGGGAATGGTCAGCGACACGTCCTCCAGAGCCGTCACGGCCGCCTGACCTTCGCCAAAACGTTTTGTCACATTCTTTACGTCGATCATGGTCTGATCCGGACACCCGAACTTGTTGATATGTAGAATCAGCTTAGAGCCGGGAGACTTACCCTGTGAATACCTCCAAAGGGCGGTGTGATTTGTACCCCCAAAGGGGTACGACTAATCGTTTGCCGAATGCAGAAACATTGAAAACAGGGCAGACTGGGAAGATATGTGCAACTTTCTATAGATGTTCTTGCGATGCACTTTGATCGTCGCCGGGGAAACATCCAGCAAAAGCGCAATGGACCGCGTCGAGTGCCCGCGCAAAAGGAACTGCACGACCTCGATCTCCCGATGTGTCAAACCTTTGCAAACCTTGTCGATGACCCCGTCGAAATCGACCTCGCTCTCGTCGAGTCGGCCTGACGAGGGGTTGCGATGGAAGTGCTGCTCGCAAAGCGCCGATATGATCGGATGCAGGTCAGTCAATCGTTCGACATCCCGCCGCGTGAACCGAGTTTTTCCCTCGGAAGGACCGAGAGAAAGAAACAATGTGCCATTTGCTATTGCTACGAACACCCCGATCTCGTCCGTCAGAAACAGGGATTTGTAGTAGATCCGAAAGTAGTCGGAATTGGCAAACCTGTCAGGTGTAACGTCTCTTAATACCATCACTGGTTCGTGGCGTTCACCAATGAAACGAACAACAAATGGGTCCAGCAGCCAGGCGCGATCAAGCCATCGGTCGACAACAACCGAGCGACGTTCCGAACGCACATTGTCGTAGACATGTTCGGGCGCTTTTCCCGGGTTCAAAAGGCTGACAAACGCGCCCTTGAACGAAGCTGCCTCGCGCATGAGGTTCAACAACTCCGGCATAAAACTGGACGTGCCTACAGCCCTGATCGCCCCGGCGACGTCTTCCGCGTAAGTTGGCTTTTCGGACTTTCCCAAGTATCCCACCTGGCTAAAGGGCGTTTCCTGCCCAATGTGGCTAGCCGGATTTAACTTGGCAACCTTTTCACGCAGCTATCAGCCGGGAGGGGCGTATTTTCGCATAGACTTTCTGAATCAAAGCTCAAAACCTATTCCGATACAAGATTTCAAATGTTGGAGAAGCGGAAGAAAAATGACTTTAAACTATTTCTCTTTAAAGGCTTAACCTAATGATTAGCCGTCCTCTGGCCATCTTGCGCCAGTTCTGAGGAACTCTTGTTCGCAGCAAAGCATCGTGTTGCGGCTGAAACCAGTATGCTCGACGGAACCGTGAACTAAAATCCTAGTATGTCTAATCCGAGATTACCGACTGTGCCAGCATACCCGACCAGAGAGGCTTTTTCCTGTCGCTGGAGACGAACACTCCACTATCAAAAGCTCACTTTGTGTTCGAAGCTGCCTTTCGCTGTCAATTGCACAAAAGACTGCTTTGGGCCGCTTGCTGCTTATGTCGCTCTCCGGCTAAGAGGCAGCTTCGTCCGCTTAGCGGAAGTTGGCCCAATTTTGCCGAACGTCCGATCCTGTTGAAAGCAGACATCGTACACAGATGGACCGATTTTGTGGACTTGAATGTCAGCTTATGCCGAAAGCGGTCGCTCCGTAATACTTGCGCAAGTTCCGCTTTGCGGACAAACCCGTTATTCGGTACAACGCACCTAATGACCGTAGCACCACCTCAACCGGACATTCGTCTCAAACGTAAGCTCACTGTTGCACCTTAGGCCATTCGTTCGGACCCCTGCGCCGCATGGCTCCATTGCCGGGGCGACTGGCCGTACATCCGTTTGAACTCCCGGCTGAACTGAGACGAGCTTTGATAGCCCACGTCCCATGCCGCCTCTGACACGGTCTTTCCTTCGGCAATTTTCATGGCGGCGTTGTTCAGCCGCATAGATTTCACGAACTGTATTGGAGACATTGTCGTGGCTTCTTTGAAACGCCGATGGAAGACCGCCCGGCTCATGCCGACGTGGTCGGCCATATCGTCGATGGTGACCTGTTCATTCAAGTGGTTTGAGACGTAGTCGATGGTGCGCGCGATGTCGTTGCCGACGCCAAAGGCTCGTCTTGCGGAGGCCCCGGCCTCGCCCATGAGCACCGCGTAACACAACTCGCGCATTCGCCCCTGCCCGAGCACCTCTAGATCAACCGGATTATCGAGCAGATCGAGAAGCCGCAGCAGTGCCTGCGTGAAACCACTATCCCAGGACGCCAATGCCAAAGCCGATGGCGCGCCATCCCGCAATTGTTTGCTGCCACCAGCGGCGGCCTCGATCTCCATGGTGAGCTCGCGCATCATCCGTGGCTCCAGCGTAATCACGACGCCGAGCAGAGGATCGTCCTTGGACGCCGATGGCGTGCCCGCTTCCACCGGTAAAGTCATGGGGCACAGCAGGTATTTGTCGCTGCCATAGACGTGGTGCTCACCCTCCAGAACAGCTTCCTTGCTGCCACTGAGAATAGCCACCACCGTGGGCTCGTAGACAGCAGGCACGCAGGGCATGGCCTCGGTCACCCGGAAAAGCTGGACGCCTTTCAACGCGGTATCGACGAGGCCTGCCTTTGGCAGACGTCGCTCGATAAGTTCTTTGATCTGGTCTTTGTTCATGCACTCTAGCTGGCAGAGGACTTTCATCTTTGCAATGGGGTTGAGACGATTGGGCAAGTAATAGAGAGTATATCGCCTATTTCCGTGCCCGGTCAGGTTCTATCTGTGCATTCAAGCAACAACACCTTAAACCGCCAGCTTGGGCTTGCAGGAGATAGTAAATGGCAGATACGACATTCGGACCCAAAGGCTGGACACCCGAGTGCCTCGGCGACCAGTCAGGCAAGACATACATCATCACTGGCGCCAATGCTGGCGCAGGCTTTCAAGCCGCGCGCATTCTTCTGAAGAAGAACGCCAAGGTGGTGATGCTGAACCGCTCGGCCGAGAAATCCGATGCGGCAATCGCGGACCTGAGACAGGAATTCGGCGCGAAAGCCGACGTGAGCTTCGTCCGCACGGACCTATCGGTTTTGGACAGCGTGCGCGAGGCCGCCGAAGAAGTTCTGAAGACGGTGCCTCGGATCGACGCGCTTATCAACAACGCGGCCATCGCGCAGGTGCCGACGCGCAAGCTGACCGTCGACGGGTTCGAAAGCCAGCTTGGCACCAACCATTACGGACATTTTCTGCTCAATGGTCTGCTCTTTGACCGCATCGCGGAAGGCAAAGGCCGGATCGTGGTCGTCGCCAGCCTCGGCTACAACATGGGTCTGAAGATCATCAAGTTCGACGACATGAACTGGGATGAGGGCTACGGAGCGAACACCGCCTATTCGCAGAGCAAGCTGGCGCAGATGATGTTTGCTTACGAGTTGCAGGACCGGCTGGCCGCTGCTGGGCGCAGAGAAGTTGAGGTTTTAGTCTGTCATCCTGGCTCATCAGCCACATCGCTGATAACCACCAGCGGCAGCCGCACGATGCGGTTCATCTGGTGGCTGATGACCAAGACGCCGATGGTACAGACTGCGGAACAGGGCTCATACCCAGAGGTCATGTGCGCGACAGAAGAGGCCCTGACCGAGCAACGGGCCCTCTACGGCCCGACGGGCCGAATGGAAGCGGTCGGCCCGGTCGGCAAGGGCACGCTGAACGCTCACGCCCATGACAAGGCTGTCATGACACGGCTTTGGGAGGAGTCTGAAAAAGCTGTTGGGTTCGAGTGGGAACTCATACCACTTGATTGAAGTCAGCTTCCAGCGCACCAGTTCAGAGACGAACATTGGTGCGCTGTGCAACATGTGGGAGGTTTGGGCTCTTTCGTTGAATCCGCCGCGCGATGCACGAATGCGAGCTACCGGAAATCGCTGCCGTCCGCATCAGCCTCAGCGAACGGGTAAGGTGCGGCCAAAGTTACCCTTTAAACTCTTCGAACTAATGTCCGCCTAATCAGCGCAGTTGAGTTGACTTTGTTCTGCCGACACTCAACGTTCTTTGGTGAACTTCGAGGTGTTTTGACATGACGGACATATCTGTCCGGCTATCACGCGATGCGAAGGATTTGGAAGCGGTACGCGCACTCTGTCGAGATTGGTTGGACTGGCATTGGAAAAACTACCCGCCGGATTGGCCAAGAGGTGACGACCATCCGATGAACCCTGCTGTATTCGAAGCGACCCTTGAAAAACTACCTGACATTCACAAGCGACCCCTAGGCGGTATTTTGATTGCCTTGGTGGATGGGAAGCCCGCTGGATGTGTTATGTACAGTGAAGCAGAACCGGGAGTTGCTGAATTCAACCGAATGTTTGTCAGTGTCTCTGGTCGAGGCCATGGCCTTGGTCGCAAATTGTTGGACGCCATGTTTGAGCAGATGACCGTCGACGGATACCAGCGTGTATTCTATTCATCAGCAACATTCCTAACGCATGCGCGCACCATGTACGAGAATGCTGGATTTGTCCCGATTGCACATCCTAATGGGTTCCCAGATGAATGGCGCGACAAGGTCTATTTCATGGAACGTTCGCTTCGGTAGCCGCGAAAGTTGATCGCATCGAACCAACCCACTGATATGCTTAGTGGACATTTGTCTCGCTTGCAGCATCAGTCACTTTTGGGCTCTGACGTTGAATCCGCCGCGCGAAGGACGAACGTCGGCTTAGTCAAAAATCCTTAGAGTGTCATTTCGCCCCGTACCGCAACGGACCCCTAGTAGCGGGTCAATAAAGAAAGTCGGTCAATGCTTCAAAGAGCCGAACGGGCGGCAGTCTCTAAAGCATGGTGCAGAGAGCGTGCGTATCCCTGGCGAATTCCACGGCATAGTCTGTGAAGGCACCAGCATCGCACCGTTTGCAAAGTTGGCGCCAAGGCCGACATCCTCGTTGGCCTCAACTAGCACGACCGAGCATCCGCGCTTGGCCAATCGATGGGCCGTTGTGATGCCACTCAGACCACCGCCGATTATGAGCGCGTCTGGGCGCGCTTTCCGGGCGTCTACGGCATTATCCTTTCTAGAAGCCGGGAAAGACTATATCCAAACGCATGAGCCCACACGTAAGCATGAACACAAATGACGCTGTGATCGAGTTGGCCTTGCAAGGTCATGGTGTCGGACGGCTTCTGTCCTATCAAGTCGCACCTTACATTGCAGATGGGCGGCTCAAGACTGTTCTAAAGTCGTATGAACCACCCGAAGTCCGCATCCATCTTGTGCATCAAGAGGGACGAACCGTGTCTGCGAAGGTGCGCGCCTTTGTTGACTTTGCTGCCGGACGTCTCAAATCAAATCCCCTTCTTGTCGGGAACCCAACACAGGTCCAAAAGCAAGATTAACAAATGGGCGGGCGTCGCGCTATTCAGCTACTGCCGCGACCGAGGCGATCCATGCATTTGGCACAAAGGCATCATCCAACGCGGTGTCCGCCACATGGTTCGTATAGTTCGACAGGGTTTTCAACGCTGTGCCGAGGATGACTTCCAGCATAGATTGGCGTGTGTAACCAGCCGTCAGAAACGCCTCGATCTGGGCGTCGCTGGGCCAGCCCCGGCTTTCGTTGATCACGATGGCAAATTTGCGCAGCGCTTCCAGCTTGGGGTCGGCAATGGAGCTGCCAGTTCGCAATGCGGTTATGACGTCCTCGGGGACGCCGGCCATCTGGGAAAGCGTGGTATGGGCGGCCATGCAGTACTTGCACCCGTTCAACCGGTTGTTGGTCATCAGGATTATCTGGCGCTCGGTCTCTGACAGGCTGGTCTTTCCGAAGATGCCGGAAAGTGTGGTGTAGCCTTCCAGAATTGCGGGAGCTTCGGCCATGGTCGCATAAAGGTTCGGCACAAAACCATACCCTTTCAGCGATGATTCCAGAATTGGTTTCGCGGCATCAGGTGCGGAGGCGATTGTATAGGTCTCAAAATCAGTCATGTCTGGTTTCCTTTGGGATGAGATTTTAACGCATCCGTATTGTCCTTGCGGACAGGGCGTCTTGTGGAAATGCCGGTCTTTTGGGAGGGGCGAGGCAGCGGTGACTCCGACCGGCAAAAGCCACCAAAATCCTCGATCAAAGGCTGCTGACAGGCGTGTGGTGGATGTCTGCCCACTTGGCATGGGCGCCTTGGATCACGGTCTCTTTGTCCTCAAGGTACTTCTTGAAGATGTCCTCATTCACAAAGAGATAGAGCTTGTCGTCCACGATATCGGCATACCGAACATCGCCATCAAGCTTCTTGCCTACATAGACGCCAAAGGCGCAGAACCCGCCGAATTGAGGCAGATGTGCCGTCGGATCCGCCTCGAATGTGGCTTGTGCTGCCTGCGACGCAAAATAGTAGTCCACACCGTCATGAGCCGACGTGTAAGCGGCGTTGCCCATCTCGGGTTTCTCAACTTCAAACATCGACACAGGATCGACGCCGTGCATGCCAAGGGGGTGTCCGGTCAGCGTCAGACTGTTCGAGACGTTGTATTCATCATCGGCCAATGCCGCCGCCGCCAGGGCAAGAGTCAGAGCTGTTGTAAGCGCAGGAAAGGTAAAGATGCGTTTCATGTTGTGTCCTTTCGTGATGTCAGGATCAATTTGGAAAGTCGGTTCGGGTCAGGCTGATTGGCCGATGCGCTCTACCGCGTCGTCGGTCCACCAGACGCCGTTGGCGACCATGCGGAAGTTGATGATGGCGGCGAGATACCCGTCACCTTCAGGCACCTTGGCCCCGGCCGTGGCATCGCGAACGACAGCGACTTCGTAGCCCAGCTCCAGCAGCTCGTAGAGATGCGCCTGCGTACACAGGTTCGCCGACATCCCCGCGAGGATCACCTTGTCGATCTTGCGTTTACGCAATTGCAGGTTCAGGTCATTCTGAGCAGGGCTGTAAACCTTGTGTGGCGAGCAAATGATGGTTTCGCCATCCTCGATGTACTTCTTGTATTGCGGCATCCAGTCGGCACCTGAGCCCTCGAAGTTGTCCAAATTGAGCGGTCCCAGGCGGTCAAACATGCCGATGCTGTGCATCGTGGCTTCCAGTGTGCCCTCGAACTCCCACTTGTGGTCATGTGGGTAGTAATAGTGGGGCGAGATGAAGACCGGCATCCCCGCAGCCTTGGCGGCAATGAAAAGCTGTTCGATATTGTCGACCGTGCCCTGCTCGGTCACGCTTTCGCCAACGACGCCCCACGTCACACCGTCCTCTGACAAAAAATCAATCTGGGGGTCGGTCACCACAAGCGCAGTACGCCCCGGCTCGATGGTCATGTCGATTTGAGGAAGGCCCGGATTTTCCGGGTCAGCATAGTAGGCGCGTGCTTCGTCGGTCGCGGCAAGGACCTGCCCGCCAGCCATTATTGTTGTACCTGCCGCGGCCGCCCCGGCGGCTTGCGTCAGGAGGCGGCGGCGCGCCATATCAACGCGTTCGGGCGTGACGTCGCAAACGCAGCTGGCTCCATGTTTGTGGTCATGATTGCTCATTGCAAATTTCCTTTGTCTGAGAGGGACAAACGGTCTGCCTTACTCGGCAGCGCCCCAAGTGGATCTGACAAAGAAGAAGTTAAGCACCACATTGACCTAGGTATCGGCCCGCCCTGCCAAGGTTTTGGCCGAACCTGCCATGTGGTCTTGAGCTGTTCGTCTAGTCTGAGGTCGCTTGCTGTCGGAAACGAGCGGGAGCCAGTCCGACCCAACGCTTGAAGGCGCGGCTGAACGTGCTCTGTTCCGAAAATCCGGTCATAAAGGCGATTTCGGCTATGGAAGCCTTACCGTCACGGAGCAGGTCACGAGCGAGTGCAACTTGTGCCTGACCAAGAACGTCGCGATAGGTCAGCCCTTCTTCGGCCAACCTGCGGTAAAGAGTGCGTTCGCTCATTCCCATCTCTTGGGCGACATGCGCCGCCTGCGGTGCGCCGTTGCTCAGGGCTGGCGTAAGTCGATGAACAAGTACGTTGCTCAGTGACATATCATCATCCAGAGAATTGAATTCCTCATCCAGATGTTTCGTCATGAAATCTGACAAGCCCGGGTCGCCAAGACGATTTACGCATTCCAGCATAGCGGGGCGCATCGCAATGGCGTTGTGGTCGCTCCCAAATTGAACCGGACATCCGAAATATTCGGCGTAACGTCCCGGTTCTTGTCTGCTCGCATGCTGAAATGTGACATATGCGAGCGACAACCCATCACCCACAAACCGATGCATGTTCCTCGCAAAGGCCGCAAGCGCGCATTCGTTGCGCAGCTCCAAGGCGGCGCGATGCGGTGTTTGTCCTTCAAAAATCCAAAGAACCGGGTCGCCGGTTTCATCAAGTCTGTAGACTGCGGTGTCCGTGACGAGACGAAAATAGCGCTCGATCCGTTGCAATGATTGCCGCAAGGTCGGAGCTGTTTTAACGGCCAGGCCAAGGACGCCGAGATCATCGGTCGCAATCGCGTTTGCATAGGCCTCAACCAACGCGGCCTCGTCCGCTTGTTGCGCACGAATCCAATCTATCAAATCGAAATACGCATCATCCGCCAATTGGCCGTCTTGAGCTTCTGGTAAACGCAACACGACAGCGCCATTCAAAATCAGGGCGCCATCGTCGTTCAGCGTCATCCCGGCGGCGTTGGCCATCGCGCGGGCGAATGCGTAAGTTACACTTGCCATACAGTGAGATTAGCACTGGAAAGCTCTTTCACGCCAGATCGTCCAACCCTGTGATAGGTATAAAAAAAAAGACAGCCTCGATCTTCGGGCGCTTGAGGATAAATGCGCCAACCTGATAAAACTCGTCATCAGGTTTTCTGAACGGTGTCGTCCGAAAGCGTGCGGAAGCATGCAGTCATAGAGGTCATAGTAGATGGGCGAATTTTTTATATCTGTGCTGCTGCCGCTCGCAGTTGTTGTCATCATGTTCTGCCTTGGCCTCGGACTCACAGCGGCTGACTTTCAACGCATCGGACGACGTCCACGTGCCTTTTGCGTCGGGGCTCTCAACCAGATCATTTTGCTGCCTTGCATCGCTTTGATGGTGATCTTTATCTTTGGGATTTCCGCCGAGACAGCCGTTGGCATTATGATTTTAGCGGCCTGTCCGGGCGGGGCGATCAGTAACATCGTAACCAAGCTTTCGAATTGGGATGTTGCTTTGTCCGTTACTCTTACAGCAGTCTTCAGTCTGACTTGTGTCGTTACCGTACCGCTTATCCTGGGGTTTTCGATGCAGATGTTCATGGGGGCAACTGCGCCCGCTATCGACATCTCTTCGACGGCTTTAGCAATGTTTTTTTTAACAGCTTCTCCAACCCTAGTCGGGGTGACCGCGCGGTCATTGGCGCCGCGGATTGTAGCCGCTGTCGAACCAGTCTTTAGCAAGGTCTCCATGCTACTTTTTGCGCTTGTCATCGGAGGCGCGATCATTTCAAACTGGGTGGTGGTCGCGGATAACTACGTTAGGCTTGGACCCGCACTTTTTGTTGTAGGTGCGTCACTCACGTTTATTGGCATCGTGAGTTCAGGGATGCTGGGATGCACAGACATCGAGGCGAAGACGATTTCAATTGAAACCGGTGTTCAAAACGGAGCTTTGGGGATCGCAATTGCCACCTTGCTGTTGCCTAACACCAATGGGTTAAGCGCATATGCCATCCCATCCGCAATTTATAGCGTGGTCTGGATCGTAACAATGCTGCCTGTCTTCGCCCTCCTTGCGCGAAGAAGCCCAATTTCATGATCCTGACGCCTATTCGCTAGCTCTGGTTATGCGCTGAGCCAAGCCCCTTTGTTTCCATGTCAGAGCGCCGTCTGGTCAAAGAGCGATCAAGGAGCTCCAAAGCCCCTTGTGGAACGGCCGCTTTGGTGATTTTCCCTGTTGAAGGGAAAAGCTGCTGCTGCCAGTGCGGAGGATGCTGCGTCAGCGGCAGTGTAAAATCCAAAGCCGCCGTCAAGGAAGACGATACTTCGGATTCAATAGGGATTTTTGAAATGGTGCTGGCAGGCGGCAAACCAGCCAATGGCGAAGTTGGTGTACAGCGCGAGTGGTTTTGGAAGGGCGATGGTTCGATTATGCGCGCAAGCGGCCAGGTCACGGAAAGCTCCCATTGGCCAGACGACATGGGCGAAGGACCCGAGAATGCGGGCATTTACCTGAACGACAATAATGGTTAGCGTTTTCGTCTCAGTTATGCCCTCGCCAATGAAAGTTCCGGCCATGTTATGCAGCGCAAGAGCTGCTTCTTCCTTGCGCACCCGAAGCTACGTGTTTTTGGGCAGAGGTCAGAACTTTTGGTAGGCGACCCACCATCGGATGTTCAGGGTATGAGCCGAATTTACCGGGCTGGCGAGGTTCTATGGGAAAGGTCGTTTGCCTCAAGCCAATTACCTGATACGCACCATCATCGTAGCAAACTAGACCCCAGCCGGGTTCTCCACATCCCTTCCCAAGGCAGCGAGGTCTGAGTATCGGTCGCCGATCCGGTGGTGCGGGCGACCACGGGTTGACGCCCCCAGTGCTACCACCAGTTCGTCCACATCCGGTGCGTCATAGATTGAAAACTGGACGGTCAGGTAGTGCGACCGCCGCCCGGTATCATGTTTGTCCATCAGCGGGATCTGGATTTGGGTGTTCGCGGGCCCTCGCGTGTTTGTGAAACCGAGATAGCTTTTTGCACCCACTGCCTCACGATAATAATTTCCGTACTGCAGGGTGTGAATAAGCGCGGAGGCATGTTCAATCTCACAACTTGTCCCGGCGATACAGGCTTTTCCGTAGGCTTCTATCGCATCGCCTGATCCCGTCAGAGCGATCAGTCTGTTGGTGAGCATCTCTCCCAGAACTGGCGCCATGCGCTGAATCTCTGGTGAAAGATCATCGACAAAGCCACGTCCTGCCCAAGGGTTTCTGACCACCGCTGCCACGCCGATCATGCGCAACACGGGTTCCGAAGGTCGGCCTCCTTCTGTGTGAATATCCTCATCAAAGGTGACTACCTTGCGCAATTCGGGGATCATATTGCTTCTCCTGTCAAACGTGATAGCTGTGGTGCCCGGTCGGTGTGTGTACGACGCCTTCGACTTCAGTTCCGTGGTAGAAACCAAATGTACCGTGGCTGTTTTCCTTTGCGTAACGGCGCAACATCGAATTTTCAGCCCCGTCGCGTACGCGTTCCAGCGGCAAGTCGCCGAGATCAAAGTATTGCATGCCGTCAGGGGGCTGCCCATGAACGCTTCCGTGGTAGATGATCCGCTGCGTCCCACTTTTGGATATTCGATAAACCGCATAAGGATGCGCCAGCTCTACAATCAAATCTCGGTTTGACAGATCAGTGATCAGCCCATCTGCAGAATTGTTATTTGCAGGAGCAACCGGCACTGAAATGTGCCCGCTTTTGTCAACAGAGAGTAGAACCCGATCTTCGTTGGCCAGTAACGCTCCGACGGTCACACCAACTGCAGTCGCGGCCTCTGTCAGGGCACTGTTGAGCCCCAAATCGAAATAGGAACCGCGAAAGTAGCCCAGCGGATGTCCCTCGCGCGTTTCGAAATCCTCCACGCGGCCGATCAGGATCAGATGGTCACCGGCATCGACCAAACGGTGTCGGGCACAGCTGAACCGGGCGAGCGCGCCGTCTATCGTGGGCATGTTCCGCGCGTCAGGTTGCCAGGCTGCAATGTCGAATTTTTTGGCTGATTGAGACGCGAAAAGGCCCGAGATTTCTTTTTGGTCGTCCGACAGGACGTTGACCGTGAAATGATCCGCCTGCAGGAAGGTTTCAAAGGACAAGGCCTGCTTGCCGACACAAACCAGGAGTAGAGGTGGGTCGAGAGAAACGGAGGTAAATGAGTTCGCCGTGAACCCGCGCGGGGTCCCGTCCGGCTGCCGGGTAGTTACCACTGTCACACCGGTGGCAAAGCGCCCGAAGGCGTCGCGCAGCGCCTTCCCGGCTAAGGGTTCCGTCGACTCCGGTGGGGGCAATCCTTCCAGAATGCTATTGTGCTCACCTAGCGCAGGAGGGGTCGTCAGTGCACCTTGGCGGTGCCGACCGAACCGCAACGGGTTTGCTGCCACGATCCAAGGTTCATGTCCCGCATCCGGATGCGGGACCTTCGCCAGCATGCCGCGGCTGGCTACATGAGGGTCGGCCGCGATGTCCGAGATAGTGTTCATCGGGCCGAACGGGACCTGGCCACCCAGTGTTGCCGTCAATTGCTCCTTAGTCCGTTGTCGGGTCCAACCGCTTACGATTTTGTTGACTTCGGAGGCATGGTTGGCCCGGGCCGCCCTTGTGGAGAAGCGGTCATCTTGTCCAAGTGACGGTTGCCCCATCAGCCGTGTCAAAAGCTGCCAAAACGCATCGTCGACAATTCCAAGAGCGATGTGGCCATCTGCTGCCGGGTAGAGGCCAAACGGGGAAAGGAATGGATGCCCGTTGCCTTCCGGTCCGGGCACCTCTCCTGTCACGTCATGCAAGTAAACCATTCTTTCGCAGAGCGAGATCATGGCATCATACATGGCCACATCCACAAACTGCCCTTTGCCCGTCGCTTCGGCCTCGCGCAGGGCGGCCATGATACCGAAAGCCATCATCATGCCGGTGAATATGTCACCCACCCCGGGTCCGGTCTTGGTGGGTGTGTCAGCATTCGGTCCGGTGACGGACATCAGACCGCCCATGGCCTGCGCAACCACATCGTACGAAGGCCAGTTGGCATAGGGGCTTTGGCCTGTGCGCGGGTCGCCAAAGCCACGGATCGCGGCATAGACGAGCCGGGGGTTGTCGGCAGCAAGGCTTTCATAAGACAGGCCAAGGCGATCCATTACGCCCGGGCGGAAATTCTCGACGATGACATCCGCCGTTGCCGCAAGTTCTCGAAAAGTCGCGCAGCCCTCCGGCGATTTCAGATCAAGCTGCACGCTTTTCTTGCCGCGGTTCAGACTTACAAAGTAGCCGGCCCAGGCATGATCCGGATCGTCTTGACGGAACGGTCCGTTGCCGCGGCTGGTGTCGCCATGCTTGCTTTCGATCTTGATCACCTCGGCCCCGTGATCCGCCAGATGCATTGTACAATAGGGACCTGAAAGCATCCGACTCAAATCCAACACACGCAGGCCTTTGAGGATTTGGGTGCTCATGGCTTCAGATCCAGATTGTTGAGAAAGCTGCGGAGTGGCTTGTTCACAGCGTCCGGGTCTTCGGCAAGTGCCATATGCCGCAGTCCCGGGAGGATAAGTGCACTGCCCCCCGCAATCTCGCTTGCGATGGCATTCGCCATCTCTGGCCCGTTGCCGAAATCCTCATCACCCGTAATCACCAGCGCAGGGCAAGAAATCGGCGGGTTTGGCGCAACAATTTCGTCGATACCATCGGCCAGTACGCGATAGATGGTGTGGTAAGTTGCTATGTCATTGGCCATGACCCAGTCACGAACCGTGTTCATCATACGAGGGTTGGACTGGCGGAACGCCTCGGTGAACCATCGGTCCAGCGCGGCTTCGACTGTTGCTTTTGGTCCGTCCAGCCGTGCCTGTTCTACCCGTTTCAAAATTGCCTCTTGTGCGGCATCGGTCCGTTTGTGAGGGGAATGCAGGATCACCAGAGCTGAAACCCGTTGTGGCACATCCTGGGCAAACCGACGCGCGATCATGCCGCCCAGTGAAAACCCTGCGATGGCGGCGCTTTGGAAGGCGCAGTGGTCCAGCAAGCTCTCTAGTTGGCGTGAAAACATTGAAAGGCTGGGGCGTTCGGGTGGCGGGGCACTTTGCCCATGACCATATAGATCATAGGTGAGAACGCGAAAGCGATCAGACAGTGCAGGGGTCGTCCATTGCCAGCAATTCCGGTTCAGGCCCAGACCGTGGATCATCACGACAACAGGGCCATCCTCTGGTCCTGTCATTTTGAAATGGGTTCCGTCTGGTGCAATGCCCATCAGGATTGGTCCTTGAGGGGGCGATAGGCTACGACTTCGACCTCAACGCGGGCATCCACCAGAAGATCGCTGACCACAGCCGACCGGGTTGGAGGCTCAACTGGAAAATAGTCGGCGTAGACGGCGTTAAATCCAGGGAAATCGTCGCGCTCCCGCAGCCAGACCATGGCCTTGATGACATCGTCGCGGGTGCAGCCTGCCTTGGCCAGTGTCTTGGTGATGTCGTCCAAAACTGCGCGGGTCTGCTCTTCGATGGTGCCATCGGTCATAGGCACGCCGTCTCGCATAGGAATTTGCCCTGTCAGAAAAACGAAATCACCTGCCCGAATGGCGCGGGACAGCGACAGAACCCGTCCGCCAATTTCCAGTGGACCTCCGATAACCTGCTTTTTGCTACCCATTTCCAAGCCTCCCTTTGGAACAGCCTGCACCCATGATCGGATGCGAGACCCGGATTTTTCGACAGACTGCGTCGTATTTTCATAACCCTGAGGCGCGAAAGCAGACATGAATAGGGAGGCAACAATCAGGGGGGAGGCACGCCATGGCTGATGTCAAAAACTATCAGATGCTGATTGATGGCGACTGGGTCGACGCTGCGGATGGCGGTACTTTTGACAGCGTCAACCCAGCCAATGGTGAGGTCTGGAGCCGTGTTCCAGAGGCAACTGAGGATGATATAAACCGCGCAGTCACCGCGGCGCACACTGCTTTTGTCGGCGGGCCGTGGGCGCGTATGACACCGACCGAGCGCGGCAAATGCCTGCGCAAGCTGGGCGATCTTCTAGCGGATCATTCCGAAGAGCTGGGACGAACTGAATCCATCGACACCGGCAAGATGCTCAAGGAAACGCGTTGGCAAGCCAAGTACATTGCCGAGTTTTTCCACTTTTTTGCTGGGTGTGCGGATAAGGTAAGCGGCGAGACACTGCCCATCGACAAACCTGACATGTTTGTCTTTACCAAGCGCGAGCCTCTGGGCGTGGTTGCTGCCGTGGTGCCTTGGAATTCGCAATTGTTCCTTGTAGCGGTCAAGATCGGCCCGGCATTGGCTGCCGGGAATACGGTTGTTCTGAAAGCATCCGAACATGCCAGCGCGGCCATGCTGGAGTTTGGGCGACTTGTCGAAATGGCCGGTATCCCGCCTGGTGTGGTCAACATCGTAACGGGTCATGGTGAGCCCTGTGGACGGGCTTTGACCGGGCATCCTCTGGTGGCGCGCGTCTCTTTTACCGGTGGCCCAAATGCCGCGCGCCATGTGCTGGAAAACGTAAAACGCAACTTTGCCGAGGTCTCATTGGAACTGGGCGGCAAGTCGCCCTTCATTGTTTTTGATGACGCCAATATCGAAAGTGCAGTCAATGCCTCAATTGCCGGTATCTTTGGTGCGACAGGGCAAAGCTGCGTTGCCGGATCGCGCCTCTATTTGCACGAGGACATCGCGGATGAGTTTCTCGATAGGATGGTGGCGCAGGCGCAGCAGATCCTCATTGGCGATCCACTGGCCCAGGAAACTCAGATGGGGCCGCTTTGCACCGCCGGACAGTTGGACCACATCCAACGCGAGGTCGACTTCGCTCAGGAAGAGGGCGGCAAGGTTTTGGTGGGGGGCAAGCAGCCGGAAGGCAAATCAGGGCTCTATTTCGAGCCAACCATCATCGACTGCCCACGGCAGGACCTGCGGATCGTCGATACAGAGCTTTTTGGCCCTGTTCTGTGCGTTCAGCGCTTCAAGACCGAGGCTGAGGTGCTGGAACTGGCCAATGATACCGAACACGGGCTCGCGGCTGGTATTTTTACCGCCGACGGTGCCCGATCCTTGCGCATGGCGAACGCGGTGCGTGCAGGGATCGTCTGGGTCAACACCTACCGTGTTGTGTCGCCGATAGCCGAGTTTGGTGGCGTTAAAGGATCAGGCTATGGCCGCGAAAGCGGGTTCCAGGCGATCTACGATTACACCCGGCCCAAGACGGTCTGGATGAACACATCGGATGAGCCGATGGCGAACCCGTTTGTAATGCGCTGAGGGAGGTAAGCATGAAATTCCAACTTGCCGTAAACATGGAGCGGATCGACGACAGTCTTGATATGAAAGACGTCGCGCGCCACACATTGGAGATGGTGCAAATCGCCGAAGATGGCGGTTTCGATATCGTCTGGTCTGCCGAACATCACGCGCTGGAAATGACCATTGCCCCGAACCCGTTTCAATTGCTGACTTGGTGGTCGTCCGAGACCAGCCGGATCCGGCTTGGTACGGCAGTGGCCACTGCGGCCTACTGGCATCCGATCAATCTGGCGGGTGAGGCTGCCTTCACCGACCTGATCAGTGGAGGGCGGCTCGAGTTTGGCATTGGATCGGGGGCTTATCAGCGAGAGTTTGACCGCATGAAGCCGGGCCTGAAGCAATCCGACGCCTGGCGCTACATGCAAGAAATGCTACCGGCCGTGCGCGCGCTTTGGCGCGGGGACTATGCGCATGACGGAGAGTTCTGGCAATTTCCAACCTCAACATCCGTTCCAAAACCGGTTCAGGCCGAGGTGCCGGTCTGGGTCGCTGCGAGATCACCCATCACCTACGACTATGCCATGCGCGAGCGCTGTCATGTGAATTGCTGGCCGTTGACCAGACCCTTTGCCGAGGCGGAACTATACAAGCGCCAACTGGACGAGGCCATCGCCAAGGCAGACAATGGATGGCTGCCTCGCTTCGCTTTGATGCGGCACGCCTGTGTATACGACAACGACCCCGATCGCGAACAAGCCCTCGCGGCCATTCGCCGACTGCTTTCTCAATTCGAGAACCTGTTCCGAAACGCCGGTGATGTTGTGAACGGTTTCCCCGCCCCCCTGTCGCTTGATGAGATCGAAGGGCGCGAGCAATACGATCCGTTGATGCTAGAGGAAAACCTCATGTTCGGAAATCCGGACACCATCATCACCAAGCTCAAGCGCTATGAGGCTTTGGGTGTGAACGAATTCATCTACTATGCCTCGATGGGGCTTGATCACGCGGCGCAGCAACGATCCCTGCGCATGTTCTGCGACGAGGTCATGCCGGAATTCAAGGAGGGCTGAAGCCATGTCAGATGGAGTAAAGGTAAGCCGCGACGGCCACGTTCTGGAAGTTACGCTAGAGCGTGGCAAGGTAAACGCGATTGACGTGCCCACCAGTCAGGCCTTGGCCGCGGCGTTTAAGGAGCTGCACGAGGACAAGGACTTGCGTTGCGCGATTCTGACCGGGGGCGGAGATCGGATTTTCTCGGCCGGGTGGGATTTGAAGGCCCTGAACGAGGGCGAAATGCAACTCGACAACTGGTGGGAGAGTGATGACTACGGGTTTGGCGGGTTCACGGGTCTGACCGAGAATTGGGCGCTCAACAAGCCGGTTATCGCGGCGATCAACGGTCTTGCAATCGGCGGTGGATTCGAGATGGCCATGGCCTGTGATCTGCTGATTGCGGCGGATCATGTGGAGTTTGGCCTGCCTGAAATGCCTTTGGGCATCGTTCCGGATGCGGGGGCGCTACAACGCCTGCCTCGGAGAATACCGCACAATATCGCGATGGAGATGTTTCTGTTGGGCCGTCGCATGACCGCTACGGAGGCGGCGCATTACGGGTTGGTCAACAAGGTGGTCCCAAAGGATCAATTGATGTCAGCGGCCCGGAAATGGGCGGCCTCGATTGCCTGGTCAGCGCCTCTTGCAATGCAATCAGTCAAAGAAGTGCAGCGCGAGATCGAGTGCGTGCCGCTGGAACAGGCCTTTCACAAGATGCGAACCGATCCGATGCCGATCTACCGCAAGATGCTGAAATCTGATGACGCGGCCGAAGGTGTCGCGGCTTTTGTCGAAAAGCGTGAACCCAAATTCAAGGGTGAGTGATGTATCCTGATCCCTCCTCAATCACCCGCATCACGAGTATTGGCGCTGGTCCCATCGGCGGCGGCTGGGCAGCGCATTTTCTTGCGCGTGGTTATGATGTGACCGCCTATTTGCATGACGCGAGCGAATCCGATGCCTTTCACGCAATCTTACGCACTGCTTGGAAGAGCTTGACGGATTTGGGGCTTGCCGCCGGTGCGTCGTTTGACCGCCTGCGCATCGTTACAGATTTGGAGGCTGCGCTGGACGGCGCCGAATTTGTGCAGGAAAGCGCGCCCGAGCGTCTTGAGATAAAGCAGGCACTTTATCAACGACTCGGGCTCATTTTGCCAACAGACGTCGTGATTGGCTCTTCCACGTCCGGCTTGATGATGACCGACATCCAAGCGACTTGCGCGACACCGGAACGCTGTGTGATCGGCCATCCCTTCAATCCACCCTATTTGCTACCACTGGTCGAAATCGTGGGCGGCGAACAGACATCACCAGAGGCGGTGGCTTGGGCCGGGACATTCTACGAAATCGCGGGCAAGGCCCCGTTGATGATGAAAAAAGAGATCCCCGGCTTTGTCGCGACCCGACTGCAAGAGGCGCTTTGGCGAGAGGCCCTGCATATGGTCGCCAATGGAGAGGCAACGCCGGAAGACATCGACATCGCACTCATGAACGGCCCGGCGCCTCGTATGGTCTCGCAGGGTCAGTGTATGGCTTTTCACGTGGCCTGTGGTGCCGGAGGCATGGCCACCAACCTGGATCAGTTCGGCCCGGCGCTTAAACTGCCCTGGACCCGGTTGGAGGCACCTGAGCTGACGAAGGAATTGCGCGATCGCATGGTCGATGGTTGCAACGCTGTCGCCGGCGACCGAGATTTCGAGGACATGGCAGCCCAACGAGATCGCGAAATAGTTGCAGTGCTGAATGCTCTGCGTCAGTCCCGCGGGGGATAACCTTGAGCGGGCACGTTGTTCAGAATGGACAAGAAATCCGAGAGAGAGCCGGGCCAGCTGGGTGCCGGCTCGCTTTTCGGCCATGCCTCACGGTATTCGGATGGGCGCCGGCCGAAGAATTTACCGAATGAATAGGCAAAATGTGACAGTGTATTGAATCCTGATGCGGTGGCAATCTCGCGTACACTGAGGTCGGTCGAAATCAACAGCAGGCGAGCATTCTGCAATCGGCGCAATAAGCCGAATTGCACCACGGTACAGCCCACGTGTTTCTTGAATTGGCGTTCCAGTTGACGCTGAGAAACACCCAGAACATCAGCGATTTGGGGCACTTTGAGCGGCTCTTCTATGTTTTCTTCGATCAGGGTCATCGCTTCTCGGATCAACGGAAGCATGGTTTCCGTGCTCCGGCCCATGGTGCTGCGCTGGGGTGAGGCGGCGTCGCGAATGGGGTGATGCAGCATCTGGTCTGCAATCTCCCCCGAAAAGCCGCTGTCGCTGATGGATTCAATCAGCCTTAGCATCAGATCGACCCCAGCCAACCCGCCCGCGCACGTCATTACCTTGCCGTCAATAGTGAACAGACACTCATGAACATCGACCCGATCAAAGGATTCCCGGAACCCGCTCAACCACGACCAGTGAATAGTCGCAGGTTTGCCGTCCAACAGGCCTGCACGTGCGACGATGTAGCTGCCCAATTCAACGCCGCAAACAGTTTCGCCTGCGCGTGCGCGTTTTCGCAACCAGGTGAGTAAAGCGGTGTTATCGTAGTGTTCAGTACCCCAACTGCCCAACACAAACACAAAATCTGCCGGAGTGAGGCTCCCGTAGTCGGTGTCAACTGCGGTCGTCATGCCATTGCTGGCAACAATCTCAGGACCGTCGAACGAGACGATGTCCCAGGAAAACATCGGTTCTGACGCCAGGTAATTTGCGATCCGCATGGTTTCGATCATGGTGATCAGCGTGGTCAGGTTGAAACGCGGGACAACGACAAATACGGCATGCCGTTTAGCCCGAGCCATATGCGTTGTGATGTCGACATGCATTGGTTTTACCAAGAAGCTTTAGGTCAGATTTTTCGCCATTCTAACCTAATCTGTGGCGGATAATCGACATCTTTATCCGTCAATCGCGCGGCAATCTAGGTAAAAAGGGGGGCTCGGATATGACCTACGAAGTTGTGCTGACCTGCGCAGTTACCGGTGCGGGAGATACGACCGGCAAGAGCCCTCACGTGCCGGTGACCCCGAAAGAAATTGCTGATGCGGCAATCGAAGCCGCCAGGGCAGGGGCCTCTGCCGCGCATGTGCATGCGCGTGATCCTGAAACGGGGCAGGGCTCGCGCGATCCGGCGCTCTTCAAGGAAATCGTGGATCGAATACGCGAAAGCGATACGGATGTGGTCATCAATGTTACGGCAGGTATGGGGGGCGATTGGATTTCAGACCCGTCCAATCCCGCCATGCCCGGTCCGGGCACCGACATGATCGGACCAGAAGAACGGCTGGCCCATATCAAGGAATGCCTGCCTGAAATCTGCTCTCTCGATTGTGGCACGCTGAATTTTTCCGACACGGACATGATCTATATTTCCACGCCACCGACACTGCGTCGGATGGCGGCACTGGTTCAAGAATGGGGTGTAAAGCCCGAGCTTGAGGTCTTTGATCTCGGCCATATCCGATTTGCCAAGGCGATGGTGGAGGAGGGGCTGATTGATGCGCCGCCGATGTTCCAGTTGTGCCTTGGAATTCCATGGGGGGCCGATCAAACGGTGGAGACCATGGCGGCCATGAAGGCGCAACTGCCCGTAGGCGCCAGCTGGGCCAGTTTTGGGATTGGGCGGGGGCAGATGCCGATGGCAGCCGCAGCTGTCGCGCTTGGCGGGAATGTGCGTGTCGGTCTTGAGGACAACATCTACCTTGATCGCGGGGTTCTGGCGACAAACGGCCAGCTTGTCACCCGCGCCCGAGAGATTATCGAACGGATGGGTGGGCGGATCCTGACACCGCAAGAGTCGCGCAACAAGCTGAACCTGAGGGGGGCGGATGGCTGATCCAACCCAAACCGGTAGCTTGCAAATTCGCAATGTCTCCAAGTTTTTTGGTCAGTTCCGTGCTGTCAACGACATCTGCCTGGATATCCGAAATGGAGAGTTCCTGACGCTGTTGGGCCCGTCGGGATCGGGCAAAACCACCTTGTTAATGATGATCGCCGGGTTTCTCGACATATCGAAAGGAGAGATTGCGCTGGACGGTGCGTCCATCTCGGATGTGCCCGCCGAAAAGCGCAATTTCGGCATGGTGTTTCAAGGATATGCTCTGTTCCCCCATATGACTGTTCGCGACAACGTAGGTTATGCGCTAAGCGTGCGTAAACGCCCCGCCGACGAAATTCGGAACCGTGTCGACGAGATGCTGGAGCTGGTTCAGCTTCAGGAGTTTGCAGATCGCAAACCGGGGCAGTTGTCTGGTGGTCAGCAACAGCGTGTGGCCCTTGCACGTGCCTTGTGTTTTGCGCCGCCTGTGCTGTTGCTGGACGAACCACTGGGAGCGCTGGACAAAAAGCTGCGTGTCGAAGTGCAGGAGCAGCTCAAGGACATTCATCGCCGCGTTGGCACTACTTTCATCTATGTCACGCATGATCAGGAAGAGGCACTTTCGATGTCCGACCGCATCGTGATCATGCGCGACGGCGCGATCGAGCAGGTCGGAACGCCAAAAGAGCTGTATGAGCGCCCGATCAATCAGTTCACCGCCAGTTTCCTCGGGAAATCGAACTTTATTCATCAAAACGGAAAGGTCTTTGCCCTGCGCCCGGAAAAAATTGATCTGATGCCCGGCAACGAAAACACTGAGGCCCGGATGAGGGGCGCCATTCGCAGCATCACCTATTTCGGCTCGATGCAGCGGATCATCGTGGACACCGACGAAGGGGCCGAGATTGAGGTTGATATCGACGTCTGGCGCAACGCCTCTGATCTGGCGGAGGGGGTGCGGGTGGATTTGCTTTGGAAAGACTCAGCAGCAGTGGAGCTACAAACGGGCTAGGCACCCCAACACAGAACGCCCAGAGGCGTCATGACCGAAAGCCGGGTCAAATCTCGGATCAAATGGGAGGAAGAAAATGTACGATAAACAATTCAAAAAGGAAATGCTTGCCGAAAGTGCCCAGGCGTTTAGGGCTGGCCGTATGGATCGACGCACGTTTCTGGCGCTTTGCGGTGCCTCGGGTGTCGCAATGAATGCGGTACTGGCGGGCGATGCCGAAGCGGCGGCGGACCATGTCGTGATGTGGAACTGGGGCGGCCAATCCGAAGAATGCCATGGCTCGGCCATCGGTGAGGCCTTTACCGCCAAAACCGGCAAAGGTTTGAAGTTTGATACCTCTGGTCCGTTGGAAGGCAAGATCAAGGAAATGGTCGACAGTGGCAATGTGACGGCCGATGTGGCGGATGCGGACTTGTTCAACGCCGTGTCACTTGGACCAACCGGGCATCTGGAGCCGATTGACTATTCCGTGGTGTCCAAGGAGAAAACGCTGCCCGGCTATGCGCTGGAATATGGTGTGTCGATCATCCTCTACGGGTATGCCTTTGTGTATGACACTGAAGCCTATGGCGATAATCCACCGCAAAACTGGGCCGATTTCTTTGATACCGAGAAATTCCCCGGGACCCGTGCGCTTTACAAATGGGCAAATGGGTCGCTCGAGGCCGCATTGATGGCCGATGGCGTCGCTGGCAGCGATCTCTACCCGCTTGACATGGATCGAGCTCTGAACAAAATCCAGTCCATCAAAGATGACAGCCTTTACTGGGGCTCGGGATCGGAAGTTCACTCGATGGTGGTCAACAACGAGGTCTCGATGGCGATCATCTGGCAGAACCGGGGTCGCAACATCGAAAACGACACCGATGGCCAGTACAAGTTGGTGAACAATCAGGCGATGGCGATGCCGGGGGCCTATATCGTGCCCAAGGGCAACCCGGCTGGTGCCGCAGTCATGGATTTCATCGCCACGGCGCAGGACATACCAGCGCAGTTGGCGCTGTTGGATTGCCTTGGCATGACCCCGTCGAATCCCGAGGCCTTTGGCCAGATCCCCGAGGACCAACAGCCTTATGCGATCACCTCGGCCATGAATATCGACAAAATCGTCTACAACGATCCGGAATGGTGGGGCAAAAACGGCGGAGACGCGGTGAATGCCTTCCTCGAAGCGATCAGCTGATCGCGCAACCTTATGGTCACCCGATCCCAAGGGTCGGGCGGCCAAACCCTTTCCGAAAGCTCTGGATGCAAGCCTTAAACCGTCATATCCACCCAGGATGGCTGATTATCGCGCCTTTGCTGCTGATGGTGGTCGCGCTCTATCTGGGGCCGATCCTGAATATCCTTTGGCTAAGCGTGACAGACCCTGAGCCCGGGTTCGGCAACTATGCCAAGCTGACGGAAGGTGACGCCCTGATCCGCATTGTCTGGACCACGGTACGCATCTGCATCATCACGACGGTCTTCAGCGTCATTTTCGGCTATTCCATCGCCTATGCGATGGTGCACTGCCATCAACGCCAGAAGACTTACATGCTGACCCTGCTATTGGTGTCGTTCTGGATCTCCATCCTCGTACGCACCTTCGCCTGGCTCATGTTGCTGGGACGCAAGGGGCTGGTCAATGTCACATTGGAAGACATCGGCCTGGTTGCTGAACCCATCGCCTTCATGCGCAACGAGTTGGGCGTTCTGATTGGAATGGTGCATTACATGATCCCCTATGCGGTGTTGCCATTGCTGGTCTCGATGCAATCCATTGATCAGAGGGTGATGGACGCCTCGCGCAACCTGGGGGCCAGCGGAAGCCAGACCTTCTGGCGGGTCTACCTGCCCATGACCATGCCGGGGCTTGTGGCTTCGACCCTGTTGGTCTTTATCCTCAGCCTCGGGTTTTATGTCACCCCGGCCGTGTTGGGCGGCGGCAAGGTGCTGATGGTGGCGGAATACATCTCGGTTCAGTTATTGGTGACTTTGAAGTGGGGCACGGCGGCGATGCTGGCGGCCATCATGCTGTTTGGCGTTCTGGCGATGCTTTGGATCATGTCGCGGTTCATGAAGCTGAGCACCGTGTTCGGGGGGGCAGCGCGATGAAGCCGGGCCTGTTCTCATTTTTCAACCGCGTGGGGGCCTGGGTGCTGCTGTTGTTTCTAGTGACACCGGCCCTGATCGCCATCCCTGTTTCGCTGACGTCGAAACGCTTTTTGTCCATGCCGCAGGGCGAGTATTCTCTGCGTCATTTCGAGAAGCTGTTCACCAGTGAGGAATGGCTGTCGAGTTTTTTCCAAAGTGGCGTGATTGCCGTGTCCTGCTCCGCATTAGCGACGCTTTTGGGCACGCTTTGTGCGATCGGTCTATGGCGGGTGTCATCGCGGTACAGCGAATTGGTTCGCGCCTTTCTGCTGCTGCCTTTGATCATACCGCAGATTATTTCCGCCATGGCGTTCTATCGGTTGTGGATCCCTCTGGGTCTATTGGACAGCTACGCCGGTTTGATCCTTGCGCATACAATCCTGGCAGCCCCAATGGTGCTGATAACGGTCAGTGCGTCATTGGCGACGTTTGACCCCAAGCTTGAACAAGCCTCCAAGAACCTCGGGGCCTCCAACTGGACCACCATGCGCCGGGTGATCCTGCCGTCGATCCGGCCAGGGGTTTTTGCCGGGGCGCTTTTTGCCTTTATCCTTAGCTGGGATGAAATCGTGGTGACCTTGTTCATCTCGAAATACAGCGTCTACACGCTGCCGCGCCGCATGTGGAACGGCATCCGTGAAAACACCGATCCGACAGTGGCTGCCGCTGCCGTGATCCTGATTGCCATCACCCTGATTGCCTTTGCCGTCTCTGCGGTACTGTCGCGGCGAAACGCACGGGCTCAGGCAGAATGAATGAGGCTGCCATGAATCTGGAAACCAGTCACGAAACAGACCTGCTGGTCAAAACGGTTCGCCGATTTGTCGAAACAGAGATGTATCCGCATGAAGAAAAGGTGGATCGCCTAGGCTATGTGCCCGAGGAGATCGGCCGCCAGATTGAGGCGAGGTCGCATGAATTGGGCCTCTTCGCCTGCAACCTGCCCGAAGAGGTCGGTGGCGGAGGGCTGGGATATGGGCCCATGTCCCTGATCGAGCGGGAATACGGCCGTACAAGCCATGCGCTACAAAGCTGGGCGGCCCGCCCGACGGAATTGCTGATGGCCTGCGAAGGAGACCAGCGCGAGCGATATTTGCTTCCTGCCGTGCGCGGTGAAAAGCGTGAGCTCTTTGCCTTGACAGAGCCTGACGCAGGTTCGGATGTCATGGGGATGAAGACAAATGCGATACGCGACGGGGATGACTGGATCCTGAATGGTTCCAAACACTTTATCTCCGGTCCCTGCATGCCGGATTTCGCGATTGTCTTTGCTGCAACTGGTACAGATGAAACACCACGCGGCCCACGCAAACGGGTGACGGCTTTTCTGGTCGATGTGGGCCTTCCGGGGTTCGACTGCCGCGAAGGGACGCATTGCGTCAGCTATCGCGGTTACAAGACTTTTGAGTTGAGTTTCGACAATGTGCGTCTTGGTCCGGACCAGATCCTGGGCGAAGAGGGTCGCGGGCTTGAGCTGTCGGGAAAGTGGCTCGGCATGGGGCGTATCTGGGTCGGCGCGACCTGCTGCGGTAAGGCCGAACGCATCCTTGACCTGGCGACCGAGTGGGCCGCAACGCGCAAGCAATTCGGTAAACCGATCGGTACGTTTCAGGCCACCGGCTTCCGTTTGGCGGACGGTGCGATGACGTTGCGTGCGGCCGATCTGATGGTGCAAGACGCCGTTGCACGTGCCGAAGCGGGTGTCATGGGTGATGCAGATGCGGCAATGGTCAAGGTTTACTGCTCAGAGATGCTCAACAAAATCGCCGATGATGCCGTTCAGATTTTTGGTGGCATGGGATTGATGGAGGAAATGCCGATCCAACGGTTCTGGCGCGATAGCCGATTGGAGCGGATTTGGGACGGCACCAGCGAAATCCAACGCCACATCATCACCAGGTCCATCCTGAGGCCACTTGGCGCATGACGCCGGCGCGGCGCGAAAATCTTGAGCGTCTTTTAAAGCCGCGCCACATCGCGTTTATTGGTGGACGTGATGCGACCATTGCCGTGCGCGAAGCCCGTCGGCGTGGATTTCAAGGGAAAATGTGGGCCGTTAATCCCAAACGCGCCGATCTGGATGGCGTGGGCTGTGTTCCCTGCATCTCGGACCTGCCGGAGCCACCTGATGCCGTCTATCTCGCTATCCCTGCGGCCGGGGTGACTGATGCCCTGAGAGAATTGGAACAGATGGGTGCAGGTGGTGTCGTTTGTTTTTCCGCGGGCTTCAAGGAAACTGGCGACATACAATCGGAACGAGATCTGATAGAAGCCGCCGGTGATATGGCTCTGATCGGCCCAAACTGTTATGGCATGATCAACTATGTCGACAATACCGCTCTCTGGTCATTTGAACATGGCGGCTGGTCGCCGGGATACGGTGCAGCGATCGTTACCCAGTCCGGTATGTTCTCATCCGATATCACCATGAGTGCGCGTTCATTGCCAATGGCCTACATGGTTTCTGCAGGCAATCAGGCGGTCTTGGGGATTGAGGAATTCCTGGATGCCTTTGCTGAAGACCCGGCTGTGCGCGCCATTGGATTGCACGTCGAAGGGTTGCGTGACATTGCTGCTTTTGAACGCGCCGCGCTGAAAGCCCTGGATCGGGGGGTTCCGGTTGTCGCACTAAAGACCGGCAATTCCGCCATTGGGGCGACTCTGACGGTCAGTCACACCGGCTCTCTGTCCGGTTCGAGCGAGCTTTATCAGGCACTGTTTGATCGCACCGGGGTGATCGACGTCACCAGCCCGTCGCAGTTTCTGGAAACGCTGAAGTACCTCTGCGTAGCAGGCGCGCCGCAAGGCAGGCGTGTCGCTGGCTTTACCTGTTCTGGGGGCGGGGCGACGATGCTCGCAGATCACTCGGAAAGGATTGGTGTGTGCTTTCCCAAAGTGGGCTCTGCAGGGCAGGAAAGCCTGACCAGTTTGCTGCCTGAGATTGCGACGGTTTCCAACCCGCTGGATTATACGACCCCGATCTGGGGACAGGGCGATAAGACTTACCCGGTTTTTGCCACGGCGCTATCGGCCCTTAACGCGGATCTGGCTGTTCTGGTACAGGACTACCCGGCAGAAGGGTTGGACGCGTCCAAGATCTACTACCAGAACGATGCTGCAGCTTTTGCGCAGGCCGCTCAGGAACACTCCGTCCCGGCAGCGATCTGCGCGACCTTACCTGAAAATCTTGATCGTGGAACCCGCAGGCATCTCATAGAACTGGGGGTTGCACCTATGCAGGGTATTCATGAGACGTTGAATGCCATGCGCGACGCAATTTGGTGGTCCGAAGCAAGGGCGCGGACAAGGATTGACCGGCCTGCTGCCTTGCGACCCGGTGCAACTATCCCGAACCCAGTAGTATTGACCGAAGACAAAGGTAAATCCTGGCTCAGGCAAAGGGCTGTTGCTGTGCCAAACGGACATGTCTGCAACGCGGCCGAGGCAGCTGGCGTTGCGCAGGATATCGGCTATCCGGTCGCGCTGAAAATGATGTCACCAAGCTTGCCTCACAAGACCGAAGCGGGCGCGGTCGCTTTGGGGATCAAGGATGCGGAGGGGCTGTCCTCGGCGATCAAGGCAATGATGGCAACGGTTGCGGCTTATGACCGCGCGGCGGTGACGGATCGCTTCCTGATCGAAGCCATGTCGCCCAAGCCGCTTGCAGAGCTGATCGTCACGCTGCGTGCTGATCCGCAATTTGGTCCCAGCTTGGTGATTGGTAGCGGCGGTGTTTTGACCGAGTTGGTCCGAGATGCGCGCACTGTATTGTTGCCTGCCTCAAAAGACGAGATCGAGCGCGCATTGTGTTCGCTCCGTGTAGCTCGACTGTTGGAAGGGTACCGGGGCAGTCAAAAAGCGGATATTCCGCGAATTTCGGATGCGCTGCACCGGTTTTGTGCGGCGTTCCTAGAGGCGCGCAGCCAGGTCGCAGAGGTCGAGATCAACCCGATGTTTGTCTACCCAGATCACATCGTCGCCGTTGATGCCCTGATCCAGGTGCCCCGGTCATGAGCAGGAATAGGATCATACCCAATCCCGATCTGGCTGTTGGAGACGACAACAAGCAGCGGTGGAACCAGCCGGAATTTCGCCGGCATGGGTTCCACAATGCATATCGGCTGTTCCGCCGATGTCTCATGGTGCGTTCCAGAGAGGTTTTGCAGCTGGAAGCCGCCGAGCAGAATCTGTGCGCCCGAGTGCCTGAACTGGCACAAATGCTTGCCCATCCGGCTTTCTCTGCGTTCTGCTGTTTAAAGAATGACCAGATCATTCTGGAAAAAGCCGCAAATGACTTTTCGACCTCAGCGCCGCATTCCATCCAGTCGGTGACAAAGCTACACATCCACTTAATCATAGGTCGTCTACTTGCACAGGGGCTGTTGTCATTGGACGCGCGGGTCCGCGACTATCTGCCGGGTATCGGCAGCGGGTATGCCGAGGCCAGCATTCAATCTTTGCTCGACATGAACGTCGATAACGACTTCACCGAGGATTATGCTGACCCCGCTGCCGACTGCTATACTGAAGAGGTCGCCCTGGGTTGGCGCTTGCCCGGCGAGGGTGAAAAGGAAATCACGCTTGCGGAATTTGCGGCCTCGATCACTGGTTTCAGGGTAAACTCGGGGGTGCGACAAGCCGACTATAAATCCGCGAACACGGATGTCCTGACCCTGATAGCGGCCGAGGTTTCGCCCATTCCACTAGCTGAACAAATCGAAGAAATTGTTGATGCGGCAGGATACGAGGGCGCCTTTCACATCAGCCTCAGCAAGGACGGGCACCCAGCGTTTTCTGGTGGCGGTTGCCTAAGCGTGCGCGACCTCGCGCGGTTCGGGTTGCTACTGGCGCGGGAAGGCCGCGACCTGCACGGTCGACCTATGGCCAACATCGGTTTCCTGCAAGAAACTCTGATCCGCCGCGCGCCAGCGATGACATCACCCAAGAATTGGCTCAAGTACTCAAACCAGACCATGACCGACGGTCGATTAATCGGTCATGCTGGCTATGGAGGGCAGTTCCTCATGGTGGATATGGTCACCGGCACCAGCTGTGCATTCTTAAGTGTGCTGGAGAATGACTCGGGTTACGATGACACCTATATGGGAGAGCTGGCCACAACGCTTCGAGACGTCTGCCTTTCTGTCATTTGACGGGTTTGCAGTTGCCGAGCTAAGTGTCAGCGGGGAAGGCACGGATTGGCCGCTTTGCAGTCCTTGACCTGGGCCGAATCTTTTAGAGTGATCCGACCCACTCTTCGATCATCCAGTTTCGATCACCTAAACTGAACTTCTTCTCAGCGCGGCATTTACGTCTGTCGGGATATCCTGCCGAAGTTGTCAACAAGGCATGTCGCGGGTGTAACTCAACCCGCCCGAAGTCGCTTATCGCGGAGCAATTGTTCGAAACAACAGCGCAGGTTTGTGACCCGACCGTCCCGACATATTGCACTGCACGCGGAGGCAAAATGATTTTTGGTTGGCCAAAGGGTAAATAGAACTTCGATGTTTACCTTCTGGTTCTGGGTTAAGAAGTTCTGAACAAACGGAGATTATCACGCATGGATATTGAAGGACTATCTGCGATCGTGACCGGGGCAGGATCAGGACTGGGGCTTGCTACTGCACAGGCGCTCAGCAAAGCCGGAGCACGAGTTACCTTGCTGGACCTCGATGAAGTTCGGGCAAAAAACGCGGCAGCGGAAATCGGCGCGCTTGGCATAGGTTGTGATGTTATCAACAGTTCTGCGGTCGAGGCCGCTTTGGATCTGGCCGAAGACTGGAGCGGACCAATTCGCATAGTTGTCAACTGTGCGGGCATCCCCGGCGGTATGCGACTTGTCGGACGGGACGGTCCAGTTGATATGGAAGCTTTCGCGAAGGTGATCAACGTCAACCTGATGGGAACCGTCAGCGTCATGACGAAATGCGCAGCCCGGATGATGCAGCAGGAGCCGCTCAATCAAGATGGCGAGCGCGGGATTATCATCAACACAGGCTCGATTACTTCAATCGAGGGTCAAATTGGGCAGGGGGCTTATGTGGCTTCAAAGGGCGCGATTGCCAGTCTGACATTGCAGGCCGCCCGTGAATTCATGCCCCGCGGAGTGCGGGTCATGACAATTGCGCCCGGATTATTTCGCACTCCGATCGCTGATCATATTCCGCAGGAGGTAATCGACGGGATGCTAGATGGCCGGATGTTTCCAAACAGGTTTGGCGAGCCCGCGGAATTTGGGCGCCTTGCCGTTAACATCATCCAAAACCCTATGCTGAACGGCGAGACCATTCGTCTTGACGCAGGCGTGCGGCTTCAAGCCGGATAGGTCTCTCGAATGCGCTTGTTTTCGAGGTCGTTTTCTGACGTCTCGATCAGCCACTCGCGAAAATTTTGGGCATCAGGATGGTCGCGATCCGCTTCCGGTGCGATCAAGTAGAAAGCCTCCTGCAGGGGCGCTTCGAGCTCGAAGGGTTCAACAAGTCGTCCGCGCTCGATCTCGACGCCGCACATTGAGGACCGTGCTAAAGCTACACCGCCACCACGAGAGGCAAACTCGAAAGCAAGCAGCGAGGTGTCGAACTGTAACCCCTGGCCCGAGTTGACACCGCTTGCCTTTGCATAACGCAACCAGTCAGCCCAACCCTCCTCGTAACCGAGCACGTGTAGCAGGCGATGGTGGGCAAGATCATCTGGTTTGCGGATCGCTTTGGAACCCTCAAGCAAAATTGGAGAGCAAACCGGTTTGATCACCTCCCAAGTTAACCGGTCGGCTTTGTATCCTGGCCACTTCCCTGTGCCGTATTGGATATCGAGATCAAACCGCTCATTGTCGAACTGATCTCCCCATACACTTGAGACCAGACGCACTTCAGTGTCCGGGTGGCGGTCAAAGAATCCCTGAAGTCGCGGCGCGATCCAGTTAACTGAATACCCGACCGGCGCCCGCACGGTCAGGACTTCGGAGCGCCGCAGGCCAAACACTTCCTCGGTTCCCGCGGCCAGGCGTTCAAAGCAGTCTCTGACCTTCGGTAGATAGGCGGCGCCCACTTTGGTCAGGACCAGACTTCTGGGTTTGCGCTCAAAGAGCGGCTCGCGCAAGTAATGCTCCAGCAATTTCACTTGTTTGCTGATCGCTGCTTGTGTCAGGTTCAGTTCCTGCGCCGCATGGGTAAAGCTCAGATGCCTGGCCGACGCTTCGAATGCGCGCAGCCAGGTCAGGTGGGGAAGTCGCCGTGTACTCATGGCCAACTCAAGCATAATTTCAGTTAGGTTATAGATAGATTATCTATCGCTTGAACGCCAAGAGAATCTCGGTGCAGATTGACGTTGAGACTATATGGAGCTGACGACTTGCAACCAGAAGATACCTTGGGATTAGACCCGATTAAGCTGTCGCGCATCACCAATTGGATGAACGCCCATGTGCATGACGGACGCCTTTCTGGTCTGGCTGTGCAAATATCTCGCCGGGGAAAGATATGTTTTTCGGAGCGTGCGGGATTTGCCGATGCAAAGTCGAAGCGGCCTGTATTACCTGATACTATTTGGCGCATCTATTCGATGACCAAACCTGTGACCTCACTCGCCCTGCTTATGCTCTACGAAGAAGGGGCGTTTCAACTGGATCAGCCTGTTTGCGACTTTCTCCCAGATTTCGCAAACCCGCAGGTCTGGAAGGGTCCTGGTCACGCTCTGAACGAGACCGAGCCAGCTGACCGGGGTATTACAATCCATGATCTTCTCACACACCAGGCGGGGATCGTCTATGGTGATCCGCAGGGAAACGAGCTGGAGCGTGCCCTTTCGGATAGCGGTCTCGACTTTGACAGAGGTCTTACGACGATGGCGGAAGCTGTTGAAGTGCTAGCGAGTTTTCCCTTGGCCTTTCAGCCGGGTGACCGTTGGTTTTATGGCCTTTCGACGGATGTTCTCGGCCATTTGATCGAGGTTATCAGTGGTCAGCCTCTCGGCGAATTTCTTAAGACACAGATCTTTGATCCGCTCGGAATGGTGGACACAGGCTTCGCCGTATCGGCCGATAAGTCTGGCCGCTTGGCCACGCTCTATGACCGCGCGCCAGGCGGCTTTGTTGCTTCTGATGATCAGAAAGGTTTCATTGCGCCGGTTACCTTGGAAAGCGGGGGCGGTGGGTTGCTCTCCACAATGGACGACTACCAGCGTTTTGCAACGATGCTTCTTCGGCGCGGCAGATGTGACGGAGGCAGGTTACTAGGGCGCAAGGCTTTTGATCTAATGGTGTGCAATCACATGGGCGGCGATTTGGCGAGCCGGGGACAGGCTCATTTCAGCGAAACTACCTTTGAGGGGGTTGGCTTCGGACTCGGTGTGTCGGTGATGTTAGACCCGGCGCGGGCCAAAATCATCGGCTCACCCGGTGAATTTGCCTGGGGCGGTATGGCCTCGACCGCCTTTTGGGTGGACCCGATCGAGGAGATGACTGTGATACTTATGACGCAGCTAATTCCTTCGAGCGCCTATACCCTGCGCCGTGAGCTTAGAGTTCTGAGTTACCAGGCGCTGGTGGACTGAGGCGACGTCAGTCTAGGGGCAGGTTCGTCTGGGTCAAATGGCAAGCGATGCTCAATCCACCGGGTAGGTCATGCAAAGGTGGAGTCCGAGTATCACATGTTCCCGCAATGATATGGGTGCAGCGGTTGGCGAAGGGGCAGCCCCGCGCACCGATTTCGACGCTGCCAGCGCTAGCCGCCTTTGCCTCGCTTGTATCTGCCACGCCTTCCAGCCAGCCTTGGCGCATCTCGGGCACCGAAGATAGCAACAGCTTTGTGTAGGGGTGAAAAGGCGGGCGAAAAACCGCTTTTGATGGTCCCTTTTCGACGACACGTCCGGCATACAGTACAACCACCTCATCGGCGAAAGAAGCTACGGTGGAAAGATCGTGACTGATGAACATGTAGGCGACGCCCAGTTTGTCCTTCAGCGATTTCAGGAGTTCGATCACACCTGCGGCCACCACGGTGTCCAGCGCCGAAGTCACCTCGTCACAAAGGATCACCTTGGGCTCGGCGGCAAGCGCGCGAGCGAGATTAATGCGTTGCTTTTGCCCACCAGACAGCTCTCCGGGATAGCGGGAGGCGAAATCGCGAGGAAGATCGACCAGTTCCAAAAGGTCGCCGACCTTCTGGGCGCGTGCGCGCCCCTTGAGGTTCAGATAGAATTCCAGAGGACGGCCCAGGATATCGCTGATCCGTTGCCGAGGATTAAGCGCCGTGTCAGCCATTTGAAAGACGATCTGGCAATCCTTGAGCGTTTCAATCGACCGATCCTTCACTGCTGGAGCGGCGGTATTGCCATCGAGTTGGACTTCTCCGCCCTTTAACGGTGTGAGGCCCGCAACAACTCGGGCAAGTGTGCTTTTTCCACAACCACTTTCGCCAATTACGCCCACGACCGAAGCGGCAGGTACATCGACGGATACATCAGAGAGAATGGTCAGAGCTCCATAACCCGCAGTCACGTTCCGTGCCGAAATCACCGGCCTCTGAGCCAGATCTGTCTCCACGTGATCCACCAAGTGTGGAGCAGGACGGACAGCCTCCATCAGTGTGCGAGTGTACTCGTGCTGTGGGTGGTGCAAGATCTGATCCGTTGTGCCTTCCTCGACCATCTCGCCGTTTTTTAGCACTAGAATTCGGTCAGCCACCTGCGAGACTACGGCGAGATCATGTGTGACATAAATCGCGGCGGTACCCTGATCGCGGATAATGTCCTTAAAGGCTTTCAGCACCTCGATCTGGGTCGTTACGTCAAGCGCAGTGGTGGGTTCGTCGAGTATCAGAAGGTCGGGTCCACAGGACATGGCCATTGCAGCCATCAAGCGCTGCAACTGACCACCCGAAACCTGATGTGGAAACTTGTCGCCGACGGTTTCCGCGGCGGGCAAGTCAAGTTTGCGGTAAAGCTCTATTGCATTCGCGGTCAGAGTTTCGGCATCTCCGGTGCCATGCCAAAGAGGTGCCTCGATAACTTGCTTGCCGATCCTAAGCGCAGGGTTGAAGCTAGCTGCTGCCGATTGTGCCACGTAAGACACTTCGTCCCCGCGCAAGCTGTGGCGGTCGCGTGGGGGCAATTTCATAATGTCCCGTCCGTTCAGCCAGACTTCACCCCCTGAGATGCGACAGCCGGGGCGGGCAAAACCCATTGATGCCAGAGAGATCGTAGATTTGCCCGAGCCGCTTTCGCCAATGAGTGCCAACACTTCGCCCTTGGCGACGCTCATGGACACGCCCTTGACAATTGGCACATAGTTACCGCCTGGGGGGCGTCCCTCGACGCGCAGGTCCTTGATGGTCAGAATGTCGGTCATTGGTCGATCTTCTCCAGAACAGTTTCGCCTTGCTGGCGCTGTTGGAACCAGTCAACAAGCAGGTTCATGGAAACGGTCAAGGAGGCAATGCATGCAGCTGGTATAAGCGCTGCGGACGAACCGAGGAACAGCCCCCCCACGTTTTCCTGCACCATGAGCCCCCAGTCGGCCGCAGGTTCTTGCACTCCTAGGCCAAGAAACGACAGGCCCGAAAGGAACAGGATCGAAAAGGTGAATCGAAGGCCAAACTCGGCAATCAAGGGGGCCATGGAATTGGGTAAGATCTCACGTGTCAGAATCCACCAGGTGCCTTCGCCCCGCGCACGGGCAGCCTCGACAAAATCCATAACGCCGATGTCATAACCAAGTGCTCGAGAGACACGGAATACGCTGGTCGAGAGGACCAACCCAACAGTCAGAACAAGCACTGTGATAGAAGTACCGAAGGCGCCTATGACAACCAAAGCCAATAGGGTGGAGGGGAAAGCCATGAATGCCTCGACAACGCGGCTTACTACGATATCGAACCAGCCTCTCAGAATCGCGGCGGCAAAACCGAGTGCGACGCCGAATAAAAAAGAGATCATGGTGGTGACAAGTGCCAGCAACAGCGTTGTACGTACTCCATAGATCAGGCGGGACAATACATCTCGTCCCAGCTTGTCAGTACCCAGCAAACCGCCTTCGCCTATTGGTGCAAAGGTCTGGCCTGAGATGATTTCGGCTTCACCATGGGGTGCGATCCATGGCCCAAAAAACGCAAGGATGAGCCAGAACAGCAGCACCGCGCCGGCAATACCTGCAGTCCAGGTCAGGCGCAGGCCCGCAAAGACGGAGGCCCGGGGAGTGGGGATATCGGTTGCTTCGCTCATTTTGGGTACCTTAAGCGCGGGTTCGCCATGATGGACAGGACGTCGGCCAGTAGATTCAGAAGGATATAGACAGTGCCAAAAATCATTGCACAGGCCTGGATGAGTGGAATGTCCCTCAGAGTGACACCGTCGACCAGAAGCCGCGTTAAGCCGGGTACGCCAAACACGGTTTCAACGATAATGACACCGGACACCATGTAACTCAGATTAAGTGCAATAACCGTGAAGATCGGCGACAGCGCGTTAGGCAGCGCGTGGCGCAAAACCAGCCTACGCTTGGGCAAGCCCTTAAGTGCTGCCATCTCCAAGTATGGGGAGGTGAAGATGTTGATGACGGAAGAACGTGTCATCCGCATCATGTGCGCCAGAACGGCAAAACTGAGGGTGGCTACGGGGAGAGCCAAGGCCCGGAAATTCTGCCAGAAATCAAAGTAGGGCCGCGTGTTGGCCGACGCGGAGAGCCACTTTAGTTCGACTGCAAAAACTTTCATCAGAATGAGACCAATGAAGAATTCAGGCACTGCAATCAACGCAAGTGTGGTCATGGCAAGAGTTTTGTCGATCCGGCCACCGGCGCGCATCGCAGACCAAAGGCCAAGAGCCAAAGACATCGGTACCGAGATTGCCGCTGCCAAAAGCGCAAGCCGCAGAGTGTTCCACATACGGCTTTCTATCATGTCAGCCACAGGTCGCTTGGTGGCCAATGATGTCCCCAGATCCCCTTGGATCATACCGCCCAGCCAATCGAGATAACGCACTACTGCAGGGCGGTTGAGTCCCATCTCTTCGCGAAGCGCGGCAAGCGATTCTTCGGTGCGGCTTTGTCCTAGAATGGCTTCAGCAACGTCGCCCGGAAGGATTTCCGTCGCGCCGAAGATAATGATGGAAGCAAGGAGCAAGGTTAGTAAACCCTGAGCCAGGCGGGTCAGAATAATTCGGTACACCTTGGTCCTCCCTTCAAGGCTTCCGGCATATTCGGCGCAAGCTTGAAGCGAGACAAACAACCATAGCGACCAGTTTGGGGTCGTTTTGGTTATAGCAAAGGCATGTGTATTCTTTTGTTTGGGCAAAGACCGAGATTTTGTTGTTTGTTCCGCAGGGCTGGAGAACGCAAAGACTGGGGCGATCGGAGATGCCCATGACTGCCTATTCCTACCCATTGTTGATCAAGCAAATCCTCGCCACGCCGCTGGCAAACACGCCAGATCAGCAGATTGTACACGCCGATACGAAGCGGTATGACTATCGCACTTTTGCCAGGCGCGTCGGTCAGGCTGCAGGGGCGTTGCGCTCACTTGGCGTGGGTGAGGGTAGCGTTGTGGCCGTTCTGGATTGGGACAGCCATCGGTATCTCGAGTGTTTCTTTGCTATTCCGATGATCGGGGCCACGCTGCATACCGTGAACATCCGATTGTCGCCGGATCAGATCCTCTACACGATCAACCATGCAGAGGACGACGTAATCCTGTGCCACGTCGACTTTTTGCCACTTCTACTCGAGATCTCTGAGCGGATCGAGCGGCCTTGGCGGTTGGTAATCCTCAGCGACGATGGGGTGTTCCGCGAGGTGGAGTCCTCGGAAGGCGAGTACGAGGCCCTGCTGCAGCAGTGCGAACCGGAGCAAGAATTCCCGGATTTTGACGAGAATATCCGAGCGACGCTTTTCTACACGACCGGTACCACAGGTGATCCCAAGGGGGTCAGCTACTCCCAGCGCCAACTGGTTTTGCACACAATGGCGGTCGCGGCCGGGTTAGGCCCGGTACCAGGCGGCGGGCTGAACCGGAGCGATGTCTACATGCCGATAACCCCGCTGTTTCATGTGCATGGTTGGGGCATACCCTATGTCGCCACATTGATGGGCCTTAAACAAGTCTATCCAGGTCGTTACGATCCCGCCCGCCTTTTGGGGCTAATCGAAAAGCACGGTGTTACGTTCTCGCATTGTGTACCGACGATACTTGCGATGCTTCTGAATGCACCTGAAGTCGCGCAAACAGATCTCAGCAACTGGAAGGTCATCATAGGCGGTTCTGCTCTGTCCGAAGGTCTGGCAAGGCAGGCATTAGAGCACGGAGTTGACGTGCACGCTGCCTATGGCATGTCAGAGACCTGTCCGTTCCTGACAGTGGCGGACATGATGGCCACGCGGGACCCGCAAACACCGCTGAGTGCTCGGATTGCAACAGGAAAACCCGCGCCATTTGTGCAAATCCGTGTGGTTGATGGGGATATGAACGATGCCCCTCGCGATGGAAGGACGACGGGAGAAATTGTGGCGCGCGCGCCCTGGCTAACTCAAGGTTATCTGAAAAACGAGGCCGGGACGGGGGCACTTTGGCAAGGCGGCTGGCTGCATACTGGAGATGTCGGGTTCATCGACGAAACGGGCACGTTGCGGATCACCGACCGGGTTAAAGATGTGATCAAGACCGGAGGCGAATGGGTGTCTTCGCTTGAATTGGAAAACCTCGCGAGCACCGTTGAAGGTGTGAGTGAAGCGGCCGCCATTGGCGTTTCAGACACGAAATGGGGGGAACGCCCTATGCTGATTGTTACCTGCTGTGATGAAACCGAAAAAACCTACGACCGTCTTCGTATGGCGTTCGATGTGGCGGTTGACCAAGGGGCGATTTCGAAATGGGCGATCCCAGACCGGATTGAATTTACCGACAGCTTGCCAAGAACGTCGGTTGGCAAACTGGACAAGAAGGCCCTTAGGGCCCGGTTCATCTAATAGGAAGGTTCGTGATATGAAAGATGTCGTTGTCGTATCAACCGCTCGAACACCCATAGGGTTGGCTTTCAAGGGTGCCTTCAATAACTCGAAGTCGCCGACACTCGCTGGACACGCCATACGAGCCGCCGTCAGTCGGGCCGGTATCGATCCAGCAGAGGTAGAAGATGTGGTGCTGGGATCGGTCCTGACCGCTGGGACTGCCGGCCTGAACATCGCCCGCCTGGCAGCGCTTGCAGGTGGTCTCCCGGCAACGGCTGCAGCCCAGACTCTCGATCGTCAATGTGCCTCGGGCCTGATGGCCATTGCCACAGCGGCAAAACAGATTTCGGTCGACGGAATGGGCATTGTCGTGGCGGGAGGACAAGAAAACATTTCCGCGGTGCAGGCCAGGTATTTCGACTGGGTTATGTACGAAAAAGACCCAGCGGTAGTCCAAGCCTCAGAGCACGCGTATATGCCGATGCTTGTAACCGCCGAAAATGTAGCGCGTCTGCACGGGGTAACTCGTGAGGCACAGGATGAATTCGCGGCACTGTCGCAAACGCGCACGGCCGCCGCCCAGGCTGCAGGAGCATTCGACGATGAAATCGTACCTGTAACAGCGACCAAGCTGGTCAAAAACCGTGAATCTGGCGAAATTACCGAAGAAACCGTTACGGTTCGGCAGGACGAAGGCAACCGGCCGGGAACGACAATCGAAACGCTTGCGGGGCTGAAGCCGGTTGTTGAAGCCGGTGTCGTGACCGCAGGAAACGCGAGCCAATTGTCCGACGGGGCATCGGCCTGTGTGCTGATGTCGGCCCGTATGGCCGAACGGCGCGGCTTCGCTCCACTAGGCGTATACCGGGGCCTTGCTGTGGCAGGTTGCGCTCCAGAGGAGATGGGCATGGGACCAGTTTATGCTGTTCCGAAGCTACTGGAGCGTGCCGGATTGAAAGTGGATGACGTTGGTCTTTGGGAATTGAACGAGGCTTTCGCAGCCCAGGCCATTCCCTGCCGGGACCAGCTGGGTATTGACCCCGAAAGGCTAAACGTGAATGGCGGCGCGATTTCCGTCGGTCACCCCTATGGAATGACTGGCTCCCGGTTGGTTGGCCACGCGTTGATTGAGGCGAAGCGGCGCGGGGTTCGGTATGTGGTCGTCACCATGTGCGTCGGCGGTGGTATGGGCGCGGCTGGGCTTTTCGAAGTCTGCTGACATTTCCATAACCTCAGTTATGGCAAAGTCATGGAATCGGTTGTTTGTGTACAGGGTGCCGTCCGCTCAAACTTCGATGAACAGCGGGTGCAACCCGCATCGGTCATCTGGGAGGAAAAAATGTCCGATATCGATAGCTTGGTACGCCAATATAAGGCGGGATCGCTCAGTCGTCGCGGTTTTTTCAAACGCGCAGGCGCTTTTGGTTTATTGGTGCCCACAGCAAGCAGCATTCTTGCACAGGCTGGTCCCGCATACGCTCAGTCGCCAACACGCGGTGGCTGGCTGCGGATCGCGCAGGGCAACACCGATGATACCCTAGAGCCCGTCAGGATGACGGACACTTCGGATGCAGTCTACGGCAATTGCGTCTACCAGCGATTGACTCGTTTGCTACCCTCGCTTGAGGTCGAAGGCGACGCTGCAGAGGAATGGAGTGTCAACGATGCAGCGACCGAATGGACATTCAAGTTGCGCGATGGCCTAGTTTTCCACAACGGTCAGAACGTCACCTCAGCCGATGTAGTCGAAAGCCTGTCGCGCCACATTGCCGAGGGTTCGGAATCGCCTGCCAAGGCTCTGCTTTCGACAGTCACTGCAATCGATGCACCCGATGCTATGACCGTAAAGATCACCTTGTCCTCCGGCAATGCAGACCTGCCGGTGATCATGTCAGACTACCATCTGTCCATCCATCCAGCCGGGCACAGCGATTTCACGAATGCAATTGGCTCCGGCCCGTTCAAGGTGATGGAATTCATTCCCGGCGAGCGAGTGGTTTTCGAACGTTTCGAAAACTACTATGAGGACGGTAAGCCTTACCTAGATGGCTTGGATTTCATCCCTGTTCCGGACGCAAACGCAATGTTGAGCGCGTTGTTAGCGGGGGATGTAGACTCCGTATACGACGTTCCGGCCTTCGCTGTTGATCAGCTCAACTCCAACGACGCTGTGACGCTTCACAATACACCGACTGGTTCGTTTACCAACATGGTGATGATGGTGGACCGCGCTCCGACAAATGACGCGAATTTCCGTAAAGGTGTCAAACACGCGTTGGACCGTGAACTTGTTTTGAACCAGGTGTTCAAGGGAATAGGTACTATTTCAGCAGACACACCGATTGGCCCGACCTACAAGTACTGGTGCCCGGACGTAAAGCCTGCCGAATACGATCCCGACAAGGCAAAGTTCTACTTCGACAAGGCAGGGGTTTCGGGCTTCGACCTCCATACGTCCGAGACTGCTGGGAATTCGGCAAACGACATTGCCTTGACTTTCCAGCAATCTGCAAAGGGAGCGGTAGATGTAAATGTGATAAAAACCCCATCGGACGGGTACTGGACCCACACCTGGATGCAGAAACCAATGACCATGTCGGGCTGGAACGCTCGACCTACTGTCGATGCCTTCCTGACCATCGCTCACATGAGGGGTGGCAGTTGGAACGAGACCATGTGGGGTTCTGACGAATTCGATTCCATGATCCTGGCGGCCCGCGCCGAATTGGATGAGGCAAAACGCGCGCAGATGTATTGCGACATGTTGCATATGATGAACGACGATGGCGGCTTTGTGAACGCCGTGTTCCAGAACCAACTTGAGGCAACAGCACAAAACGTCATGGGGTACACACCCCATCCGGTTGGAACTCTTGGTGGGTTTGGTCAGACTCTACGCAATATCTGGCTTACCTAAGGCTGCTTTCTCCCTGTCAGTGGCACCAGTCAACTGACCTTGGGTCGCCGGTTCCACCCGGACCGGCGGCCTTCTCTTGTCTCCCTTAAATCGCGATCAAGCCATGTTCTCTATTTCTCCGTCCACGCGTCTGCGCACATCACCCTTCTATGAGGCCACCTTGGCCGATGGTGTGTGTGCTATGACAACTTACAATCACATGTTGATGCCGACCTCCTATGGCAGCCCAGAGGAGGAGTACTGGCGCATCATCAACGATGTCTCGATGTGGGATGTTGCGGTAGAGCGGCAAGTGCAGCTAAAGGGCCCAGATGCCGGGCGTCTGGCGCAAATCCTTGCGCCGCGAGACCTTTCAAAATGCAAGATGGGCCAAGGCAAGTATGTTCCACTTTGCAACCACCATGGCGTGCTTATCAACGATCCAATCCTACTGAAGCTGGACCAAGACCGCTACTGGCTGTCTATCGCGGACAGCAATATCTGGTTCTGGGCCGAAGCCGTCGCACGAGAGCGCGGATTGGATGTGGAAGTCAGTGAGCCTGATGTCTCACCTCTGGCCGTGCAGGGTCCCAAGGCGGAAACTGTGGTTGCCTCGATCTTTGGTGATTGGGTGCGAGACCTGAAATACTTCTGGTTCCGGGAAACCGAAATTGACGGTATTCCGGTCGCCGTCGCCCGGTCGGGCTGGTCCAAACAAGGTGGGTTCGAGATTTACCTGATGGATAGTGCCAAAGGCACTGCACTCTGGAACATTGTCAAAGAGGCCGGCCAGCCACACGGTATTGGTCCAGGGAACCCCAACTGGAGTGAGCGAGTCGAGAGCGGTCTCGTTTCCTATGGAGGCGACACCGATGGACAGACCAATCCCTACGAAGTCCGCATGGGCAAATATGTGGACTTGCATGTGCCTGACGACACGATTGGGATCGATGCGTTGCGCCGTATTGCGGATGAGGGGCCGAAACGGCATCAATTGGGGGTTGTGCTGGACGCTGGCAGTCCTGCAAATCCAGAATTCACTTGGAACGACATAGAGAAAGGGGGGGTAAAAATTGGTGATTTGACGACGTGCGCCTGGTCTTTCCGGATGAAAAAGAATATCGGCTTTGCTCTGGTCTCGGTCGATGCCGAACCCGGCGACAGGGTCATGGTAAAACGTGTCGCTGGACCGGTTGGCGGAACGCTTTGCGAGTTGCCTTTTCTCTGAGAGCACGACGGACCTGGTCACTAAATCGGAACGGCAAATTCCGATTATTCAACGCACCGATGTACTTTTTGTGAGGTCCGGGCCGGATGGGCTTGCGGCTGCACTGGCCGCGGAGGTCTGCCTTGTAATCAGAATTGGGTGATTTGGTGGGAACATCAATAAATTACTGCTGCAACGGTCCACCGAAGATACAGGTGTGGATTCCGGTTCGGTGCGGGATCGTATCACAAACCCTTCTGCCCGAGTCGGTACCAAATACCGATTGCGGCCCTAACGGACATCTTGACAAGTGCTTGCCAGGCAACTGTTTGGCAGAATCGGAACTCACGGAGGGCACTGCCCCAAATCTCACCATGACCGGTATGCTAAACTCGCTGTTGTTCATTTATTGATGACGCTACCGTAAGTGGCTGTATCTATTGCGATGCGTCGTGATCCTACCACAGGCGATAGACGACGCGGGGCATATCTTGGTAACGCAATTTTATTGGATCAGCTCTTTCACCTTTCAGGCGGTTCGTCGAGCTGCGAAACAAATGATAGCAAAGCTCAGAAGGCCCGGTTTCTGGCGCGAAAACCTGACAACACAATGCAACCCGATTTTCTGACGTTGGCGAAAAGAACAATCTAACAACTCGGTGTAAGAGCGGGCCGTGCGGAGTTGCTCCGATGTGCTGATCGCACCCTCGAGAAAAGCCGCCGCTGGCCTGTGAGTTTCCGAGAATTAGGAGTACGTGATCAGGGTAAACGCACCAGAATGTATCTGCGACCGGAAATTAGGGGCTCGGTGGCAACAGGAGAAGATAAATGAACGCAGATCTTTCGTTCATAGTCGGCTTCGTGCACTAATCTTGATTCAGTTTTTTTGGGGCGCATGGATTGAGGAATCGAACTGGCCCCCAATGTCTGCGGCTTGTTTTTACTTGTCGGCTATCGTTCGGGCGGCGTTCTTCGCTTCAGCAAATCATGTATCCGGTCCTGTGAACCGTCTTGATCTTGACATGTGATTTCCTTAGGTGGCGCCGCAAGCGGTTTATCAGAACGTCGACGGTGCGGTCGCCCGGGGTCCACTCCCGACCACTTGCGGCGCGGGAGAGTTGGTCCCTGGTTTGCACTTCACCTGCGTTTGCCAAGAGGGCCTGAAGCAATCTCGATTCCGCCGGTGCAATAAATGGCAGGTTGGCCGCCGATGTCCAATTGTCGTGATCGCGGATTAAAAACAAGGTTTGCGATTTCGAAAACGTCGTTGTCTGCGTCGGGCTCTGCGCGGGTGTGTAACAGTTGCCGTATCCGGCTGGTAAGTTCGAGTGGATTGAAGGGTTTCGTCACATACTCCGCCGCGCCGAGACCAATGCCCAATAGCTTGTCTCTTACGTCATCCATCGCGCTTAGGATGATTACGGGGCAGTTGTTGCTGTCTCTGATGCTTTGTATCAATAGCAACCCGTCGCTGTCAGGTAGCCTCCGATCCAATACGACCAGCCCCAGAACAGCGCAACTGCCCGCAAGTCGATGGGCGGTTACGGCCAGTTCTGCCTCTTTCGGTGCAGCACGTAGATCGTGAAATTCGGTCCGAAGTGTGTCCCAGGCGGATTCGAATGTCGCGATCATCGCCAAGACAGTATCTGGCGCCAGTCTTTATAGCCCTTCGAAATGAGCGCACGTTTTATCGGTCTTTGGCTGAAGCGGGTTAGCCGAACCAAAAATCGCCGACGCCAGTCCGACCTGACCTGCGGGCTTGGCAAGCACCTGATCAAAGTCCTTCGCCCCATCCGCCAGCGCTTCGACATTCGCGGTCAACGCCGGGAACTTTGCCGACGCCGGTTGATCGGGCTTCAGCGCTCTCACAAGGCAGGGACCCTCCCCATCCGGCAGCAGGTAGTCCACGACAAAGACATCGAATTTGGCCGCCGCAGCGAAGGCCACAGCCTCTTCTACCGATGCAGCCCGAGTGACAACGAGGCCAAGGTGTTCAAGCTGGTGTGTGGTTACGATTGATCCGACCGGGTCGTCATCGACAAGAAGGCAAAGGCGCGCTAGCCCTCCTCGCGGCGTTGGATCGTTTGCGTCTAGCACGGCAATCTGGGATTCGGCAGCGACTGGCTCCAGTGGAATTTCGAACCAGACCGACGTGCCACGCGGCCGGTTTTCGTATCCGATGCGGCAGCCCATTGCTTCCACCAGATAGTGCGATATGGCCAACCCGAGCCCCGAGCCCCGAGCCGCCGCCGTCGGTGCCCCGAGCTACCGCTTTCTGATACGGTTGCACTAGCACTGCCGCTGCAGATTCCGGCATTCCCACACCGTGATCACGAACTTCGAACCGCAGTGCTTGCGCGTCATCTCCAATTTCAATGCAGGTCCTCTGGCACGAGAACGTTTTCGAATTGCGGCGGCAAGCACCACTCCGAGCTGACCATGTAGTCCTGCGGCAGGTTCAACCTGTCTGACGCCAGCACCTTGCAATTCAAATCTGCAGGAAACTCCAAAAAAGACGGCTACCCGATCGGAGAGTTTCATCTCATGCCGCCACGAACATATCTTTGTACTGGTCGCGCAGGATGTTCTTTTGAACCTTGCCCATTGTGTTGCGGGGAAGCTCATCCATCAGGATCAACTTCCGAGGGTGTTTGAACCGCGCGAGGCTGTTGCACACCGCGGCCTGCACCTGTTCAAGGTTGGGGGTCTCGCCCGGTGCCGCGACAATCACACCAAGAACCGTTTCTCCGAAGTCTGGGTGGGGTACGCCGATGACGGCGCTTTCAAGCACGCCGGGTTGGTCATCCAGCACCAGTTCAATCTCCTTGGGGTAGATATTGTAGCCGCCTGAGATGATCAGGTCCTTGTTTCGGCCTACGATCTGGACATAGCCCTCTTCATCGATCCGGCCCAGATCGCCGGTGATGAAAAAGCCGTTCTCGCGCAATTCCGCCGCGGTTTTTTCTGGCATTTGCCAATAGCCCTTGAATACGTTTGGTCCGCGAACCTCAATCTCTCCGATCTCGCCATGGGGCAGGGCATTACCATCAGAGTCGCAGATTTTCAGCTCAACTCCGGGCAGTGGGACGCCAACGGTGCCTGCGCGGCGCTCACCTTCATAGGGGTTTGACGTATTCATGTTAGTTTCAGTCATTCCGTAGCGTTCGAGTATGCGATGACCAGTTCTGTGTTCAAACTGCACATGCGTTTCCGCCAGCAAAGGCGCGGAACCGGAAACAAACAGGCGCATGTGTTCGGTCAGTTCCTTTGTGAACCGATGGTCATCCAACAGGCGTGTGTAGAAAGTGGGCACGCCCATCATCGTCGTGGCCTGAGGCATCCGACGGATAATCTCGTCCAGATCAAACTTGGGCATGAAAATGATGCTGCTGCCCGCAGCCAGTGACACATTGGTTGCCACAAACAGTCCGTGAGTGTGAAAGATCGGCAGCGCGTGCAGCAGCACATCGTCGGATGTGAAACGCCATTCATCGACGAGCGTTTCGGCATTCGACAACAGGTTGTTCTGGGTCAGCATCGCGCCTTTGGACCGACCCGTGGTGCCCGATGTGTAGAGGAACGCCGCCAAATCTTCACCGTCCCGATCGACAGTGCCGAAACCGACAGGCATTCCCGATGCCTTTCCCATCAGGCTGCCGCTGCCATCCGCGTTCAGGGTCTCTATGCGCGCGCTCAATTGCGCGCCAATGGGTACAAGGTTCTCTTCACTTTTGGCGTCACAGACAATCAGCGAGGCACCGCTGTTTTCAATAAAGTAGGTCAACTCATCGACGGTATAGGCGGTGTTCAAGGGTAGAAACACAAGGCCGGCCTGCGCGCAGGCGGCATAGAGGGCCAGCGCTTCGGGTGATTTTTCGATCTGCGCCGCAACCCGGTCGCCGGGTTTCAAGCCCAGTTGCGTTGTCAGATGCGCAATCTGCGCCGCGGTGCTTAAAAAGTCCCTATGCGTGATCACCGAACCGTCGAGCAGATGTAAAAAAGGCGTGTCTTTATCGGCATGAGCGCCGAACAAACCGTCATAGAGAGGATTGGCCATAGGGATTACCTTTCCTGTGTCGATGTGAGAGAGGCGGACGCGGCAAGCGATTTGACCTCGGTCGAGGCGATCACCTCGCGGGTATTGGCAAATTGTTCGTGGTTCTGCGCCACGCGGCTGAGGTCATAGAGATAGTTGACCATGGTGCCCCCGGACTGTGCCCGACCCTTGTCTGAGGTGTCTGCATCGGCATGAACCGCATGAACCAGCGCACCGTTGCCAAGATGGAACCGCGCCACCGGATCGAACGGCATGTTGCCCCGGCCCTTGGCGTTTAGCAGGTAATGCGCCGCCAGTGCCTTCATCTGATCGGGCTTTTCGATGTCCCATTCGATTTTTTCCTGCGTCAGCCACTGGCTCAGGCCAGGAACGGGAGACAGGGTGACAAAGGTCTTCAGCCCCGACAATTCCACCGCCAGATCCGAGGCCACCTGCTTGATCAGCGAGTTGCCGAACGAGATGCTGGCCAACCCGGCCTGACAATTCGAGATCGAGTAAAACACAGCCGTATCCGCCTGATCTTGCGGCAGCGGATCGCGGTCTTCGGCGAGCAGCGCCTGAACCGAGCCCGGGATGCCCTGGTTCAGCGCCACTTCGACAAAGATCAATGGCTCATCGGGCATTGCGGGGTGGAAGAAGGCGAAACAGCGCCGGTCGGCGGGCTCCAGCCTGCGGCGCAGGTCATCCCAGCTGTCGATGGCGTGGACTGCCTCATAAGCGATGATCTTTTCCAGAATATGCGCAGGGCTTTCCCAGTTGATCGGGCGCAGGACCAGAAAGCCGCGGTTGAACCAACTGGCAAACAGGTGGCGGAAATCCAGATCCAGCGCCTGCAGTTCTGGCTCCTTGCCACCCAGTCGCAGCAAATCGGCGCGCATCTGTACCAGTGCGCCGGTGGCTCCGGGCACCCGGTTCAACCGGCGGATCATTTCCTGCCGGGCAGGTTCCACCGCAACCGCAAAGCTGCGATAGGACGCTTTCGAGGGGTCGCGTTCGTATTCATCCAGCGACGACCGCACCGCCTCGGGGTCGATATTCATGGCCGAGGCGATATAGCGGAAGAACTCCAGTTTTTCCTCGTCACCCAAAGCGTCGAACCGGGTCAAGATTTCCTCGGCCAGCGCCAACCCCGAGGTCTCGCCCGCTGATCCAACAAGCGCATCGGCCAGTTCGGTCAGCGGGCGGCCATCGAGGGCCGCCGCGCCCGAGCGGTGATAGCGTCGCTCAAACACGGTGGACAGAAGATCCGCCAGCAGGGTCATACCGCTGCTCCCATCACCAAGTCAGGCAGCCATGTGGCCAGACCGGGGAACAGACACAGCAGGACAATCGCAATCACCATGCAGGCCACGAAGGGGAGAGAGCCTGTCAGGATGGTTTTCAGCGAGATGTCGGGCGCGATGCCGTTGATCACATAGAGGTTCAAACCGACAGGTGGTGAGATCAGGCCAATCTCCATATTGATGGTGAGTACAACCGCAAACCAGATCGGATCGAAGCCAGCGGTAGTGATGATCGGCAGCAGGATCGGTGCCGCCATCAGGATCACTGCCACGGGCGGCAGGAAGAACCCGGCGATCAGCAAGAACACGTTGACCGCACCCATCAGCACCCAGCGGTTCACATCCAGCGTACCGATCCATTCGGCAATCGCCTGTGTGATGAACAGAGAGCTGAGCATGTACGAGAACACACCGGCAGCAGCGATGATGAACAGGATCATCACGCTTTCCTTGGTGCTGTCGCGCAGAACGATCCAGATGTCCTTGGGGTTCCACAGTTTGTAAATGATCATTGCGATCAGTAGGCAGAGCAGGGCACCAACGGCAGCGGTTTCCGATGGTGTGGCAATACCGCCATACATAGCGTAAAGCACACCCAGAATGATGCCGAGGAAGGGCAGCACGCGCGGCAGAATCTCGAAACGTTCACGCCAAGTGTAGCTGCCAGACCCCAGAAGGGTAGCGTCGCCGGATTTCCAAGTTGAATAGAGCGACCAGGCCATGAACAAACCAACCAGCATCAGGCCCGGAATCACACCGGCCAGGAACAGACGGCCAATCGAGGTCTCGGTGGCGATACCGTAGACGATCATGGTGACCGACGGCGGGATCAGGATGCCCAGCGTACCGCCTGCGGCGATCGAACCAGCAGCAACGCCATCAGGATAACCGCGCTTACGCATCTCGGGGATGCCCATCTTGCCGATGGCGGCACAGGTGGCGGGCGACGAACCGGACATGGCTGCGAACAAAGCGCAGGCACCAAGATTCGAGACAACCAGACCGCCCGGAACACGGGTCAGCCAGCGCTCTAGCGCCTCATAAAGGTCGGCCCCTGCCCTGGTCGAGGCAATCGAGGCCCCCATGATGATGAACATCGGGATCGACAGAAGGGCAAAGTTATCCAGCTTTCCAAACAGAATCTCAGGCATCAGTTCCAGCGAACGCGGGCCGTCGAAGACAATCAGAAAACCGGCTGAAACAATCAGCAGACCGATGGCGACCGACACGCCCGAAAACAGAACAAGGATAGTGGCAATGGCGACAACGGCGCCGAGTAGGAGGGGATCCATCGGCTTTACTCCAGACCAAAGGGTTTATCGATGCCAAGCAGGACGGCGACGAGGTCGGCGATTAGCTGCAGTAGCAGCAGTCCAAAGCCGACCGGGATAGACAGGTAGGGGATCCAAAGTCGTACACCCCATACGGTGTCGGATTTCCAGCCACGCTCCCATGCAAAGTGCCAATACTCGTAGCCGTAGAACAGCATGACCGAGACGATGGCGATGGACAGAACCGACGTGAGGATCGCCATCAAAAAGCGGGGGCGCGGGGCCAGCGAAATCGGGATCAGGTCGACGTTCACATGCCCACGCAGGCGCTGCACATAAGGCAGACCGACCAGTGTCGCAGCGATGACAAGATAGATGACCGCTTCGGTTTGCCAGATGGTCGAGCCATTCAGGACAAAGCGCACGACGATCATTTGGCAGGTGATGGCGACGGCGGCAACGATCATAGCTGCGGAACACCATCCGGCCAGAGTTGAAAGTGCAGCGACAAGGCGAAGGAAGGGATTGTTCCCGGTATGGGAAGCAACGGCAGAGCTATGGCCAGCCATTTGCGTCTCCTGATGATTGAGATGCAATTAAGTCTGAAAATCAGAACTGAGATCAGTGCCGGGCGGCAGCGGGGCCGCCCGGGCGAGAAAGGGTCAGTCGACCGCCAGAGCCTTGTCCAGCAACTCCTGCCCGTCCGGCACTTCTTCTACGAACGCCTTATAGGATGTTTCCTGTGCCAGAGCGCGCCATGCTTCGAAGTCTTCCGCGGTCATTTCAGCGATCTCGACGCCCGCTTCGGCGAAGACTTTGGCTGAGTTTGCGTCCTGTTTCTTGGCTTCTTCAAGATAGTAGGTCTGTGCCTTTTCAGACGCGGCCAGCAATGCGGCCTGCTGATCTTCATTCAGCCCTTCAAAGGTGGATTTGTTCATCAGCAGTGGCTGGTACATGAACCACAACGCAACGTCGCCCGCTGGCGTGTAGCAGCTGACCTGTTCGTAGATGCGATAGCTGACGAACGACGATGACGAAGTGTTGGCGGCCTGCAATACACCAGTCTGCATTGCGTTGTAGATCTCCGATGACGCCATCGAGGCGATCGAGGCATCGGCCCCGGCCAGCATCTGCTCAAAGGATTTACCTGCTGCGCGGGTCTGCAAGCCTGCGATATCTTCGGGCTTGGTGATGCACTTGTCCTTTCCGGCAAAACCGCCGGCCAGATAGCCATGGACCAGAACCATCACATCATCCTCGGCCATCTTCTCTTCCAGCGCCTCCATAAAGGGAGACTCGGAGAGACGCGCTGCGTGATCGTGGTTTTTCACCAGACCGGGCATCAAAGTCAGGTTATAGGCGGGCTGCTGACCACCGGCATAACTGAGCGGCAGAACGGTCATGTCCAGCTGACCTCGGCTGAGCGGCTTGTATTGCTCGCGCGGTTTGAATAGCGATTTTGAGCCGAAAATCTTAATCTCAAGATCAACATCGGCGGCGGCAACCTCATCGGCCACGATCTGGGCGACCTGGTGACGGATGTCCTTGTTGGACCACTGGTGCGACAGGCGCAGCTCTTTTGCGGATACAAGTGTGCCAGCAGATACAAGCGCTGCGACAGCAACGGCTGTCTTAAAAATGGTTTTCATTATTTCCTCCCTGGTTCGACCCGGCGCACCGGGGTCAGGGTATGCTTAAGCCGGTTCTGTTTTTTAGTCAACTTTTTTGTATACAAGACCAATGCTCTTGAATTTTTTTCAAATTGAGTCCTATACATAATCCTATGGACTTACGACTTGCCGATAATATCGCCCAGGAACTGGAAGAGTTGATCTTTGACGGTACATTCTCTAACGGCGACCGTCTGGATGAGGTCAAACTGGCCGAACAGTTTGGAGTCTCAAGAACGCCGCTTAGGGAAGCATTTCAACGACTTGCGCTGTCAGGCCTAGTCGACCTTATCCCGCGCCGTGGTGCTTTTGTGCGACAGCCGGGTCCGGTAGAACTGATGGAGATGTTCGAGGTCATGGCCGAACTCGAAGCTGTATGCGGCCGACTTGCCGCTATGCGCATTTCCGAAGAGGCCTTGAAAGATCTGACGGACGCCAATGCGAGATGTCAGCAGGCCGTCGATGACGGTGATCCAGATACGTACTACCTCGAAAATGAACGGTTTCATCGAATTATCTATAAGCAATCCGGGAATTCGTTTCTGGAACAAGAGGCCTCCAAGCTGCATCGGCGCCTCAAACCTTTCCGACGGCAACAGCTTCGATTTCGTGGCCGTATGGCGCAGTCTATGTCCGAACATCAGGACATCGTTCATGCTCTTGAGGAAGGCTTGGCGGACGATACTGCCAACGCCCTTCGTTCCCACGTCGCCGTGCAAGGCGAGAAGTTCCACAACCTGATGGCATCGCTCAAAAACACAACGGATCGGTAAAGAAACATTTGAGATTCAGTACTGTTCGACTATCAAAAAAAGGTAGCTGACTTATGAGAACTGCCGGCCGATCGTACGTCCAATGGACGCGTTGGGTTCAGGACAATAGGCGCAGCAGAATATGCGCATCGTGGTTTTGACCACTATAGAAGATGGCGAGTACGCGTACGATCAGTTCGTCATCGTCGACTTCGAAATAGATGATCGTTTTGTTCTTGGTTACGTTCCGAATGCTATTGCCGAGATGTGGTCTAAGGGTGCCTTGATGTGAAACGTTCGCCAGGCTTTCGAGGCTCTCCTGAATCTCTATGACGCGCTTCTCAGCGCGCAGAAAAGCGGTTTCCAGATCTTCGCCAAAGTGCTCAGCGGTTTCAACAAGATAGTCAAATATGAGATCGAGATCTGAGGTGACTTCTTCGGCGCGAACGACTTTTGTGAGCGATACCTGAACCGCGACTCCTGTTGGGTGTCAGGGTAGGGGCGTCATTGCATTTCCTCCAGTATCTTTTCCCGGAACACTTCGGCCGGTGTCTTCCACCCCAGGCATTTTCTGGGCGTCGCGTTGAGGCGGTCACAGATCATTTTCAATTCATGATCTGTGACCGCCGTGATGTCGCGCTTGCGGGGAAGCCAGCGCCTCACCCTGCGGTTGGTGTTTTCGACGGTGCCTTTTTGCCACGGGCTTGAAGGATCGCAAAACCACGTTTGCGTCCCGATCTCGGCCTGAAGATGCGGCCAGCTGACGAATTCGGTGCCGCGGTCAAATGTAATGGATTTGCGCGCCAGGTGGGGCAGGTCGCGCACAGCTTTCATGATCTTGCCCATCACGGGTTTGGTGCGTTTGTTCGGGTTCTTCAGCAGCACCGTGAACCGGCTGACGCGCTCGACCAGCGACGTCACATTCGACTGGCCAAGCGCCTGCTTGAACAGCATCAAATCGCCTTCCCAGTGGCCGAATTGACGTCTATGTGCGATATCATCCGGGCGAAACAGGATGCTGACATCGCGGTCAAACTTGGGGGCCTGACGTGTCCTGGCCCGGCGTGGCCTGCGGGACATTCTGTGCTCGGGCAGATACCACCAGAGCTCGTCGGCCATGCCTTCGCTGGAATAGATGTAGCGGTAGATCGTTTCCTGACAGACGCGCAGCTTGGCGCCTTCATAGATCATCCGGTTGCCGATCTGTTCGGGCGTCCAGCCATTCTTCAGCCGCTCGATCACACGCTTGCGCAACTCAGGATGGCGGATCAGTTTTCGTTGCCTGGCGCGTCGATCCGCAGCTTTCCGATGCGCAGACACGCCGTAGTAGCCATCACATTTAGGTAGACACGGATCCGAGAAGAAGTTTCGTTTGATCTCTCGATGAATGGTTGCCTTCGAGCGCTTCAACACACGTGCCATCTCTCGAACAGGGACTTTCGCGTGCCTCCAGCGCTCAATTCTGCGGCGTTCTTCGATGCTGAGTTGCGAATATACTGCGCCCATGCCATGATCTCCTCATTAGATAACCCATTGGTTTCTAACAGGAGTCGCACTTCAGGGTAGCGCGCACCGCGGCTACAGCCTTGTGACCGGTAAGAGTTCTTATGTTAAAATTTGGATTGCACAACAGCCCACTTAAATTTCGTCAAGCCAAGGCTGGAACTGTGTGATCCGGCCAAATGGTTCCGGGCCATACACTTGCCAAACGCTTGTTGATGATCGTTCGATGATAACTTTGCGACAGCTCTTACTTGAATGGCCCGAGCGTAGTAGGTCCCGTCACTCAAGCCATTCTCAGGTTTAGGTTCAGGGCCATTGAATCGCGTATTCGACCAGGAGACGCGTACCGGCACCATGGTTTCGATCACGGAAATCGTAAGCCTCATCAGAACCACCAATGTCTTGGCAGCCGCTTGAACGGAACCCTGGCAACCCCGACGCTTTCAGGTTCTCAATTCCGTCCAGAAGTTGCCGGGCTTTCCAATACTGGTCTTGGTCGATCGCTGTATGCAATCTTGCAATTTGTGCAGTTTTCAGCGCATCAACGTTACCAGTCTGCATGAGTTCTGCCATCTTAGCGGCTTCAACACCTGCGAAATTCTCAGCAATGGTGTTCAAGCTGGCTTTCCAATTGTCCTTAGCATAGCAGGGGCTGATATCGGAGAAACACTCTACCTCGTCAAACCGCTCTGATACGACTGAGACTACCTCGGTAAGAATGTCTTCATTCTCGTCAAATCCAATGATGCCATCGGCAATGTCTCTAACGAGATCGGAAAGCTCTTCGGAGGTTGCAATTGGCGCGGCGTTCATCGCTGCAAAATCTTTCTCGTCGAGAAGGATGCATTTGTTGACTGTATATATTCCCATTTTTTTCGCTCGTATGTAGGTGTTCAGGGGTCACTGCAAAGACACGCTCTTTGCTGTAGGAAAGAGATGGGCGTCTTCCGGTTTTCCAGAAATCGTTTTCGAAAATTTTTTGATTTTTTCTGTTTGTGCCCTTGTTGGCCACCACTGCGGGTCAAAAAACAACAAGCATGTCGCTCATGAGGACTTACTCACGGCGCGCGATGAAAGTTCTCCGACACGCTTCGCGATAGCTCGGCATTTGCCCGACGAGCGTCTGAACTTGCTGCCTTCCTGACGCCCGGCTCCAGTGATCTGAAGTGCAGGCAGATCATTTGATCTGGATTGCCGAAATACCAAACCAGAGATGGCGGCATACTAGTAGCTGTCACTATCAACCACTGTCACTTTTGCTGGGTTGCACTCAAGCGGGTCGGTTCAAAACTCAGAAAATCGAATTTTTTTGTGAAACGCGTTTTTCAGAAGTTTCGAACGAACCCAACTCTTGTCTGAAATCACCTGGACGAGAACCAATGCCGAGCAGCTATCCCATACGATCACCGCCTCGCGAGATGACCAAGCGACGAGGAAATCAGCGATACCGCATCCATGCCATTCCCGACACTTCCGAAATCGACGAGTGAACATACGAGGCCAGCCTAACCTCATAACTTCTCGATTTCTGAGCGACAGGGCGCAAATCTCCACAAAGATGGAAGTACCAAACATGAAAATCTGTACGATCACACCTGAATACAATCCTGAAAAGAAGCCCAAAAACAAAGCCTCGCTGCTTGAAATTGTTTTGGATGCGCTCGAGATGACCCGCCGAATACCCAATGGAGAACCTGAATGGATCATGGATGGAACGAGATGTCTGTGTCTCAACCAGCCTGGCCTGAAGGATTTTCAGGTCAAGAAACAATCAGATGGTTGGGTTGCAATGCTTGAGCTATACCCCGCGCTTCCCGATTACCCCGATGTTATTACACAACCTGTCTCTGACCCGCTGCCAACACAGCAGATGGCATTTCTGGCTGGTGCCCGGGAAATCTGCGATTGGGCAACAGGCTCGCCCGAGTTACCCTTTTTCATGCACGGCGACAAAGTAATAGTAGCTTGGTATTAGCCCCCCAAACTGTCGGCGTTGAGAACTGAACGACTTGTGTGGTTGCCGCCGCTGACGCAAGAGTTTTCTGAGCTTTCGGCAATGTGATCGAATGCGGTCTTGTGTCAGGCCTCTGAAGTGCGGCCTTTCCAGCGCCGCGGGCCGGGATGGTGATCAGCGGAGCAGGTCCAAATCTACCGAGCGAGCTTAACAGCTCAAGTCGTTCACCTGGTTTTCCGACTCCTGATCTGTTCGATCATTTGCCCATTCTGATCAGTGTCCTCTCACATCGTTGGTGCCAGCGTCAGGCCTCAGCGCACATTGATATCATGTGGCCATCGCTGACGCTGGATCCTTATAGTCCTCTTTCTTGGTCAACATGGCCCAGATAGCGCGCGCCATCTTGTTGGCCAATGCGATTGCGACGAGCATTTTCGGTTTTCGTTCCAGCATACGCCCCAGCCAGGAAGCGGGCGGAACTGGTTGCCGCCCAATCCAGTTCAGCCGGGACATCGCACCGATGATCAGCAAGCGACGGATATCGGCCTGGCCAGCCTTGGAAACTCGTCCAAGCCTGTCTTTACCTCCCGATGAATGCTGGCGAGGCACGAGGCCAAGCCAGGCCGCAAATCCTCGGCCACACCTGAAGCTCTCCATCGCAGGCGCAAATGCTTCTATCGCCAGTGCAGTCATGGGGCCGATCCCCGGCATCGTTTTCAAGCGGCGGGCCATGTCCGTTTTTGCGGCGAGTTCCTTTGCCTTCATGGTCTTCTTATCAATCCGCTCCGATTTCCCGGCAATCTGTTCCAGCAAGTCCCAGCACTCCTCCCGTACCAGTTCAGGCAGGTTGCTGTCCGGCTCTGCAATGATCTCCTGAACCGCCCGAGTTGGCCAATCCCTTTTGGTATGACATGGCCGTATTCATAAAGCACGGCCCGCAAGGCGTTCACCAGTTCCGTCCTTTGATGGACAAGCCGTTCGCGGCTGCGGAACAGCACCGCCCTGGCTTGTTGCTCTGCGGTCTTTGGTTCAACAAAGCGCATTTCTGGCTGGCGTGCGGCAATGACGATTGCTTCGGCATCCGCACGGTCATTCTTGTGCCTTTTGACAAAAGGCTTCACATATTGCGGGCGCGATGAGCTTCACCTTGTGACCACTCCTCGTCATCTCACGCGCCCAGTAACTGGCGCTACAGCAAGCTTCAAAAATCACCACACATGGCGGATGCTCAGACATGAACCGTCGGAATTGAGCCCGTGTAAGCTTCTTGCGAAACACCGTGTCGCCTGCAATTGAAGCCCCATGGAGTTGAAAAACGTTCTTTGCCAGATCCACACCGATCATCATAATCTCTGTCATGGTTGCCGTCCTTTCATCTCGTGGTTTCCAACATCACCACCTTGGCACATTGCGATGCCGTCGGAGATGGGCGGCAACCATCCCATCTACCGGCTGGCGCCGGTAGGATCGGCGATGTGATTTCGAGGTATCGAAGGACGATGTCTTCGGGAATGGCGCCGTTGGTGGTAGAAAAGTACCCACTGCCCAGAAGTGTCATGAACTCTGTGTATCTGTTCCGGCCCATGCGGGTTTCAGATATGGTCACGCATTGAAGCGCTCCTCGAACATGATAGCGAATTGGTTACGGGCGGCAAACCATTCGCGGACATTCCTGCCTCCTTTCTCGAAGTTCCTGATCGCCAAGTAGATCAGCTTGGTCGCGGCCTCCACAGTAGGTTGAAGTGATGATGTGATCGATCCTTTCCGATTGTGATTGGCAGAAACAAATAAATCACGAATTAGCGACGCAGATTTCACTGGTTGTCGACATGCCATCCCATGCCTAAATCCGACAGATGCCTTTGAACCCGGCCGGGGTAGTCAGATACGATTGCATCCACGCGCAGATCGATCATCCTGTCTATTTCTTCGTGCTCATTGACCGTCCAAACGGCAACGCATAGGCCCAGATCTTTTGCGCGCGCCACATTTTCAGCCGTTACATCCGCGTAGTACGGGCACCAAAGCGAGCCGCCAGCTTGCTTGACCAAATTTGGAATTTCATCACGACGACCACGAAAGTCAGGGCAAACCGCTTTCGAGGAATCCTCCCCAACATCATCCGCGTTATTTGGAAGCTGTGTAAGGTAAGAAGACGGCATATCAGGAGCTTGTCTCTTACATTCCTCCAGAAGGTTCCAATCAAAACTGTGCAGCACCGCGCGCGACGAAAGACCTTTGGCGCGAACTTTCTGTAGAACTCGCCCGACAAAGTTCTCCCTATGAAGCGGATCATGGGCCAAGTCAGGATCCGACTTCAGTTCGAGCATCAGATAGGCATCGCCATATTTTGGTTCACTTACCAAATCTAGCAAGTCCATCAGCCTTGGGACACGGACGCCATCCAATTGGGCCTGGTCTGGAAAGCGTTGGCCATAGGCAGAAAGCCCGTCTAACCGTCCAATATCGAATTGCTGTAACTGTTCGAAAGTCAGTGACGAAACCTTCGGTTCCTCCCCGGTCAGAAACAGGCCATCTGCGCCGCGAAAGCTGGGGGCGTGCAGACGATGATTATGGGTTATGACCGGAACGTCATCCGCCGTAAGGACAACATCAAACTCAAGAAGCGGGACACCGATAGACAGCGAGAAATCAAAACCAATCATGCTGTTTTCCGGCAAAACGCCTCTTGCCCCTCGATGGCCCACGACCCGGATCAGGTTTTCTCCACCACGGAAGGCTTCGACTTGTGGAAACGCCATTAGCCGTCCAGCCTTTCGCCGGTTGATTGGTCAAACAGATGCATGTGTTCTGGGTCGACCGAAAACCGCATGTTCGGATGCCTGCCTTCGATCGGATGGACGCCTGGAAGGCTTATCGTGATCGCTCCGCCGACGCCCGCGAGTTGACCGTGCAACAGAGTGTTGGCCCCTAACGGTTCTGCCATCTGAATCGCTGCTTCCAGCGGACCATTATCATCCAACAGCAGATGCTCTGGGCGAATCCCCAGATTCAACGCGGTATCAGGACCTGCAGATCGGCCGACTGAAATTTCACCGATCTTGATCGTCCCGTTTTCACGCAAGGCGTCAAACACATTCATCGCAGGGCTGCCAATGAACTGTGCCGCGAACAGAGTTCTGGGCGTTTCGTAAACCTCCAACGGCGTTCCAATCTGCTCGGCAATGCCACCATTCATCACGATCATCCTGTCGGCCATCGTCATGGCCTCGACCTGATCGTGGGTCACATAGAGCGCCGTGATCCCCAGCTTTTCTTGGAGTTCGCGAATTTCCAGACGCATCTGGACCCGCAGCTTGGCATCAAGGTTTGAGAGCGGCTCATCAAACAGGAAAACTGCTGGCTCGCGGACAATAGCCCGACCCATCGCCACCCTCTGACGCTGACCACCTGACAACTGTCTGGGTTTGCGATCCAGCAAGGGTTCCAGCTGCAACAGCTTGGCGGCCTCGGTCACTTTCTGATCAATCTGGACCTTCGGCAACCCGGCGATTTTCAGGCCATATCCCATGTTCTGGCGCACAGACATATGTGGGTAGAGCGCATAGTTCTGGAAGACCATCGCGATGTCACGATCCATCGGCTCTTTGTCGTTGGCCCGTTCCTCTCCGATCCGGACTTCGCCGGATGTCACGGTTTCCAGGCCCGCAACCATCCGCAAAAGCGTGGACTTCCCACAGCCCGAAGGACCAACGATTACAATGAACTCACCATCCGCAATGTCGATATCGATGCCATGGATGACGTCCGTCGTGCCAAAGCTCTTTTTGACGTTCTCAAGGGTTACTGTTGCCATTTCTTACTTCTCGCTATCGACAAGGCCGCGGACAAAGAGCTTTTGCATCGACACCACCACGATGACCGGCGGGATCATCGCCAGAATGGATGTGGCCATGATGACCGGCCATTCGGCCACATCATCGCCGGACGGGAACATCTGTTTGATGCCCATCACGATGGTGTTCATTTCAGGGTCGGTGGTTATCAAAAGCGGCCAGAGATATTGGTTCCACCCATAGATGAAAAGGATCACGAACAAGGCCGCGATATTGGTCCGGCTCATCGGCACCACGATATCGATGAAGAACCGCATCGGGCGGGCCCCGTCCACGCGGGCAGCTTCGGCCAGTTCATCCGGGATCGTCAGAAAGAACTGCCGGAACAGGAACGTTGCCGTGGCCGAAGCGATCAGAGGGAAGATCAATCCGTAATAGCTGTTGAGCATACCGAACCCGGCAACAACCTCGAACGTCGGAACGATACGCACCTCGACCGGGAGCATAAGGGTCAGGAAGATCAGCCAAAAGAACGTCGTCCGCCCGGGAAACCGGAAATAGACAATCGCAAAGGCTGACAATAGTGAGATCACGATCTTGCCCACCGCAATACCAATGGCCATCACGAGGCTGTTGAACAACATTGTAGCGACCGGGACATTCACACCAGAAAACAGCGCGGCCTTGTAGTTTTCCCAGAACTGGTCACCCGGCACCAACGGCATAGGCGGTGACACGATTTCCGGCTGGGTAACGGTGGAGGCAACAAATGCCAGCCAGATCGGGAAAAAGATGATCAGCACTCCAAGAATCATCAATGCGTGGGTCAGCCAGATCCCCATCCCGCGTTTTTCGACCATTCCGTGTTGTTGGGCTGCCATCAGTAGTGCACCCTCTTTTCAACGTATTTGAACTGGATGACTGTCAGCAGGCCGACGACGATCAGCAGGATGACCGATTGCGCCGAAGACGAACCCAGATCCTGTCCCACGAACCCATCCGAGAAGACCTTGTAGACCAGAATGGTCGTTGCCTGTTGTGGTCCACCGCCGGTAATCGTGTGGATCACGCCGAAGGTTTCAAAGAAGGCGTAGACAACATTGACCACCAGCAGGAAGAACGCGGTTGGTGACAAGAGCGGCAGCACTATGGTGAAGAACCGGCGCCAGAAACGCGCGCCGTCGATCGCGGCGGCTTCAATCACGGACCTTGGAACTGACTGCAATGCCGCGAAGAAAAACAGGAAGTTATAGCTGATGCGCCCCCATGCCGAGGCGACAACAACCAGCCCCATGGCCTCGGTTCCGTTCAGGACGTGGTTCCAGTCATAGCCGAGTTGGCCGAGGTACCACGAGACGACGCCGACGCGTGTGTTGAACATGAACAGCCACAGCACGCCTGCAACAGCGGGGGCAACGGCGTAGGGCCAGATCAGCAGCGTCCGGTAAACGCCCGATCCCTTGACTAGACGATCAGCAATGACCGCCAGAAACAAGGCGGGGATCATTGAGCAAAGCGTTACGAGCGTTGAAAACACCGCCGTAGTCACAAAAGAGGCGCGGTAGAATTTATCACTCAGCAGGAACTCAAAATTGCCGAGCCCGACGAATTGGGACGACAACCCAAAGGGATCAGGTATGAACAGAGACTGCCAAACGGCCTGGCCTGCGGGGTAAAAGAAGAATACGGCGGAAATGATGACCTGAGGAGCGATCAGCGCCAATGGCAAAAGCCAGCCGCGGAAGGTGACGCGTTTTTCCATCCTGATATTCCACCGAAAAAAGAAAATGCGGGCCCTTAACAGGCCCGCATCAAACTAAGACTTATTGATTGGCGGATTCGAACCGGCGCAGCAGTGCGTCACCGCGCTCTTTTGCGCTGTCCATCGCTTCCTGAGCGGTCTTTTCACCGGACCAGACGGCCTCAAGCTCTTCGTCGATGATGCCGCGAATCTGGTCGAACGATCCCAGACGCAGACCTTTAGAGTTTGCGGTTGGTTCCTTCGCAGTCATCTGGATCACCGCGATGTCGGTGCCGGGGTTTTCATCATAGAAACCTGCAGCACGAGTAGCTTCACCAGCTTCGGACGTGATCGGAAGATAACCGGTATTCTGGTGCCAAGCAGCCTGAACGTCCGACGACGAAAGGAAGCTCAGGAACTCGCCAACGCCTTTGTATTCCTCGGGATCATGGCCTTCCATTACCCAAAGCGATGCGCCGCCGATAATGGTGTTCTGCGGCTCGCTGGTGACTGCCTCCCAATAGGGTAGCGGGCGTACGTCGAACTCAAACTCAGCTTCAGAGCTGATACCGGCATAACCAGCCGAGCTTTCGGTGAACAACGCGCATTCACCAGCCCGGAAATTTGCGCCACCTTCGTTTCTGCGCCCGGTATAGATGAACTTGCCATCCTTGGCCCAGTCACCCATTGCTGTCAGGTGTGCGACCTGCGCCGGACCGTTCAACATCAGCTCGGTATCCAGACCGGCAAAACCGTTGTCCTGCGATGCGAACGGAACGTCGTGATAGGCCGACAGGTTCTCGAGGTGAATCCAGCTTTGCCAGGCTGTCACCAGTGGGCAGTCCTCGCCGCCAGCCTTAAGCTGCTCAAGTACGTCGCCAACCTTTTCCCAGGTCGATAGGTCTGTGTCCGGATCAACACCCGCCGCTTCGAAGGCATCGCGATTGACCCACAGCACCGGTGTGGACGAGTTGAAAGGCAGTGAGAGCATTTCTCCGTCCGTTGTAGTATAGTACCCTTTGACAGCGCCAATGTACGCGTCAGGATCAAACGATGCACCACTTTCAGCCATCACTTCATAGACGGGTTTGATTGCACCTTCGGCCGACATCATCGTTGCAGTGCCCACTTCGAAAACCATTAGAATGTGGGGCTGCTCACCGGCGCGGAAAGCCGCAATTCCTGCGTTCAGAGTTTCTGAGTAATTGCCTTTGTGGCTTTCGACCACGACGAACTCATCCTGGCTGGCGTTGAACTCTTCGACCTGCGCTTTAACAAGCTCACCCAGTCGGCCGGTGAAGGCGTGCCAGAACTGAACTTCAGTTTGGGCCATCGCCGCCACGGGGGACAACGCAGTAGTTACGGCGAGAGCGCCGAGAAATTGCTTATTCATGTTTCCTCCCATGCATCAGTGTTGATGCTTCGTTGAATACCGACCGCAACGCGTAATCAGCACACATGACGATTTCCCGACGTTAACGTCACAATTTTATAATTCAAGCATTTAATTTTTGAGAAAAAAATAACATTACATTATAAACTTGCAAAGCAAACAACGAACCAGGTTCAAAACATGAGTCAAACTTTGAGGATCCGCCAATTGGAAGCGCTCATGGCAGTTTCTACAAATGGGTCGGTCACTGCTGCAGCTACGGATCTGGGGATAAGCCAGCCTGCGGTCAGCCGACTGCTTTCTGATCTGGAAAAATCGCTTGGCTTTCAACTTTTTGATCGCCGTGAAGGTCGCTTAGTGCCTTCGCAGGAGGTGCGTTATCTGCAACCCAGCGTAGAGCGTGTTTTGGAGTTGATGAAGCAGATCTCGGACGTTAGCCAAGATATAACCCAACGCAAGGCGGGACACATCCGCATCGCATGTTTGCCCGGGTTCGCCACCAGTCACCTTCCCAACGTCATCGCCAATTTTTTAGAACATCGGCCAGGTGTAACAATGACGATCGAACCAGACAGACCGGAACGCATTCTCGAGTGGATGATCGGTGAGCAATATGATTTCGGAATCACAGATAGTTTTAACGGGCATCCGGCCGTCGAAAGCAGAGACATCGATGTCCGCACAGTTTGCGTGTTTCCTACCGGACATGAATTGGAAGAACTCTGCGAGGTGTCACCTACGGATCTTGCGAATGCCAAGATTATTCACACAAGGCGCGACAGCGACTTTTTTGGGAAACTTTCAAAATCGTTTCAAAGCGCCAACGTCAAACTCAATTCCCACATCGAAGTCAGGCAGTTCACGGCGGCTTGTGAGTTAGCTGTAAAGGGTGTTGGGATTTCCGTGGTCAGCGAGTTGGACGCCGTCCAATACGCAGACAACGGATTGAGCTACCGACCGTTCAAACCGCTCTTGTCACATACGCTTTCCCTTGTGCGTCCGGTTTTGAAGCAACCGTCATTGGTGACGCTAGAGTTCATCGAGCAGTTCCAAGAGAGCTTAGCCCCGTTCAAGGTAGGCAAACTCCATCACTGACTGTAGGGCGGCAAACGCCGATGTTCGCTACCAGTAAGCTGTACATTTTCGATCTTCATAGCTTGAAACCAATACTTGAGCATTTGGAATAGCCTCCGAGATCGATCTCTGATTAACAGTCAAAAACGGCGAAAAGCCGAGTGGTTCTTCAATTGAGCATGGATGATTTAGTTCCTAATCCTAAGGCACTTTAGCGCCCGTTTTGTCCGCAGTTCGGACGGCAGCGTGTGCTGCGGCAAATGGCTGGAAACCGCACTTCACGTCAGATATGTGGCGGCGGTTCAAGCGATGTGAGTGAGGATTGGCCAACCGAATATCGGAACCTCCCATTCACTTGCCGTTGTACGATCCCCCGGCTGTGTATCTGCTACCTATTTCGCTCGAACTTCTTGCCGACAGGTGTTCCCGCATAGAGCCACGGACGATACAACACGCGATATAGGTTTGAAACCGCCACGGTGCCGTCCTTCTTCGTGACAGCGTCGATTCCGTGCCGCATGGCTGGTGTGCGTTTCAAAGGTTTACTGCGCACGTTTGCCGGCATCTCGATAAGTTCGTCCGTGCCCGGAAAGCTTAGCACGCGTCGGCTCCGACTCGTCGAGGACGTTTCGTTGGTCGCATTTCGCAGGGTCACATATCCTCCGCGTAGATGGCGAAGTGATATAGGCTTCTCTGCGAAACACCGAAGCGCACCAACACGGTTTGCGGACACCCCCTATGAAAAAGTGAACAAACTTTCTTGGATTGAATGCGGTCCATCCAATCTTCTGATCGACCCCGCAGAAACATGCGAGTCAGAAGAATTCGAAACTCCGCTGAAGAACAGCGCAAACAAAGACGGAAAACCAAATGCCCTATGCGTCGTACTATTCTCTCTATGAACAGTTTCAGGACAATCTTATTCCAAATAGGTATGACCCGTATTGTCTGCAGGAAACGAGAACCCAAGAAACTGTTGAGGGGGTGATTGTCGATACACTGATTTCATTTGAAAACGGTGCCAAGGAGGTTGTTGTTGCACTCAGAAATCGCGACTACGGCGTATGCTACAGAGCATGGGACGATGAACACACTTGGGAATGTTCAACACTTGATAGAGTCGGCAACAAGCCCTTATGTGAAAAACAAGTTCTCTCTTTTCTACCCCAATTGCTACCGGTTTTGGACAGGGTGAAAGATCTGCTTCCATGGGAACATATACAAAAAATTCCTGTGAATTCGTTGAAGTCTGAAGAGCGACGCTCCATTGAAGCAAGTTTCCCGGGCATCGAAAATGTCAGTAGCGAGGCGAAGTCTGTATTTGGAGCAATGCTTCTCGCCCTCACCCAGGGACTTATTCGGGCGCGCGAAAAGGATAACGACATTCGGCAGCAAAATGCTCGTGAACGACGATTGGCGAAGCAGTTTCGTGAAGTCCCAGTTGGAACCATCATGGTTTGTACTGAAGGTTATCCTGCAGTCGGAGTGGTCTCAAACACGGCCGGAACTCGTACTAAACGAACCCTCCATGTCCGCACAGAATTTGCGGAATACCATGAGGATACAAACCAAAACGCCCGCAAATATTTCAAACTCCTGACAACTGAACATATGGACAAACTACCATCTGGAATTTTGTCTGCGCACGAAATCATGCAGGCCGTCATGGAATCCGAAAAACTGAAAACCCAGTTCCCGGACCTCTTGTAGCAATTCGGCTTCAGAGGATCTGATGCCTCGCATCCCCTGGTCTACAACGGCGGCAGGAGCCATTTGCAGTCGGCATCGACAAACAGAACCGTTTCGGTGGGCCTTGCGGGATGCTGATTGGTTTTGGTTGGCCAAGTTTTGGCCAACCGAGGCAGCAACTATCCACGCAACGACACGGAAAGGCGCTCTGCGTGCAATTGACGGCTCACGTCCTGAAGGGCTGCGACCAGTGCCGCAACCGACCTGCGCGCGGCTTCAAACCGTTGCCCGTCTTCAGAAAGATGCGTAATCTCGAAACCGCCACCTGACATACAATGCTCGTCGGCAACATATCCAGACTGACTTTCAGCGGCGACATGCGTGCTCAGCACTTGCTCGAACGCGGACACTTCGTCGAACGCGGCGCCTTTAAACAGGTCATCATCTCGAAGCCGCTCAAACCGGAGCGCGGCCGCCTGTAGTCTTTTGGGACAGGTGGAACGGGAAGTTGCTTCGTAGACAGCATCGCGCGCAGCACCCGCGGCAACCAGCGCTTCGTAGATCGCCTTTTGGATCGGATCGTCGAACACACTCATTGCCAGACCTCCCGGGTTTCATATGTGCCGAGTGTGTCAGGACAGGCTGAAGTCGCGATCCCCTGCCCTGTCATGGCGTCTTCCAACCCGTCGGTCAGGCGGCATATTTCCTGAACGTTGTCCGATGCCGGGTCAATCTGGGCAAAATAGCCAGCTTCAACCTGTTCAGCGTCATGAACATTCTCTAATGCCAACAGGCTACGCAGAGAATTCAGCTCGCGGCGGATTTTCGGCGTGGCATATCCGGCCTGCTCCAGATCACATGTGATCCTCAGAAACCGGCGCACCCAGGGTGGCCCGCCGAGCAGAAGAACCGCATTCTGCAGCGCCTCCGAATTGCTGGATAAGAAGAAAAGCAGACCGTTTCCGGCTGATGGGGTATCGAACATTGCGTTCTCCCTTGAATGCCCGGAGCGGGATGCCCCGGGTGACAAGTTCAACCGCTCCTCGGGCACGGTTGGGGTTTTTTGTTTTTGATTGAAACAGCACATCGCCTTTGGCGTTGCGGCTCTCATGGAGAGGAGCCGCGAAGCCAACAGGGGAGTGCTGCATCGATAGCCATCAGATCGGTATTCGCACCGCTTATGTCGGTTCGGAGTATCTACGATGCTGGCGTCGCACTGGCCTGATACGGCATTTGCGACTACTTCCCCGCTTTTCAGGTTGTTCCAACGGAGATTGGTTTACGCCATGGTCCGCCCGGCCCAGGTCATTGGCCTCGCGCAGTTTCTTCGCTGCCTGAACCTGCTTGCCATTGGCCCGGTAGGTTTCCGTCGTCGTGGTCGACGCATGGTTCAGGACGACACTGGCGAGGCTGGCTTTCTCCGGCACCTGAGACACGATGAAACCGGCAATGATGTTGCGGATGACTTGCGGTGTGACACGTTTGCCAAAGAGCTTCTGGCATTGATCGCCCACAGTCTGACTCAGGTAGCCGGGTGCGACCGGCTTTCCGCGGCTGCCAACAAACAGAGCGGTTTCCCGTTGCGGAGCAACTGAAGCTCTGTGGTCCGCCACATAATCCAGTAACTGCTTTCGAACCTCCGGCGTCAATATACGTTCATCGCGTTTCTTGTCCTTAGTCTCGTGGGGCGATAGAAAAAGGCGCGTGAAGTCGGCATCAAAATTCTCCCTCAGATCCAGAGTCGCCAGCGACTCCCGTCGGATCGGCGAATTCACGAGCAGGCTGATCGCAAGCCCGGTGCGTGCCAATTTGTTGGCTGTTGTTTTGGCTCGGCACCCAACAGCAGCTTTGTGATGGCGCAGCGCCACTTCGGAACAGCTGATTGCCGCCTGGCGCAGCTCGGCCAGATCGACAAGCCGGGCATCACTGCGGGAAGGCTGCAGCGCCATTTTCTTTTTTAGTACGCGCAGAACCGGATCGAGCCATGTCCAGTCCCGATCCCGAAACGTCGCTATGCCCAGTAACTTCAGGCGCTGTATCTCCCCATGGACCGTTGCCAGAGAAACGTGGCCCGCCCGAAACTCCGCCTGACGCGCATCCAGGCGCCGCTGCACGGTGGTTCTTGTGATCTCTTCTTCCAGTCCCTCTTGCCGGCAGAAATCGAAAAAGGACCAGGCCGTTTGCAAACGCGATTGCAGCGTATCGGATGTCCAGGCTTCCACCAGAATGCCATCATTGAGCCCCTCGGAACAAAAATGCAGCTTTGGCTGGGCCTCTTCCTGCCACAATGCTGGAAAACGATGCCAGTTGCGGTCGATTTCGCGTTGCAGTGCCTTCCGCTTGCTTTCCACTTCGACCTTGTTTTCCCGAACAAAGACCGCCGCCTCGGGATAGACGGCCTGCAGCGCCTGCTTGGCTGCGGCCGCGATTTCCGGCCGCAGATGCCCCAACCTGCGCTCAACCAGCGCCGGCGTGATCAGGTCCGGTGGCAGATCATCGCGATCTGCCTCCAAAAGCCAACGGCCAAGCCCCTGCTCAAGCCGCCGATGCTGATGTTTTGTCGCGCTTGAAAACACCTCCTCGAACTGGGCCCGGACATCCTCGGGCCAGTTGGAAGGTGCCATGGAAAGGCGGTATCTTGGCATATCTCAGCCCTCCTTCTGTTGTTCGAGCATGACCTGGAAATCCACATGCGAAACGACGCGACGCGTATATTGGTCGAGCAATTGCAGGTAGTTTTTCTGCGCGACGATCTTGCAAACCTGCGCATAGTAAGACTGCGTGGTCTCAATCCGCTTGTGCCCCAGCACTTCCTGCACCAGCCCCATAGCACTCGGATCCATGTCGAGGATCACCTTGCCGGCGATATGGCGCATCACCTGCAGATCCATGCGCAACTGGCAGTGTTTCCAGATGTGCTGCCGGAAGCGCTGGGACAGTTTTTCCTTGGTGATGTAGCCGAGACCCGTCGGATAACCGCCATCTTCGCCACGTTCCTTGCGCTCACTGGCCGCGCCGGGAAAGAGATGCGGGTTTTCCGGGTCGGCATTTGCATTTTCAACAAAGAGTGGCCGATAGACCTCGATGAAACTCTTCACCATCTTCACCGTCTCCGGATCTATGGTGACATGGATCGACCGGAGGTTTTTCAACTCCGCCCCCGGCAGGATCAACGTTCCCTCCCCTGCCCCCACGGGAAAGCTGAGGTGACTGTCATCACCGAAGGCTCGCAACCGCGCCAGGTTGGTACGACGCATCGGCGTGACACGTTGTTCGAGCTGGGCGATCAATGCGGAACGCGCCAGTGCTGCCTGGGCCAATGTGGGCCGGTTCTTGCCCCGGCGCGTCCATGCCTCGGCTTCACGCCACAGGACAGCCGGTGCCTGGAACCAGCGCCTCAGCGCCGAGTCTTCGTTGAACTGGCGCAACATCGTTTCGTGATGACGGCCGATCTTGCGATCTTCGTAGACATAAGCCAGCGTGCCATCGGAATTGATCTTGGTGCCAACGACGCTTGGGTCCAGCTTGAGAGTCAGTTCCCTGACGGGTTCCAGGATCTCGACGGGCAGTTCACAGGATTTGCCAACCGAGTATAGTGCCTGGATCAGAGAACACTCATACCGGCCTTTTTTCTGGGCCTCCCAACTGTCTCCCCTCGCCTCGACGCGTGCACGCCGCTTTTCGCGAATGGCTGCAACGACAGCCAGAAGGCAGTCTGTGCGGAAAAGATCGTCCAGTGTCCGCGGCTTTTCCAGTACTTTGGGACTGGTCTGAGCCGCGTGCCAGACCCGCTTCACCGCATCTCGAAGGTTGCGCTGTGTGCCTTTCTCACGGGCGAGCTTTGTATCGGTTGACCCAACCCCCAAGGAAAGTTCACCCAGTCCCAGATCGTCTTCATCTTCAATGAACGAGGACCAGGCTTCATCCCCTTGAGGGGCGACCATTCTGTCAGTGAGTGCGTCGATACGCGACCGTATCGGTTCGGGAACCTCATCCCAGGCCACGTCCGGAAGCCTGTTCTGAGGATTGGTGGTTTCAAACTGCGCGGCAAGCAGGCCTTCTTGAACAATCACTTTGTTCCAGATTTTTGCTGCCCGGCGTATTTTTTCGATGTGGCCGGAGGACTTGGTGGCCTTCTCATAAGCGACAAAACCGGCGATGAGCTCGGCCTGTACCTGACCAGGCACGAGACCATCGCGATCCGCCCGAACCGCGAGCCGGCGAAGAATAGCCAGCTCGGCGTTACAGGATTTCGGAATCTCTGCTTCCAACTTTGCGAGCAACTCCTGCCAAACCTTCGGGAGGCCTTTGACATCCGCCTCCCGTCCGGACACGGCGTTGGGATCGATCAACTCAACGGCGGAACGGATTTGCACAACCTTGTTCCTCAGCGTCTTGGCTGTCCGAACTCCGAGATCTTCCGGCACCAATGCGCGCAACAGGGGTTCGGTAACCACGGCTGTCGCGGTAATGTTTGCCGGTGATGTCGCCTGAGCGGTCGCAAATTTTCGGATCGATTGAACTGTCCGTTGACCATGATCAGAAGCGCCCATGGCTTCGACCGCATCAATGGCGTCCGCCAAAGTTGGCAACTTACCTTTGAGCCGCAATACCAGGTCACGGCGAAACCTGTCCGACCAGGCGCGTTGCGCCCGTTTGACGTCGCTCAGGATTTGAACATGTCGCGGGCCGAGCTTACTGCGCAACTCCGGCGTGGGGACTGTGGTCGCATCGAAGAACTCCGAGGCTGACAGGTTCGTTCCACCTGATAGAGCCGCACGCAGGTCACGCACGGATTTGATCGTGACCACCCGCGTGCTTGCGTTCATGGGTGTCAGACGCAAAACAGCAATCACGTCTGCAACGGTTCCTTGAGGTTGGGTATTATCCAGCATTTTCTTATCTTTCTGATTGGGATGACGGGGATGATCTGAAAGTCCGTTCACCGGGAAACGGGCTTTCAGATCCTCATCGGATCACTGGCAGGGGCAGACATCAGCAACCCCTCTGCGTCATCTTCGGACACGGGGCGGCATAAGCAGACATCGGGGTAAAAAGGTCGGCCTGCATTCCCACACAATGGAGACCACCCAAAATCCCCGGGAATTCTAACCCATTGAATTAATGTGAATTTATTCTGCGTCATGTTTTGCCACCCGAACGCAGTAATCGACCCAGATATCCTGCATTTCGCGGGCAATGCCCTGGTAATTCCACAGGGCCAGCGCGGTGATCTGCCACCGGCCGTTCTTGCGGTTGCCCTGTAGCCGGCCATCAGCGAGATAGCGTTGCACCTGGCGCTCGGACTTGCGCAGAAACTCAGCCGCTTCGCGGGCCGAGAAGGTTTCATCAGGGGATACAATCATTCGGGGTCTCCATTTCCAAGTTCTGGAAAGGAGGTGGCTCCCTGAGCTCTAATCAAAAAACATTGGCAGAAAATACTGACACGACCGGACGCCGCGAGTCGTGGGATGTCAAATACGGACATCCGGTGGTCTTTCAGTTTCGGTGGCAGAGGTCTCCTTTTTCGGGAGTCGTCACGCCATCTCTGAACTGGCGCACGCCGGATCAGATCGACCCGGTGTGACAGAGATTCAATTGCGGCAGGAGGTTTCTGTTTGTCTATAGAAACTCATCACGCGCATAACGGCGGGGCTTCAGATTCCGCTGCAGTGCATTGAGAAGAGCCAAACCACTTAATGGTTGCTCTCACTTTGGGTTCACAACGGGCCTTTTCCGCTGCGCGACATCGGACCGAAGGGATGTGACATTCGACAGTGGGAACTGGAGAGTTCCCTCAGACCCTGTAGGATCGGTGTTGTGACCCAAAGGGCAAAACCGTCTGACGTCCGACAGCGCTTATGGATCAAGAAAGCGGCGACACCGCCCAGCCCTTTACCATAAATGTTGCACATTCTCCTGTTTCATTCTCTGAAGTTCATGCTTGGAACGTGATGAGAACAAGCCTGCTTCGAACAATTTTTCGAGGTGGGCTTATTACTGTCTGTTTAACTTTTTGAGAACGGATTCACGATCCGAAGCGTGTTTTCGACAAGAAGCCCACCATCCATGTCTTCTGAATAAAGTGTGCTGCAACCGCTCACGAGTGCAGCAGAAACGATCATTGCGTCATATACAGAAAACCCGTAGCGCTCACCAAGGGCACTCCCAACGTCGTGTATTTCCGTGGTGAGCTCCACGACGTCGCAAATATCTCGAATACCATCCAAAAAAGTGCCTACTTCCTCCCAAGACATTCCAGCTTTTCGGATACAATTTACCAGGGCTTCATTCAGAACCTGAACACTAACCTTTCCACCGGAACTCAAAACCTGTTCGGCAGTATCAGCTTTAACACTTCTGTCGAGGAGATACAGAATGACGTTTGTGTCAAAGAAGTCACCTCGCATGAGCTTCATCGCGGCTCATGCGCTTTGAGGCGGGAAGCCGCCCACGGAATTGCCTAAACTTCGCAAGAACCTCTTCTGGCCGAGGGTGACGGGACACAGAGAGGCCCTCTTTGTCAGGATGTAATTCAATGCTGTCACCCTCTTTGATACCCAACTTCCGCACCAAATCTGCGGGCAGTCGAACCGCAAGAGAATTTCCCCATTTTGCTACTTGCATGGCACCTTCCAATCATCAGATGATACACATCTATTAATGTATATCATTTGGGCCTGGTTACAAGGTCTCAGTTTGCAACATTTATGGTAAATGGCTGGGACACCGCCCGCCCCTTTTTGTCTATGCGCGCAGTGACACGGACAGGCGTAGGGCCCGCAAATGAAGGTTCACTTCATGGAGCGCGGCATGGAGCGCCGCGGTGGACGCCCGTGCGGTTTCGAATTTCTGGCCCAGATCCGAAAGATGCGTGACTTCATGGCCTCCTCCGGACATGCAATGCTCATACGCTACGTATCCCGACTGTGTCTCAGCTGCGGCAGCCCCATCAGTAAAGCGACATCTTCCATCACAGGTTCTGTGAACAGATCCCTGTCACCGGCCTGGAAGAAACGTTCCGCAACCGCAAGCAGTGTCTCCGGGCAATCGGAGCCGGACATTGTATCACACACAGCATTCTTGGCGGTGTCTGCAACCGGTGCAGCGATTGCAGACCGCGACAGACGTTCGGCGTGGCATATCCGGCACACTCAGGATGTCTGAGACAGCTTTTGCGTTCAGCCCTGCGCGCAGCGAAAGCGCCCTTTGGGACTCTCCACTGGTCTCGAGATATGTCTTCAATTCCTGTGCAGGGGTCAAGATCCTGGCTCCGTCATGTTGTTGGTGACCGGTCATTCGAGTTCGAGATCCGGCCTTCCCTGGTCAGGCCGGACGCGAAGCTCGAAGATCGCGAGCCACTCGTCTTTGATGGTCCAGGATTTCCCCAGTTTTGCGGCTTGCAGCTTGATCACCCCGTGTGGCGTCGGGCAGCCATGATTGATCCAGTCCCGGATCGTGTGGGGATCGCGCCTGAAGATTTCGGCGATTTCATTCACCGAGTAGTATTTGGGAGCCTGCATCCTTTACCTCCTGTTTTTATGAGGAGGAATTGGGTCCAATCGGTGCCTGGCGGAAATTTCGAAGGAAAGTTTTTGCCGTTGATTACCCCGATTTCGATGCAGTCGAGCCCAGATCGAACCACCACCGCTTCAACACCTTTTGGGTCACGCCGGTAATAGAAACCCTATTTCCGGTCCGCCCCAAATCTTCCAAACCAAACCTCAATTTCCCAGATTTCCGGTGCAGACACAGGTCATCGCCAGCAACGACAACACGGAGACTGGCGATGACCATCACAGATACCAAACGACACCCGCAAAGAGACGAGACGGGGCGTTTCACCGGGCAAGGCGCGTTCGACAGTAACGCACCAGCCCCAGCGACGAATTTCACCTCTTTGGAAGATGCAGATCTGGATCTGCGGGAAGCCCTGGAAGCTGCGGACGAGATCTTGGCTCCATCGTATCGGGACAACACAATGGTCCCAACCGTCGTCTGTCGCGCCAGTCCTGGCGCAGGTAAGAGCCGACTTGCAAGACTGCTCCTGGCCGAAAAGGAAAAAGGCGGCACCGACCAGCATGTGTCCTTTCACCTGCCAACCCTCGCGTTGGCCGAAGAAGCCGCGTCAGACGCACGGGCTTTGGGTCTGGATGCCCAGGCGATCCGGGGGCGTTCGGCACCGCACCCGGATGGGCGGAGACGCATGTGCGCGCGAGCTGAGCTGGTGGAGCGGGCCAACCGCCTTGGTCTCTCGGCACAGCAGAGCTTCTGCCGACGCGAGGAGAGTGATGGGACCGCAAAGCTCTGCCCACATTTTGAGGAATGTGCCTATCTCAAGCAGTTCAACAACGTGACGAAATACCGTTTCCTTGCGACCAGCTATCTGTCCCTGCCGGACCCCACGGAGAAATGTGATCTGCGGATCGTCGATGAAACCTTCTGGCAGCAGTTCCTGTCGATCCAGAATGTGTCAGCGGCCGCGTTTACAAATCCGCGCGCGCATTTCCCCGCTGCAATGGCCGGGCAGCACGCCAGCTTGCTGGACGCCGCGAAACAGGTTGTTGCGGCTTTGATGGACAATGCATCCCCGTTGTCTTTGTCCTTCTCCAGCGAGGACTATCTGCGCTTGCGTGACTTGGAATGGATGGGGAAAGCACCCTGCCCCGACCTGTCTCCCGAGCAAAATGAGGCGTATCAGGCAAAATTGCTTGGAAAAGCGGAACAGAACCACCGGTATGTTTCCAGGTTCGCTGCGCTTTGGGGGGTGCTGGCCGATGCAAAGGCAGCGGGCCTATGTACGACTGAGCGTTTGAGGCTGATTGTCGAGGACGACGCTTTCTTCATCCGCGTGCTGCGTCAAAAACCACTCAGGCATAAGGAACCCATGCTGGTCCTCGATGCCGATGCTGACATCGGCATCCTGTCCGCGCTTGAATGCGACATCCGCAAAGTTCATGACGTCACGCTGCGCCCTAATGCGCTTGTGACCCAGCTGCATGATCGCAGAATGACGAATGGAAGCCTTCTTAGGAATTCCGGCTTGCGCGAGAGCTGGCGGCGGATCATCGCGCGGGAGGTTCTGATGGATCGCCTGGACAAAACCGCTGGCGTCCTTGTTGGCGCCACGCGGAAGGTTGTGCGGGCCTTCTTCGAGGAGGCAGGTCATGGATTCGAGGGCATGTCCGAAACGGAAATTTCGGAGTTCATGCTGGACACCAAGCTGCACGGCGCGCAATGGCTCTGGTTCGGTGGCCGGGCCCTGGGGTCCAATCGTTACCAGAATTGCTCAACCGTTATCGTCATCGGGCGGGAAGAACTCCCGGTTTCTGCGCTCGAAGACCAAGCTCGCGCGCTCTGGGGAGACACACCCAGGAACCCGCTAAATCTGCTGACCTCGGACTCACTGGGCCAGACGCGCATGCCCGAAGAACCGGTTTCTTACGAGATTACTGATGGCTCGTCGAAAGCCGTTCTGGTGCCGTGCCACCCGGATCAACGCGTGCGCCGACTGCAGTTGCAAAGCCGCGAGCTGTCGACGCGCCAATTGATCGAAAGGCTGCGTCTGGCGCGGGCAGACTATCCAAAGAAAGTGATCATCGGCTGCAACATCCCGATCCCGGGTATCCCGGTGGACAGACTGGTGCCCTGGCAGGAGCTGGAACCAAACCGTCTCGATGCCGCAATTACAGATGGCTTGCTTACGCGCGGCGCGATCCGGATGTCGCCGCAGGGTCTGGCCGACGGAGCGCCGAGGGTGTTTTCGAGTATCGAGGCGGCGCGCACATTTCTGAAACGTGGCAGGGAAATGCCAAAGTTGCGTAGTTCCATGACAGCAACCCATAACAACTGCGCGCGCATTGTCGTCGCCGAGATAAAGCGCGTGGCCCGGTACGCGAGATCGGAAATTGTGATTTTTCTCACCCAAAGTGACCCAAAAAAGGAGACTGCCGAACGCATCTGGGGCAAACTCAAGCACTTCCGGTGCATGTCGGAATCCGAACTGAGTGTTTAAAGGGATCACTTAAGAATATGTCGGCGGCGCGGGACAAATTCGCCGCTCACCAGACTCAGCCAGACGACGGTTAACTGAGCTTTACAGGTCTTCTCTCATTGTGACGGCTTCGCAAGTGCAACATAACTCCGCGTGTAGCGAACGGCGCAGTGCGGCCATTAGTCAAAATTCAAAGCGGACGACCGCTAAGGGCACCTTTTTTGCAAAATGTGCTGGTCACAGGTGGGTTTCATAAACCGTTTTTGCAAGCTGCAGATATTACTGGTGATTGAAACAATTAGCGCTCATGCAGTTGCCCACGCAGCGCAGCAACTGCAGACGGAAGATCGTCCTCGAAACCGGGAATGAACGCCTGCTGGATCGCGGCATTCAACGCGTCGTCGGCAGCAGCCTCGGCTGCGGTGGCCGATCCGGAAAGGATCTCGAACTCCTCAAAGGCCTCAAGGACCAGAAGCGGCTCTCGCAGGATGCCCTGAACCGTCATGCTGATCGACATATGTTCGACCTGGTTGTTGTTCTCCGGCGGGCCAACAAACTCGGGTGCAAAGCCGGAAACGCCCCAGATCGATGAGTTGTCCAGTGCGATCCCGGTTTCGTATTGCCAGATCGTTCCGACATGGAACCGCGTGGTAAATCCGTGGTTGAACAGCTTGATATGTGTGAGTGGGTTGCGGCGCGAGGACCCCACAATCAACTGCTGCCAGAGGTAGAGCGCCGCCTGCTCCCTTCCGCGAATGTATTCCGAAGTCTCCAGCATGTGCTCCGGCGGAACTATATCAATCAGTTTGATTGCTGCCTCGAACAGGTCAAGCGCCGTGTCGAGCGCCGTGTCATCAGTGCCGCCCCCTGACATATCGGCCAGCTTGAAGGCGTGAAACCGGGTGTAGGCCCCGCCGAGCGCTTCAAGGTATGGTTCGCCCTCTTCTGACGCAAGCGCGTCGACAACGCGATAGGCATCCCAACCATCTGCGCGCAACTGTTCGGTATCCACGTCCCAGAAGGTCGATGGAATCTGGCGGCCGAAATCACCGGTTCGAAGAGCGAGCGCCCTGAGCCCCTCGGCATACTCCATCAGTTGCTTTGATGTGACCACACCGTCATCGAGGCGGGCGAGATGACCGGAGATAGAAATGTCGCCCAGAACTGGCTCTTCGCTCAGCTGAGCATCTCGCAACGCCTGTTCCACTTGAACTCGGGTCGCCTCGGCAACAGGCGCCGATCCTGTTTCGGCTTTGGAAACTGCGCTACCTTCCAGCCGTTGCTCCGGAAGACCGAAGAACAGGAACCGAACCTGTGGAACGGCCAGAACGACGACCGCAAAGGTCAGACAGGACAAGGTCCCAGCCCATGCCAACCATTTCATAACTCATCCGGCCCCTGTACAACGCGATTATTTCGTAAGCGCATCGAAATCGGATGTATCCACATTGGCGACAGCTTCCTGTGCGATCACATCGTAATCCGTCGCTTTGTTGGCTTCCTCAGCGACTTCGGCTGCAAGCGCAGCCGAGGTCCCGATAGTCGCGGCCGTCCGCACTTCGTCTTCGCTGGAGTCGCAGGCGGCTAGCACACTCAGACAGATGACGATTGCCGGTGCCAGAGCTCGTCTGTTTTGCGACATCACTTGGTGTAATCCTCGAACCCTTCGACATTGCCGCCGATGACTGTGCAGTTACCTGCGGCTTGAATTGTCGGCTGGTCCCAGTTGACATTCCAGTTCACGACGACGGTGTCGCCGTTTTCCGAAGCGGGGAACACAGAAATTGCAGCATTGGGCAGATCGGCGAACTCAGGAACTTGCCAAAGGTAGTCGTGACAGGTTTTGAGGGCGTTGGTTGTCTGCCTGTCAAAGGCTTGAGCAGCATTGGCTGCAACCACGAGTATAAGACAGGCGCCGATAGTTTTTAGCATTGAAAATGTCCTTTCAGATTTCCATATCAACCAGCTTAGGCTCAAGCTTAGTTCGCCATCAGACTTCGTCAAACAGAATAGGTTGTTTCTGGGCCTTCAATACTTGCGCTGGACCGACGAGCCAGCACCGCTACTGCTTCTCTGCGTCTTGTTCGGAAAGACCCTTACCCAGCATAGCGTTCACACGGTCGAGTTCCGCGCTCGCTATCTCCCCGATAGAGGTTCCCTTCAATCCGCCAGCTGCGACCATGGCAACCTCCAAGGGGTACTCGGCATCGACCAGTGCGACAAGATCCTCGGCATTGCCATCCTCGGTGGTTAGGTCCGTCAGGATGTCGATATAGGCTATTATTGCACCGTTCTGCGCTGGCGAAACCAGTTCCTTTGGCGGCAGATCGCTCAATAGTGTTTCGGTGACCAACGAGACGTATTCCTGTAGCGACATAGCTGGGTCACCCAGGAGTCGACGTTGCATGTAGACCATCCTGACGCTCTTCCGGTTCAGGACTTCGTCCATGATTTGCGCCGCTGCTTTTTCGACCGAAATCAACCCGCCGACGGGTCGAAAACGTCCGAGCAAGTCCGGGTCAGCGAATGCATTGAGGCCATGGATGGCTTCACCGGTAAGAAACTCTACGGCCCGCCTCTGCTCTTCAGGGTCTACATAGGCGAACGGTCGGTCGTCGCCGGAGGTCTTTGTAACACCGCCGATCAGCTTGCCGACGCTTCCAGCGAAACCGACATAGCGATTGAGCGCGTCTCCGTAGGTCTCCTCCAGCATGGCTTGTGGATTGCGCGCGTCCTCTACTGCCAGGGGCAACGCCGCAAGGCTCGCGTGCAGCGCGGCGATCCCCGCGCGTGTTGCCGAGATCCTGTCTGCCCCAATGTTCTCAGTCTGAACACGAGGATCGAACTGGGCAAGATACTCCTCGCCACGTTCGCCTGCTCCCCAAATGAGTTCCGGGCGCTCCTCCGCTTCCGCCGCGATGGAATCAAGCTCCTCTGCGTCGACATCCGAGGAATACCCCCATCGGATGGCGTGCCGATCGTAGGAGCCAATGATAGGAATGAGTTGCGTGACGCCATCATCCGGGCCCGCCACGTAGTTGAACCGCCCATAGGCCATAATGGATGACGTGCTGCCGTTCTCCGCAGTGAATAACGGGTCCCTGAGCTGTGCTGTCGACCAGGCCGTCGAGGCGCGGTGGTTGTGCCGCAACCCGAGCGTATGGCCTACCTCATGTGACACGACGTACCGCAGGATGCGCCCCTGCAATTCCTCCGGCAGCGGCAGTTTGGCCGCGGCGGGATCGGTCCGGTGCATCAGCAAATAGTAGTAGCGGCTGAAAAGGTTCACGACGTCCGGCCAAACCAGAATATGGGCGGAGAGAATCTCGCCGGACCGGGGGTCGTGAATATTCGGCCCCATCGCGTTCTGCACCGGCTGTGCAACCCAGCGGATCACGCTGTGGCGAACATCTTCCGGGGACCAGTCCGGGACTTCATCCCGGCTTGGCGCGTCACGCGCTATGATTGCATTGGTGAAGCCCGCAGCCTCGAAGGCGGTCTGCCAGTCCTCAACCGCTTGGCGAATGTAGGGACGCCACCGATCAGGGATTTCGCGGGACAGATAGAAAACGATCGGTTCAACCGGGTCCGACGGGCGTGGTGCATCCGGATCGGCGTGTTCCAGGCGGAAGCGAAGTGCGGCACGGTCGCGTGATTGCACTTCGCCGAACGCGCTTTCAAAAACCAGATATTCGGTGAAGAAAAATCCAACCCGGTCGTCATAGGGGCGACGCTCCATCGGGGTTTCTGGCAATACGGCAATCGAATGCGCCGTTTCCAACGAAATCGGCTGTGCCAGCCCGGCCTGATCGGTCGCTTCGAAGGTCAGTTGTGAGCGGACAAAGAGGTTGTCGGGATAAACTGATGCTTCAGCAACATAGGATCGGTCGGGGTCGTTCGGCCCGGGAGCGAGGCCCGTAGATGCCAATTGGGCGGCGACCGAGTAACCCGCGATATCGCCCTCGAACACCTCCTGCAAATCCACAAGTACGGCGCCAGTGTCGCTTTCCGCGAGGATCGGGAAATCGACTATGAGGGGACCAAGGTTGGCACGTTCCACAGCGAGGTTCACGGGGCGAAGCCTGTCACGTTCGCCAGTGTAATAGGGATCGCCCGAAACCTTTTCGAACGAGGTCCCTGAAAGGGACCGCACCATGACCCGATCGGGCCGCCGTTCCAACTGGATCAGGCGGGCCCCCAGGGCGTTTCCGCCAAATGCCACTGCGTCGGTAGGATATCCGGAAACTTCGGCGTACCAGATCAGGCTGCGTTCGAACATGTCGCGCGGTATCGCAAGCAACAGATCGCCGTCTTTTTGGTAGAGGTCGAAAGCTCCAGATCGAATCTCGGCACCGGCTATACGCTCCTGAAAGCTCGCCGATTGCGCCCCGGCATTAGCGGGCATCAGCAGACCTGCAAAGGTAATGCAAAGTGCGAATGCCAGGCGCATAATGGGCCTCCTTGTCGACGATTTTTCGAGCAAGCTCACGTTTTCAGAGATCGGACGTTCCAGTCTGGTAGTGTTGCAAGTGTCCGACATTCGAAAATGCTAACACTGAAGTATGAATTTGAGAATTCACAAAGCCGCCATAGGCCGTATCCGCGGCCAAGCTCCGGAAACCGCCCAACTTAACCGCTTCTGCGTCCATGCCCGCAGGGTCTGCATGGCCGCCGCTAGTGCGGCATGCAGCATCGGTCAATTTGAGCTCACAGCTGACCTTCTCCGCGGCGCGGTAAAGCTCAAACCGTCTGACGACCGACACCACTGATGGATCAAGGAAGGGGCGACCCTGCCGCCCCTTTTTGTTTATGCGCGCAGTGACACGGACAGGCGTTCGGCCCGCAAATGAAGGTTCACTTCATAAAGCGCGGAATACAACGCCGCTGTGGACGCCCGCGCGGTTTCGAATTGCTGGCCCAGATCCGAAAGATGCGTGACCTCGTAACCACCACCGGACATGCAATGCTGATCCGCTACGTAACCCGACTGTGTCTCAGCTGCGGCAGCCTCGTGCAGCATCCTCATCAGTAATCCGACATCTTCTATCACATTTAAAGCGATCAGTTCGTTGTCTTCGGATTCGAAGAAACGTTCCGCGACCGCGTGCAGCATCTCCGGACAATCGGAACCCGAAGTTATATCAAACACAGCATTCTTGGCGGTGTCTGTAGCGTTTAGCGCTGTAAAAAGCGCCTTATGAAGGGGATCTTCGAAAACGCTCATTGACCGACCTCCACTGCGCTGGCGATGCACTGGAGCGGACCGGTTTCGGTCTTTGGGGAATAGAACATAGTGTTCTCCCTTTATTGCCTGGGGCGGGATGCCACAGGTCCAAATGCAACCGCTCCTCGCGCGCGGTTGGGGTTGTAGGTTTCGAATTGAAGAAGCAGTTGCCTTTGGCGTTGCCGCTCTCAACCAACAGAGCTGCAACGCCACATGGGAACGCTCGGCAGGTCATGATCAGGCAATTATTGAAACCGGCACATTCAGCCGGAGCGGTGCAACTTTATCGCCAAAATCGGGGTAAATTTTCGCAACAGGGGTTTGGTTCTCGCACGCGCACCGATTTTCTTGTACCCGGGCATTTCCACCGTTTTTATACAGGTATTCCGCCGATGATCTTCACCCGGGTATTTACGTGTATGTCGCTGTTGGGGTCCCTTTCGGGTGCGGCCCTGGCCGACGACATGAACGCCCTGACATGGACCGAGCAGAAATGCGTCCTTTATCAACGTGCCTGGGATTGGGCCTATGTCAGTGTCGACCCCGATGGCATCGGTGAAGAGTTCATCGCGGACAATATCGCATTTGTTTCCTCAGGCTGCACTGAGAACATCGCCGTCTGCCCCCGAAGCGACGCTGAACATGAAATGGCAAACATGCTGACGGTGATGACAATGAGTGAAGGTATGGCAAGCACGTTTGTCCCGTTCGCATGCCCGGAAAGGCTGGAGTAGGTTTCGGCGCAGCGGCGGTGATGGGGTGGAGGCGACAACAGGACCGGCCGCCTCCCGCCTGGGCGGGGATGGGTGTTTGCCCAGACGTTGGAAACAGTCCGTAAGGTTCTCTGCCCGTCAGAAAAAGAAGGGACAAAACAAAGACGTGGGTATCGATGTAAAATGGCCACAAGCCGCGTGACCCCTGCCGGTTGCAAAGTGGAGGTGGTTTCGAGCAGATCCACCTCCACCAGCCGGGGTCACCGCGCGTAGCCCACTCACCTAACCACGCACGCGACGACGACCTCTCGCCACCCGGACAACCGACCCGGTCGCCCTACTCAGGCTGCACCAGCGTGCCATCAGACCGAATGAGTCGTCAACGGCGGGTGGCTGCAGAGCTTAGCGGCATCCAAGCTTCAACTTAGGTTTTGCACGCCACCCCTGCCCACGGAGGGATCACGATAGCCTTATTAAGCCGTTCCCTTGGGGCCGCCGCGCTCGCGGCTATCCCCACACATAGGCAATCTCAACAATCACCCTCTTTCCAGGCCCACGATTGCGGCCACGGCAATCGTGGGCGTCGTCGTCCCCGCCCAATGTCAGGTCCCCAGCGCTTCGAAAACACGGCAATCCGGCGTCCTTCAGGTTTTCCAGAGAAGAAATACGCCGCCTCGCGTTGAAAAAGTCTTGCTGCTCAACATCTCGCTTGAGGTCTTCAATAATGCTGGAAACCAACACACCTGTGTCTTCCGACCTGAGAAAGCGCGCACTCAGATCTTCATTGATGCCACCCAGTTTTCGGAAGAGGCAGGACAATGTCTTGTTCCAGCTCTTACCTGTCTCCACCCATTCCGTGCGATAGTCCGGGTTCTGGATATCCGCCCGGTCGAAACGCTCGGAGCAAACGCCAAGGACTTCCAACCTTGGATATTCACTGTCTCCGAGCTCGCCACGAACCCCGTATTTCGCCATATCTACAAACTCTTCGAAATCTTCCGGCTCAAATGCGAACCTCGCGGCCAGTTCCGCTTCGTCCAGCAGGATCGCTTTGCTTATATAGTGCTCGCTCATCAGGTTGCCCTTTTGTTGTTTTTTGGGACGCCGCCCGGTTTCCGCACCCGCCCGATCACCTTGATCGCCCAGTGCGATCATAAGGTTCGGTCGGTATCGGATTTTGCAAAGCCGGTTTGGTGGGTTTTTCTGAAAAAGATTTTGTGCTCCAAGAAATCTGCCGTCTGAACCCCGACCCACCTCTCCAGGCTGCGGCGCGTCGCAGCGTGAGGCAAGCACTCAACACTGTTCCAAAGAATACAGATGTGACACATCGAAGATCGTGAAACGGGTGGAAGCCGGCGCTGCCAATCTTCCCGGATCCGTCTCCCCTGCCCTTTTCATCAGATTTCTCGCAATCACGATTTCACAATTTGCGAACATGTTCCCACGTTGCTTCCACAGCAGCCTTGCCCGATCCGCTTTGCCTGGATTTGGAGGCTCGTTTTACGCATCAACACAAGAGACCCCTATGACCCTGTCCAAAGACACCGAACTGACCAACCTCATCAACCAGGCGCAAAACGGGCACGCCATGCTTTGCTTTTCGTGGGACGGCCTCCCGAGATCATCATCTGCTCGGACACAACAATTGCAATGGCGCACCATGCTGATGCAGCTCTTTGCCGACTGGCCAGACACCAACACATCCATCCGGGCCGTCTCCTACGTGTTTACGGATGCACCATTTGAGCTGAGCCGCTTCGTTTTTGACGCCGTGGTTGTCTGGACTGGCGCGCGCTTTCTGCGGATCGAGGCAGACGACCTGCCAATTAGTTTTCGATCAATGCTGAAGGACTTCGAAAACTGTATGCAAGGCGCGTTGTCGTGCGGCACGGGCGACGCCGTTCAGAGAATGTCTCAGCTCTACCACCACCAGCTCTTGACGGGACAAGCCTACCTGACGTCAGAGACCCTGACCGTAATGAACATCAACGGCAAAACCATGACATCGGAACCCGAACTAACGCCCAACTTACCTTACGCGGTCACCGTGTTAATGACCGGGACGTTGGATGAGGTTTCCGAATACGACCCCGAGACGGTTGCTCCGGGCGGCTCCTTTGATGTTCCGAATTGGGCGACATCCGAGCAGCAGTACAGCCGGGTGTCCGAGAGCCACTGCAAAAACCATCTACCTGACCGCCCGCGTCCAACCGCGGAGGACATCTGGGATTGTTATGACCTTGTCCGAAACCGCAATGCTGTGTCGAAGAACCGGCAGGTTACCAGCTGTCTCCAGGATTCAATCGGCGCGCACATGGTTTCAGGATTTCCCACATCCTGACCTTCTCATGCGCCGTCGCCCGATCCTTGCGGAGCGGAATGTCAATGACATCCCTGCCCTCCCAAATAATCGCAACGCCAATTCGTGACAGCGCGTCCTTTACGAAGGCCTTCACGGTGGCTCGGGCGTCCAGGTCCTCGTGAAACACCGAGAATGAGCAAATCGTATCGAGCCGTCCACTATAGTGCTGCTCGAACAGGACCACGGCATCGAACGTGTCTTTGACTATATCGTGCAGAATCCGAAGTTTTTCTGCACGCGCCTCGGTCATTTGGCGGTCGCGCTCGATCAGATCTTCTACTCCTTTCCTGTAGCTTTCATCTCCGCCAGCATCCGCACGATTATTGGGCGCGCACCCATCTGTTTGAGTCTCTTTGCTTCTCTTCATTTCTTGTTCCTGTTGAGTGTGTGCAGGCGTTAGCCGGAACGCCCCGGGGACGGGCTTGAGTTGGCTCTTTTGATGCCCACCGCGTTCCGAGAAGCCTAAAATCAGGCGGCGGCAGAACCCGCATCGTGTCGTACGGGCCGGCGACGTAGAAACGATCGGCGACCTTTGTGCACCTGTGGTTTCGGATGGATACCCAGTCGCTCCTGAGCGCAAGAAACGGGTTTCAAACGGCTGTAACATGTCATCAGCTGCTGAATCCGGCCTGATAACAACCGGCCGACTTTAGCCGTTCCGAGGGATCGGTTCTGTTTGAACCGCAAATCATCCATCGAGACGCGGATGCGGCGATCCACCTGGAACCGGGTTGCCCGGTGCAGGCCCGCCGCTGACCAATCCGATGGATTATTCAGGATCACCGCGTTCCTGCGGTCTTGATTGAGACGCAGGTTCGTTGTCCCATATGCAACAACAACCTCGTTCAGATCGGGATCTTCAGCGACGATCAGACAGACGCGGGTCTTTGCGCCGCCATCGCTGAAGGGAAAGTCGAACGCGACAAGATCACCAGTGGAGAAACGTTCGCAGGCGGGAGTGTTGGGCATGATGGCTTCCTTCTTTTGTTGAAGGCAACCAGATTTCATTGAACCTCGATCGGCTCATTTGGTCCGGGTGCCAACCCAGACACCCGGACCAAATGAGAGCGACGAGGGATAAATATCACCTGTTTGAGATCGTGCAGAAAGCACAGGTCAGCGACGCAGTTGCACCTTTGAAAGTTGGCGAGAAATCGGCGTTGCTCAGATACTCGGGGTCGTTTCAGTTTCTCCGTGCTTTCGATGTTCCAGCAACTCTTTCATTCGAACGACCATCACCCCACGCGCAGTGCGCAAGCCTTGAAATCGAACATTAAACCCTGTCCACGCGACAAGCGATGGTAAGCTACGAACCGCGTCTCATACCCTGTTTTCCTCATCGCCACCTTCCCAGAGGTGCAAGTCCTCTTCGGACATCGGGGCCAGAAAATCCGGTGACACCGTCTTGGGCAGCCCGGATCGGAAGGCATACGCTAAGTCGGCTGCATCCGCACCGGCGCGATGGGTCGTGCCTCGATTGGTCTTGGTCTTATACACCCGACCAATTTGACCAGGCGCGAGAACGCCCTCTTCCCGCGAATACGCAATCCACGCGATCCGGTCGAAGTCCTGAATCTCCAGTCTCACGGGCTCGTTGACAGTGCTTAACAGCCGGTCGAGCCAACGCTGATCGAACTCCGGACAATCACTGACAAGAATGTTGTCTCCAACACGCTCAATCAGCCAGTGCGCAACCTCATCGGCAGGCATCGCAGTCTCCAATTCGGAGAAGGGTATGTTGTGCACAGCAGCGCTTTTGTCCGACCAATCGTCGAGAGGCCAGGTTTCGTGTGGTCGAACCAGTTTGCTCTCGACTATCACGCACCGATCTTTGAGTTGGGCGATACCCACTTCGATCGGCCAGCTCTCCGGGCTCAGGGACGAGGCCTCGAAGTCAATGAAGATGAGGCTTTTCGAACGGGCAGGCTTTCCGTCTGCGTCAACCCCAACACCAAGGCCAAGTGCCCGGCGTCTTGCAAAGAAAACCTCCTCTTCCGTCCCTGGTTTCGCCATCTTTTCCATGAATTTGTCGGCGTCCAAATCAGACATGGGGTACAACCCTGTAACCTTTGAACATGATCACCACTATCGGCACACGGCCATAAAGCGCGTCACGGTCGACCTTCCCGGAAAGCGCCCTGATGGTGCCTCCAGGCCATCAATGTCAGCCAGCGACAAACCAGAGCGCTCTGCCACCTGCTCTCGTGTCATCCCGGCTGTCTTGCGCGCTGCGTGCAATGCAAGCGCCAGGTTTCTCTTGGGTGCATTCCGGTCGAGGTGATCCGTCAGATCGGGACGGTGTTCCGTAAGTTTCTCAATCAATTCATCAGGGTTCATTTGTGGGCCTCCCACTGGATGAATGTACCAAAGTCAATGACTTACAGCAATATCTCAGGGACAGGCTCGCTCCAGAAGAGACAGTCAAAAATCGGCTGATCGAACTTTTTCAAAAAAAGTTCAACAAACCCGTTTTGACGCTTTCAATTTGTTCCCACGTCATTCTCACGCCGGGAGACATTCCCTCACTCAAACACAAAAAACAAAGGCTTAGATATGATCGCATACACAGAAAACCCCGGAGACGATTTCAGCCTGATGGAGCTCATACTTCAGGCCCTCCAAGCCAAAGGTCGTCTGGCATTCCCTCCACCCGAAGCTAGCGATCTACCTTACGCTACACGCGACAACCTTCTTGAACTCCACATCGACGAGCGCTCTGACGGTTGGGTGGCAAACGTGACGTTTCGGCATGTCCCTCCGGGCCTGCCAAACTGTGTCGGTACGCCTGAGCGAATGCCCTTCCCCGACCAGCGTAGTGCCTTTCTGGCCGGCGCCGCGATTGTCTGCGAGATCGCGACCGGTTCCCGTGAGTTGCCCTTCTTCTTTGCAGGCGACCAGTTAATCTGCGCAGTGTACTAGTAATAGTGGTGCTGAATAGTCGAGGCGACCCCGCTATCCAACCGGGACGCCTCGCCATCCATACGGGCAGATCACTCGAACAACCTATATCAAGGTTCGCGTATACGTTCACGCAATTCCGGATCGCGCCGCGCCAGAGATATCTGCGGTGAATTCAGATGAACGTCAGCTGTGTGCAGAATCTTCACTGCCCGTCTGGTCCTCGTACCACCGAATGATCTCCTCAATCCGTTGACGCGCTGACCCGCTAACCCGCGACAGGCCAAGGTGGCGGGCCAAATCCCCCGCCGGATCCTCTGAGGCTTTCAGGTCCGCTCCGATCTCATCCAGAACCGCCGCCACCTCGGTGCGGGACACATCGCGGATGGCGCGGTTTTCCAGCCCGCGATACGGAATTCGATCCTGATAGGTGCCTGCCAGCCAGACAAACGGAGTGCCGAACTCATCATGCAGTTCAGCCGCGCCAAGCGCGTGTTCCACCCTGTCCATGATCCGGCGCCCGGTGCGCTGCCACCCGTGGCGGTTTGCGACCTCGCGACCCAGATTGCGCAGCGGCATCGGGGCTTGATCAACCAAAACCTCGTGAACGATCTGCCGCAGAATCCCCATATACCCAAGATCAAAAAAACGGTCCGGGTCGGCCTTTGGCCCGTCATCTTTGTGCAACTCGGGCGCTTGAACCCTCGAGGCGAAAGTCTGAGGCCCATCAACCTCTTCCGGCGCGGGTTCCTGCGGCACGCTGTCGGCCTGAGGCGGCTCGGGCGCGGGCAAGGCCCGCACCTCTGGCAGATCTTCTTCCGCTGCTTCAAATTCCGCTACCTGCCGCGCCGCGCGGTCTTCTTCCAGCAGTGCGTCCAATCTTTCATGCAATCGGTCAACCACCGCCGCCGGGTCGCGGAACCAGTCGGTCGACCAGATGCGCAGGATCGTCCAACCCAACCCTTCCAGCACGGCCTGACGCACCTTGTCTCGATCACGCGCTGTGGCAGAGCTGTGATAGGTGGCCCCATCACATTCAATCCCGGCCAGATAGGCCCCTGCCCGATCCGGGTTCACAATTCCAAGATCTATGCGGAAGCCCGAGACACCGATCTGGGTCCGTACCTCCCAGCCTTTAGCGCGGAACGCCTTGGCAATGGCTTCTTCGAACGGGTTTTCGGCCGGTCCAAGCGATCCTTCCTCGCGCGCGGCCAGCGCAACCGAGCCGCGTTCGGCATAGTCCAGAAAGGTTTTCAGATCACGCACCCCGGTCGCCCGGGTGCGCGACAGATCGATTTGATCATGGGTCAGCGAGGCGAACACATGCAACTCGCACCGGGCCCGCGTGACTGCAACGTTCAGACGCTTTTCGCCGCCATCCGCATTCAGCGCACCAAAATTCATTGACAGTTTTCCTGTAAGGTCGGGCGCAAAAGTGATCGAAAACAGCATCACGTCACGCTCATCCCCTTGAATATTCTCAAGATTTTTCACGATCACCGGTTCTTCACGCTCTTCTGCAAAGAACCACTCAAGCTCGGGTGCATCACGCCGCACCTTGTCCAGCAGATCAAGGATCAACCCCTGTTGCTGTGCGTTGAAAGTGATCACGCCCAGCGTCGGCCGGTCCTCCTCGGGGAGGTCCAGCCAGGCAGTCAGGCGCTGTCGGATCAGCGCGACAATCGCCTTGGCCTCATCCGCATTGGTGCGCCCTGCCCCGCGAGCATATGTGCCGTCGATCTTGTGGAATTTCACAGCGTCACTGCCCGTGCTAGGTGCAGGAAAGGTGACAAGGCCTCCGTCGTAGTAGAAATGGTTCGAGAACGCGATCAGCGCCTCATCCCGGCTGCGGTAGTGCCAATCCAACCTGCGCGTCGGGATACCCGCGGTCGCCACCTCATCCAGAATCGACGGCATGTCGCCAATCATCCCTTCGCCGTCATCCTCGGCTTCGTCGCTGCGGCCAAAGAAGTTCGTCGGCGGCAACTGCTTGGGATCACCTACAATGATCGACTGTTTCGCCCGCGCAATGGCACCAATGGCGTCCCACGTGGTAATCTGCGAGGCTTCGTCAAAAATCACCACGTCGAACGTTGCCTGCCCTGCCGGAAGATACTGCGCGATCGACAGCGGCGACATCAGCACGCAAGGGGCCAGTTTGGGCAGAACGTCGCCCAGATTTTCCAGCAGAGGCCGGATCGCCATCGACGGGCGTTTCAGCCCCAACTGATGCCGCAACACGCCCAGTTCCGATTTTCTGGGCACCCCGTCCCGTGCAGGCAGACGGTGATGAATGCGCCGCATGACTTCCCGTGGGGCATGTTCGGCAACCTCGTCATCCAGCTTACGAAAGGCCGCAACAATATCCTCGTGTTCCCAATGAGCGAACTGGCGCAGCGGGTCCGAAGCATCCATTGCCAGAGGCAACCACCATCGGGCATATGCGCGGCGGCATTCGGGGACCGGGTCACCTTTCAACTGATCCGCCTCCATCGCATCGACCAGAGGCGTCAGCCCGGCGGCTTTGGCTTTGTTCCGAATGGCAACCCAACGGGTCCAGTCGGCAAGCCGCCCGCGTTGCGCCAGCGTCTGGTCCACGCCCTCCATCAGATCGCGCAAGGGCAGGTCTGTATCCACTGAGCCGCCAAGCCTCGCGAACTCGGTGATCGCCGCATTCAATGCGTTGTCCGCCGCCTGCCAGCTTTCCATCGCCTGTCGCAACGCGCCCGTGGGCCCTTCCTCCAGCGCAGCGACAATGGCACCAAATGCCACGGTGTCTGTGATCTCGGATTGCACACCAGCCAGAGTGGCGCGCAAGGAAATCGCCTGAGCCACACGCCCCTTCAATCTGTGCAGCGACCGGTCTGCACCGGCGGCATCAGCTACCGGGCTATCCTGCAGCACTGCCAGCTGTTTGCGACCTTCTTCCAACGCTGGCAGATCCCTGCCCGGTTCAACCTGTCCCGAGCTGGCATAGGTTTGCAGCAGCTTGCGGGTCTTGCGCTTTTTCAGGGCGGAAAATGGCCAGAACCCCGCCTCACCCGCGCGCCATTCCGCATCCAGCTGATCCAGCGGAAGGCGTTTCATATTGTCTTCGGTATAGGACGCACTGCACTGGTCTTGCGCATCCATGAACGCAACAAGCGCGGTCTCGAATTGATCCACTTCGGCGTGCAGATCACGCTCTGACAGGCGCGGCACCATGCGCAGATCGTCCGCGTCGGGATCAATACGGCGCGACAGACCGGTCAGCAAAGCGCGTCGTTCCGGCATCAGCGTCCGGTCCGGGCTCAATTCCAACTGCCCAGCAAGATCCGAAGATGATCGCATGGCGCGGTCGATGCACGCCCTCAGGGTTTTGGCCTGGTCAATGATCTGGTCTTCCCAGGCATGTGACCATTCGGCCTCACCGACCAATGGCAGCGGTGTGCCACCACCTACAGCTGTATAGGTACGGCCAAGTTCCTCAGTGATCTCAAGCAACCGGTCAAAGCTGTGCTGATCATGGGCATCTTTATCCGCAAAGGACAGTTTCAACCCTTTTGGCGCTCCCGCCGTCCATGCAATCGCGTCAAAGACCGAAAACCCCTGCGCGCCCTTGGCATGAACCGCCTGCACATAGGTGTTGAGCTGGTCGCGCTTGATCCGCAGTTTCTCGGTGATGTCCAGCCAGTCCTGTTCATTGGTGGCCGAGGCCCTGTCCCATCCCCGGCCAAGCTGCGTCAGAACCCGCTTGCGGTCGGTCTTGTTGGAATGCAGCTCAAGCACCGCGTCGCCCAATCCGTGCGCCTCAAGCCTGCGTTGCACAACATCCAAGGCTGCAGCTTTCTCTGCGACAAACAGCACCGTTTTGCCATGGGCAAGGCACTGGCAGATGATATTGGCGATGGTCTGGCTTTTGCCGGTGCCCGGCGGGCCGATCAATACGAAATCCCGCCCCTCAGCCGCTGCAACAACGGCTGACAATTGCGAGCTGTCAGCGGGCAGAGGCGTAACCAGATCCTTGGGTGCCAGTCGGTGATCCATCTGTTCGGCCGGGATCGCGTCCCCTGCCCCGATCTCAAAGGTCTTGTCCGGGTTGTCGACCAGATGCGCCACCAGCCGATTATTGCGCAACTGATCGGTGCGCTCGACCAGATCTTTCCACATCAGATATTTCGAGAATGAAAAGGTCGAGATCGCGATCTCTTCCACAACCTCGAACCCAGGCACGTCGCGCACCCGCTGGCGCATCCATTCAAAGATACGCGGCAGGTCGATGCCGCTGTCGTCACGGGGCAATTCGTCCTCAAGCTCGGGCAAGGTCAGGTCGAAATCACGCTTGAGAAATTCCAGCAGGGTCGAGTTGAACCGGACCTCGTCTTCGTGGTGCAGGATTCTAAAGTCCGACCGCGCCGATTTGCGTTCCAGCTTGATCGGGATCAGCAGCAACGGCGCGCGATAGCTTCGTTTTTCGCCCTCTCGCTGCCAGCGCAGGAATCCTGCTGCCAGAAACAGAGTATTTGTCCCACCTTCCTGAAGATCGCTTTTGGCTTTGCGAAACAGGGCCAGCATGCGGTTATCAGCATCCTTGCGATCCAGCGGCATCGTGATCTGACCGCGATCGAACGCATCTTTCGTTGCGCTGGCGATGATCTCGTCCCGTTCCTGCCGCGACAGCTGACGCTCGCCAATGGGATCATCCTCCATCAGTGGATAGGCGCGGAATGCTTGGTCCGCGGCCAAAGCGTCCTCCAGAGCGCCAACATCGGGCACCAAGCAGGGCACTGTCTGCTTGCTTGGCTTGAAGTTCAGCAAGCGGTTGCGTAGCGATAGGTCCAACAGCTTGGCCTGCCAACGCTCGATCCGCCCTTTGGGCGTGTCGGGCACCTGTTCAATCACTTCGGAAGGTAACAGGCCAAAATCGATCGGGTCCGGTAGTTTCGCTGGAGCAGCCTCAATATGCTCGGCAACACTTGCTTCAGTTGCCGCGTGGCTGGCCAACGGACGGATCCGGGCCGAGCGTGCCCGGGTGATGTCAACGGCCATCAGGAATTCCTGCTCACGATCCTCGGACAGACGGGACCGCCCGGCCTCAACAGCCTGTTCAAATCCGGCAGTCGGGCGTTGTGTCAGCAGCGTGGTTTCGACCGGAATGAATTCTTTCGCCTGCGCCGCCTTGCGCACGGTGATCACGTCAGGCTCGGTCACATGCCCAAAGTCCCGTTTGGTGAGCCATACCCCGGCCCAGGCGTGGCCGTGACTGAACAGGACAACCGGATGCAACCCGGCCTGTTCCCACGCTGCGGCCAACAGCAAAGAGGTGTCCAGGCACGTCGCCAACCCCTCGTTGCGAATACGTTCGGGAGCACGGATTTTCTGCCCCTCAACTTCGAACGACGCAGGCGGGTTGGCATAGGTCAGCCCCATACCGGTCACGGCCGACCAGATTGCGCCAGCGATCATCCACGCGCGCTGCGGATCACCGGATTGATACCCTTCAAGCGAGCCATCATGCCCGCCGAGTTCCAGCAACAAAGATGCCTCTTTGAGGATCGCAGCCACCACGGGATCATTCGGAGATACAAAGGCCGCCAGTAGCCGGTCCATGTCACCCAGGCCGCCCCATTGATCGCGGGCTAGCAACTCCAGAGGCAGGGTTTCACGGGCCAGTTGCCCTTCGGCGTTGGTCGCTGTCAGGGTCAGAGATCCGATTTCTGTTTCGTTGAGCCCGGCCAGATGCTGTATGTCGAGCGGTGTGGCCAGATCGTACAGTGCAAGATCCTCGTCCGGCGCGATCCGGTCGATCACCCAGGTCTTGGGCCTGATCACCGGTGGATGGGCCTCAAGCGTGACCTCGATTGCCTCAACCACAAGACGCCCCTTGTTGGTCAGCGACAAAGCCCTGAGAACCGGAATGTCATTCTGGGCCGAGGCGAAATTGACCCGACCCGCAGCCTGCATGGAAAAACCAAGATCTATGTCTTTTTCGGCCTCGACAGGCGGTAAATCAGTCTCACCAGGGGCAAAGCCAGTTTCAGATTTCTGCATTTAATCGGTATCACTTAAATTCGTTTTGCGGGGTAACGCGTTATCAATCCTGAAATACAACCTTAAACAGATGTATCAGATGGAAACTAGCAAAAAACACCTGTATTCGCGCAATTGCAAGTGTTCGACGAGGTGCAGAGTTGACAGATGACAACTCTGCCAATCCATCCAGAACCCGACGCGTTGACAGCTGTCAACTTTGTGCTGCCGCAGAACGCCACCGTTCAGGCCGCAGCGCGGCCTGAACCATTCAACAGCGCCATCACCATCGGTCCGGTAGAGAACTGACCAAGCGCGAATTTGGTGGAAAGGGCTCGCAGATACCCGCCCGGGCTGTTGATATCGCTGAAACGTTGCAGGATACAGGCCACGGTGACGGCTGCGGTTTCAGGTCCCATCAAGTCTTGCGCTTCATGCCAGGCCGAGGGGCTAATCCCCATCATGCCGCGCACATAGCTGGCCGCCACGACAAGATCGTGCCAATTCCGCGGGTCCCGTTCGCAATACGGCAGGATATCCGGGCACGCCTTCAGGATCAGTGCCAATGGCACCCTCGGCAAATCGCGATCCGGATCGGGTTCTGTAATCCCCTGATCTTCGTCCTTGCCCATTTCTGGGTAAAGTTCAGATTCAAGAGTATCTGCTTTTGAATTCTGATACTGCCGCTCAGTTTCAACGTCATTGCCGCTCATTTCTTTTGATTCAATCGCAAGCAATGCCTGAATGTCCGTCAAGATATCCCCAACGCGCTGCTCGAGAACCGCCACCTCCTCAAGCTCCAGTTTGCGGCGCATCAGCTTGTGAATCTCCAGCAGTGATGCCAAAAAATCCTTCCAATCGCCGGGCAGGGCGTTTTCCTGCCCGTAGAGCGCAAGTTTCAATGCATCCCGCTTGAGCAGCGACAGCTTCTCGCGCGCGGCGGCCAGACGGGCCTGATCAGCACGGGCGTGTTGAGCAGCCTCGGCGATCCGGGCGGCATTGTGCAGCAGCGGGCGCAGATCGAAGCCAAAGGCACGGGCGATCTCGCCATCCGCGCCGCGGCGGGCATAGCGTTTGCCATTGGGGCTGTCGTGACGAGCAATTAGACCCGCATGGATCAAAGCCGCCAGATGTCGGCGCAGGGTGCTTTCGGCCATGCCATGGGCACGTTCAGACAGCGCCACGTTTGACGGAAATACAATCAGGCTGTCATTGTCCGACAAGGCCACGTTTGGATGAAACGAGACCAGCGCGTTCAGCACCGCCAGGTCCCGGTCCGTCACTTCAAAGGCGCGTCGGGCCGTGCACAGATCGCGCAACAGTTCCCATTTGTCGATGTGCGTTACCTCGGGTGCGGCTTGCAGGGCTACCGCCTGTTCAATCAGACCAGCCGTCACCGGCCGCCGCCCAAAGGGCGTCGTTGTGATGTGTTCCATATGCTGTCACGAGACAAAACTTTTTTACCCGCCGGACTCGACGCCAGTTGACAACCGTCAACTACAAGCCATAGAATCGGAGGTGCTAAATCACCAATTCAGGCCTCTTGGAACTTCGGTTCTGAGGGGTCTTTTCTTTCCGTCCTGTCTGTTTCGTGCCTCCTTGCCACTGCTCCACGATTATCCCGCGTGTTGCGGGTTACTCATCCCGACCAGTTTTCCAGCGGTGATGAAGATCTGAGATATTCTCGGCCAACCAATCCTCGAACCCATTGGCTGCTTTGGTGTTGAGCGTCAACACCGTCTTGCTGCCGCTGCGCCGCACCTGACCCAGCACCGTTCCGTCCGCGCCTTTGAGCGGCGCGGCGTCCCGCGGGGCAGGGGGCTTGCGTGGGGTGAGGGCAGTCAGAACCGCCTCGAACCGGTCATCGGATGTCTCGCCCTGTGCGGCCTCAACGGCGCGCTGTTCCTGACCCTTCGGCAACAGCTCTGCCAGTTTCAGCCAGCGGTCTCGGCCCACCGACGGGGCAGCTCCGATTGCCTGGATCAACGGCTCCGGGATACGGTCGGATACCGAAAGCATACGCGATATCAAGGTCTTATCAAGGTGCAGCGCGTCGCAAATCACCTTGCGCTCATAGCCCATATCCTGCATCTGGCGGGCAAAATTGACCTTTTCGATGAAACTCAGATCGCGGCGCGCGGTATTTTCCTGCCCCTGTGCCAGGATCACCGCACGGTCGTCCAATACCCGGATCAGCGCCTTGACCCGCAAACCCAACGCGCGCAGAGCGGCGACGCGGCGGCGGCCATAGACCACCTGATAGCGTTCGCCGTCATTGGGATTGGGCCGCAACAGCACCGGCACCTGCTGGCCATATTCACGGATCGACTCGACCAGTTCGGCCAGACCGGCGTTTTCCTCAAGCCGGTCCTGCAGACCGCCCTGATCAATCGTGCGCGGATCAATCTCCTGCACCGCGCGCGATTTCAGGTCCGAGATCGACTGGCTGACCGCTCCGATCGCGCCCGAGCCATAGCGCGGCTTGGCCACATCAACGCGCGCGGGCGCCTCATCGGTGGGCGGGGCAGGGGGCGCATCCATCAGCCCCTTGAGCAGGTTTTTACGCGCCATGACCACGTCCCCATGCAGATTGAACCAACGCTTCGATCTCACCATTCACTGCGTTCAGGCTTTCGATAGCCCGCTCATAGGTGGATCGGGTAAACTGGCCCTTTTCCACCTCATAAAGCGTTTGTTTGGTAATCCCGGCATCTGAAATGGCCGTTGATTTCAGCACCGGATGGTTCAGCACATGATCCCCGAACATCGAGCGCATGAAGCTGACCATCTGGTTCTGCGGCCCGTCGCCGGGTTCATAGCGAGTCACAACATAGCGCAGCCAGTCATAGGACATGTTGCCGCCCGCCTCGCTGACCACCCCCAAGAGGTTTGAGGTCATCAGCAGGAACTGGCACATCGACATCACGTCCAGCATTTGCGGGTGTACCGTGACCAACACAGCTGTGGCCGCCGACAGTGCGGACATTGTCAAAAACCCCAGCTGCGGCGGGCAATCGACGACAACCACATCATACTCCTGTTCCACGGATGAAAGCGCGTCGCCGATCCTTGTGAAAAACAGGTTGCCGTCCCGTTGCGTCAGCGCGCGGGGGGTGTCGTGTTCGAACTCCATCAGGTCAAGATTACCGGGTATAATGTCCAGATTGGTGAAATAAGTCTTCTGGATCACATCGCGGAGAGGCACCGGTTCCTCATATCGGATCGCGTCATAGAGCGTACCGCCATCCAGCAGGTCGAACTCAGGCTGAAATCCGTGAAGCGCCGACAAGCTAGCCTGCGGGTCCAGATCGATGCCCAGCACCCTATAGCCATCCAGCGCCATCTTCTGCGCCAGATGCGCCGCGGTCGTGGTTTTGCCCGAGCCGCCCTTGAAATTGATGACCGTGATCACCTGCAGATGATCACCGACCCTCCGCCCTGGCAGATAAGTGCCGGGCGCTTTGGCTCCGGCCTCGAGCAATTCACGCAGCGCCTGAATATCTTCGGGTGAGTAGTATCTGCGGCCTCCGGCACGGGTCTCGGGCGAAGGACCGCGGCCATCCAGATGCAGCTTGCGCAGATAGGCGTCTTTTACGCCCAGCAGGTCGGCTGCTTCTCCGGATGTGAATTTGCGCAGGGATCGTTTGGCGTCAGGCGGGAACAACTGCGCCCGGTGCGCCTGCAGTCGCTCGGACAAACGCCGGGCGTGATCGCCCACCAGAAGGTCTATGCGTTCCTGTGTATGGCCAGAATGCTGCGGCTCCAATACGGTGGCACTTGCGGTTACTTGCTCCATCTCTGCCCTCATTTGGCGCTTCGTTGTTACGCTTGTCGCCGTTTTATTCACTGCTTTCCGTAAGTAATGGGGCAGAACCTACGATTCTTGCAAGTGTTTTTTCCATATCCTGTGGCCAAAACCATCCGAACCACAAGGCGAGCGGGCTTGACTTATGCCGATAGTATGACAAAGTATGACTATGGAGGTGCATCATGACCATTAAAACCACTCTCAGCTTCACCGACCGTCATCACCGATTCCTCAAGGAAAAAGTAGGCGAGGGGGTCTATGCATCAGCGTCGGCCGCAGTTGCAGCTGCTGTCGAACGGATGATTGAAGATGAGGAAGCCCGCGAGGTCGCGCTGGACGCCATGGCCGAAGAAATCCGACGGCGCGCCGCCTCACCGCGTGCCAATTTCGTTGACCATGACGATGTCTTTGCGCCAGCGCTGCGGCGACTGGATCGCGACGCGTGACATATCAACTGCGCTATCATCCGTCAGTGGCGGATGATCTGCTGACTATTTCCGATCTGATCGAAGACTATTCCGGCCCGCAGATCGCGCGTCGCAAACTGACCGAGATCGCCGACGTTGCCCAAAGCCTGAGCACGCTGCCTCATCGCGGCACTAAGCGCGATCATATCCTGCCCGGCCTGCGCGCCATCCCCGCTGCGCGCCGTGCAGTCATCGTCTTTACGGTCGATGACGACGCGCAAGAGGTCCATGTGTTGGCAATCACCTATGGCGGCGCAGACTGGATTTCGCGCATTGGTCGTCGCAGCTGAAATCACCCCAACAGGTCCGTCGCCGGGTTATCCGCAATATCGACGTCGTCATAATATTTCTGCGCCTGCGCCATGGAGCGGTGCAGCGAGAGGCGCATGGCAGCCTGGATCGGGGCACCGTCCAGTGCGGCTTGGGTTAGGAACCCAGAACGCAGACCGTGCGGCGAGGCGAAGTCCTCCGGCAACCCTGCCAGTTTCAGCCGGCGCCTGACAATCTGATAAACAGCGTCCGGCGAAAGCCGACGTTTCAGAACCCGATCCGCTTTGGAGATGGGGCGGAAAAGGGGGCCGTCCTCGATCCCGCCAACCTCGATCCAATGCACCAGCGCCTGGGCCGCGCGACCCTTCAGCACCAGTCTTGGCGTCTCACCCCTGCTCGTGGTCTTGGTTTCCAGCAGCGAAATCCAGACCACCCCGCTCTTTTCGAATTCTTTGCATGACACATCTTCACGCATCAGCCCAGTGAGTTCCGACCGCCTCCGACCACCTGAGGCCCAGCCCAGCATCAGGATGGCCCGGTCGCGGCAATCCCGGCGCCAGCCGCGACAGGTGGCCAGCAGCTGCTCCAGCACTTCACGCGTGATTGGATGGGCAGATTTCGGGGCAGGGGGCCGGGCGGCGGCGCGACGGGCTTTGGACCGGGCCTGCTTCACTTGAGGCGCGTCAAACGGGGAGGGAAGATTCTTCATCCGATGGAAGGCCAGCCAGGAGGCGATGCGCCGGTCCAGCGTTGACGGGGCCGGGCAGGCGAGGGACTTGCGCAGCCCCTGCGCGATCAATGCCTCGGCCACCTGACGCGCGCGGTCCTCGGGGGCGGCGTCGGTCAGATCGCGGGCATGATCGAGAATGAAGGCGAGCGCCGTGGCCTCGCTCTCGGGCCAGCGCAACGCCAGATCGAACCGGACCATCTTCCACGCCGTCACGTAGAGCAGATCGCGCTCATAAGCCCGCAGCGTATTGGCGGGCGTGCCGCGGATATAGAGATCGGTGAGCGCGTTCTGGTCCGCCGATGACAGGGCCGGGGAGGGCGCGGGAAGATAGGGCGTAGGAGCGGTCATGGACCCATTCTGCGCGGTTTTCGCGGAAAAATCAATTAATCACGATAAGGGATACTTATCGGATATAATAGGGATTCTATTGTGCGGCTAAAGTAAAGATCAAAAACTTAAAATAATGCGCACAAACGGGAAAGGGGCTTGTAAATTCTTGGGGTTCTTAAGCGTTTTGGCGCTGTACAGCATAATCCGGAATTCTGACTTCACTCTTCCCCATGTTTGTCAAGCTTTCGACCAACCCTAACGCTATATTACGGTGGCGGTTTAACCGTGAGTGAGTGTTTTCAGTACGTTCTGCGCTCGGGGGCTGAACGTCCCCGGGCGAAATTCAGTTGGTTGGGGCGGGGGGCTTAAGTCATCGATATCTCTGTTCTCGACAGGTAGTATTCAGCACAAAGGGTGTATTTCGGACATTCAGTTCCGTCCAGTGAAGGGGGAAGGCGCGGACAAACCCGTTATTCGGTACAACGCACCTAATGACCGTAGCACCACCTCAACCGGACATTCGTCTCAAACGTAAGCTCACTGTTGCACCTTAGGCCATTCGTTCGGACCCCTGCGCCGCATGGCTCCATTGCCGGGGCGACTGGCCGTACATCCGTTTGAACTCCCGGCTGAACTGAGACGAGCTTTGATAGCCCACGTCCCATGCCGCCTCTGACACGGTCTTTCCTTCGGCAATTTTCATGGCGGCGTTGTTCAGCCGCATAGATTTCACGAACTGTATTGGAGACATTGTCGTGGCTTCTTTGAAACGCCGATGGAAGACCGCCCGGCTCATGCCGACGTGGTCGGCCATATCGTCGATGGTGACCTGTTCATTCAAGTGGTTTGAGACGTAGTCGATGGTGCGCGCGATGTCGTTGCCGACGCCAAAGGCTCGTCTTGCGGAGGCCCCGGCCTCGCCCATGAGCACCGCGTAACACAACTCGCGCATTCGCCCCTGCCCGAGCACCTCTAGATCAACCGGATTATCGAGCAGATCGAGAAGCCGCAGCAGTGCCTGCGTGAAACCACTATCCCAGGACGCCAATGCCAAAGCCGATGGCGCGCCATCCCGCAATTGTTTGCTGCCACCAGCGGCGGCCTCGATCTCCATGGTGAGCTCGCGCATCATCCGTGGCTCCAGCGTAATCACGACGCCGAGCAGAGGATCGTCCTTGGACGCCGATGGCGTGCCCGCTTCCACCGGTAAAGTCATGGGGCACAGCAGGTATTTGTCGCTGCCATAGACGTGGTGCTCACCCTCCAGAACAGCTTCCTTGCTGCCACTGAGAATAGCCACCACCGTGGGCTCGTAGACAGCAGGCACGCAGGGCATGGCCTCGGTCACCCGGAAAAGCTGGACGCCTTTCAACGCGGTATCGACGAGGCCTGCCTTTGGCAGACGTCGCTCGATAAGTTCTTTGATCTGGTCTTTGTTCATGCACTCTAGCTGGCAGAGGACTTTCATCTTTGCAATGGGGTTGAGACGATTGGGCAAGTAATAGAGAGTATATCGCCTATTTCCGTGCCCGGTCAGGTTCTATCTGTGCATTCAAGCAACAACACCTTAAACCGCCAGCTTGGGCTTGCAGGAGATAGTAAATGGCAGATACGACATTCGGACCCAAAGGCTGGACACCCGAGTGCCTCGGCGACCAGTCAGGCAAGACATACATCATCACTGGCGCCAATGCTGGCGCAGGCTTTCAAGCCGCGCGCATTCTTCTGAAGAAGAACGCCAAGGTGGTGATGCTGAACCGCTCGGCCGAGAAATCCGATGCGGCAATCGCGGACCTGAGACAGGAATTCGGCGCGAAAGCCGACGTGAGCTTCGTCCGCACGGACCTATCGGTTTTGGACAGCGTGCGCGAGGCCGCCGAAGAAGTTCTGAAGACGGTGCCTCGGATCGACGCGCTTATCAACAACGCGGCCATCGCGCAGGTGCCGACGCGCAAGCTGACCGTCGACGGGTTCGAAAGCCAGCTTGGCACCAACCATTACGGACATTTTCTGCTCAATGGTCTGCTCTTTGACCGCATCGCGGAAGGCAAAGGCCGGATCGTGGTCGTCGCCAGCCTCGGCTACAACATGGGTCTGAAGATCATCAAGTTCGACGACATGAACTGGGATGAGGGCTACGGAGCGAACACCGCCTATTCGCAGAGCAAGCTGGCGCAGATGATGTTTGCTTACGAGTTGCAGGACCGGCTGGCCGCTGCTGGGCGCAGAGAAGTTGAGGTTTTAGTCTGTCATCCTGGCTCATCAGCCACATCGCTGATAACCACCAGCGGCAGCCGCACGATGCGGTTCATCTGGTGGCTGATGACCAAGACGCCGATGGTACAGACTGCGGAACAGGGCTCATACCCAGAGGTCATGTGCGCGACAGAAGAGGCCCTGACCGAGCAACGGGCCCTCTACGGCCCGACGGGCCGAATGGAAGCGGTCGGCCCGGTCGGCAAGGGCACGCTGAACGCTCACGCCCATGACAAGGCTGTCATGACACGGCTTTGGGAGGAGTCTGAAAAAGCTGTTGGGTTCGAGTGGGAACTCATACCACTTGATTGAAGTCAGCTTCCAGCGCACCAGTTCAGAGACGAACATTGGTGCGCTGTGCAACATGTGGGAGGTTTGGGCTCTTTCGTTGAATCCGCCGCGCGATGCACGAATGCGAGCTACCGGAAATCGCTGCCGTCCGCATCAGCCTCAGCGAACGGGTAAGGTGCGGCCAAAGTTACCCTTTAAACTCTTCCAACTAATGTCCGCCTAATCAGCGCAGTTGAGTTGACTTTGTTCTGCCGACACTCAACGTTCTTTGGTGAACTTCGAGGTGTTTTGACATGACGGAAATATCTGTGCGGCTATCACGCGATGCGAAGGATTTGGAAGCGGTACGCGCACTCTGTCGAGATTGGTTGGACTGGCATTGGAAAAACTACCCGCCGGATTGGCCAAGAGGTGACGACCATCCGATGAACCCTGCTGTATTCGAAGCGACCCTTGAAAAACTACCTGACATTCACAAGCGACCCCTAGGCGGTATTTTGATTGCCTTGGTGGATGGGAAGCCCGCTGGATGTGTTATGTACAGTGAAGCAGAACCGGGAGTTGCTGAATTCAACCGAATGTTTGTCAGTGTCTCTGGTCGAGGCCATGGCCTTGGTCGCAAATTGTTGGACGCCATGTTTGAGCAGATGACCGTCGACGGATACCAGCGTGTATTCTATTCATCAGCAACATTCCTAACGCATGCGCGCACCATGTACGAGAATGCTGGATTTGTCCCGATTGCACATCCTAATGGGTTCCCAGATGAATGGCGCGACAAGGTCTATTTCATGGAACGTTCGCTTCGGTAGCCGCGAAAGTTGATCGCATCGAACCAACCCACTGATATGCTTAGTGGACATTTGTCTCGCTTGCAGCATCAGTCACTTTTAGGCTCAAAGCAGACGTTCGCTGCGCAGTGCATCAATGACCGCTGTGCGGACTTTCCTGCCGTTCGTGATGACCGATCAAATGTCTGCTTTGTAGTGCGCCAAAAACATAGCGATGCAATCGTCCAGTACGTCTTTTGGTGTCGGGTTCTCGCCGAGGAAAAACTCTGGCCAGAAGAAAAAGTTTTGACGAGAGCCAGCAACTGGTTGGTTGCGAAGGTCGGATCGGCCTTTCGGATCACGCCTGCGTCCATGGCTTCGCCGATCAATCTCGTCATCGGGTAATCGTGGGTTTCTGTCTCCGTTAAGAACTTCCGGGACCGGTCGAAATCGCGGATCAGCTCTGATAGGACCATGCGATTTAACCCGATAGCCGTCTCTTCGGTAATCACCGCGATGTACCGCCACAGAGCCTCTGCTTGCGAGCAGTTTTTCCTAGTTGAAGTGGTTGTAGACGGAGGAGTGGACCGATTTTCTGCAGACTTCGCATACGCCTGAAACGCTGCATTGCGCTTTCTCGTCGTCGGAACGGGAGGTGTGAGTTCTCGACGCGGTTGTTTAGCCAACTGCCCGACCATTGTTTTTCAAGAGCACCCAATTGTCTGAGCGCAGCCTTACCGGACAGTTTCGTGGCTCACGTCGATGCCTCGCTCGTGCAACAGATCTTCGACATTCCGAAGCGAGAGCGGTAAGCGGATGTACAGCATCACTGCAAGGCGGATGATCTCGGGACTGGTTTTGAAGTACTTGAAAGAGGCAGGTCTGGTCATGGGCAAAAGCTACGCGACACCCCTACCCCGCTCAAGCAAAGTTATTCGGACAAGACCCTCCCAGCTACTGCTCCGATGATTTCAGTTTGGTTTTTCGGAAGCAGGAACCCTACACAGGGTTAGACTTTGAAGATTTCCCCGCGCTCTTTGTAGAGGCTGCAACATCACCAACTGTTTTCTCAACAGCTTCAGCTTCGGTTTCAGCAACATAAGATGCACAACTGGACACGGTTTCAAACCATTCCTGCGCGTCAGCAACCAACCGCTCAGCCGAATGGCGCTGCCATTCCGCCATGCTCTGAAGGGCTTTCGATGGATCGGACGGGTTCGCGGAAGACACATTGCGTGCAGCTTGTAGAGCCGTCCGGACGGCCTCATGACGCCGTTCGAACCAATGCTGCGCAAAGGCCTCTGTTTCTTCGAGCAATTTTTCTTGTGCGTCCCAAAATTGTTCGATCTGGGCACCGAAGGCCGGATTGCCAGACATGGGCGGCTGCATTTGCTTGAAAACATCCAAAAGTGAGGTCGGGCTATTTGTGTTAAATTTCTTTGTCGGCATCGAAAGTTCCTCCTCATTTCCTGAATGAGTTATTGTGCCAAGTGCGGCGCGCTTTCGCCTTAATACAGATCAATATCCCTTTTTAGGGATCTTCGGCCTAAGCTGCGACGGGACACTCGCATTTTCTCCGTCATCGGTTCCTAGCAGGCAGGGTTGGGGTTAGAGTAGTCTAGACAAGAACTTAATGCTTGGTTTTCTATGCACATTGCCGGCTTTCTGATTACCCTTGGTGTACTCTTCCTTGCCGGATTGGCCGCCGACCAACTCGGCCGGGCCACGCATCTTCCTCGTGTTACAACCTTACTTTTCCTTGGCTTGATCGCAGGGAATGCCGGAATGGGGTTGATCCCACTCGACGTTGCAATGTGGTTCGATGAGGTATCCATCGTTGCATTGACGATGGTCGCATTTCTTCTTGGAGGATCATTGACCCGCGAGAACCTAGTTCGGCATGGCCGAGCCATTCTGACGATTTCGATTTCAACCGTGGTTGCAACCCTTGTTATTGTGTCTGCTGGACTGGCCGCAATTGGCGTGCCCTTCGGGTTGGCGCTGGTGCTGGCGGCAATTGCTACGGCTACAGCTCCGGCCGCCATGACAGACGTGATCAAACAATCTGGGGTGTCCAACAGCTTCACCGAGACATTAAAGGGCATAGTCGCAATTGATGACGCTTGGGGTCTGATCGTATTCAGTATCGCCCTGGTTCTGGCCGGTCATTCGGACGGTTGGGCCACCATCACGACCACAGCGATGTGGGATTTCGGAGGGGCTATTTTGTTGGGTTCCGCACTAGGCGTGCCATCCGCTTACCTGACCGGTCGCTTGAAACCGGGAGAGCCAATGCAGGCAGAAGCAGTGGGCATAGTCTTTCTTACAGCGGGCCTCGCGCTTTGGTTGGAGGTTTCATTCTTGGTCGCAGGCATGGTTGCGGGCGCAGTTATCGGGAATCTCGCCCGCCATCACGAGCGTGCTTTCCATGAGATCGAGCACATTCAGTGGCCATTCATGATCCTGTTCTTCCTGTTGGCTGGCGCCACGTTGGATATTGAAGCCTTCGGCTTGATGGGCTGGGCTGGTGCTCTTTTCCTATTCTTGCGCGCCGTCGCCCGCCTCGTCGGGGGTTATTACGGAGCGAGACTTGGCGGCCTGCCTAGCCGTCAGACCCGCTGGTACGGTCCAGCTTTGTTACCACAGGCCGGTGTCGCGGTAGGAATGGCCCTTGTCGCCGGAGAGCAATTTCCACATTGGGCCGCGTCGATCATGGCCTTTACTCTAGTCAGTACTGTGGCCTTCGAGGTGTTGGGGCCGCCGTTGACTCTCATGTCAATCAGACGAACGGCTGACACGGATGAGCAGATTGGTCAGTGACTATTCAGACTGGATCGATTCAAGAAAGGCGAGCAAATTCGCCAACGGCAGGCCTACCATTATAGGTTGCCCATTAGGCAGAGCCACCGTGATTTGTTGGTCTGTCTCAAACACCGCGCCAAAGACTGGCATTTCGCCACCATATGCAAACCTCGCGGATCGCATCTACACGCATCATTCCCTGGCCGACAAGCACATCAACTTGCCGCAGCTTCTTAACTATTTCTTCCGGCTTATGTCTCTTGTTCGCCATTCTCGGCCCTCCGTTTCTCAGACGTAACGGTGGTCCAAATAAAATGGGGCACTCCAGTTGCTTAGGTGTGTTGGCATCAGGTTCAAAATGGCCACCAAGGCACTCGTCGCGAGTCCTCAAATTTCTAAAGCCTGAACCAGAGTATTAGTCAATTTCGCTCAACAGCCACTCAGCCCGTTTGACACTCTCGTGCGCTGTTCCGAGTTTTCGAACCAGTCTGGCTTTCCTGTCAGAATTCTTCTCCAAATGAATTTCGGCTTCAAGATCTGCCACCTTCTTGCGCAGCTTTTTGAGTACCTTTTGAACATGGCTGAATTTAATTTTCTCCGCTTTGCCTGCCTCAAGACGCGAGTTGTACTCGACCAATTTTTCGGCAAGTTTTTTCAATCCCATCTTAATACCCCCCGCAGATCGTCGCAAAATTTCAGCATGCTATTTGCTTTCTACGACTTTACTGTGATGTTTTTCGGATTCTTCTTCCTTAGAGAGCGCATCGGTTTCAATTTTATACTCACCGAGTTCTTCTTCTTCTAAAGCCAACAAACGTTCGACTTCGGCCATGGCGCTGTCTCGTTCGATGTAAAAGGTTCTCGCTGCTTCGATCAGCTTACGCATCGCGCTATAGGCATAATCGGAGTCGTTGAGAAATGAAGTTGCGGCATCGGGAGTGAGTTGGTTTTTTCGAATGAGCTGTTCTACACGGCGCGTAGCGGTCCGAGCATCTTCTTCTATTTGCGCACGTTCCTGATCAAGCCAGAGCGCACTACGCTCATCCGGTTCTGCTTCTTCAAGTTTTTGAATCTCAATGAGTATTCTGGCAATTTCAGTACGGAGGTCATCATACAGTTCGGTTGCACTCCCGGAAAACCGTACAGTGTGACGCAAGATATTCTTTCGCAGGTGTTTGACCGACTTAACCGCTTGAACGATGTCGCCAGCGACATCTCTCAGGGCATAAACTCGTTCCGCTACATCTGGTTCGACACGTTTTTCCCCGACGCGCGTCGAGAATTCGACAATGGCGGAATAGAGTGTCTTGATCTTGCGCCGGTAGCTTTCCTCAATATCCATGTCGGTAGGTGTTCGACTGCTTCGAACCACCTCTGCAACACTGTTCGCGCTAAGCACATCCTTCCTATGCAGATTCAGGCCATGCAAGATCAACGTCATCGCGTTTTCGTATAGGTGCATGACCTCCTTTCGAAGTGCAATCTCAAGAGTTTGTGGGAAATCATCGGCCGCATCGTTCAGGTAACGCGGTTGACTAACATCCGGGATTGGTTCGATAATACTGCGTTCTAGAAAGTAGATCAGCCCCCGCATCAATGGTAACATGAGCAAGACGCCGAGCACGTTAAAGATAGTATGGAACACTGCCAACTTCAGAGCAAAATCTTCCGCACCTATACCCACGGCACCACTGATTAGGTCAACCATCTCACGTAGCGGGACTATGAAAACCAAAGCTACCGCCGCAGTTATTGTATTGAAGATCAGGTGCGCCAATGCCAGTCGCTTGCCCTGAAAATTGGCGCTGATCGAGCCAATAATCGCCGTAATCGTGGTTCCAATATTTGCCCCGATCGCGAGAGCCAGCGCGTTTTCATAGCTAATTTGTGAAGCGGCAAGCGCAGTGAGAGTAAGCACCATCGTCGCGTGGCTCGACTGCATAATCACGGTTGCGGCAGTCCCCAACAAACAATAGACCACCAGCCCCCAAAATCCCGACAAAGCAAATCGCATTAGATCGACCTGGTCCTTGAACGCGTCGAAACCCTCTTTCATGTAATGAATGCCTAGGAACAGAAAACCCAGTCCGCCAAGAGCGTAACCAATCCCACGGAGCACCTTCGGCTTCTGAAACACAAGGATTATGCTAAGGCCGATAATTGGCATGGCATAGGTTGCGATATTCACCTTCAATCCTAGCCCGGCAACCAACCACGCACCCGTCGTCGTTCCGATATTGGCCCCAAAGATTATGCCCACCCCACCGACCAGAGAAATCAGGTCAGCACTTAAAAATGAAATCGTTATGACCGAAACCAGTGAACTGGACTGCAACAACGTAGTAGAGACGAAACCGAATAAGAGAGATCGCGAAACGGATTTTGTCGCCCGCTGAAGCATTCGTTCTAGTGTTCCGCCTCCAAGTAGCTTGAAGCCGTCTTCAAGCATAAGCATGCCAAACAAAAAGATAGCGATCCCAGCTGCAACCACCTGCGCGTCAGGACTTACCCAAAAGGCAATTAGTAGCGCGCCAATTGCGACCGGTAGGTAGTACTTGATCATTCAATCAATCCAAATTTTTGGATCGCAAAAACACCGCATGGCGCAAATTTCGACCTCCAGGAAGACCGCACACTAACCTCAACCAACGTTCGTGCAGCGCCAAGATTCTCAGCAGATACCACATCCCAAACCCGGGCGCTTTCTGACCTCGATGTTTCTACTACCGCAACGTGCATGTCTCATTGATTCAAATCATGGCGTAGGAACTCTACTTGCTCAAATGTTTGGACTGACTTGCTACATGACACCGATGGACCAAACATGTTGAGAACTGAAAGAGTAGAAAAAGCAGTTCGCCTAAACCGCGAAGAACTATTCCGGTTTGGTACGGCTCTGCTCTTCATCGTCGGCATCATGCTGGTAGCAATAGCCAGATCAGAAGGCGGAACAGACGGAGTGCTCTTGATCGTCGCCGCAATGATCGGTGGATACATGGCTATGAACATTGGCGCGAACGACGTGGCAAACAATGTTGGCCCCGCCGTCGGGTCCCAAGCAATTACTTTGACCGGCGCTATCCTGATTGCGGCTTTCTTTGAAGCAGGCGGCGCCATGATTGCGGGGGGCGATGTTGTCGGCACAATAAAAAAAGGCATTATCGACCCGGACTTGGTGGCGGACCGAGACACATTCATCTGGCTGATGACGGCGGCTCTACTCGCGGCAGCGGTGTGGCTGAACTTCGCCACAGCTGTCGGTGCCCCGGTTTCCACAACGCATTCAATCGTCGGTGGCGTACTTGGGGCTGGGATAGCCGCGGCCGGCTGGAGCATAGCGGACTGGTATCAGGTTGGGATGATCGCGGCGAGCTGGATTATTTCTCCCGTCCTTGGAGGAATTATTGCGGCAACATTCCTTTACGTCATCAAGCGTACAATAACCTATAAATCGGATGTATTGACTGCAGCCAACCGAATGGTGCCATTCCTTGTTGCCGTTATGGCGTGGGCCTTCGGCACGTATCTTATGCTCAAGGGTGTGAAGAAGTTGGTGAAGGTCGACTTCCCTACCGCGCTGGTGATTGGCCTGTTGCTTGCGATCGTCGTTTACTTTCTTATTCGTCCGTATGTCGCAAACACGACAAAGCGTCTGGAAAACAAAAAATCAAGCGTGAACGATCTCTTCACCGTTCCTCTAATCTTTGCAGCAGCACTCCTGAGTTTTGCTCATGGTGCCAACGACGTCGCTAATGCAGTGGGCCCGCTAGCCGGTATCAACGAAGCGATCGCCGCCGGTGCCGTGGCCACGAAAGCCTCTATTCCGATATGGGTAATGGCGGTTGGAGCCATAGGCATTTCTCTCGGTCTCGCGCTTTATGGACCCAAATTGATCCGAACCGTAGGAAGCGAGATCACCGAACTTGATAAAATGCGCGCATATTGCATCGCGATGGCGGCGGCGATTACGGTTATTGTCGCCTCGCAGCTGGGGTTACCAGTCAGTTCCACCCATATCGCTGTGGGGGGTGTATTTGGCGTCGGATTCTTGCGTGAATACATCAAGTCCAGCTACGCCCGCATGTTGGACGAAATTAGAGAGCACCACGCGGACCATGACCCAGAAGCGGTTGAAGCATTCCTCGAAAGATTTGAAACTGCTGACGTCACGACTAAGGGCGAGATATTACGCGATATGAAGGCACAGGCTTCCTCCGACCGTGTCTTGGGTAAGAAAGAACGAAAAGCTCTCGGCAGGGTGCATCGGATCGAATTGGTCAAGCGAAACCTATTGCTCCGAATTGCAGCTGCATGGGTTGTCACGGTCCCCTTGGCCGGCACTCTTGCAGCCATGTTCTTTTTCATGATCCGCGGAATGTTGTTGCCTTAGGTATTCTGAGACAAACCAAACCGAAGGAAATCCATAACTCGCAACAGGTTGATGTGCCTGTTTTTAACGTATTGAGGTCTGCTAGTGGTAGTGCACTTGTAAACGGTTATGGCGTTTACTGAATTGGCGCTTGTTTCAGGCACCAATCAGTTGTTTTTTTCGACGCGCGTATACCGGCACATTCGGCCGTGAGCTTAAAGCGATGACAGTTCTTTATACTGCTACGCCAATCATTTGGCCAAATCTCCCTTTCGCCGTTCCCCGAATTTGTCGATACCCGACGAAATGGAAATTTATCGAAAGCCGTAAACTAGCATCTGGCCTACACCCGCGATACAAAAGGCGAGCAGAAGCCAGAGGACCCTTGTCTTGAACGAGTCCGATGGCGTGGCGAAGAAATGGCGCGAGCCCAGCCAAATGCCCGCCAGCATCACGGGTATTGCCGCCAGAATTAGCCAGAACGTAATTGTTTCAAAGTGGCCGGCGGCGAAAAGCAACCCTCCTGTAATCAAATCTACGAAGAAGAGATAGGCGATAAGCGTTGCCCGCATCGCTGTTGACTCAATAGTCGAGGAGGTGAAAAACAAAGCCAATACAAGACCGCTCAGCGCGGTCGCCCCATTTGCCGCCCCGGCGACAAGGCCAGCCAGAACCAACCTCGGCATCGTAATGGATACAGGCCGGGAAGCAGACAAGAGCAGCAACCCCGTTGAGGCAAACACCACACCGTAGACAATCATCCGCAGTGTACTTTCAGCGACATAGGACAGTAGAAAAATACCGGCTGGCGCACCAATCAGGCTGGCGCCAAGAAGAATGCCGAGATAACGGCGGTTGATATCAGGCAGGATACGCGGCGCCTGACTACTGGACGCGAGAATTTCAAGCGCAATGGACAATGGCACGAGTTGTGAAGCGGGAATGACCGGGAGCAAGCCCACCATCAGAATAGTCGAGAACCCAAACCCCGAATAACCCCGAGCAAAAGAGGCTGCGAAGATCACAACTCCGGCCAGCACAATGGTCAAGAAAGACGCATCCGGGGCAAAATCACTAATCATGCTGCCCACTGGAAAGACCGGCCTTGCCGCCGTTCTTTATGCGATCTTGCACGCGGTTAGATATGCAGGTCCGTGCATTAGGTGACAATCGGATATTCGGGGAGGCCTTCAAAATATGCTTCCAGTCGGTCGAAACGATGCACAAGTCTATCATTGAAGATGTAAAAGGCCATAAGGACCTGATGTAGTCCTAACAAACCATGGTACGTACATAATCGCGCGCGCACTGACCTTGCCCGAAACGTTAAAGACCGTGTTAGATGAGTCCATATTGCGCGCTTTGATTTGAGTCATTGTCTTCCCCCAGATCTCCCCGCCAGACTTTCTGTGGGAGGATGTAGCTATGAGCACCATCCGGAAATCACCCGAAGAGCGCGCCGCTGCGTGTTGGCAACCAACCTCGGATGCCCTAGAGCAGGCGACACACGACCTTGGCCGCGAACTTCTCACAGGTTTGCCAGATGGCTCGATCAACATCGGGTTTGAAGCTGTCGATCGCCACGTAGCTCAGGGGCATGGAGACCATACTGCCCTGATATGGCTATCCAAGGACGGAGCGCAGCAAACGCTCAGCTATGGCGATCTCGCAGCCATGTCGTCGCGATTTGCAAATCTGCTCTATGACCACGGACAACAAAAAGGAGACCGCGTCTTTGTCGCGATGGGGCGCCGGCCTGAGCTTTATGCTGCAGCCCTTGGCACTTTAAAGGCCGGGATGGTCTTTACGCCACTCTTTGCCGCCTTTGGGCCAGAACCCCTGAGAACCAGGATGGAAATCGGCGATGCCAATGTTCTGGTCACGACTAAGTCACTCTACAAACGCAAAATCGCATCGTGGCGTCAGGAAATGACGTCGCTGCGTCTGGTCCTCATCGTTGGCGACGAAGCTCCTGATGATTGCGTCGCACTGGCCCCGGCATTGCAAGAGGCCTCGACAGAATTTCTGGCGGTCCATACACAGACGGAAGACCCGGCATTGATTCATTTTACCTCGGGTACCACCGGGAGGCCAAAAGGTGCGGTTCACGTGCATGGCGCAGTTCAGCACCACGCGCTCTCCGGTCGTTACGCGCTCGAACTGCAGCCCGGCGTGACCTACTGGTGCACCGCTGACCCGGGCTGGGTCACCGGAACGACCTACGGAATTATCTCACCACTGGTGAACCGCGTGACGATGATTGTGGACGAGGCAGAGTTCAATCTCGAACGCTGGTATGGGATCGTTGAAAGGGAACGCGTTGAGGTCTGGTATTCAGCCCCAACAGCCATCCGCATGATGATGCGCGCTGGCAGTGAGGCCGCACGCGGGTACGACTTCAGCGCTCTGCAGTTTCTTGCAAGCGTCGGTGAGCCTCTGAACGCAGAAGCCGTGGTCTGGTCCAACGAGGTATTCGGTCGACCGTTCCACGACAATTGGTGGCAGACAGAAACCGGCGGCATCATGATTGCCAATACTAGAGCGCATGACATCAAGCCTGGATCGATGGGCAGACCCCTGCCTGGCGTTGTTGTCGGCATTGTGGAACCAGACAACGGGGGCTTGCGAGAATTACCGGATGGCGAGATCGGAGAGCTTGCTCTGCGACCGGGTTGGCCCTCGATGATGCGGGACTATCTTCACGAACAGGCGCGGTACGAAAAATGCTTTAATGATGGCTGGTACTTGTCAGGCGATCTCGCGATGCGGGACAGTGATGGGTATTTCTGGTTCGTCGGTCGAGCCGATGACCTAATCAAAACGTCGGGCCATCTGGTCGGCCCCTTCGAGGTTGAAAGTGCGCTGATTGAGCATGAAGCCATCGCCGAGGCCGCTGTGATTGGTATTCCAGACGAGACTGCGGGCGAAATCGTCAAAGCCTTCGTGACCCTGAATCCCGGCCAAACCGAGGATGAGGAGCTAGAGCGCGACATTCGCGGCCTTGCCCGCAAACGGCTTGGAGCGGCTGTGGCCCCCCGCGAGATCGTTTTCCGAAATGCCCTGCCCAAGACCCGCTCTGGCAAGATCATGCGCCGCCTTTTGAAGGCGCGCGAACTTGGTCTGCCAGAAGGTGACATCTCTACATTGGAGACGGACGAGAAATGACCACAGGCAAACCAAGACTGGACCGCGACCATGTGAAACGCTTGCTGAGTGACATGATCCGTATCCGACGTTTCGAAGACAAATGTGCGGAGCTATACACTCAGGAAAAAATTCGCGGCTTCCTGCACCTCTATGATGGAGAGGAAGCGATTGCCGCTGGGATTATCCCGCTCTTGTCGGACAAAGATCGCGTCGTCGCCACGTACCGAGAGCACGGACATGCGCTGATGCGCGGCGTCTCAATGTCCTCGGTCATGGCCGAGATGTATGGCAAGACCGAAGGCTGCTCGGGCGGACGCGGAGGTTCGATGCACCTGTTTGACGCCGCCACGAACTTCTATGGCGGCAATGCCATTGTCGGTGGCGGTCTCCCTTTGGCTGCGGGGCTGGCTCTAGCCGAACGGATGCGCGGCGACACAGGCGTGACGGCCTGCTTCTTTGGCGAAGGCGCCGTGGCCGAGGGCGAGTTTCACGAGACTCTTAACCTCGCGGCACTGTGGCGGCTACCTGTTCTTTTTGTTTGCGAAAACAATGGCTACGCAATGGGAACGGCTCTGGCGCGCTCCGAGTCTGAGACCGATGTCAGCCGCAAGGCCGCCGCCTATGGGCTCGAGGCGCGTGTGGTCGATGGTATGGACATTGTCGCGGTCGAAGTGGCCGCAACACAGGCGCTGCAGGAAATCCGCGAAACGGGAAAGCCAATCTTTCTTGAATGTAGAACTTACCGTTTCCGGGCGCATTCGATGTTTGATGCCCAACTTTACCGACCAAAGGACGAAGTTGAGGAATGGCGTAATAAGGGGCCAATTCTGCGATTCCAGTCATGGCTCTTAGAAAATGGGCTGATCCACGAAGAAGAAATCCGGGAGTTCGAAAAGCAAGCTGATGCTGAAATCGACGAAGCCGTCGCTTTTTCCGAGGCCGGCACCTGGGAGCCTGTGTCGTCGTTAACTAAGGACGTAATGGCGCCATCCGCGACAACTGTTGAGGCCTCTTCCCCTACCGGTGAGCTGGTCGAGACCACCTATCGTGAAGCCATTAGGGCCGCGATTTCCGACGCCATGGCTCGCGACCCCCGTGTCTTCCTGATGGGCGAGGACGTCGGTGCATATGGCGGATGCTATGCCGTCTCCAAAGGTCTGATGGACAAATTCGGCGCGGACAGGGTGCGTGACACGCCGCTCTCCGAGTCAGGCTTCACCGGGGCTGGGATCGGGGCTGCATGTGCCGGGATGCGCCCCGTAGTTGAACTGATGACCGTCAACTTCAGCCTTTTGGCCCTCGACCAGATTTTGAACACCGCAGCCACCCTCCGGCACATGTCCGGAGGGCAGTTCGGCGTACCGATGGTCATCCGTATGGCAACCGGGGCGGGCAAGCAACTCGCGGCCCAGCATTCCCATAGCCTTGAAGGATGGTACGCCCATATTCCGGGACTTAAAGTCCTCGCGCCTGCGACGCTGGGAGATGCGCGCGGCATGCTTTGGACCGCTCTGCAGGATCCCGATCCAGTCCTTATCTTCGAAAATGTTATGCTCTACAATCTGAGCGGTCAAATTGACTCGGGCGCAGGCCCTGTCGACATTTCCCGCGCGGCTATTCGCAGGCCGGGCAAAGACCTGACGCTGATTACCTATGGCGGGTCGCTCCACAAGACATTAGAGGCGGCAAATTCGCTAGCCTTAGAAGGGATTGGCGCTGAAGTCATCGACCTGCGCTCGCTACGTCCGCTTGACGACGAAACAATCATGGGATCGGTTGCCCGGACGCGCCGCGCCGTCATTGTTGACGAAGGATGGCGCAGCGGCTCGCTGGCAGCTGAAATCTCGGCCCGGATCACCGAACAGGTCTTTTGGACGCTCGATGCCCCAGTTGAAAGGGTGTGTTCGGAAGAAGTTCCGATCCCTTACCCGAAACATATGGAAGACGCCTCGATACCACAGGTTCCTGCGATTGTCGCGGCGGCCAAGAGTGTGATGGGGCAAAGCTGACATGAGTATTTTTCGGATGCCCTCGCTAGGTGCAGATATGGAGGCCGGTACGTTGGTCGAGTGGCTGATTCAGCCAGGGGACGAGGTGCACCGGGGGGATGTCGTCGCCGTGGTAGAGACACAGAAAGGCGCCATAGAAATCGAGAGCTTTGAAGCCGGGGGCGTCTCAGAATTACTGGCGCAAGTCGGTCAAACCGTTCCCGTGGGAGAGCCGCTAGCCCGTATAGGAGAGGACGCGCCGGAAGCACCAGCGGTTTTGCCAGACCCGTCCGACACTGCGCTTCCAGGCATCCCATCTCATGGCCCTGATGCACAAAAGGTCTCGGCCACGCCACCCAGACCGGCGGCGGTTATGGCAGCCAGCCCGGCGGCCCGCGTTGCAGCACGGCATGCTGGCCTCAAGCTGTCTGAACTCCGAGGCAGCGGCCCGGATGGGGCAGTTGTTTTGGCCGATGTTGAGATCTTCGCGAAAAACGCGGCCAGTTCCAAACAAGCCACGGACGGCCTATCCGAAATGCGCAAGGCGGTTGCCGCAGCGATGACGCGCGCAAAGCAGGAAATTCCACATTTCTACGTCTCACACACGATTGAAACTCAGGGCCTGTCTGAATGGCTGGCCGCACGCAACAAGGACCGGCCCCCGGCAGAACGGATATTGCTCGGCGCGGCCATCGTGAAGGCCGCCGCCCTCGCAGCGCAGGCCGTCAAATCGCTGAACGGTCATGTTGTGAATGGAGCATTTGTCCCCTGTAACAAGATCAATACAGGAGTCGCCATCGCCCTCCGTGGCGGCGGACTGGTCGCCCCAGCGCTCTTCAACGCAGACCGTATGTCCCTTGAGGAGGTCATGGAAGGGGTGCGTGATCTGGTGACCCGTGCTCGATCCGGACGATTGCGTAGTTCAGAACTGACCAGCGGAACGTTCACAATTTCCAGCCTTGGTGAGAGTGGTGCCGACAGTATGACGGGAGTGATCTTCCCTCCTCAGGTTGCCCTCTTGGCGGTCGGCGCCCCACAAATCCGCCCTTGGGTGGATGGGGAGAAAGTTGCCCCCCGTGAGGTCACGAACTTTGTGCTCTCTGCAGACCACCGCGTCTGCGACGGCAGGAAGGCCTCAAAATTCCTTACAGTGTTGGCCGAAAAGCTTTCGAGACCGGAGGAACTATGAACGACAGTGAGATTAGACAGGCCTTTCTGGAGGAAATCCACAAAATCGCGCCGGACATAAAACCGGCGGATGTGTCTGATGATGACCATCTGCAAGATGATCTGGAGCTCGACTCGATGGATATTTTGAACCTTGTGACAGCCCTGCACGCACGCTTAGGCGTGTCGATACCTGAGACCGACTATGCCCAGATCGAAACGCCAACCAAGGCGCTTAAGTACTTCTCTTCTAGACGCGGGCAATGATTCAAAACGCCAATTACGTTGAAGCAAAGCGGAAATCGTCGACACGGCAAATTCTGATGTGGGATGCGCATTCACTTCTCTCTAAATTTAGTGCTTTTCCAAGGTGAATGTCGAGGCAGTGAGCGATGTGATTATTCCTCCCACATAGTGAAGGTCCGACGGCCGTAATGCCAACTGCTGTAACTGCGTTAAAGTCTGCTTTGGGCTCAGAAGCGAACCTTCGCTGCACTCGGTGTGAACGACTGCTCCGCGGACATTGCAGCCAAGCCCTTTTGATCCGTATCAAGGACGGGGAACGGCGGCCAGCTCAACATCTCTCCAACCTATCAAAGAGGAGAACCTAATAATGGTTGAGAAATCTCACACCAGTGGCTTCTGGCCTTCGCTTTATGAACCTCTTCGGCAGGCGGGGACGCGTGTATCCGAATGGTTGGCCCCCGCATCAGAGGCCTCAGGATCGGAAGACACTTACCGTATAAGCGTCGAACTGCCAGGGGTGGCTGAAGGAGACATCGACTTGAGTGTTCATGACGGTGTTGTAACGCTGAAGGGCGAAAAGCAGACCGAACGCGAAGAGAAAGGTGAGACATGGTTCTTCTCTGAGAGGCAGTATGGCTCTTTCAGTCGGTCTTTTCGGCTGCCGCCGGACGCGGATGCCGGCAGTGTCGATGCACACTTAAAGGATGGAGTGCTGACCATCACTATTCCTAAGGTCGCACCGGCAAAGTCGGAAGATACCAAGGTGCAGATCCGCAGATCCTAGGGCGATACAACTTGAACGTTACACTCAGTGGGACGGCTGCTTCGTGAGCTAGCAGCCGCTGGAAGAAAATATGGCCTTGACCACAACGCGGACGATGTTGCCGCTTTCCGTGTCAGCGCCTCTCTCCCAAAATGCATGGGAGAATTGAAAGGTTAGAATTCTATACGACGGCGAAAGACGTGTGGCCGAAATACAATTCATGATACAGTTGAAGGCCTCCGACTGGCGCCAAACTTCAACGGAGACCCCTATGGAACGCCGAACCATACTTTTTGTTATGAATGTTAAAACCGAGGACCACGAGATCGGCAAGGTTGCGGAAATGGCCGCAAGAGAGGACCATCATTTGCTTTGTCTTATGCTTGATATGGCCCCAGCCTTGCCTGCATATTCCTACTCGGTTCCGCCATATGGCGGGCTGAATATTCCGGACGATTGGAAGGAGACCCTAGCCTCCACGCAAGCAAATCTCAAATTCAGGTGTGATATCATTGAACAGCTGCTCGCACAGAGAAATGCGTCGGGGGAGGTTGAGGCTGTCCTTACTGCAAGCATGGATACCAAACATGTCGTTGCGCGTTTTGCCCGTGTCAGCGATGAGGCGATCTTTTCTCAAAGTCTGCGGGAGACCCGCGATCTGATGACCGAAGCGGCATCCGGCGTTTTGTTCCACTCACCGATCGGAATTCGGATCAATGCCAACCTAGCACGAAATTCCGAATGCATATTTGTCGCCTGGGACAGCAGCGAGGCCGCGTCTGCAGCAGTTCACGCCGCCCTACCGCATCTGCTGGACGCGCGCGAGGTGATTATAGGATGTATCGACCCTGTGACCACGGTTAACCGTGACGGGCAGGATCCCGGAACCGATGTGGCCACATGGCTCAGCCATCATGGATGCTTGGTAACCTTGTCACAGTATCCCAGCGGTGGACGCTCCGTCGCCGATGTTATTCAGGACCGCGCGGCGGAAGCCGGCTCAGATCTGATCGTGATGGGAGCGTACGGTCAGGCCCGGATGATCCAGACTGTTTTGGGCGGAACGACCCGGTCGATGGTCGAACAGACCAAGTTACCGGTCTTCCTCGCCCACTGAGAAACCCCCAGCGGGATCCGCTTTTTTTTGAACGAGCACTCTGCGGACAAACCTGCTGGTTAACGGCCAGACGAATGATCTCGGGGTTGGTTTTGTAGTACTTTAATGGCGATCTTTTATTCATAAGCTGAGGCCACGAAAGCCCCCTGCTCCGCATCAAGCCAAGTGCTTCTGACAAAACCTAGCAAGGATCATCGCTCATTCCGCATGTCCATCAAGTGTCGTGCCAGTGCTTGTGCCGACCCAGTCTGCTATGTCGCTTGCGGATATCACGCCAGTCCGCCGTCCGATTTCTTTGCCACCTTGGAAGGCAATCAGAAGTGGAATGCCACGGATGCCATACCGGGCTCCCGCCGTCGGAAATGCCTCAGTATCGAGCTTGGCGAGGCGCGCGCGACCTTTGAGCGCCTGAGCGGCCTTGGCGAACTCTGGCGCCATCATGCGGCAAGGCCCACACCATGCGGCCCAAAAGTCCACAATCAATAGAACGTCGTCGACACGTTCCGCCCTCTGTAAAACGTCGAGAGAGACATCGATGGGAGCCCGGGGCACGAGCAGGGCACCACATTTTCCACATTTAGGAGAAGCGCGCAGACGGCCTTCCGGAACCCTATTTCCCTGACCACAGGCGAGACAAGCAAGCTTCAAACTCATATGCCAATCCCCCTTATCCTTCTGTTCATCAATAATTAGCCTTTCGCTCAGCTCCAAATTTCTTCAGGGAAGAAAAGACTTTGGAGTGGGATCCTGCAGTGCCTCAAGGTAATTTGCGATCGCGATCAGCTTAGTGGGCATTAGGATTGGCTCACCATTGCCTCTATCGAATTCACTCATTTCATTGTCCAAAAGGTCGACAATAATCGGCATATCCTCTCGCGGGAGAATGTTGCGGGAATAGGGGTGCCAACTCCACTTGTTTTCGTTGACTTCGGAAACGGCTATTGGAGCGGGCAGAAAAAAGCGAAAAACAGCTTAACCACTTAACAAGCCAATCTTAGCATTCGAAACCCGTCCAACTCCTTGATGTGGGGCAGATGACCAAGGATTGGATTCGTTTGAAAGTTCACACCGTTTTCGTATTTGTCACCCGCTGGCACATAAAAAGACCCTGCATTGCGCGTGCGCCAATGGTGGTTAGGCGCAACAAGAAATATGTATTCAGCGGTAAAGATCTGAGAGTGCTTTCTCATACTTTGCTAGAACTCTAGCTCGCTTAGGCTTTAGTGTCGGCGTGATTAGACCGTTTTCTAGACCCCATGGTTCAGTCTCGATGACAATGTCGCGGATGCGGGCAAAGGGCGGGATATCTTCCAATCTATTTGTTAGATGTTCAACCAGATTCCGTCGAACTTCTTCGGACACTGGGTTAGCTAAAGAAACATCCGTCTTTTCGCACCAAGCTTGGAATTTCGGTGCATTTACAACGACAACCGCCGAGCACCATGGCTTGCTATCACCCAACACACAGACCTGTTCGATCAGAGGATCGGCAGCCAGAGCTGCTTCTATAGGCGTTGGATTGACGTTTTCCCCGGTCGATAGCACGAGGATGTCCTTTATTCTTCCCCTTATATAAACACGCTCATCGATTATCTCGGCCGCATCGCCTGTACGAAGCCAATGATCTTGATCGAAGGCATCGTTTGTCGCGTCTGGGTTATTCCAGTAGCCGATCATAGCGCTCGGTGAGTGGATCAACAGTTCTTGCCGATCACCTATTTTTAGTTCGCTGCCCGGAAGCGTGAAGCCGACGCTGTCACAGCGACGATCATCAATTGTCGACCCGGTTACTGCAGGTCCAGCCTCTGTGAGTCCGTACCCCTGAAGCAGCGGGATTTCCATTGCTGCGAAAAACCTAGACGTATCTGCGGACAAAGGCGCACCACCGCAAACCAGCATTCTAATTTGCCCCCCGAAAGCTTCGTGCACACGCCTGCTGACACGTCTACCGATCAGGGTCCAATAAAGGTTAGCCACAATAGAAGGAGGCGGCAGTTTATTTTCAACAACTTGCCGACGGCGCCAGCCGATTGCCTCTGTCCAAGCTAACAGCCTGCTGGCTATTACCGAACCTTCTGCTTCCGAAATCACTTTATCATGGACTCTCTCGAAGAGTCTCGGCACCGCAAGCATGACGGTCGGACGCAGAGCCCGCATGTCTTCAGCCAAGTCTTGAATGGAGCGCGCGAAAGCCACCGGGCTGTTCGCTAGCATGGGACAGATATAGCCCAGGGTTCTCTCGAATGCGTGGGCCAAAGGAAGGACGGACAGGAATAAGTCCTTTTCGGAAATTGGATTGATTTCGCCCACAGTCGCCGCGTTCCAGAGGAGCGCTTTGTAAGTTAGCATCACACCCTTAGGAGGCCCCGTAGTGCCGGAGGTGTAAATAAGTGTCGCCAAATCATCTGGCGAACCAAATTCACCTCGATCTTCTTTGTAACTTCCGATCTCTATGTCGGGGCAAACCATCGCTCGACCTTTATTCGGCCCTTCCCCACTGACCAGCCAAACTTGTTTCAATACGGTCAAGGACTTACGTTCAGACCCCAAATCTTCCCATCTATCGATACTGTCGGTCACACATAAAACTGCACCGCTGTCGCGCAGAACGTGGCAAATATTGGCAACACTATCCCGCGTGTAGACCGGAACAGTTACCAACCCCTCGCACATGGCCGCCAGATCAGTGACTATCCAATCGACACAGTTCGGTAAGAAAATCCCGATCCTATCCCCGGCGCGCAAATCAGCTTGCGCGAAGGCAGCGCGGCGTTTGACAACCCGCTCATTCACCATGCGCCAAGTCAGTGTCTGCCAGGCACCGTTCACGAATTGAATATAGGCGGGGCTATCAGGCGTATCGTTGACCCTTGCTTCGAATGCTTCGGGAATCGTCTGGCACAGCGCTACATCCACCCCGCTGGTTGGCAATTTCTCAAGCATGTTTAATTTTCCGAGATCGCGTTCAAAACCTCCATGATTCATATCAATTTCATTCAACGTTTGGCGGGTTAACCTGTCGGAGTGCGCCTTGAACGGCTCGACAATTCGAAGCTTGGAAAGAAAGGTTCGACTTATGGCAGGAACTACTTCTTCACCAGCTACACGAATAATGTCCTTGACGAAACTCGTGCAAAACTCAGGGCTGTACCCAAACAATCCTATCGTAAACAGCGCGACGACCGAGCCTGTGATATGGGTCGACGGTCGAGATCATCTGCTATTTTGCTCCAACAACCTACTAGGCCTTTCCAACCACCCAGACGTCAAAGCAGCGGCCCAAAAAGCACTGGAGCGCTACGGGCTTGGTTCCGGCGGATCACGACAGATGGCAGCGAACATCGATGTTCACAGAGCGCTCGAGCAGCGTATCGCCGAATTCGTTGGCCAAGAAGACGCGATCTGTTTTGCGGCAGGGTACATGGCTAACGTCGGGGTGATCCCTGCGCTTATGAAAGTAGACTTTCTTCAGTCTTTGGCCGAAACCCATCTTGGCCATCCCAGCCAAGACAAGCTTGGAGAAAATGACGCCGTTGGTTGGGAGGTGTTTAGTGAAGAACTGAACCACGCAAGCGTCGTAGACGGCGTCCGCCTTGCTAAGGCGAAGATCAGCAGGTTCCCACACAAGAATATGAAATACCTCGCTAAGGCAATTGGCGAATCGAAAATGCCTTCCAAGCTTATGGTAAGTGATGGCGTTTTCAGCATGGATGGAGACATAGCTCCAATCCCTGCGATGGCCGATTTGGCTCGCGAGCACAATGCCATGCTGATGATCGATGATGCACACGGGGTCGGTATGCTCGGGGCCAATGGACGGGGGAGCCTCGAACACCACGGGGTCGCCACAACCGACGTGGACTTGCAAATGGGGACATTTACAAAGGCTTTTGGAGGCGTCGGTGGATATGTTTCCGGGGATCAGGAAGTAATCGACTTTTTGCGTATTTCTGCACGGACATACATCTTCTCCGCACCATTGCCGCCAGCCATCGCAGCCGGGGTAACCGAAGCTATCGACATTGCTGAACGCGAGCCCTGGAGACGCGAAAAAGCGCTTGAGAATGCATTTTATTTCAGACGTGAAGTGGAATCCCGTGGGTATGAAACTCTTGGCAGCGAAGCACACATTGTCCCAACCTTGATTGGCGACGAACTAAAAGCGGCCGAGGTTACCCGCCTGCTTAGACATCGCGGTATCGTCGCACCACATGCTCGTTACCCCGCTGTTGCGCTCGGCCAGGCTCGCATCAGGTTTGTAATGACCTGTCAACACGAACGCGAGCAGATTGACTTCCTGCTGGGTTGTCTTGCCGAAATGCGTGAGACCCTGAACCTTTAGGAGCGCGTGACGTTGGAACCGCTAGACAACAGAACGGCGCTCATTACAGGAGCATCTTCGGGGATTGGGCGGGCATTTGCGGAAGAATACGCATCCGAAGGCGTCAACTTACTCATCGTCGCACGTCGGAATGATCCCTTACAATTGTTGGCGTCACAACTGCGATCAAAATACGGAATAGACGTCCAAGTTTGGGTTGGAGACCTTGCTATCCCTGAGACGCCTCAAAGTTTGTTCGATTATCTGATTGAGCAAAACATCCAAGTGGACATCCTTGTGAACAATGCCGGGTTCGGCGTTCCTGGCAACCTGTGTGAGGTGGAATGGGACAGGCATCGAGAAACCATCGAAGTCATGGGCGCGGCTCCAGTGCGACTATGCTATCTTATTGCTCCCGCAATGCAGGAAAAAAGATCAGGGCGGATCATAAACGTATCCTCGCTGGCGGCATTTGTTCCACCTCACGCAGGAGGAACACTGTACTACCCTTTAAAATCGTACCTTGCTCAATTCTCAATCGCATTGCGGGCGGAAATGAAACCAAGCGGCGTGCACGTTACCGCTGTGTGCCCCGGCTTCACACGCACGGGATTTCAGGCCGCAGCAGGTGGAACAGTAGAATCCGTCACGATCCCAAAGTGGATGTGGAGCGAGCCGAATGATGTCGCGGCTACCGCGATACGCGCCGTAGAAAAAAACCAACCAATCTGTATCCCGGGTTTTTTCAATAAGGCTGTGGCATTGTTCTTCAAGATCATACCCGGTTCGCTGGGACGCAAGATAGTTGGCGAGTGACCGATCAGAAGACGTCGCCAGCACTCACCATTACAGGACCGTTTCGCAACTTCGCGATCATATCCTCGCCCATTCCGACTACGTCGATCCTCAATTTAGCTGAGCCTGACATGGCATGAGATAAGAGGCCCATTTTTCCACATTCTCGAATGCGACGTAAAACGCCGCTTCGTTCATCAAGCATTATCAGGCCAATCTTGGCTTGGTAATGATGCAAGCAGGCTTCCAATAGCTTAAAGAACACCGCTTCCTGTCCCTCTTTCACGACCAAATTTCCAAATCTGACGACCCTAAGATCCTGCAAACAGAAAACGCTATTTAGCCCAGGCAAATATGGGAGAATCCTAAGAAAAAATGCCCCTTGGATTCCGGGCATCGAGACGATCGACCACCTCAACAGTTCTGCCTGAGCAAGCGCTATTATCGCGTCTCCTTCTCTTACAGCAAAACACTCATCCGATTTGAATGAAGAGCGGAAGTCGGTCAATTCGTGGTCTTGATAAGCCTGCTCCAACTCGGCCAAAACCTGTTCCGCTTCCTCGGGACGGACCATGCCCACTTTTGGATCCTTGCGCGGAAAAAACCGCGAAAAAAGAGCCAGAGGTATGTTGGCCTCAACCGTATGACCAATCTGATCCGATAGGTGGAGCGAGTATTCAGTCGTTTCTTCGACATAGGCAAATCCAAACCCCGGTGACCCGACGGTCGAGATGCAATAATTCCGAACATGCTCAATCAGCTGCCCTGCAAGTCCCTCGTGCTGTCTATCTGGCCTAGTCGAGGCCATTACAAAGTGGAAACCATGGCACCTTTTCCCCGCTAACAATTTCAGACACTTATCCAGAACGAAAACGCAAAGCTCTTGCCCGGCATCAGACAAAACGAAAAAACTTGGGTCACGCAACCGAGCCAACTTATTTGGGACATCAATAATGCGGTATTTCGTGGATCGGCTCCCCCAGACTGTATGTCCGAGCAATTCAACGGTTGCCGCCGAAGGTTCATCCGATCGCGTGATCTGTCTGAGTAAGCTGGGGTCTTGCCAAATCAACTCAACCGTCATGAGTTTGACCTTCGTTTGACTGGCTCAAAATCGCCTTGCGCATGTCATCGAACAAACTGGCATCTGTCACAATCCTGGGAACCTTATATTGACCGCCCAAGCCACGACGAGATTTCATCCATCTGAGGAACCCTCCCGAGGAAACGAAATTCACCACTGGTGCTGTAAGAGCGAGACCTCTTGCACGTAACTCGGAATAATCTTCATTTCGGCTGCACAAGACTTTGTCGACTTTTGAAGCGAACGTTTCCGCAGCATTCGGATGAGGTTCTCCCTCTACTTCGACGAGATAGAGATGGCGATTGCGCTGATCTTCGCAAACTGCGCCCACGCTATAGTCGACAACGGAGAGTCCTGTGTTCGATGCGGCCACAGCTACTGCCTCCGCGATTTCCGCTTCGATCAGATGTTCACCGAAGACGGACAGCCCGTTTTCCACTCGCCCGACCACCAACAAGCGCGGTGGCGAGAGATCCAAGAAGCGCACAATATCCCCTACAATATACGACCACAGTCCGGCGGCTGTTGAAATTGCCAAGGCGTAATCAACTCCGGTTTCAATGTTTCCAACCCAGTACCGTTCGGGATTTTTGGAATGGAGCTGTTCCGCCGGAATAAACTCAAAAAACACATGACCATTCAGGTGCAGGCGCATACCCTCCCCGTCGCCTCGGTCGGCGTAGGCAAATACGCCCTCGCTGGCAGAGTACATCTCTCGTGTTTCTGCGTGGCCTCCCTGCATCAGCGCCACAAACCGCTGCCGATACGGAGCGAAATTTACGCCACCGTGAACGATAAGCTCTAGGTTTGGATACCAATCGACTAGTTTTACTCCCGAAGTGTCCCGATCTTTTGCGAGTTCGTCCAAAAAGATAAGCAACCAGTTTGGTGAACCCCCCAAAAAACGCACATCTCTCTGCAAAGATAGGGGTGCCAGACGGCGGATCTTTTCCTCCCAATCTGCGATCCCGGCAATATCGGGGGTTGGCAACACTCGACCCTCAAACCAGTTTGGCATTGCACCTGCAGTGATGGCACTAACGGAACCCACATCCACCTCTGGAGTGGCGTGCTGCAAGTCAGTTGGGCCGGTCAAACCAAGTACAGAGCCCCCCAGCACCCTGCTGCCCGGTCGATTAACAAAGTGGTGACACAAAAGATCTAGAAGTCCGCGCGCCGCAGAACGCCGCATCTCGGTCGAATATGGAATGTATTTGGAGCGACCCGTTGTTGTCCCGGAGGTCATTGCAAAATGCGGAATTCGCCCCGGCCAAGTTTGGTCGATGAGATCGGGGTATCTTGCCTGCCACCACTCCTGCCAGAACTCGGCGTATTGGCGGATAGGCACTCGCTGCTGGTAGTCTCTGAGTTTGGAGATTTGGTCAAAGCCATGGGCTTGTCCGAACTTCGTTTTAGACGCGCGGCGAACAAGCCTAGTCAACAGCGTCGATTGAACAACAGAGGGGTTCTGTCGATTCAAACTCCAAACCCTAGCCTTCGCGTACCGACGAGCCAATGGGCTGAAGTCGATCATGCGACTGGATCGGCTAATTGCTCGTGTCGGTTGAGGTTTGTTCATCGCCTAGGCTGCCCAGTTCACAAGGTTAATTTGCGAAAACGATTACTTCTCCAGTGTTTCACACTTGCCATTGACTGTCGGCTAGACTCTCCGTTGTAAAATTCGCATAGCGCGGCGCCTTGTACAGCAAAATGTCCGTTTTCCACGAATACGTTGGTCTCGGCCTGCGCTACCGCTGACAGATTTCGGCATATTCTATCGAAATCTTTTTGGCCTCCCAACTTGAGAACCGTAGCTGTTCAAGTTGCGCGCCACATTGATTTGGCTCAAGCACCGTTGGCCTGACTTTGCTGTCTGCACTGAACCAAAGAAGTTGAACATTTGCTACGTGGCCAGCGAACACAGTAGTTGATAATCTTGGTATCAGTTCTGCGGAACCGCCGGTATTTTGGTCACCGAACTCCGAGTTTGCTGCGGCTGCTCAATTGTACGTTCTGGATCCAGGCAGGCCTGAATTTCAGAGAAGTCCAGAGTTTCATTTTTTTCAAGCGCTGCAATCAACGTCTCGACCTCGGGCTTGTGCTCTTCGAGAGTGGAAATTGCTCTGGCTTCGGCGTCAATGAGCATTTTCATAACCGCCCGGTCTACTTGTGCTGCCGTTGTATCAGCTATGTTCGTCGGCTGCGCGATTGTACGTCCCAGAAATGGGTGGTCGTCGCTTTGCCGCAGGTCGATTGGGCCGAGTTCTTCGGTCATCCCCCACCTTGTCACCATACTTCTGGCGGTTTCGGTAGCCCTTCGGATGTCGTCGTCAGCGCCGGAACTGACCGTTCCCAGGAACAGTTGCTCTGCCGCTCGCCCCGCAAGCAAAGCAACAATCTGATCTCTGAGAAACGTTTCACTAAGGGTATGACGCTCTGCTTCCGGCAATGAGTGTGTCCCCCCAAGCGCGTGACCTCGCGGAATAATCGTCACTTTGTACAAGGGGTCAGCTTCTGGCGTGAAATAGCAAACGGCGGTGTGGCCAGCCTCGTGCACGGCAAGACGGTGCCTTTCTTCGGGTCGTATCGCAAGAGTGCGGACAGTCCCCATCATCACTTTGTCACGCGCTTCATCAAGGTCGTTGCGAGAAATCAGATCAGCTCTTCGCCGCGCTGCTCCGATTGCGGCCTCATTAAGCAAGTTTTTCAGGTCAGCCCCCGAGAACCCCGGCGTTCCTGCTGCGATCCAACCCAGGTCGCCAGTATCTTCAAGCGGCAGTTTTCTTGCATGTATATCAAGAATAGCCCGCCGGGCATCTTTCTCAGGCAAGTTCAGTGTTACATGACGGTCGAAACGGCCAGGCCGGAGTAAGGCTGGGTCCAGCACATCTGGCCGATTGGTCGCCGCCAGCACAACAACAGATTCTCGGCCACTAAATCCATCAAGCTCGGCAAGTATCTGGTTCAGTGTCTGCTCCCGTTCATCATGACCACCGCCAAGCCCTGTTCCACGAGTACGTCCGACGCTGTCCAACTCATCGATAAAAATAATGGAGGGAGCAGCCTTACGCGCCTCTTCAAAGAGTTTACGCACCCTTCCTGCGCCAACGCCGACGAAAATCTCAATAAACTCGGAACCAGATGTCGAAAAGAATGGTACGTCGGCCTCGCCGGCAAGGGCTTTGGCCAGAAGCGTTTTGCCCGTTCCCGGGGGGCCAACAAGCAAAACCCCATGTGGGACCTCAGCGCCGACACGGGCAAAACGCTCTGGGTCGCGTAAAAACTCTACTAACTCTATTACTTCGCGCTTAGCCTGATCCTGCCCCGCGACATCTTCGAAGGTTACCTTTCTTCCAGCTTCGTTTGGTTTTGAGAAACGACCGCTTAGTAGACCACCAGAAATACCTCCCGGACCGCCGGCTATCCCGCCCGTCATTCGTCTTTGAAACCAGAAATACAGGGCCAGGATAAATATCCACGGAATAAGATAGACGAAGACCGAGGTTCCAGATGGTTCAATAGCAGTAACATCAACACCGTTATCTTCCAGCAGCGCCAACAAATCTGGGTCGCTCTGGCTTGGCACAACGGCCCGGAAAGCTTGCTCACCATCCCCGTCTGCAGAGGTAGCGCGAACCGTTATGCTGTGATCACTTAATTCTGCTGAACGAACCCGTCCCGCACGAATGATCTCTTTCACGCCGCTATATGAAATCGTCGTAGCGGTCAGATCGGTAGGCGGCGCAAAGAAACTTGCGACAATTAAAGTTCCCATCGTGGCAACAAGCGCAACATAATAAATCCACTCTGGCCATTTTGGCCCATTGCCGGGATCTTTAGGTGGCTCTTGTGGCATAAGCGAAATCTTTCAAACAGACTGGTACTTGCGTCCGCAGACAGCACAACCTCAGACCCTCAACCAACCACACAGACTATGCATCCTTGATCAAGGCCCAATCAAATAATAGTCGACTTTGCATTATCTTAGCAAAACCAATTGCAGATTTAGCTGAAGTTACATGCGTTTGAACAAACCGCTTTTCACGGCAAACCTCCAGGCTTCAACACCAATCGAACCTCGGTCAAAAGGTTGGCAACGGCGGAAATCGCAAGTTTCGAGTTCACTGAGTCTATTGACCTGCATCAATGCATCTTCCTCTGATACCCGTCAGTCTTGGCCTTTCAAAACGGAGGGGAAGCCATGATTTCGAATATCTTGGTCGCAACTGACGGCTCTGAAACAGCTGATCGTGCCGTTGAATTCGCTACAGACCTAGCGCTCAGACTGGATGTGCCAATGACTATTGGCCATGTTCTTCAACATGGCGCTCGCATTGAAGAATTGGGCCGCATGACTGAGGTCGAGCACTTGGTTCAGCAAGTCAAAAGCGATGTGAAGCTTCATTTGGGCGACATTCCATCCAATATTGACGCGGTATTTTCGGGCCCCCTGTCACGCGCAGACAGAGAGCGTATCATCACAGTGATTGGCGAGAAAATCGTTGATGGAGCGGCGCGACGCGCGAAGGATGCAGGCGCGAAGAGCGTTTCGACACGGGTAAACACTGGGGATTACGATGAAGGCATCCTAAAAATGGCCAGTGAAATCGGTGCAGACACAATAGTTATAGGCCACCGCGGCTTGGGCCGGGTTCAACGGATCTTTCAAGGCAGCGTTTCGCAAAAAGTCAATCAGCGTGCAGACTGCACGGTGATTACCGTACGCTAAAATAAAGCAAACGAACCGGATACTATTCTGTGGTACCGACGCATTCAGAATTTCTGCAATGCGCTGCGTCAATGTCGGCAACAAGGGAGATCCAGAGGAAAAAAACTATGCGAGCAATGGTTTTTGGCAATGCCGTCTGAAAACTGGAACTCAGAAACGTTCCGACCCCGAAACCCGCCGCCAACCAGGTGCTTATCAAAGTTGTGGCATGTGGCGCGTGTCGAACCGACTTGCACGTTATTGACGGCGATCTTTCTGAACCAAAGCTCCCGCTTATGCTGTACGATTTTCGTTGCGGAAGCGCGCCTTGAACTCAGTTTAGTAATTCGACAGATTTAGTTCAACGTCTGCCCCGCAGACGATGCGGTCATTGGGGTTCGCACGTTTGATCTATTTCGGGCCGTCTAGTGTGCTACAGCGCCAGTATCAGTTCGTGAAAAGCTCCATTACTCCGATATTTTTCGCCCGTGCCGTCAACTTTTTTGAGAACTTCTTACGGCTGACTGTGTCGAGTTCGTTCCAGAACTCCCGGCTGACGCGGATGCTTCCAAGCTCACCATGGCCGTCCAGTATGTCTTCGGAATGGATCTGTTCCAGCCGCGCTGCTTTGTTGACCTCTGTCCCAATCATCGTGAACTGATGTCGAGTTGCAGAACCGAAATCTCCACTCACGACAAGCCCGATATGTAGTCCAATTCTGAGGGTCAAAGGCTCGTTCCCTATTCTAATCTCATTGACGTTCTTTACCGATTGTTCAGCGGCACGAACAGCATCCGAACAGATTGACGAGGCGTCTTCGACTTTGCCCTTCATCACCCAAAACGCCATCAACCCGTCACCGATGAACTTATCGATGTGTCCGCCTCGATCGAGGACGGGGGACGTTTGTGCGTTAAAGAACCGCTGAACGATGTCGGCGACGCGCTCCGGAGGCGTCTTCAAAGTGAACCTGCTGAATCCGACCACGTCGGAAAACCAAATTATAGCCCGCTCGATGAGATATTCCGCTTGTTGTTCACTCCCGGACTGCATTCGGCGACTTAAGGCGTATTGGTTTGTGTAGGCGTGTAGAATGCGCGTGTCGTCAGCCAAATGGCGGCTAAGAGACGCAGTCTTCCTAGTCGCGCTTCGAAGTTTGATCGAGATAATTTTTGCGATGTTTCTCCAAATGATACCCGCTTCTGGGTGTTTCTCTATGTTGGTCCGATCAATAACTAGAACATCGACAATACTCTCGTTTGCGACAAGGTCGTAGACACGTTGATACCCGTTGCCGGCCAAGTGTTGTTCTCCGATCACTTCGTTTCGCCGCCGAACGAAAAGAGTTTGTCCATTTAATTTAATGGCGACAGATCCATTAACGATAATCCAGAGACACTCTGCCGGATCGCCGGCACTGCAGATAGATTCGCCTTCGGTGTACCTGTATCTACGTGGTTCGAGCGGCGTGGTGTCTTCGACATCGTCAATGAGTCCGGATAGCGCAAGTGCTTCCTCGTACTCTGGACCCAGCTTCTCAATTGGTGTGATCGACGCATTTTCCGCCATTCGAGCCTCCGCATCCACATCCACGTCTCCTGCTCGCAGTATCACCATAGCACGAAACCCCAAATCGAACGTGTTGCTAGGGAAGATTGAAGGAATGCGATCTGCTCTCGGGTGGCTTGGCCGCAGTGTTCTCAATTTCCGCTCTGGGCTCGATGCCGCCATTCGCCGCGATCGGCTTGAACGACAGCTCCGGGCTGATTGTGTTGAAAAACTCTGCTTGAACTGGGCTTTCACCGCTGATTCACTTCTCCCGAGGCGAGGGAGAGCTGGCGA